>CAZCTC010000136.1:0-7010 GCA_964501335.1 uncultured Anaerolineales bacterium | reverse complement strand
CCCAGACCAATCCAAATCCATCTTGTAAACATTTTATCCTCCAATCAGTTATTAAGCAGTTACCAATCCAATAAAATGGCCACAGCTGAGGGCATGAAGGGTGACTCCGGTCGCGCGAGCGGCGGGAAATTTTTCAAATACAGGATTCGCTGAGGAAGTGCTTTAAAAAGTGAAAGAGGGAGTGCAATGTTGGATAACAAGACTATAAAGGGGAAAGGAAGGGAGTTAAATACTATTTATGGATACGGATTTTGTTAACAAAATAATTTGAATTTGTGACTGAAAGGGTATAGTGGGGGTATAGAAGAAGTGCGTGGCAAAGTTCTGGAAAAGGTTCTTTGTGAGGTTATATATGACAGCTTTTGACATGTAAATTTTTATAATGTAAGCAGGCAAGTTTTAAATTTTTAGAGATAAGGAAGAGCAATGATGGCCGGTGAAGAGATTCGGGTGGTGACGGTGGATGCTGAAAATGTAGGGCGGGAAGGTTTTTTCTGCTTTAAGAGCAAGGTCAAGTCGCCGGGTTATCAGCGCAAGCTGGCCTGGACGAAGTCCTGTTTTGCCGAGGGGATGAAGATCAAGATCCTGTATGAGGGGAAGCGATCGATTGCGTTTATTGAATATCTGCCGGGCGAGGCGACCTGGCGGGCAATCGAGGCGACGGGGTATACGGTAATTCATTGCATGTGGGTAGTGGGCACCGGCAAGGGGAAGGGTTATGCTTCGCAGTTGCTGGCGGCCTGTGAGGAGGATGCCCGGGCAGCCGGGAGTGCGGGGTTGGTGATGTTGAGCAGCAGCGGCAATTGGTTGAACGACAATAAGTTTTTCATGCGCAAGGGATTTCAATCGGTGGCGCAGTTGCCGCCGTTCGATCTGTTGGTGAAACGTTGGGGCGATGCTCCGCTGCCGACTTTTCCCGGGGGATGGGAAGAACGGGCGGCCCGTTTCGGCGACGGGTTGACGGTTTTGTTGACGGGGCAATGTCCCTATCTGGTCGATGCGACGGAGACGGTGCGGGAGGTCGGGCAGGAACTGGGCATTCCGGTGAAGGTGGTGGAGCCTCGGACCGCAGCCGAGGCCCGGGCTCTGGCGCCTTCGCCCTATGGAGTTTTTTCAATTGTTTACAATGGGAAGCTGCTGGCCTATCATTTTCTGGAAAAGAAGGATTTATTGAAGCTGCTGGGTTGATTTCTTAAGTCAGTTAAACATTTTGGGCGCCGGGTCGTAGACCCGGCGCCCAAAATGTTTTAAAGGCGTTCAAACATTTCCCTAACTGCGGATTTTATGATAGAGTAGCTTAATTCCCCTTTGAAGTGCGGCTCCGTGGAAGGTATTAATAGAGAGAAAGAGGCAGCTCATGCAAATCGTTACCGACAGTGGAATGGATTTACCTCAGGCGCAGGTTGAAGCTTACAATATCCACGTTGTGCCGCACCGGATTACTCTGGGCGGAAAGACCTACATTAGCGGTGTAGATCTTAAATCTTCTGAACTTTATCGACTGCTGGTGCAGACCCGTGAGCTGCCTCAGACGGCCGCCCCTTCGCCGGGAGATTTTGCGGAAGTTTACCGTAAACTGGCGAAAGACGATCCCGATATTCTCTCGATCCATATGTCTTCAGGCCTGAGCGCGCCGTTGAATGCGGCGACGGCCGGACGGGAGATGGTGCCGGAGGCGAATATCACGCTGGTCGATACCCGCACGCTCTCGGCGGTGTTGGGTTGGATGGTGGCGGCATCGGCCCGGGCCATCCAGGCCGGCTGGTCGGTGGAGCGGATTGTGGCAATGATCCATGCGATTGGAGCGGCCAGCGACAGTGTTTACACGTTGGATGATTTGCAGTATCTGATCCATGGGGGGCGGATCAGCCATATGAAAGGGTTGATCGCTTCGATGTTGCATCTGAGGCCGTTGATTGGGGTTTCCAAGCCGCAGGGGATGTATGAGCAACGGGGGATGGCCCGAACCTTTAAAGGGGCGTTGGAAGGGTTGGTGAAGCAGATGACGCAGCGTTATCCGGACGGCACTGAGCTACGGGTGCAGCTGGGCCATGCAGAGAATCCGGAGGCGGTGAAGCAGTTGAAGGTTTTGATCGAGCCGCATTTCAAGTGTCATTGGATGGAGGGCTGCCCGATGACGCCGATGATGGGGGCGCATACGGGGCCGTCGATGGTGGGGGTGGCCTTTGCGGCGTTGAAGGATTTGCCGGAGATGCCCTGAGTAAAACGTAAAACGTGAAGAGAGTTTTTTCGCAGTACCGCATAATTCACTCAGAACTCACCGCCGAGACGCAGAGTTCGCAGAGAAAAAGCTTAAAAAGTCTCTTTTGTCTCTCTCAGCGATCTCTGCGCCTCCGCGGTGTATTTCTTCCGGTTTGCCGCTGAGTTACTTTTGCGGTATTGCAAAAAAACTCTAAATTTACCCCGCACCGTGAGTTAGAAAGCCGCCGAAAACATAACTTTTTTAAGAGTGGAGTTCGAGGAGTTCTCCGCTCAGGGGGGCTAACGGGATTTCCCGGCCTGCCAGGGTGAGCTGCCGGGGCTGGTCGCTGAGGTTGAAGGCGATCAGGATGGTTTCCCGGTCGTTGCGGCGCAGATAGGCGTAGGTGCCGGCTTCGTTATCGACATGGACCGTTTCCCGGAGACCGTTCCACAGGACGGGATGGTCGCGGCGGAAGTGAATCAGCTTGCGGAAATAATCCCTCAATTCCTGATCCCCGTTTTCCCACGGCATGGGGAGCCGGCATTCTTCCATCCCCTGGCTGCCATGGTCGTCTTTGCCCATTTGCTGGGAGAGCCCCAGTTCGGTGCCGGCGTAGAGGATGGGCGGCTCGCTCAGGGTGTAGAGGCAGAGGGCGGCCAGTTTTAACCGACGCAGATCGTTACCCGCGATCCAGAGGAACCGGTTCATGTCGTGGTTGTCCAGGAAGGCGGGACGGCTGAATTCCGGCGGGAAGTAGGCTTCGTGCTGAGTCAGGAAGGCGTCGAAGGCGGCGGGCGTCAGATTGCCGAAGCCGAACAGGTCGCGCAGGGCCTGGGCCAGCATGAAGTCCAGGGTCCCTTGAAGCCGGCCGGCGTAGCTGCGCTGGACTTCCGAGGCGCGCACGATTTCTCCAAAGAACCAGGCCTCCGGTTTGATCTCCTGGATCAGCGCCCGCACGGCCGTCCAGAAATCGGGCGAGGGGCCGTCGGCATAGTCGAGCCGCAACCCGTCAAAGCCGACTTCCTGAAGCCAGAAGCGGATGCTGCCCAGGAGGTAGTCGCGGGCGCCGGGATGATCGGCGTTGATTTTGGGCAGTTCGCGGATATTGAAGTAGGTGGCATAGCTTTTCGGCCAGTCGTACCAGGTGAACCAGGAATGCGTTTCGCTTTGGGGATCGCGCAGGGCTGCCTGGAAGGCCGGGTGGCGTCGGCCCATGTGGTTGGCTACAAAATCCAGCAGCAACCGGATGCCGCGGGCGTGGGCTTCCCGGACCAGTTCGTGGACCTCTTCCATCGTTCCCAGCCGGGGATTGACGGTGAAGTAGTCGGTGGCATGGTATCCATGCGGCGTGGTGTCGGGGAAGATGGGTGTAAGCCACAGACAATTGATCCCTAGATCGGCCAGATAATCCAGTTTTTCGATGATGCCTCGCAGCGTTCCCCCGTAGACTTCGTTAAGCCGTTTTGTTGGATCCCAGGAGTGCCCTGCTCCCGGATTGAAGCGGTCGACGAAGATCTGGTAGATGCGCGCTTCCTTGCTCCATTCCGGCGCCGACAAAGGATCGACGATGTAGGAGAAAACGGCTCCGTTGTCGGCCGGGATGGGGGCGCTGCCGTCGGCGGGCAGGGCCTCGACGGTGTAGCGCACCAGAGTTCCGCCGGGATAGGCCGGCAATTCCCCTTGCCAGGTCTGGCGATAGCTCCAGTTGAGATGATCCCAGGTGATATCGGTTTGTTGCAGGGAAATGACCCGGCTTTCGGGGGCGGTCATCCGACACTGGACCCCGGTTATCGTTTGTGCCAGTTCTACCGTCACGGTCAGGAGGGGAGATTCGTTGGTTCGGGGCAGGTGGTGGTGATGGCGCACGCCCTGGCGGGATAGAACTTCGTCTTTGACGCATCGTTCGAACATTTTTCGACTCCCGAAGAGGTTTTCATTCATGGTTTGCATTGTGTTATCCCTTTACTGCGCCGGCGGTCAGTCCGCCGATAATATAGTCCTGCAAGATGATGTAGATCAATACGATGGGTAAGGCTCCGAGGACGGCACCGGCGGCGTAGGCGCCCCAATTCTGTCCATAGTCGAACTGGACGAATTGTTGCAGGCCCAGCATCAGGGTGAAAAGCTGCTGATCCTGAATCATGATCCGCGCGAGCGCCCAGTCGCTGTAGGTGCCGACGAAGGTGAGGATGGCGATGACGGCGATGATCGGGCGGGCCAGCGGGAAGATGATCCACCAGAAGATCTGCCAGTGGGAGGCCCCGTCGATCATGGCGGACTCATCGAGATCCCGCGGGATGGAATCGAAGAAGCCTTTCATCAGCCAGACATTGAGCCCCAACGCGCCGCCCATGTAGAGCAGGATCAGCCCGCCGTGGCTGTTGATGCCCAGCCAGGGGAGGTATTCGCCGATCTGGCGCATCAGGGCGTAGAGGGCGGTCATGGCCAGCAGGGCCGGGAAGACCTGCACCAGCAGCACCAACAACAGGAGCGGTTCACGGAGCTTGAAGCGGAAACGGGAAAAGCTGAAGGCTGCCAGCGTGGTCATCAAGACGGAGAGGACCGTCGAAATCAACGAGATTTTGAACGAATTGAAGATCCAGAGGGCGAAGGGACGTTGGGTGAGGATCTCCATGAAATGTTCGAGAGTGGGACGGTTGGGGATCAGTTGTTGACCGCTCAGGCCGCTGGTGGGATTGAAGGCGGCCGAGACGGTCCACAGCACCGGGAAGAAGGTGAAGCCGAGCACGAAAAAGGCGAAGACCAGTTTGAGCGTCAGGGTGAAACGGGCCCGGTTGCGTTTGGATTGTGTGATCCCGGTCCAGAGCATTTTGTTGGGCAATGCTTTTTCAGACATTTTCTCCCGCCTTTTCCCAGACTTTCATAAAGCGATACTGGAAGAGGGTGATGATCGCCAGAATGCTGAAGATAATCATCGAAATGGCCGAGGCATAACCGAAATCCTGGCCGCTGCCGCCGCCGAAGGCCAGCCGGTAGACGTAACTGATGAGGATGTCGGAATGACCGGCCGGGGTCGAGGTGCCGACCATCGGTGGACCGCCCTGGTTGAAGAGATAGACCACGTTGAGGGCATTGAAGTTGGTGGTGAATGAGCCCAACACCAGCGGGCCGACCCCTACGAGCAGCATCGGCAGGGTGAGATGCCAGAATTTCTGCCAGCTGTTGGCGCCGTCGAGGTCGGCGGCTTCGTACATTTCCGTCGGGATGGCCTGGAGGGCGCCGCTGTTGATCAGCATAAAGTAGGGATAGGCCAGCCAGACATTGATCATGATCAAGGCCCCTTTGACCCACCAGGGATCGGCGAAGATGGGCGGCCAGCCGGTCGGTTGTCCCAGAAGATGGGCCAGTGTGGTGCTGATGACGCCGTTGAGCGGGTTCAGCATGCCGCGCCAGACCAGAATGGTGATCACGTTGGGGATGGCGTAGGGGATGATCAACAGGGCTTTGATCAATTTCTGAAAGGGCATGTTGCGGCCGAACGCCAGGGCGATCAGCAGGCCCAGGCTGAAGGCCAGCAGGACGCTGAGCAGGGCGAAGATGAAGGTCCAGGTGAAGATGCTCAGCAGGGGGCCGCGGAACGAAGGGTTGTTGAAAAAGCGGGCAAAGTTGCGCCCTCCGACGTTTACCTGATAACCGGGCAGGAGTTCTTCGCCGGCGTCGGAGATAAAGCTGCCCCGGCTCTCGTCGGCGCGATAGAGCACGGTGGTTTTGCGATCGAGAATGGTGTCGGCTGCCGGGTCGTAGAGATAGCGTTGTTCGGAGGCGGCGGCCACGCCCAGCTGAGAGGTGAGCTGAACGGTGGTGTTGCCGGCCGTGAATTCCAGATCCTGTAGAGAGGAGAGGGCCTGCACCAGTTTGATCCGGTTGAGGGCGGTATAGCCTGCGATATCGGTGGGAATGCCTTTGTCGTCCAGGGGACCGGGGACCGGCTGTCGGTCGGTTTCTCCGGCGGGCAGGGCCAGGAAGCCCGGGCCGTTGCTTTCGCGCGGTTGCAGCCAGAGGGCAAAGTGCCCGTCGGGACTCTGGAAGACGGTGTAATTGTAGGTGATGCCGCCGGTTTCCGGGGAGAACTGCCGTTGGGTCAGGACGGCGACGGCCTCTTTCTTGGGCAGAAGGTGTCCTGTGCCGAAGTTGGTGAAGGCGATGTAAACGGTAAAAACGATGGGATAGAGGCTTAACAGGATGAGGAAGGAGAGTCCCGGAGAGATCCAGCGCAAGGGGTAGGCATCTTCTTTAAGGAAGATGTAGTTGAGGCCCAGGGTGATGAGGCCGAGCAAGACGCCGAGTTGCCAGAAGCCGTCGCTGAGGAGGGTGATGATGAAAAAGGAGGCTTCGGCGTCGAGTATCATCAGGACCAGCAAACGGACGGTCAGCTGCGCTGCGGTGAGTTTGCTGTGATAACTGGATTGGGTCATAGGACTCCTTTGTCCGGTACCGTTGGTGTGGAATTTGTGTTTTCGTTTCGGCACGGATCTGGTTTTGTAGCGTCCCGCAACGGGTGCCTTCCAGGTAAAGAGTGACGCGCGGGATGGGCAGAGAGTATTTTTTTGTTTGTGTTTTTGCGCGCATAAGAATGCGCGCAAAAACACGGGCTTTTTTTCTCCCGCCTTTCCGGGTTAACCGTACAGGTCGAAATTTTTTGTTGTGCCGGCACGGCTCCGGCTTTGTAGCGTCCCGCAAGGGGTGCCTTCCAGGTAAAGAGCGACGCGCGGGATGGGAAGAGAGTTTATTTTTTTTATTTTTTCGGCGGCTTGGGAAAGCCGCCGAAAAAATGGGTTTTTCTTCC
>CAZCTC010000135.1:0-8431 GCA_964501335.1 uncultured Anaerolineales bacterium | reverse complement strand
CTATGTTTTCGCGGGCTTTCTGAAGCCCGCGAAAACATAAACAAAAAAACTCTCTTCCCATCCCGCGCGTCGTGTTTTACGGGGAAAGGGCCATTTGCGGGACGTTACAAGGCCCGGCCCTTACTATAGCGGCCCATTTTCAGGACAGAACGCCATGCCGGGGGCGGCACCCCGAAAAAGGAAAATTCAGAGCCAGATTTTAACGCAGAGGCGGGGAGATCGCAGAGAGACGCAGAGAGGGATAAACTATTTTTCTCTGGCTCTGCGCCTCTGCAACTTTGCGACTCTGCGTTAAAAATCCCGGCTATTTTCAGGACAGAAACATTGCATTGATCTGGTTTTGAATCATCTTAGCGTTGAGCTATTTTAGTTTAGGAGTGTATCCATGGTGCAAGGGACTTCTTCTCGCAAATCAGGAAAATTGCATAAGGTTTTATCGATTCTGTTGTGGATTTTTACCGGTCTGATTTTGATTCTGGCGGTTTTGCCGGTCGTGATAGCGCCTTTGATCACGGCGGTGCCCTGGTGGCTGGCGGTGTTGCTGATGGCGGTGGATGGGGTCTTGTTCCTGGCCGGGCTGCGTTATCTACGGGGGATGCTGCTCAAGGCGGCCGTTTCGATCGGCGGCTTTGTGATGGTAGCGGCGCTGGCGGTAGGCTTTTCTCAGTGGCTGGCTTTCACGCCGCCCATTTTGGGCACGGACGGCAGGCCGTTGCCGGGCAGCATCGCTTCGCTGGAGCAGGTCGAGTTGAACGGCAGCCGGCAGTGGATCACGGTGCGCGGCCGGGATATCAATCGGCCGGTGCTGCTTTTTCTGTCGGGCGGGCCGGGGGGCAGTGAATTGCCTTCGACCCGGCTCCATCTGGCGGAACTGGAGGAGCACTTTGTCGTGGTGAATTGGGATCAGCCGGGAGCCGGTAAGTCGTACGGGGCGGTGGATATCAATGCGTTGACGCCGGAGCGGTATCAGGCCGACGGAAAGGCGTTGGCGGAGTATCTCTGCCGGCGTTTCGATGAGAAAAAGATCTATCTGATGGGGGAATCGTGGGGAACGATCCTGGGGATCTGGCTGGTGCGCGATAACCCCGATCTGTTCTACGCTTTTATCAGCAGCGGGCAGATGGTCAATACGACGGAGAACGATCTCCTGGGCTATGAGTTTGCCTTGAGATCTTTGACTGAAAAGGGCGATCTGGAGACGGTGGAGGCTTTGAAGCGCAACGGGCCGCCTCCCTATACCGAAGGCAATCTGACGATGACTTATGCCGCTTATCTCGGGGTGTTGAACGATTACATGAACGAGCATGCCCACGGTGAGGGCGAGGATGCCGACATTCTGGTCGATGCGATCCAGCAGCCGGAGTATGGGTTGCTGGATAAGGTGAACTGGGTGCGCGGGTTGATCGAGGTTTTCAATAAGGTTTATCCGCAGCTGGCCGATCTGGATTTCACGACGCAGGCGAATCATCTCGATGTGCCGGTCTATTTCATGGTCGGGCGTTACGATGTGAATGCGATGGCTTCGCTGGTAGAGCGTTATTATGCCGTGCTGGAGGCGCCGGATAAGGAATTGATCTGGTTTGAGAAATCGGGCCATCCGCCGCTCTATTCCGAAGCCGGTAAGGTGATCGATGTGGTGGTGAATCTGGCCCTGGCGCGGCAGGAGGCCGGTTTGACTGTACCGGAGCCGGTCGCTACGCCGCTTCCCTCCGTCACTCCATCGCCCACAGCCTCATCGACCCCGGCCGGCCCGACGCCGGTGGGGAAGATGGGCGCGATGCAGGAGATCATGGCGTTTGAACCTATGACCCCGGTCTATCTGCTCAACTGGAATGGAGCAACTTCTCGTTTTGAATTCGTTGTAGGCGATCCTCGTAAGAGTCCGCGGGGAGGCAGCTGGCGGACTTACGATCCGGCAACGGGGGCGGTGGAATCCATGGAGCTTCCCGAAACGCAGCTTTCGGCAGCGGCTCGCCGGCGGTTGGGGATCTGCGATCCGGCCGAACCGGAGTGCACGGATTTTGTGCAGGAATCGCCGGGCGGGAAATGGGTTGTCTATGCCCATTCGGATGCTTTTCCCAGTGAAGGATATGGGGTTGAAGAGGTCTGGTTGGCTCGCACGGATGGGACGCAGGCTCGTGTAATGAAGATCCCGGCCGGTGAAGTTCAATGGACGCCGGATGAGAAGTTTTTCCTGGTTACCGTCGGGGTTGAGGACGGCAATCTGTTCTTTTTGAGGCGTACGGACGATCTTTCGGAAATCGACTTCCGAGAAGCGGCGGGGCTTGAGGCCTGTTTTCTCATCCATGAGCGGGCGGCGTTCTCGCCGGACGGGAAGAGTCTGGCTTTTGTGGGCAGGCCGAAGGGAGCCGGTGAGGAGGATTGTGCTGTATGGAAGATGGAGTTGGAGAGCCGTGAGGTGATGAAGCTTTCCGATCGGATCGGCGCGGTCCAATGGACCCCTGATTCCAGCGCGCTCTATTTGTTGATGGATACGAATCGGGGAGAGAATCCTTTGGCGCTTTATCGGATTTCGGCGGCAGGGGATTCGGAGGTTTTGTGGGTCGATGGGCTGCCGTTCTACGGCTATTCGCCTGATATCTGGGCTGTTTCCGATGACGGGGCGGTGATGGTTTATGCCGGGGCGGAAGATCGGAAAGACAACTTGACGGCTGTGAAAATAAAGTGAGCCGGCTTTCTACTGCCCCGCACCCGGCGCTTTTTCCGTAAGATACGACGCGCTGTGCGAAGCAGGGAGAGAGAGTTATTTTTATTCATATTTTGGGCGGCTTTCTGAAGCCGCCCAAAATATGGGCTTTTTTCCAGACTAACAGCACAGGTCGTTTTTTATTTATGTTTTCGTGGTTTACCACTTCAGAAAGCCCGCGAAAACATAGGCTTTTCCAGAGCCGACCCGGCAACGCCGGCTGTCTACTGTCTACTTGCCGCTGTCTACTTCCGCTGAATTTTCACCCTGCGGCTTTCCACAGTAGTTTCCACGTTTCCCTTCCGGTATACTGGATTTATCAAAATTCCTGGAGGTGGAAAAATGGAACTCAAAAGCGAGCGGGCTTCTGTCGGACGCTTTCCCATTCCCGAGATGGTTTCTAAAATTTTCTGGGCTCTCTGTTTTTTCCCGGGAGCGGCTCTGGCCCTTTTTTATAGCTTTGTCCTGCGGGCTTATTGGAGTTTGGGGAGCTGGCCGACTCCCTATCATCCCGATCCCAAGGATTTGAATTTCGGCGGGCATTATTATGCCGTGGGATTGAGTTTTCCCCTGGTGTTGTGGGCGGCGATTACGCTGGTGTTGCTGGTGGTTTTGGAGCGCCGGGTCTATTTGCAGGGGCGTTACAAAGTGGGGTTGCTCTTTTTCGGGATTACGTTTGTTGGATGGCTGTTGTTGATGCGGTTGGACCCGGGGAGTTTTCTGCTGTGGTTTATGGATTGATCGAAAGCCTGCACGGTTGTTCATTAGCATAGATTAAAAACGGTTTTTGTGCCCCGCAACAGGTGCTTTCCGGGTAAAAAGCGACGCGCCAGATGGGGGGAGAGAGTTATTTTTATTCATAGTTTCGGCGGCTTCAGAAAGCCGCCGAAACTATGGGCTTTTTTCCAAGACTAACCGCATAGGTCGAACTCCTTATATTCCTCAAGGTGCCGTCCCCGGCATGTTTTTTCTAGAAACAAAGTTGAAGCGTCTTAATTTTGTGATATGATTGCCATCCAGGCGAGTAGAACATTGAAGTTTTTACGACCTGTGCGGTTAGCCCGGAAAGGCGAGAGAAAAAAGCCCGTGTTTTGGCGCGCATTCTGATGCGCGCTAAAACACAAACAAAAAAATTCTTTCTGTCCGTCCAGCGGGATGCTTTTTACCGGGAAAGTGTCGGTTGCGGGATGCAAAAACTGTTTTTCATTCTTGCGAATGAACAGCTGCACCGGTCGGTTTTTATTCGATTTTTGTGGATAGCATGGTAACCTTCCTCAAGGGGTATTTTTCCGGTTTTGAGGGGTGAATCTACGGGTTGAAAAATCGATGGGGGATTTCAGGAGCATATCTTATGAATCAAAAATGGACAGTTTGTGTCTGGGTAAATTCCCTCCTGGTGATTATTTTGTCGATCTATTTGCTGATCGTGCCGGCGGGGATTGTGATTGCGGATATGAACGATCCCGCGCTTTCCAACGGCGAGGTGCCGCGGTTTGCTTTTACCTGGCATCGCCGGCTTTCGGCCGATTTTGAAATGTGGGCTCGGGAGCGGGTGGCTTCAGGGAAGGCGGCGGAGTTGAGCGTTCACGATATTTCCGGCACGGAGTGGCCGGTTTACAGTGCGGTTTTCTATCTCTGGGCGACGGAGTCGTTGCAGGAGGCCTGGGAGGAAGATCCTTCGCTGGCGCCGGTGATGCCGAAGGAGTATGCCCGGGGGGCGATTGAGGCGGCGGCTATGCTGGTTCAGGACCCCAACCATGCGAATTGGGTCAAAATCCACTGGGGCGACGATTATCTCCAGAAGGAAAATCTCTTCTATCGTATGCTGTTGATCAGCGGCCTGACCAGCTATCAGAAGCTGCTCGGCGATTCCCGTTATCAGGAGATGCTTTCCGGGCAGGTGGAGTCGCTCTCGGCTGAGCTGGACAATTCGCTCTACGGTTTGGTGGACGATTATCCCGGCGAGTGCTATCCGATCGACATCTTGCCGGCGATTGCGGCGATCCGCCGGGCCGACACGGTGCTGGGGACGGATCATTCGGCCTTTGCTGCGCGGGCGATCCGTGCTTTTGAGGGGGGCCGGCTGGATTCGGAGACGCAGCTGCCCTCTTATGTGGCCAACTCCAGGACGGGGTATGGGCATGGGCCGGCGCGGGGTGTGGGGATCTCTTTGATGTTGATCTGGGCGCCGGAAGTCTGGCCAGAGACGGCGCAGAGCTGGTATGAACGCTACGAGCGTTATTTCTGGAAGGAAGACGGTTTCCTTTCCGGCGTGCGGGAGTTCACGCCGGCGGCTCAGCCTGCGATTTTCGACGGCTTTGGGGTTGAGGTGGATGCCGGGCCGATCATTGCCGACTATGGGACGACGGCCAGCGCTTTTGGGATTGGGGCGACGCGAGTGAACGGGCGGCTGGATCAGGCCTATCCGTTGAGCGCGGAGGCGTTGATTGCCTCCTGGCCTCAGGCGGATGGGCGGCTTTTGACGCCGCAGCTGCTTTCCAATATGTCGGACGGACCCTTTATCGGGGAGATGGTTTTGTTGTTCGATTTTACCCGCCGGCCGTTAACGGCTGAGATCGTGCCCGGGACGGGGCGGGTGCCGGGGATCGTCTATCTGGGGCTGGGGATCTATGTGGGCGCGGCGTTGATCTTTATAGCCACGGCGGTTTTTTCCCTTTTGCGGCTGCGCTGGCTGGCCCGGAGCCGGCCGTTGGGCGGCCTGATCCGGCTGGTTTTGCGGGGCGGGCTCTGTCTGGTGGGTCTTTTCTTTGTGTTTTCCGGCGGGCCGGTGTTGGGAACGGTGGTTTTGTTGGGGGCGCAGGTCTTTCAACCATGAGTGTTATCGGATTTGTTTTCATTGGTTTCGGACTGTTGGCGGCGCCGCTTTTCGTCGTTCTGTTGCGGGAAAAGCGGGTTGGGGCGGCAATGGCAGTTCTTTTGCCTTTGTTGCTGGTAAATGCAGGGGGGGCGGTGATCGGTGGCTTAGGGCATTGGATGGCGGCATTCCCCTTGCCCGGTTTTTCTTTGCTGGCGATGGTTTTTTCTGCGGTCGTTTTGTTCCGGCAGGCCCGCGCGGCTTTTGACGATTTTGCCGGCGCATCCCGTTTGCGATGGCTGTATGGTCTGGGCGGTTTGTTGATCCTGATGATGCAGGCTCTGCCTCTGGCGGGCGCCGGAGCCGTGCAGGAGATCTGTTTTGCACAGACCCGGGATCGAGCGGCCGGGATCATCACGGCGGCGGAGCTTTTTCAGAAGGACGAGGGAAGTTATCCTGTCGATCTGGCAGCGCTGGTGCCCGGTTATTTGTCGCGGGTGGAGACGCCCTTCTGCGGCGGTAATTTTAAGCTTTACGATTGTGAAGGGGTGACGCTGCTGGCTGCCGATACGCCTGGACAGGATGGCGTGTGGCGTTACAATTTCCAGACCGGCCAATGGACCGGAATCGATACGCTGGATTTTTCGGTGTGCCAGCTTTTGGAGTAGGAAATTGAGGCTTTCATTTGATTTTAAGCGCTGGTCGGCGAAAGCTGAATTCTGGTGTGCCCTGGCGGTTTTGATTGCCGCCGTTTTTTATCTTTCAACGCTGCAAACCATGGTCAACGGCAGCGCGAGTCCCTATGCTACCGATGTGGGCGAGATCCAGAATGCCCTGCCGCGCTGGGGCTTGCTGCATCCCAGCGGTTATCCGCTCTACTCGATTCTGGGATCGACCTTTGTGACCGTGCTGCGCGGCGTCGGAATCCAGCCGGCGCTGGGGAGTTCGCTTTTTTCCATGATGTGGGGCCTGATCGGCGTGGGGGTGTTGGTCTTGCTGGCTTTAGAGCTGGGCGTATCGGGGCCGATGGCGTTGGTGGCCGCTCTGTGTGTGGGGCTATCCACCTCTTTATGGATGGATTCTTCGCTGGCCGAGGTCCACTCGATGTCGTTGGCTTTTACGCTGACCTCGCTCTGGCTGGCGGTCCGGTTCAGCCGGACGGGGCGGCGGCGGGATCTCCTGTGGCTGGCGGTGATTTTCACGCAGGGGGTGGCCCATCAACGCGCGGTGGCGGCTATCGCGCCGGCGCTGTTGATCCTGGTCTGGAATCAATGGCGGGTGGTGCTGGCCCATTGGAAAATCCTTCTGGTCATTGCCTTGGGGATGCCGTTGATCTATTTCTATCTGACCCTGCGCAAATGGATGGGGGTGGACTGGTATTTCGGGACGCCGGAGACTTTGAACGGGCTGTGGGCCATTTTGCACGACAATGTTTTTGTCTGGCCGGAAAGCCCGGCGGTCTGGTGGGAACGGATCAAGATCATCGGCGGGCTGTTGGCTCAGGACATGTTCTGGCCGTTGCTGCTGGTGGGGTGGGCCGGGTTGATCGGGTTGATGGGGCGGAAGCCGCGGCGGTTGGGGCTGGGGCTGACGGCCGCCTGGCCGCCCTATATTTTGATCGCCTTGATCATCTGGGAGAATCGGGTCAGCGATGCCGAGCTGGCTTCCAAGTTGCCGGCCGTGGCGCTGGCGGGATTGGGGGTGGCGCTGGTGTTGGAGGCTTTGAAAGGCCGGTGGCCCAAAGTGGGATGGGCGGCGGCCGGACTTTTGGGCCTGTTTTTGCTGGGATGGGCCTGGCAGACCCGGCCGACGGTGCTGGCCGTGACCCGGGATCGGAGTGCGGAACCGTTCATTGCGACGGCGGCGCGGGTCCCGCCGGCTTCCGACGGGCGGGCGGTCTATTTCCTGGCGCCGTGGGGGACGACCTATTGGGCTTTAAAGTATGCCCAGGCCTATCAGGGGCAGTTCCCGCATCTGCGGCTGGTCGATCAAAACTACGCGCTGGAAAATTTGCTGGAGAACGGCGACCATTTGCTGGTGTTGGATTGGGCTTTCTACAATTATCCGGTTTCCTGGTGGCCCTCCAAGCTGGGCGTGGAGCGGCTGTATCTTTCTCTGGCGGAGCCGGGCGTGGTGGAGTTCAGCCCGACGCCGTTTTTGGCGGAGCCGGCCTCGGAGCCTTTTCCCTTTGAATTGAACGACGATGTGGCGATCCGTGCGGCGGGGCTGAGTTGGGACAATGACCATCAGCTGCGGTTGACGGTCCATTGGGAGGCGCAGCGGGCGACGGCGCAGAATTACAGTGTGGCGGCCCATTTGCTGGCTTCGGATTCGACCGAGCTGGCTCAGCCGATTCTGGCTCAGGCCGACGCGGCCCATCCGGTCGATGGCTGGTATCCGACTTCGCAGTGGCAGGCCGGTGAGGTGGTGCGGGACGTTTATACATTGGAGGTGCCGGATAAGAATCAGGCCGTTGCGGTGCGTATTGCTCTTTATTATGCCGATTCGGCGGGGGGCTTTGTCAACAGCCGGTGGTTCTATCTGCCGGTGCCGAAAGAAGATTGATCTGTCGGGAAAATAACCTGTCCAGAAGATTCACCGCTAAGGCGCAGAGGACACAGAGATGAATTTAAAGAAAACTCTTTCTTCCCTCTCTGCGATCTTTGCGTGCGCTGCGGTGAAATCTCTTCTCTTATCTTTCGGGGTGCCGGTCCCTGCATGGCTTTCTTCTATGGTAAGGGCCGGGCTTTGTAACGTCCCGCAAATGATCTTTTCTTCGTAAGGTACGACGCGCGAGATGGAGGGAGAGTTTTTTTGTTTATATTTTGGCGCACTTCAGAAAGTGCGCCAAAATATGGACTTTTCCAGAGGGTCCTTGTAACGTCCCGCAAATGGACTTTTCCAGAGGG
>CAZCTC010000134.1:0-8493 GCA_964501335.1 uncultured Anaerolineales bacterium | reverse complement strand
AGATTCTACCACATCCCTCTTTTCTGTCAAGCCGTTTCTTGGGTTATTTTGGGATATTTTTCCCAAACAAAAAACGACCTACGCAGTCGTTCGTTGGTGGGGTAACAGCCGGCTTTTCGCGTCCCGCAACAGGCACTTTCCTGTAAAAAGCGATGTGCAGGGTGAAACAGGGGGAGGATGTTTTTTATTTATGTTTTGGCGCACTTCAGAAAGTGCGCCAAAACATAGACTTTTTCTACCGTGTTTTCCGGGCTAACCGCCCGGGTCGCGAATTACCTAAGGAGCCAGCAACCAGATCAGCGCCGACTGAAACGGCAATCCATCCGGCGTAACCAGCTCTACCTGCACCTGAATCGGCTTTTCCGGTTTCGTCTCCAACATGATCGGAATGCTGACTTTGATCTGCTCACCCGGCAACACATCAGCCGGGGCCCGGCCCAAAATCACATCCCCCTGGCGTACGATAAATTCCCCCTGCAAGACATCGTAAAAGGTATTGTCGATATTCACCAACACCCGTCCGGTCTGCTCCTGCAAAAGGACGATCGATTGCTCGGGCCGCCAGGCCACGGTACGCTGGATCATTTCTTCATTGCATAACTGAACATATCGCGGGCCCGGGCCGATTTCCATTTCCAGCAGATGGTCCTTCCCTTGCAGCTCACGAGCCGCGCCGAAAGTCTCCACCACACTGACTTCCTTGCAAGAGATCGGAAATCTCACGGTATGCGTCGTTCCCAGGGTCCACGCCACCAAAATCCCCTGGCCGTTCGTCCCAAAGAGCAAAGAGACATCTTCCGGGTTTTCCATCGGGATCCGCCGCAGGAAACGATATCCCTTGAGGGTCGTGTTTAAGGTCTGGGCGGCTCGATAAGCCGGCTTCGGTCGAAAATCGTTGTACACGGTGCCGAAATGATGCTCGGCATTGTCGGGTTCCAGACCGTCGTTGCGCCAGTCGTACCAGATGCTGATATCGACATCGTTGGCTAGATTGAACAACCACTGGCGGGTCAAATAGTGCGCCTGACGTTCTTCACTGATCCCCATCGCCGCTGAAGCATACCCCCACTCGCCGGAAAGAATGGGAATGTAGCGGTCCGGCGTGGTGCGGGCCAACAGAGTTCGCAGCCGCAGCAGGTCATCTTGCGCCGTCTCCGGCGCGGCAAAACGATAGGGATGGACTGAAATCGCATCCAACCGCCCCAGCAACCCGCTTTCCGCCAGTCCTTCAAAGAAAGGCCAGGGAAACCCCGAGGTCGCCGGCCCAATAATCCAGGCCGTCGGATCGACCTTGCGGATCGCGGTGATGGTCTCATCCGCCATGCGGGCATACTGCTCCGGATTGGGATCGGCATGCCAGAAATGCGAAAGATTGGGTTCGTTCCAGATCTCCCACAAAATCCCTTTGCCGCGATACCGTTTCACGGCGGTCGCTGAAAAACGGGCAAAGCCCGCCCGCCCTTCATCGGTCAAAACGGCCGGCCCACCGCCATAGAGATCGTTCCCATAATCCAGGATAAAAATGATACGGATCTGGCGCTTCTCCATCTCGGCGACCAGATTATCGTAGGCCGAAAAATCGTACTTGCCCCGTTCCCGCTCGACCTCACTCCAGAAGAGATCCATGCGCACCAACCGGAACCCCCCAGCTGTCAGCAAATCCAGTTCACCCGGCACTTCCTCCCGGGTAAAATGGATATTCACCCCAAAAGGCTCCGGCACCACCCGTTCGGGAAACAGAGGCATGGGCGTCCCGGTCGGCGTCGGCGTGGCCAGTTCTGGATGCAGCTCGGCCGCCTGTGGCGTCAAAAATCCCAGGGAGATGGTCGGTGCCGGTGTGGGGGTATCCTCCGGCGTCGGCGTGGGAGAAGGGGTCCAGGTAGGAGTCGGAGAAGGCTCCCAGGTCGCCGTCGGCGGCCCCGGCGTCTCGGTCGGGGTCGGGGGCGGAGAATCGGCGGCCAGAGAAACGGTGCATCCGGCCAGAGTCAAACCGGCCAGCAATGCCAGAGCGCACATCCCTCGCCTCATCAAAACCTCATCCTTTCAACACTTCAGCCATGACGGCGATCTGGCCGGCCTCCCGGGCCAACCGCATACCCAACCGGGCAATAAACAGACCTTGCTGAAGCAGTAAGATCAAAAACCACCAGTCATAGGGGATATTGTTCAACAACTGCCCCGCCCCTAACAACAGCAATGAAACGATCAGGGTTCCCACGGTAATCGCCAGGATCGGCTGCGGCCGGGCCCAGAAAAGAGTCCAGGCGGATTTCAAGGCATTCGTGATATCCCGATCCACCCGCGCCACCATCGCCGCCCGGGCCAGCTCGACCCAGGTCGCCAAGGCGCCGACCAACAACGCCACCGGAATGCCGATCACCCAGGTCAACCAGGGGGCCACAAGTCCGGCCGCCCAGGCCAGCCCCCCACCGATCAAGATAACGACAGCGATCACCACCACCCCTAAAAGGTTCAAGGTCAAAAACGGCCCGAACCAGTGACCGCAGATCCGCCGAAAATCTTTCCAGGAAAGCGGGCCGGGCAAATGATAGGTCTCCAAGGTTCCACCTTCCAGCCAGACCCAGAAAATCCCCAACAGCGGCCAGACGATCAAAACCACCGCAAGCCCGATAAGAAACACTAACAGGGCCACCCCGATCATAGGATCGGGATTGGTCCCCCCCGCCCCCAGCAAGAAATACATAGCCTCGTCAAAGGATCGCCGTTCGATCGTCTTTAGCAAAGTCGGGTAACGGGTTAAGGGAGCCACGGCGCCCAGCAACACCAGGGCCATCACTGCGGATGGAATCAAAGTAAAAAGATAATAGAGAATCAAGGGACGCGGCCGCCGTACGACACGCAGCATGGATTCTATAATCGAGGGCTGTTCCGCTCCCAAAGATGAAAGTTCCCGGGTCTCTGCCATTTTTTCCCCCTTTACCAGGACGCCCCGCCCCAGAAGAATAAGTTCTGGAGTGAATGAATGGATCGCGCCACCAGGCTCAGCCAGACAGCCCAATCCAGCTCTGAGTGCAAGCTGTTGTTCGCCGGATTGATATCCAACAAAACCTTATCCTCGGGATCGATTTCCACCCCCAGGATGGTTCTCTCTCCTGCGATATGCAGTTGAGTCTGAGAACAGGGCCAATCCAACAGATCGGATTCCCCACCCTGATAGGTCACCCGCACGGTCAACGGCACACATTGCCGGCCCTCGCGCACCACCCGGGCCTGATTGCCTTCCAGCTCTGTCACCTGAGCATCCAGGGTCGCCCCGCTCTCTACCACCTGCGTAAAATACCAATCCGCCCAATCCTTGCCCAATGTCTCCGCCATGACGGCTCGCACATCCGCCCCGGTAGGATGTTTAAAGGCGTAACGCTGGTAATAGGTGCTCATAAACTTCAACATCGCCTCTTCGCCGACCAGATTCTCCAACGTTTTGAGCGAAATGGCCGGCTTGGCATAGGCAATCACCCCATATTCCATACCCTCATAATCCCAGGCTTTTTTATTCATACTGAGCGCGGTCGTATCCATTACGCCCCGAGCCGTCCCGATATAAGCTAACCGTCGTTCCCCACCCGCATAGGAATAATTAATCCCCCCGCAATCCGACATCGCCCCGTTATAAAGCGCTTCCATCGCCTTGAGCGTAATATAATCCGTGAACCCTTCATCCAGCCAGGCCTCTTCGGCTTCATTGGTGGCCACCACCGATTGAAACCATTGATGGCCCAGTTCATGCACCGTTTCGACTTCTGTAACTTTAAAACAGGCCGGTCCTGCACCTAATGCCCCGACGGTAAAGAGCGAAGGATATTCCATCCCCCCGGCCCCGCCGCCGTCGGCCGGGACGACAATCACGGTCAGGTTGGGGTAGTTCCCCATCGCATAAGTGCCGTACCACTCGTTGTACTTCTGCATGCCCTCGACCGTCGCTTTGATAATCCGCAGCGCATCGGCCTCTTTCTCCGGCGGATAAAGCACCCGAATATCCACCCCATTCACGGTCTGTTGCAGCTCTTTAAACTTCGGCGAGGCCGCCCAGACGAAATCGATCACACTGCCGGCATGGAACTGATGCGTGACAGTTCCGTCGCCGTTGGTCTGCGGCGCTTCATCGATGACCGGAGCATTGCCGGTCGTCGTGCCCACCACCCAGTCTTCCGGCAGGGTCAACGCCACATCGTACGAACCGAAATCGGCATAGAACTCGCTGTTGGCATGGAAATTATAGGCATTCCAGGCCCCCTGTTGCCAGACTCCCAGCTTGGGAAACCACTGGCCGGCCAGGACAAAATCGCCGTTGTCGGCCCACCCGGTACGGGCAAAGACCTTCGGCAACTGCCCGGTAAATTCCACCTCCACCTCCACGCTCTTACCGGGAGCCACCGCCGCAGGCAAATCAGCCCGCATCAACGTATCATCGTCACCGACCTGTTCCAGCTCCAGAGTCTGGCCGCCCACTTCCAATTTCTGGATCTCCATCCAGCCGTTTTGAGTCGAATCGTACACAAAGCCCCGATGTTGCCCCCCATCCTCTTGCATCCACACCGTATCCATGCTGCGGAAAGCATTGAGATAGAGATGGAAAACCAGATCGGGAATCGGCTGATCGGTCCGATTGTTGTAGACGATGGTCTCCCGCCCTTTTAACCGATGGGTTTCGGGATCGTACCGCACTTCGATCTTGTAAGAAGCCACGTCGGGCGGCAGCTCGGATCCGCCCTGCGCCCGCGCCGGCTGGATCGGCAACCCGCTTCCCAGCAACAAAACCACCAGCAACAAAAGTGTAAATTTACGCATAGGTCAGACCTCATAACCTCGCGGATGCGTGCGATGCCACTCCCAGGCGCTGGCAATGATGTCGCGCAGCTCGGGAACCCGGGGCGCCCATCCCAATTCCCGCCGGATGCGGGAAGCGTCGGCCACCAGCCGGGCGGGATCGCCGGGCCGCCGGGGCGTTACCCGCACCGGAATCGGCATTCCGGTCACTTCGCGCGCCGTCTCGATCACTTCTTTCACGGAATAACCGGCCCCGTTGCCCAGATTGAAAATCATCTGGGAGCGATCGCCCAATCCTTCCAGCGCCAGCAAATGGGCCGAAGCCAGATCCAGGATATGGATGTAATCGCGGATGCAGGTGCCGTCGGGCGTCGGATAATCATCGCCGTAAATGGCAATCTCGGGGCGCTGGCCCAACGCCGCCTGCAACACCAACGGAATCAGATGGGTCTCCGGTCGATGGGCCTCCCCTCGATCCGGCGTCGCCCCCGCCGCATTGAAATAACGCAGCGCCGCATAGCGCAGCCCATGGATCTGGTTGTACCAACGCAGGGTCTCTTCCACCATCCACTTGGTCTGCCCGTACACGCTCACCGGCCCCACCGGATCGTCCTCGGTCAAAGGAGTCTCCTTACTGGCATAGATCCCCGCCGTGGAAGAGAAAACCATCCGCGGCACCCCATGCGCCGCCACCGCATCGATCAGAGTCATGCTGCCCATCACGTTGTTGCGGAAGAAACGCCCCGGCAACTGCATCGATTCGCCGGCTTCGATAAAGGCCGCAAAATGGATCACGCCGTCGTAACTTTGCGCATCCAACACCCCATCCAGGGCCGTCCGGTCCAAAATATCCCCCTGGACAAAATGTGCCCCTTCGGGAATCGCCGCCCGATGGCCCTTATCCAGATTGTCGTACACGGTGACGGCATGGCCGGCCTTGAGCAATTCCTGAGTCACGACACTGCCGATATAACCCGCTCCCCCGGTAACTAAAACTTTCATGGATCGACTCCTTTCATTTAGTTGAGAACTTATATTTTCGTGCGCCGGAGGCACACGAAAATATAAATCCATAAAGATCAGATCAGATACTGCAAAACCGCCGCCCGGCTCTCCACCGCGCCTCGCACCCCATACTGTTCCAACGCCCGCTCCAGCCCACTCATCGGCGCTGCATAACGTCCGGTCGCCATCTCCCCTGCCACCCGTTCCAGATCCTCCCCGGTCAAGCCGGTACGCCCGGCAAAAACTTGCGCGCTCTCCACTGGAATCCGGCCCGAAAGCTGATCGACCAGCCAATCGCGCCAGCGATGCAAGGCTCTGTCCTCGACAAACGGCAGCCATGCTTCCGATTTAACGCCCTCCAGCCATGGAATCAGCTCCGGCCAGGTATGCAGCTCAGCCTCGGCCTGATGATCCAGATAGACCCGCAGTCCGTTATGATGGAGAACCAGTTCACGATGCGAAGGGAAAACGCCCGAAAAGAGAAATTTCGGCAGATAGATCTCCCAGGCCCACACTTCATCCCAGGCCAGATGATTGAGATAGCCGGCCAGAAAAGCTGCCTGATCGGGAGAGAGCTGCTGCCGATCTCCCAGACCAGGATGGCGGGACAGCAAAACTTCTCCGGCGCGCGGAGTGATTGGAGGGGGAAAATCGTAGAAATGGGTCTCCACCCGCGGTTGACCGGTGATGGATTGGACATCGACGGCCGTGCATCCCAGCAAAAAAGGCCCCGGATGGGCAGTCAACACAGCGCGCACGGCATCGGGAAAATCGTTCGCCTTTAAAAAGGCCCTGGCGTAATTTAAATGTTGAAACGGCGTCGGCATGGCCCCATTCTACCCTCAACTTCGGCGGCGGCAAGAAATTGTTTTTTATTTTTTGCTCGCCGGCTTTGGGAATCCCCTCACCCGCAAATGGCCCATTCCCCATAAGCTGCAACGCGCTGGATAGGAAGGGAGTCTTTTTGTTAATGGTTTGGTGCGCATCAGAATGCGCACCAAACCATAGCCCTTTTCCAGAGCCGCCCCGACGACACGCTCTAAGCCCTCCCCCTCACCTCAATGCCGGCCGCGCATCTTCACAAAAGTTTTCCTGAAAGCGCATTGCACCTGTACACCGGCAGGGGGGAGGGATGGGGAGGGGGCCGGCGCGCCAAAACATCGGGCTTTTCCAGAGCCGCGCCGGTAGTGCATCTTCACAAAACAAAGAGGAATTCAAAAAAATCTCCTCTCTTCTTCTCTGTGATCTCTGCGCCTCTGTGGTGAAATCTCTTTTCCTGGTTGACAGGAGCCCGGCCTTAAGGTACAGTCCCCCCATTCATTGAGACCGGGAGGAACCATGAAACCCGTCACTCTACACGATCCCGTCTACGGGACCGTCACCTTTGCCGATCCTTTGCTCATCGAACTCTACCACTCCGCCGCCATCCAACGGCTGGCCGGAATCTACCAGGCCGGCATCACCGTCTTCCGCGATCCCGCCCGCACGACCCGCCTCGATCACTCCGTCGGAGTGGCCGCCCTGCTGGCCCGCCTGAACGCCGGCCTGGAAGAACAGGCCGCCGGGCTGATCCACGACGCCCCCCATACCGCCTTTTCCCATGTCGTCGATTTTGCCTTCCCCAACGCCGAACATACCTATCATGAAGTCCACCGCGAAGCCGTGCTGGCCGCCTCCGACCTGCCCACCGTCTTAAAACGTCACGGCCTGGACTGGACCTTCATCTCGGAAGCCGAAAATTTCTCACTGCTGGAGCAACCGCTGCCGCTGCTCTGCGCCGACCGCCTGGATTATTTCCTCCGCGACGGGCTGAGCTTCGGCACCATCACGCCGGCCGAGGTCGAGGCCTTCCTCGCTGAATTGAAAATCGTGGAAGGCCGCATCGTCGTCGACGGGATCGAGCCGGCGCGCTGGCTGGGCGATAACTTCATCCTCTTGGACGACGATGCCTGGTGCTCGGTTCTGGAAGTAGGCTGGTATACGGTAATGGGACAGGCGCTGCGAGAAGCGATCCAGGGAGGGGTAATCGCCGAAGCAGATCTCTGGGGCACCGATGAAACGGTGATGGCAAAATTGCGGGATTCGGAACATCCCGGCGTACAGCGTTGGCTTGAAGTGATGCAGCCGGGCCTGAGCTTCATCCGCGACGACGCCAACCCCGAGTTGATGGCCCTGCCGAAAGTCCGGGCCGTCGATCCGCCCGTACTGTTCCAGGGAAGCGTCCAGCCGCTTTCCATACTGGATCCGGAATTTGCCCATCGCCGCACCGCCTACATCGCCGGCAAACAGGGCCGCTGGGGTTTAAAGATCATCCATCCCTGAAAACCCTGGACATAAAAACATGTTTTCGGCGGCTTTCCAAAACCGTCGAGAACGTAAACAAAAAACGCGACCGCTGCGTTAGTCAGGGAAAAAAGCCCATATTTTCGGCGGCTTTCCCAAACCGTCGAAAACGTAAACAAAAAACGCGACCGCTGCATTAGTCAGGGAAAAAAGCCCATATTTTCGGCGGCTTTCCCAAACCGTCGAAAACGTAAACAAAAAACGCGACCGCTGCATTAGTCAGGGAAAAAAGCCCATATTTTCGGCGGCTTTCCCAAACCGTCGAAAACGTAAACAAAAAACGCGACCGCTGCATTAGTCAGGGAAAAAAGCCCATATTTTCGGCGGCTTTCCCAAACCGTCGAAAACGTAAACAAA
>CAZCTC010000133.1:0-8508 GCA_964501335.1 uncultured Anaerolineales bacterium | reverse complement strand
GCCTATTTTCAGGACAGAAGGTCATGCGGGGGGCGGCACCCCGAAGGATGAAAATAGATTGTCGGGTTAGAGGGCGCCCACCTGCCCCTACATTGGCGGCATTTGGGTAGGGGCGGCCCGATGTGGCCGCCCTCGGGGAGATTTTTCGGTGGCGGGCCTATTTTTAATGCAGAATCAATGAGCGAGGTTCAGGGTGATCATCGGGTGGGAAGAGGTCGGTAAGCTGCTGCTGGCGGTGTTGATCGGGGGGATTATCGGGGCGGAGCGGGAATTCCATCACAAGGCGGCGGGATTCCGGACGTTGATTTTTATCTGTCTGGGCGCGGCTTTGTTCACGATGGTCGCTATTAAATTGAGCGGGGCTCAGGATGCCACTCGAATTATTGCCAATATTGTCAGTGGGGTAGGTTTTCTGGGGGCCGGCGTCATTATGCACGATTCGGGGCGGGTGGTCGGGTTGACCACGGCCGCGGCCATTTGGTTGACGGCGGCGTTGGGCATGGGGATTGCGGTGGGTGAATATGGTCTGGTGTCGATCACCGCCGTGCTGGCGGTTGTGGTGCTGTGGTTTTTCCCGCGGATCGAGTTGTATATCGACAAGGTGCAAAATGAACGGGTCTATGAAGTCCTTACCATCGGTTCGTTGGAGATTGAGAGTGTGTTGACGGCTGTGGTGCAGAAGAGCGGGCTTTCACTGCGCGGGCGGCGGTGGGTGAAAACCGAGCAGGGCGTGTTGTGGACTTTGTTCGTAGTGGGCCCCCGTTCGGCGCATGAGATGCTGTCGCGGCTGCTGCTGGGCGATCCGAGGATCAAAGAGTTCCGGCTGTGGAGTTGAGCGGGCGAGGGGATATTTTACCGGTTGACAATATCTATAAATGCAAAGAGAATTAATTCAGTTCTGCGAGTAAACTGGCTGTGTCTGGATGGGTGTAAGGAGAGATTTTTATGGGTAATTCTCATGAAGAGGAGCAATCTCAAGGTTTTGATCTTACGGCCTTGACGCCGGAAGCGTGGGCGGCCATTCGAGAATCGGCTGAATTTCGAGAGGCTGTCGAGCAGTCGGCGGCCGAGCGCCTCCTGGAATTGCAGCGGCGGGAAGCACATTATCGGCGGATTATCGATAGTTTTCAGGATTTGGTGGCTCAACTTTCTCTCGAGGGCGTTTTTCAATATGCCAGTCCTTCTTATAAGCCTGTCACAGGCCATGATCCGGAAGCGTTGGTGGGACAATCGGGGCTGCAATTTGTCCATCCTGACGATTTGCCGGGGGTGGTGGCGGCTTTGCAGGAAAAGATTGCCAGCGGAAACGCGGTGCATTTGCAGTTCCGGTATCGTTGTGCTGATGGTTCATACTTGTGGTTTGACGCAATCGGCAATCCGCTGTACGACTCCGCGGGGCAGGTATCGGGGTTGATTGTCAATAGCCGTAACATCACAGATCGGAAGCTGGCGGAGGATCGGTTACAGGAGAGCGTGGGGCAGTTTCGCGCCTTGCTCGAACAGTCGCCGGTGCCGACTCAGATTTACGATTTGGATGGATTTATGATCGCGGCGAACGATGCCTGGGTGCGGATGTGGAATGCGGATCGGGAGGTCGCTATCGGCCATTTTAACGTTTTAACCGATCCTCAGACGATCGCCAGCGGCATTGTGCCGGCGGTGAAGCAGGCCTATGCGGGGATTCCGATGCAGTTGCCGGAGATCGAATTTGACCCGGCGGCTTCGGGTCAAACCGGGCGCAAGCGCTGGATGGCCGGAAATGTCTATCCGTTGAAGGATCGGGACGGCAAGGTCACGATGATTGTGCTGACCAATGAGGATATCACAGCCCGCAAAGAGAGTGAAGCTGAACGGGAACGGTTACAGCAGGAGGTGATCGCGGCTCAGCAGCGGGCGTTGAAGGAGCTTTCCACGCCGATCATCCCGATTATGGATCAGATTCTGGTGATGCCACTGGTGGGGAGCGTCGATTCTCTGCGGGCGCGGGATATTACCCGGACTTTGCTGCAGGGGATCAATCAATATCGGGCCAAAGTGGTGATTCTGGATATTACCGGGGTGCCGATTGTGGACAGCGGGGTGGTGTTGTATTTGAACAAGACGATCCTGGCGGCGAAATTAAAGGGCACGGCGGCGATTGTGACGGGGATTTCGGACGCAGTCGCAGAGGCCATTGTCGATCTGGGGATCGATTGGAGCAGTGTGGAGACCTTACGAGATCTGCAATCGGGGCTGATTCTGGCGTTGGAGCGGGTCGGCATCACTTTATCGCGGCAGAAATGAATTTGACAAAAAGTCTATCTGTGGTAAACTTCAGGTCGTTCGGGGCGTAGCCCAGTTTGGCTAGGGCGCTGCAATGGGGTTGCAGAGGTCGACGGTTCAAATCCGTCCGCCCCGACAGAAGAGCCCGGTGGAAATCCACCGGGCTCTTTTTTGTTATCAATAACTTCTAAAAACAGGAGCGATTTGAGATGACTCAGATTTCCTTAAAAGATTTTCGGGATGCGGTGGAGGCCCGGTTGGCGGTCTGTTCGATCGATGATCTGCGGGCCATTTTACGGTCAATGGCGGAGGCGACGGCTATCGAGGGGCGGGAAGCTTTTTTGAGAGCCCTGGGGGCGAAGGTGCCGATGGATTTGGCTTCGGATGAATTATTGGGGAGAGTTCGGGTGGCGCTGGCGTCGTTGCCCCCGGCGGCTCCATCAGTTCCAGCGGGTGTGGCGGCCGGGGCGCTATTGGAGAAAATCACGGAGCTAACCGAGGATTATGAGGAGTCGCTCGCTAATCCGCCGGAGCCTGAATATTCGGACAATTGGTATGATTCGGATGATGTCGATGAGGATGCTTACGAAGTGTACGCGCCGCGTTTTGTACAGTTGTTCGATCTGACCGCGGCGGCTTATGATTACGGGGATTTTGAGACGGCGGTTGAGGCTTATGAAACCTTGTTTGGAAGTGTGAAGCTGGAGGATGAATATGGTCGGAGCGTAGCGTCCCCGCTTTTTGAGCGCATGGATATCAAGAGTGTCGTGACCCGTTATTTGCGAGCCGTTTATCAGATGACGCTTCCGGAGGTTCGGCCGGCGAGAGTCCTATCGGCGATGCGATTTATCAAAACGGAATTTCCTTATCAATGTCAAGAAATTGGACTGGATGACCTGGCGCAGATCTCTCCCGGGTCGTTGCCGGAGTGGGAACGGTTCCTTGCGGATTATATCGCCGCTTTACAGGCCGAGCCGGTGAATGTGGAAACCGATGGTTGGTTGAGAGAAGCGGTGCGTTGGGCACAGGGAGAAGCGGGATTGGCGGCGCTGGCTTTGGATCAGGGGATGGATCATCCCCTGGCTTATCTGGACTGGTTCCAGAGTTTACAGGTAGCCGGGAAGTGGAGCGAATTATTGACGGCGGCCCGTGAGGCTATGCAAAGATTGCCGGTGAATTGGTCCGTCCGGGCCCGGATTGCGGATTATCTCTGTATGGCTGCCGCGCATTTGAATGAGCTGGAAGCTTTGCACTGGGGCCGGTGGGAGGCTTTCACGGTTGAGCCTAAGCTGGGGCGGTTACTCGATCTTTGGGACAGCGCGCCTCCGGAGCCGGAGCGGACCGCATTGATGCAGCGAGCCCAGGGTTATCTGGCCGATTATAAACCGTTGGAGAAGGAGCCTTTGCCGTGGCAGGCACAAACCCGTTATTCTTCATCCTGGCTGCGTTCCCATGCAGCGTTGCTGGCCGGGGATTGGAATCGTGCCTGTGAAATTGGGATTAAAGAACGGGATGGGGGATCGGGCTCCGGTGGTAATGCCGCGTTGCTGGTGGTAGGGGCGTTGCTGGTTTTTCTTTCGGAACACGGAGCCGGGGCTTTGTCGACGAACCTGGAGAGGCTATGGCTGGAAACTTTGCCCGATTATTCCAACCCCGATGCAGTTCGGCGTTGTCAATTGGTTTATCGGGACCGATTTGCCGGGATGACGATGCCGCCGGTTCAGCAGGAGGCCTTCCTGGCGGTTTGTTTGGAAATGTTGGAGCGGTGGGTGCAGGGGATTGTGGGAGGGCAGCAGCGGAAGAGCTATGGCTGGGCGGCGTTGTTGACCCGGGTCGGCAGTGAGGTACTGACGTTTCGACAGGGAGCCGCGGCTGGCAAGGCGTTTGAGTTGAAGATCCGGGAGCAATTCCCCCGGCATTCGGCGTTTCAAGCGGAGTTTAAGATGCCTCTGGGTAAGGCGCGAGCTTAGATTCTATAAAAATATATCCCCGGTCCTATGGACAAACTCCTGACTTCAGGTAGCTTAAAGAAGTGTGCCTGAAGAATGTATCGGAAAGGAGTTTGAGCGATGGGCGAGAAAGAGATGCAGCCGCCGCAGCATCAGGAGGTGCAGCCGGGCCTTACGGAGGAGATGAAGCCAAAGCCGCGGGTGGAGGATACGCAGCAACGCGGCAGCGGGAAGCTGGAAGGGAAGGTGGCCCTTATCACCGGAGGGGACAGTGGAATCGGGGCGGCGGTGGCGATTGCTTTTGCGAAAGAGGGGGCCGATATTGTGATTTCCTATTTGAATGAGCATGAGGATGCCCGGGCGACCCGGGAGAGGGTGCTGGCTCATGGGCGGCGGTGTCTGTTGGTGGCGGGCGATATCGGCGATGCGGAGTTCTGCCGGGTGGTGATTGCGCAGACGATCCAGGAATATGGGAAACTGGATATCCTGGTGAACAATGCGGCGGAACAGCATCCTCAGGAGCGGTTGGAAGATATTACCGATGAGCAATTGCATCGGACTTTTCGCACCAATATCTTTGCAATGTTCTATTTGACGCGGGAGGCGCTGCCCTATCTGTTGCCGGGGAGTGCGATTATCAATTCGACTTCGGTGACGGCCTATAAGGGGAGCGCCCATTTGCTGGATTATTCTTCGACCAAGGGGGCGATTGTGGCCTTTACCCGTTCGCTTTCGCAGAATCTGGCGAAGCGCGATATTCGGGTCAATGCGGTGGCGCCGGGGCCGATTTGGACGCCGTTGATCCCGTCGACTTTTGATGAGGAGAAGGTGGCTTCGTTTGGTTCGGATGTGCCTCTGGGGCGGCCGGGCCAGCCGGAAGAGGTGGCGCCGGGTTATGTTTTCCTGGCGTCGGATGATTCGTCGTATATGACGGGGCAGGTATTGCATCCAAATGGTGGGACCATTGTCAATGGGTGAGTGATAAATGATATAAAAATCAGGCGCCGGCCCAAAGGGCCGGCGCCTGATTTTTATATCGATGAAGTTATATCGTGAAGTTTTAATTGGGGAGCGTTTTGCCCCAGGGACGGCTCATGTCGTAGGTGACGAAGCCGACGGCGTGATAGAGGGCGGTGGCCCGGCCGCCGTAGGAGCCGACATAAGCGGTGGTGGCGCCGTAATGTTGCAGGCGGCGCAATCCTTCATAAATGAGGGCCCGGCTGAGGCCGAGGCGGCGATGGGCCGGGTCGGTGCCGACCGGTTCGAAGATGCCGATGCGATTGGCGTCGTCAAACCAGACGGTGCAGAAGGCGGCAAATTCTCCATCGGGGGCCTGGATGACGAGGTCGAGGTCGCGCCGGTAGAGGGGGGCGCGCTGGACGGAGCGGTACCAGGGCCAGTCGATCAGGGAGTTGGCGATGATCTCGGGGTCGTTTTCGTGGAAGGCTTTGCCGGAGACGTAGGAGCGGGCTTTCAGTTCGCTGTCGTCGCCCAGGGCCCGGAGGGTGTAGCCTTCAGGGATGGACACTTCGGGTATGGCGCGATCCAGGGATTGCCAGCTGAGGTATTCTTCTCCTTTTTGTTGTGCATAGCCGCGCCGGGTGAGAATTTCGCGCCGCATTTCATCGCTGTCACAGGTGTAGATTTGCAGGGCGGCTCCGTTATCTCCAGGTTTGGCCAGCCGTTCTTCGGCTGTGACGATCATTTCTTCTTCCAGTTCGGGGGTGCGGTAGTCGGGATGGACTTGCAGGAAGAGGGTGCCCATGTCTTCGGGGTGCAGGACGGCGACGAGTTCTCCGGAGCAGTTTTCCCAGAGATAGGTGACGGCTTCGATGGAGGGGCAGGCATTGCAGTTGACGATGCCGTGCCAGCGCCAGTAGTCGAAACGGGCGACGTCCCAGCAGTGCTGGCGTCCCTGGTTGAGGCGGAAGGCTTCGCGCAGGAACTGGCGGATGGTCCAGTAATCGGCTTCGGTTTGATATTGGCGACGGGTGATTTTCATATTGTATTTTTATTCCTTTTTGTTGAAGGTGCCGCGCCAGACGGTGTAATCAGGGCGACCGGTGCAGCCCAGATCGTCATAGCGGCATTTTTCGAGGCAGTGGAAGGATTGCGTGAGCTGGTCGAACATGGCCTCGTCGAACAGGCGGACGTGGGGCAATCCTCGTTGCGGATCGCCGGCGGCGACGGCCAGGATGAGCAGGCCCTTCGGTTGCAGGAGGCGTTCGATTTCGGTCATGACGGCGGCGATGTCCGCGAGGCCGGTTTCGCCGGCGAATTCATGCAGCAGGCCGAAGCAGTAGATCCCTTCCCAGCCGGCGGTTTTGAAGGGGAGCCGGCGGGCGTCGGCCTGAATCCAATGGAATTTGGCCTGTGGGTGGAATTCCAGCCGGCGAGCCAGTTGCAGGCCGGATGGGGCGGCGTCGATGCCGCAGCCATGCAGACCGGTTTCGGCCAGGACGGCGGTGTCACGGCCGACGCCGCAGCCCAGATCCAGAATCTGGTGTTTGCCGTGCTGGAGGAAGAAGTCGGCGGCGTAGCGGGCACAGGCGGATGGGCCTGTGGTGAGTACGCGGGGGTCTTCCTGATAAAAGGTTTGCCAGCGAGTTAAAATCATTTAATTTCTTACAATAATGGGCAGGTAGAGGCGCCGGTTCATTGAGAATGCCGGATCGGGCAGGCCGATGGCCTGCCAGGCGTGTTGAATGGAAAGGCAGTGGGTCTGGGTGATGTCGTAGGATGAGCCGATGAGGTCGAGACAGGCGCTGTAGAGGGAATTGCGGGCGTCGGTGAAGACTGAGCGGGAAACCATATAGTTGGCCAGGGCTCGATAATAGATCTGTTCGGTGCGGGTGTAACCGATCCCGGTGACGGTGATTTTGTTGAAGGTGCCTCCCATGGTGGTGAGATAGGCGGCTTTGTTGGGAATTCCGCTGTTGGTATGGACGCCGCCGTAGTCTTCGGAGGGGGGGAAGTTGTAGTATTCACGCCATTCGTCAGGTTGACCGCGTTCAGGGGGATTGGAGAGGCTGCGCAGGGGGCCGTAATTGAGATCTTCTCCCATCAGCCAGTCGCAGTCGGCCTGTTCGGAAGCCGGTGAGCAGCCGGCCAGGACGGCCATCACATCGGACCAGGATTCATTGAGGGCGCCGGATTGGTTTTGGTAGTACAGGTCGGCGGTATATTCCGTGACTCCATGGGTCAGTTCGTGGGCCACGACATCGAAGGCCTCGATGTAGCGATCGGCATCGCCGAAGATCAGGTAACCGGAGTACCAGAAGGCGTTGTCGAAATTTGTGCCGTAGCGGGCGATGGTGTGGAGGGGGGAGCCTGCGTTGTCATAGCTTTCCCGACGGAGCGCGAGGGAATAGTAATCATAGGCGTGCGAGCTGTGGTTATAACCGGCTTTGATGAGAGGGTCTTCGACTTTGGAGCAATCATCGTCGAGGCCGTCTCCGCAGATCAGCGTGCCGGGAATGACTTCCTGATTTCCGGCATCGTACATCCGCACAATTCGGATGAGGTCGATTTTGTTGATATGGTGGAGCGGTTTGCCGGTATGGGCATCGATGAAATAGAGCCAGTTTCCCAGGGGATGTTGAGAGAAGCAATTGATTTCCCAGGCGAGGTAAGGCTGACTGTTTTCGACATAGACGACCAATCGGCTGTGGTCGGCTTTGAATTCGGCCTGTGGGTCCTGCAATTCGCGGCGGACGCGGGCCAGGGCTTCGGCTTGGGTGATTTTGGGTCGGGGATCGATCTGCAGATTGGGAAAATAGTAGCCGTTGACGCTGCGGATTTCCGTATCGGTCAGATGGACGATCAGTTCGGCTCCGAAGACCGGGACGCCGTCGACGAGCTGGGTGAATTTGACGTGAGTCAGTCCCAGGTCGTCAGGGGTGACTGATTTTACCTGAAGTTCATGGGTGGGAGCGTGCATGCCATAGAGTGCTTTGTAATTTTCGAAGAAGCTATAAGCGGCCTGTTGGGGGGAATTGCCGGTGGCAGGGATTGGGCCGCGGACGAGGGTCGGGGTCCCGGCCTCCCATTCGATTTCCGGCTGGGGCGGCGGTGGGGGGGCCGCGTGGAGTGGAACGGCGGTATTCAGGATGAGCAATAAGGTGAGACTTAAGGCGATTAAGGGTTTCATTTTCAAATCCTTTCCTGGCCAAGTTTGCCAGGAAAGGATTGTAATGCAAATTTTCTCAGACGCTAATGGAGAGGGGAAACGTAAAAAGGAAAGTCGCCTGTGCGGTTCTGGAAAAGGCCAAAGAAAGTAGACAGCAGCAAGTAGACA
>CAZCTC010000132.1:0-9099 GCA_964501335.1 uncultured Anaerolineales bacterium | reverse complement strand
TTCCCTTAATCTTGGGTTAATCATACTAGACACAGAGGACACAGAGAAGAATTTAGAGAAAATCTCTTCTTTATCTGTGTTCTTCGTGCCCCTGTAGTGAAATCTCTTTTTCATCTTTGAGAAGAATTTAGAGGAACTCTCTTCTCTTCTTCTCTGTGCTCTCTGTGCCTCTGTGGTGAAATCTCTTTTTATCCTATGGGTGAAACATGAAACTATGGAGCGGACGCTTTGCCAAAGCCACGGACTCGCTGATGGAGCAATTCAACGCCTCCATCGGATTTGATTGGCGGCTTTACGCCGCCGATATCGCCGGAAGCCGCGCCTATGCCCGGGCCCTCGTGCCGGCCGGCATCCTGACCGCCGAAGAAGTCGGGCAGATCGACCTGGGCCTGCTGACCGTATTGGCCGAATTCGATACCGGCGAATTCGCCTTCCAGCCCGGCGACGAAGACATCCACACCGCCGTGGAACGCCGCCTCTACGAATTGATCGGAGCGCCGGCCGGCAAACTCCACACCGGCCGCAGCCGTAACGATCAGGTCGCCACCGATATGCGGATCTACCTCAAAACCCAGATCGCCAGGTTGAAAGAAAAGCTGCGCGACCTGCAACGGGCCCTGATCGAACAGGCCGAACAGCAGCCGGAAACACTCATGCCGGGCTACACCCACCTCCAGCCGGCACAACCGATCCTCTTCGCCCACTGGATGCTCTCCTTCTTCTGGATGCTGCAACGCGACGCTGAGCGACTCGACGATCTCAGCCGGCGGGTCGATGTGCTGCCGCTGGGCAGCGGGGCCCTCTCCGGCAACACCTTCGGCGTGGACCGCAAAGCGCTGGCTGCAGAGTTGAACTTTGCCGCCGTCAGCGAAAACAGCCTGGATGCCGTCTCCGACCGGGATTTCGTCGCCGAGCTCCTCTTCTGGGCCGCCCTGTTACAGGTCCATCTGAGCCGGCTGGCCGAAGATCTGATCCTCTACGCCTCGGCCGAATTCGGTTTTGTCACCCTCGACGATGCCTACAGCACCGGCTCCAGCCTGATGCCGCAGAAAAAGAACCCCGACCCGCTGGAACTGGCGCGGGGCAAAACCGGGCGGATGGTAGGAAACCTCACCGGCCTCCTCACCATGCTCAAAGGGCTCCCCAGCACCTACGACAAAGATCTCCAGGAAGACAAAGAACCGCTCTTCGATTCGCTCGACACTCTGGCCATCGAACTGCCCGTGCTGACCGGTCTGCTGCGCACGCTCACGATCCATGAAGAGCGGATGGCAGCCGCGCTGGACGACGGAATGCTGGCCACCGATCTGGCCGACTATCTGGTCCGCAAAGGACTGCCCTTCCGGCAAAGCCATCATATCGTGGGGATGGTCGTGCGGGCGGCCCTGGCACAGGGTTGTGGGTTGCGGCTCCTGCCCCTGGAAGTCTATCAGGCGGCATCGCCGCTTTTTGAAGCCGATATCGTTGAGGTACTGGATTTCCGCGCGGCGGTCGAACGCCGGCAAAGCATCGGCGGGACCGCCGCCGGCGCGGTAACCGAACAGCTGCGTCGAGCCAAATCCCTGATTTCCTGAAAGGCCCCGACCGGCATGGCCTGCTGTCCTGAAAACAGGCCTCGCCGTACAAAAATCCTCCCACGGGCGACCATAAAGGTCGCCCCTACGCAAATGCCCCCCATGTAGGGGTGGGGTGACCCCCAGCCGGTAACTGCCTTCAAAACCGGCATCGGGCGCGGAAACCTCGCCCCTACAAAAAAATCTCCCGTAGGGGTACCCCTTGTGGGTACCCCCATCATGACAAATTTAGAGAAAATCTCCGTTCTTCTTCTCCGTGATCTCTGCGCCTCTACGGTGAAATCTCTTGTAGCGTCCCGCAAATGATCTTTTCCCGGTCAGATACGACGCGCAGGAGGGGAAGAGAGTTTTTTTGTTTATGTTTTCGCGGGTTTCAGAAAGCCCGCGAAAACATAGGCTTTTTTTGCCTCCGTCGCGTTAGCAGGTGCCTTCTTGTCGAGCATTCTCAGCCCCAAAGGGGCGACCTCAAGGTAGCCTGGGGTGAAGCCCCAGGAAACCGCCGAGAGTTTTTTGTTTATGTTTTCGGCGACTTCAGAAAGCCGCCGAAAACATGGTCTTTTTTCCAGAGCTGCGCCGGCGGCGCATCTTCGCCACGAATCTCCTGGAAGCGCGTTGCGCCTTCACAACCGCATGGTGCGAAGCAGGGATTAGGGAGAGGGCCTGCACACGAAAACATGGCCTTTTTCCAGAGCCGCCCCGGCGACAAATCTTCACGTTTCATGTTTCACGTTTTACGTTTCTATGCTACACTCTGTTTCTCAGAAAAAAATTGGGATGGTTCAAATATAAGGTAACACTCCCATCCGCCCTTCGCCCAGGGTTTTAACCCTGGGAAATTAAGGAATATTAAAGTTTGTAAAGTATTACCCTATCCTGGGTGAAAATGAACCATCCCAAAAAGATTCCTCCGACTGCCGTGGAGCGCCATGAACATTCTGATCCTGATGGGAAGCTATCGCAAAAACGGGAATACCGATCAGATCGTCGATCTGATGCAGGCCGAACTGAAAAAGCAGGCCGGGCAACACAATGTCCCCCTGGAAATTGAAACGCTCTATCTGGGACAGCACAAGATCGAAACCTGTCGAGGTTGCCGCGTCTGTTTCGACCGGGGAGAAGAAAAATGCCCCCTGAAGGACGATCTGTTGACGATTCGAGCCAGGATGCAGGCCGCCGACGGGGTCATCGCCGCCAGCCCGGTCTATGTGGACGACATCAGCGGGCTGATGAAAAACTGGATCGACCGGATGGCCTTCACCTGCCATCGCCCCGAGTATGCCGGAAAATGTGCCTACGGGTTGACCACCTACGGCAGCTATCACTCCCGCCATGCCGTCGGCAGCCTGCAAGTGGCCTTCCAGACCTGGGGATTTCAATGGATAGGCGATGCCGAATTCAGAAGCGGGGCGCTGCTGAAACCGGAAGAGACCCGGGAGCAGCATTTGAAGAAAGTCGAGGCGGCCGCTCAAACCTTCTTTCAGGCCCTACACAAGCGAGTCTATGAAATTCCATCGGTGAGATCCTTGATGACCTTTAAAATTCAGCAGCTATCCTGGGTCAAATCCGATCCGGAAAAGTACGATTTCCAGTACTGGAACTCGAAGGGCTGGCTGGAACCGGGACGGGAGTTCTATGTACCGCACCGCGCCGGAAAATTAAAGGTGGCCATCAGCCGGGGGCTGGGACAACTGTTTTACAATTTCATAAAATAAATTTTTTGTTCATCTTTTCGCGCTGACAGTGCGAAAAGATAATTTTCCGACCCGTACGGTTAATCTGGAAAAAAGTCCATATTTTCGGCGGCTTCAGAAAGCCGCCGAAAATATGAATAAAAAAATAACTCTCTCCCCCCATCCAGCGCGGCGTTTCGGGCCAAACAGAACCTTTTGCGGGACGCTAAAAACCTGACCGCACAGGTCGTAATTTTCTCTTACCGGCACCCTTACTTTTGACAGTCATAGAGTGAAACCTGCATGGCGCCCATGTTGGTACGGGAACGGCCGTCCCCACCCGAAGTGCCGTCCGGCGCCCCAAAATTCTGAGTCGTGGTCTCAAAACCCGATACCGTCCGGCAATGGCTCGCTACCCACGCAGAAATGGAACTCTGCTGATTGCCGAAGCCGCCGCGCCCCCCCCAATAGATGTAACGCAGCTCCCCATCGTTCACCAGTTGCGCCAGTTCCTCCGTCGTCAACACCTGATCCTGCCCCATGAAACCACCCATATAGAGGACCGGGCGTCCGGTCGCCAGGACATAATCCGCGCCCTGCATCGAGCTGGGAACCGCCATCAAATATTTGCTCCCCTGAGTTCCCGCCTCCAGATAGCTCAATAGATTCTGGTCGTATTGCAGGCCGCCGACCTGATTTTGCGTCGACTTTTGCCCATTGTAAGCGCTCGGCAGCGACTGGTTGCTGCTGACATTGAGCACCGTCAATCCCGACCAGATACCGGGCGTGATCAACATGGCAGCGACCCCACAGGCCAGGCCGGCCTGCGCCAGACGGCCCCATCCATTCCGCAAAATCGCCGCCAACAATAGACCGGCGCCCACCCCAAACAGGCCCACCGGAATCGGCAGCCACCAGAGATCCGTCGTGTAGTGGTGAGCCGTCACCCACTGAGCCCCCAACGTCAAAGCGACCGCGGCCAGCAGCAACCCCACACCCACTTTCCGGTGCCGTTCACTCAACCGCCAGAACTGCACCAGACCGATACCGACCAGGGCGGCCAGCGAAGCGCCCATCGTCGAAAGATAATATTCATGGAAGAAACCGGCGATACTGAAGAAGACGCCTTCCGTCACCAACCAACCACCCCAGAGAACCAGAGCCTGATGCTCCGGCGCGATCGGCCACTTGAGACGCACACTGAAAAGCAAGACCAGGGCACTGATCACCCCGAACGGAAGCAGCCACCCGATCTCTTTGCTCAGCGGCGGCGTGAAAAGTCGCAAAACGCCGATCTGGCCCAAATCACTGCCGCCCGGCCCGCGTCCCCCGCCGGGCCCTCCCCCAGGCGGAAACTGGCCCCCATCGCCGGGGCCGGGACCACCGTCAGGAGGCAATTGCCCGCCATCCTGGCCCGGCCGGCCTTGAGGCCGTCCGCCTGGACCGGGCAGCTGTCCGCCAGGAAAAGCCCCGCCGGCTCCAGAAGTACCATTCTGCGCGCCGTCGGTCGCCGTCCCACTGCTGCGGCCGGCATTCCGTCCCAAAAGACGATCCACCCCGTTATATCCCAAAATCAGGCTCAACTCGGAATTGTCGGTCGTGCTGCCCACATAAGGGCGCTGATCCGCCGGCGTGAGGTCGACAACGACAGCCCAGGAGAGCGAAATCCCGATCATCAAGAGGCCGGCCAGCGTCAGATGGACAAATTTACGCCCGAGTCCGGTCGGCGCCCCCAGGAAATAAAGCGCAAAGAAAGCCGGCACGGGCAGATAGGCTTCCAGCATCTTGATATTGAAGCCGATGCCTACCAGTGTTGCTCCAACCAGCAGATACCGCAGCCGCCCGCTCTCCGTCGCTTTGATAAAAGCCCAGGCCGCCAGCAACAATGTCAGGATCAAAGGGCTGTCGATCGTATTGTTGCGGTCGGTCGCCACCACCACCGGAGTCACCGCCAGGACCAGAGCGGCCGTCAAACCGGCAATCTCCCCGAAAGAACGTTTGACCAGATAGTAGACGACGACAACCGACAAAATACCGGCCAGGAGCTGCGGGAACAAAATGCCAAAGGTATTGACCCCGAAGAAATAGGCCGAGATCGTCTGCAACCAGAGGCCCACCGGGGGTTTGTCAACGCTCACCGATCCTCCGGGCTCCGCGGCGACAAAGAAAAAGTTATGCCAGGATTGCAGCATCGATTCTACCGCCGCGCTGTAATAATGATTGACATACCCCAGAGAATTCAGGTTGGCGAAGCGCAGGCCGGCCGCCAGGATGACAATAGCCGCCAGGGCGATCAAGGGCAAAGCGCTCGCCCGGGACAGTTTCCCGCGAACTTTAGATTCAAGGGTAGATTTAAGGGATGCTTCCATATTAAAACCTCCTGCAACACATTCTTGTTCTGTTTCGACCGACATTCGTCCATTGACGCAGATAAAAAACGCAGTACCGCAAAAGTAACTCAGCGACCTGTGCGGTAGGCATTTTAACATCCCGCAAAAAGCCTCTGTTTGGTAAAAGGCACCGCGCAGGATGGGGGGAGAGAGTTTTTTTGTTTATGTTTTCGCGGGCTTCAGAAAGCCCGCGAAAACATAGATTTTTCTCTACATCCCTGGCGCCTTTGTGGTGCAATCTGAGTGAATTATGCGGTACTGCTAAAAAACATTTTCACGTCCCGCAACAGGTGCTTTCCCGGTAAAAAACGACGCGCTGGACGGAAAGAGAGAGTTATTTTGTTTGTGTTTTTGCGCACATAAGAATGTGCGCAAAAACACAGGCTTTTTCCGATCTGTGCAGTCGTTCGCAAAGCCGATTAACAACCGTTTTTCACATCCCGCAGCAGATTCTTGCCCGGCAAAGGGCGACGCGCTGGACAGAAAGAGAAGATTATTTTTTATGGTTTCGGCGGCTTCAGAAAGCCGCCGAAACCATGCCATTTTCTCTCGTTCTCCGGGCTAACCGCACAGATAGCTATTTTTAATACCGCTGAGACGACATCTATTCGACATTGCCACTCTTCGTAAAATCTCTGATAATGGTATTCTAGAAAAGCAAACTGAGAGAACCCCAAGAGAAGCCTGAGAAAACGCTGAGAAAAAAGCCTTTCTCAGGGATTTCTTAGCCAAATAAGCTATCATCGGAAAAGAAAGCGACCTGCCAGAAAGCAGTAAAAGGAGTTGAACCATGCCGGGCGTGTTGATCGTCGACGATGATCCCAAATTGCTGAAAATGTTACAGCGTACCCTGAGCTACGAAGGCCTGGAAACCTTTACGGCCGCCAACGGCCAGGAAGCGCTGATCCAGGTCAACGAACATCACCCCGATCTCATTGTCCTGGACTGGATGATGCCTCAAATGGACGGAATGGCGGTGATCCGCCGGCTGCGCGCCGAAAACAACACCACCTTCATCCTCATGCTGACCGGCCGGGATGCCCTGGAAAACCGGGTGGAAGGGCTGGAAAGCGGCGCCGACGACTATCTGGTCAAACCGTTCGCCCCCCCCGAGCTGGTCGCCCGCGTCCATGCCCTGCTGCGTCGCGTCGCCACTCAGACGGCCCGGGTCGCCATCACCATCGGCGACCTCTACCTCGACCCCGTGACCCACGAAGCACGCCGCGACGAGATGAATCTCGATCTCACGCCGACCGAATTCGACCTGCTGCATTGCTTTATGCGCCATCCCCGTCAGGTACTCGACCGCAATCAGTTGATGACCGATGTCTGGGGATACGATTTCGGCGGCGAGGATAATGTCCTGGAAGTCTATGTGGGTTATCTGAGGAAAAAACTGGAAACCGGCGGACGCCCCCGCCTGATCCAGACCGTACGCGGCATTGGCTACGTTTTGCGAGGGGAATAATGTCCATCCGATTACGCCTGACCCTGCTCTATAGCGCCATTCTGGCTCTGACGCTGATCGCCTTCAGCATCACCCTTTACACCCTGCAATCTCGGGAAACTCTCGATGCCCTGAAACGCGATCTGAACGGCAGCAGCATCGATTTGGGACAATCGATCCTGTGGCGGATGACCAATCCCAAAGACCCCGGCCCCCCCCCGGCACAGGCCGAACCGCGCATTCCCCTGGAAATCCTGTCCGATTCCGAAACCTTCCACAATCTGCGCGAACGCGAAATCGTGCGGGTGCTGAATGCCGATGGGACACTGGCCGCCACCCCCCCGGGAGGAAACAATACCGCACTGCCGCTCAGCGCTGAAGGATTACAGACGCTGCAAAATCAACAGGTCTGGTGGGAAACCGCCACAGTCAATGACGAGCCGATGCTGATTTACAACCGTCCGGTCATGTTGAACGGAAAAATGGTCTTTATCCTGCAAACCGCCCGTTCCCTCGCCGAACGAAACCGCACCCTGGAAACGCTCAGCAGCATGCTGTTCACCATCAGCATCCTCACCATCCTGATCGCCTTCGGCGTCGGGTGGGCCTTTTCCGGCATTACGCTGACGCCGATCCATCGCATCACCCAGACCGCCCGGGCGATCGGCAACGAACGCGATTTCACCCGGCGCGTGGATTACAAAGGCCCTGAAGATGAGATCGGACAGCTCGCCACTACCTTCAATTCGATGCTCTCGCAGTTACAGGATGCCTATCAACATGTCAGTGAGGCCCTGAATATGCAGCGCAATTTCGTGGCCGATGTCTCCCACGAACTCCGCACCCCGCTGACGACGGTGCGCGGCAATCTGGCCCTGCTGCGCCGCACGCCCCCGCTCCCGCCGGCCGATCAAGCCGACATTCTCAACGATCTGATTGAAGAAAGCGAACGGCTGAGCCGTCTGGTAAACGATCTGCTGGTTCTGGCCCGCGCCGATGCCGGCCGTAGTTTGAAGCAGGAGCCGATCCCGATGAAAGCGCTCGTCGCCGAAGTCTGCCGGCAAACCCGCCAGCTGGATCGGCAGCGCGATATCATCGAAGATGCGGAAAACGTAACCGTGATGGGAGATCGGGATGCCCTGAAACAGGTGCTGCTGATCCTGCTCGACAATGCCTTGAAACATTCTTATGGAATGATTACCGTCTCCGCCGAAAAGACCATCGAGAATCAGGTAACCCTCCGGGTACACGATGAAGGTCCCGGAATGAGCCCGGAAACCCTGGACCATGTCTTCGATCGCTTCTACCGCGGAGAAGAGCGCTCCAAAAAAGCCGGCTTCGGACTGGGACTTTCCATTGCGAAAGCGTTGGTCGAAGGCCAGGACGGCACCATTGAAATCACCAGCCGTCCCGGTGAAGGCGTAACCATTGAAATCCGTCTGAACTGCGGGACAGAATGATATTTTGTGTTTTTGACCTGTGCGGTTGTTTGTTGGTTTGTTTAGCAGCCGGCTTTTTTCCCGCTTTTCCGGAACAATCATAAAAAAGAATAAATAAATTGCTTGAATTAAAAATCAGGACACAATAGAAGAATTATCCTTCTTCAATTAAGGAGCTTGCAATGAAATCTAAAACCCTTCTTCTCGGGGCAGTCGTAACCGTACTGGTTCTGTTGCTGGCGTTAAGCGCCTGCACGAGCAGCACTCCCCCTGCCGCCGAAGCAACGGCCACCCTCAGTTCCGGTGAAGCCACCGCCGACGGCGCCACGTTGCTTCAAGAACGCTGCACCCAATGCCACGGCCTCGATAAAGTCAAAAATGAGCAGCTCTCTCCAGAACGCTGGGAGACTATAGTACAACAGATGATCAATCGGGGAGCCAAATTAAACGCCGATGAACAAAAAGTTCTGGTAGACTATCTGGCTGAGACCTACGGTCAATAATCTCTTAATCTACCGGGGCGATTAGTCTGGAAAAAAAGCCCATATTTTCGGCGGCTTTCTGAAGCCGCCGAAAATA
>CAZCTC010000131.1:0-9873 GCA_964501335.1 uncultured Anaerolineales bacterium | reverse complement strand
GAAAGATGAAAATTCAGCGGAAGTAGACAGCAGCAAGTAGACAGTAGACAGCCTGTGTCGCCTGTGCGGCTCTGGAAAAGGCCACCTTAAACAAAAAAACTCTCTCTTCCGATCCAGCGCGTCGTGTTTTACGGGGAAAGGGCCATTTGCGGGACGCTATGAGGCCGGAGCCATGCCATAGAGCCCTATTTTCAGGACAGAAGGTCATGCGGAGGGCGGCACCTGAAGGGGGAAAACGCAGACTCAACGTAGAGGCGCAGCAATTTTGCTGCCTTTAAGTGCAGGGTATACATATCAAGAAGAAAAAGTAGGGTTCAGGCCTCTTGTCCCAGATAACGCAGAACCAATACCAATGCGTCGTCGTTGGGAAGGGCGTGTTCGTGGAGGATGTGATTGGATAAATTTTGAGCATCAAGGTGTAGGGGGAGATTTTCCGAGAACCCATTGCGGATTCCGTCGGTGGCGAGGATGAGGATATCGCCGGGAGTAAGCGGCAGCGTGACCGGACGGGAGGGGGGTAAATTATAGCCGACGATACCGCCGCGGAGCAATAAGGATTCGCTGCGGGGGGTGCCGTTGGTAGTTTGGGGGTGGATCAGGAGGCCGCGGACGTTGCCGACGCCGATCCAGGTGAGGGTGGGGGTGGTTTTGCTGATCCAGGCAAGGCTCATCACGACGCCCCGGGTGGAGCGGAGGTTTTCATGGCAACGCTGTAATAAATTGGGCAAGGTGTCGTGCGGGTGGGCCTTTAAAACTTCTACCGCTTTTAAGGCCGCGATTTGCGCGTGGTTACCATGGCCCAGGCCGTCAATGGCAGCGGCCAGGGTTCCCTGAGGCAGAGGCACCACCAGACTTTGATCTCCGGATGCCGTTTCACCGGGTAGTGAATGGGTGGCCCGACCCCACTCTAATTTGTTTTCCATGCGAACTTCAATACTTTCTGCCATGGAAATCGATCAATATTTGCGCCAGAGATATTTAACGGCGCGAATGGTGGTTCCTTCTCCAACAATTGAATTGAGTTCAAATTCATCCATCAATTTTCGGGAGCCGGAAATTCCTTTGCCCATACCGTTTGATGTGGTATAGCCTCCGATCAAGACCCGTTCTACATTTTCAATGCCGGGGCCCTGATCTTTGGCCAGGACTTCGATGCTTTTGCCCTGATTGTTATCGGTAGGCGTGACGCTGATTTTTCCGGTCTGGGCATAGAGCAAGATATTTCGGCCTAATTCTGAGACCACGACAGCAATTTTCGTGGCATCGGGCAGGGAAAATCCCATTGCCAGCGCCATTTCCATGGTATAGCGGCGTGCCGTCACAACGCTTTCCATCGTGTTGATATTCCAGGTTACGGCTTGCTGATAAGCGCTCATTTTAGATCTCTGATTCGATTTCAGCGTCCGCTTCTGGCGATGGGGATGAGGCCTGGCGCTGGCCTAAACCGCTACGGCTTAAGACCAGGGCATCATCCAGATCCAGGACGGTGTGGATGTTGGGCAGGGTCATGCCCAGGTCCACCATTGTTTCGATGACGGCATCGCTCAGGCCTGAGACGATCACTTCGGCGCCCATCAATTTGACCATATGCGCGGTACTCTGGATGAATCGTCCGAAGAAGCTGTCGCAGATATCCACTTGAGAAAAATCGAGCAGCACCCAGCGAGAGCCGTAGCGGCGCAGCATTTGAATGACTTCCCGCCGCAGCAGCAACACTTCCTCGTCCATTAAGTCGCGTGGGACTGAGACAAGGAGCAGATCCTCTAATTTTTGAACTGTCATGTTTTGCACGCTGATACCCTCCGCGAAAATTTATGGTTTGGAGGTTAGCTGGATTCCCAGACTTTCCAGAGCGGCGACCAGACCTGATTGCAGATCGCGCAAAGTCTCGATGTTGCTCCAGTCAATACCCAGATCGACAATAGTTTCCGCCACAGCATCCGAAATTCCGGTAACGATGGTCCGTGCTCCTTTGAGCCGGGCGGCCTGAATGGTTTTGTTGAGATAGGTGGCAACGCCGCTATCGACCAGGGGGACGCCGGTGATGTCAAAAATGACCACTTTGGCGCGGTATTGGGTGATTCCGATCAGCAGGGCGCGGGTGATGTCGCGCGCGCGGCGGGTATCGATGGTTCCGATGATCGGCATGACCAGGATTTGATCCATGATCGGGATGATCGGGGTGGCGAGATCCTTGAGGGTTTGTTGCTGCGCGTCGATAATTTCCTGTTGCAGGCGGGCCTGTTCTTGATCGGCCAGTTTATGGCGGGTGATATCCTGCATGACGCCGACCATGCGGATAGCTTTGTGATCGGCTCCCGCGAAATAGAGGCCCCGGTCGTGGACCCAGAGATAGCGGCCGTCCTTTCGGCGGAAACGATATTCCACATCGAAGGTAGAGATCCGGCGCTCGGATTCTTCAAACTGGCGCATGGTTTCGGCCATATCATCCGGATGGATCAACTCCACCCATTTGTTAATGGGGCCGTTGAGTTCTGCGGGATCAAATCCCAGGAGCGTTTGGGTGACGTTGTTCCAGCTGAGGTAATCGTTAGGGATATCGTAATCGTAGACCACCTGCTCTGCTGATTGGGTCACCATCTCATAGCGTTGTTTCCAGTCGTTTAACTGGTCTTCCGCATGTTTGGCGGGGGTGATATCGGGGAAGATCAGCATGGCGGCAATTTGTTTGCCGGTGGTGTCGTACAGGGGGATACCGTTGAAAAGCGCCCAACGTTCTGTGTTGTCTTTGCGGCGAATCCAGAGTTCCCGATTGAGCACTTTTTTCCCACGCAGGGCCTGGGCCAGCGGGAGATCGGCCGGTTCGACATGGGTGCCGTCGGGATTGAGATCCACCCAGCTTTTGGTTTTCAGAATTTCCGGTATGGGAACGTCCTCGCGATCGGGCTCGTTCTGGATCCCCAGCAGTTCTTTGGCCGCGTCGTTGATCAGTTCGGTCGTCAGCGCAGGCAATTTGATGACCATGGTGGGGACGGGGGATTGGGAGACGATGGCGCTGGTCAAATCGCGGTTGGATTCGAGTTTTTGGGTGGCCAGGTAGGAATCGGTGATGTCGGTGAAGATTATGGTTGCCCCCATGATGGTATTGTCGGTATTATAGATGGGGCTGGCATTGGTAGAAATCCACCGTTCGGAATTATCCCACCGTACGACGCGCTCGATTTCATCGACAATGATTTCCCCCCTGAGCGCACGAGTCAGCGGGTAAGTTTCCATGGTGACCAGGGTGCCGTCGACCAGATAGAGGTTCCAGGTGATATTGTAAGAAGTCAGGGGGACGTTGAGATAGGGGGAAGAGGTATCTACTTTTAAGAGATTTAAGGCGGCTGGATTGACTCCCCGAACAAAACCGGCGCTGTCTAGAATGACAATTCCGTTGGCATTGTGTTCATAGATAGCTTTCAGGACCCCCTGGGCTTCGAGCAGGGCTGCCAGTTGTTCCTGGTTAGTATTCTGTTGCCTTTCCAGATGTTCATTCAGGACTTGACTGGCTGCCTGGCTGCCGATCAGCATGTAATCGGAAATTTCGATCAGCCAGGCTGGTCCCTCAGAATTTTTTTCCTGTTCCAGGGTGTGTTTGATGGCCAGAAAGGTGCCTCGGGCTGCATGGATGATCGCTTGTATTGGAGTGCCTGTGTTGCGGGCATTGGCCGCGATGTGTTTAACCTGCGCTTCCCATTTGTCCCTGTTGCCTAAGGTGTTGATGAGCGTGGTTAAAATGATCTGACCACCCTGCTGAATCTCTTCGGGGGAGCGGATATCTCCCTGTTCCCGGCGCACGAGGACATAATTGTGGGCAATTTCGGGTTGGTGCATTTTCAGCCAGTCGACAAACATACCCGTCTCCTTAATGACGTCCATCCTGAAAGCGTTAAATTTGCTACAATAACCGATTTTATTGATAACGTTTCTCGGGTGGCCACGGTCTCCCAGGGTTCTCGAGACGGAGCTGGTTGCCGAAAAACTGGCGAGCTGGTGTAAAAGGTAAGAGATAAGCTTGAAGTCCAGTATAACATAAAACCTGTTTTTTGGGAAAAAAACGAGAGAAGTAGCCGATATCAAGTAGACCGTAGACAGGAAAATTCTTAACCTGTGGGTTTAACCTGGAGAACGTAGAGAAAAAATCCATATTTTCGGTGGCTTTCTGAAGCCGCCGAAAATATGAATAAAAATAGCTTTCTCTCCCTGCTTCGCACAGCGCGGCGATTTTTACCGGGGAAGCACCGGGTGCAGGGCGTAAAACTGTTTCTGATTCGCGCTAATGAACGGCCGCACCGGTGGAAATATTTTTTAGAGCAGGGCGGCGAGGATGGCGGCGATATTCCAGGCGTCGTCGCCGCCGCGATGATGGGTGCCTTCCAGGGGCAGTTTCAACAGGCTCAACGCTTCCGGCATTCCGGGTTCCTGATCCCGTTTGAATTTCAGACCGGCCAGCGTCTTGATGTTGATATGGCGGCGACCGAAGGGATAGCGGACTTGCTTGCGTTCGCAATCTCGCTCAAATTGAATCCGGTCGTAGTCTCCAAAGCTGGCCCAGGGACGATCCATTGTCTGATATTTCTGTTGCAAGATACGACAGGCTTCCTGAAAACTCAGTCCGGTTTCCACCTGCGCCGGCGTGAGGGTGGTCAGGGCGGTGCAGAAGGGGCTGACGCTGGAATATTCCGGGCGCACCAGAAGGCTGCGGCGTTCCCAGCGTTCTCCTGTGGCGATATCCAGCAGACAGACCCCGATTTCGATGATCTCATTGATCTGGCCGGGCGGTGGGTTGCCCTCCCAGCAGGTGGCTTCGACATCGACGACAATCACGGCATCTAATCGTTTAGGCATGGAGCACTCCTTAAAGTGAAGTAGAAACGGCTCCCCTCGCCGGGCCGGCTTTCCACTCCGACCTGACCTCCGAGTTTCTGGACGATGCGTAGCACAATCCAGAGTCCCAGGCCGTGGCCGGAAGCGCGGACGGTATCGAGGCGTTGAAATTCAGTGAAGAGTTCCTGTTGCTGTTCCGGGGTGAGCCCGGGGCCGTTGTCCTGAACCCAGAAGCGGATGAATTCCTCTCCGTTTTGGGGCGGATCATAGCCCAGCTCGATGCGGGGGGGGATAGGGGGCTCGGATTGGCCGCCGTATTTGACGGCGTTGCTGACATAGTTGACCCATATTTCTTCGACCCAGGGAGCGTAGCCGATGGCGGTGGGCCAGGCGGTGGGGTGGACGATTTCGGCCTGCGCCTCTTCGATGGCATAATCCAGCCGTTGGCAGGTTTCTGCGATAATCTTTTCCATGTCCAGCGGTTCGATGTTGATTTCATCCAGCCGGCGGACGCTGGCCAGCAGGAGCAGTTCGTCGATGATGCTGGCGATCTTCTTGCTGTTGACGTCGATGACCCGGAGGTAGCGTTCGGCCTGTTGAGGGGAGACGGGCGAGCGTTTGCTTTGCAGCAGGTGGCTGTATCCCAGCACGGCGGTGACCGGAGATTTGAGATCGTGGGCGACGGTGTGGGCGAAGGCATCCAGTTCGGCGTTGCGGGCTTCCAGTTCGACCGTGCGCTGGCGCAGTTCGGTTTCGGATTGTTTCAGGTCGGTAATGTCGTGGAGAATGATGACCCTTCCGGTCAGGGCGCTTTCTTCATTGATAACAGGGGATATGCGCATGTCGTAATAGTGGATGCCTTCCGGCGAATCCAGCCGCAGTTCCTGGCGCATTTCCAGATGAGAGATTCCCATAGATTTCCAGCCCGACCAGCCGGGTAAGATTTCTGCGACGGGGTGTCCGATAACCTGTTGTTCGGGAAGTTCGATCAGTTTCAGCGCGGCGGGATTGAGATCTACAATCCGTTCCTGGCGATCGAGGGTAAGGACGGCGTCGCTCATGCGCTCCAGAATCAGCGTGCGGGCGACCGGTTTGAGTTCGAACAATTGATAGCGGGTCAGGGCCAGGGCGAAGGTGGCGCTGCTGACGGCAAAAGCGATCGAGGTGTAGTCTTTTTTCAGGTCCGGGAGAAGGTGAAAGATATAAACGCAGTTGACAAGGATCGGGGTCAGGGCTCCGATCAGCATCCAGATCGATTGCTGGCGGTATAACTGGAATGAACGGAAGTAAGATTGCACGATCAAGGCCGCTCCCCAGAAAACGAGGCCGTAAGTATAAACTGCCAGTATCCAGTAGGCCGGGCCATGTTCGACTTTCAGGTAGAGTAAATTTCCCACCGGAATGAATTCATAGGCGGACCAGAACCAGTAGTGCAGGTCATTGGTCCATACCAGAAGCAGACTGACAAATAAAGGGACAATCATGGCGGTCAATTTGAGCGGTTCACGCCAGCTTCGTCGGCCGGTGTGGGCAAAGGCGAAGATCAACCAGGAAAGAGGGGTGCCGGTGATGAAAAGATAGGAGACTTTGGACCAGAAAAGCGTGCCGGCGGCGCCGGGATCAAGCAATTCCAGCGTGTTGAACAGCAGCCAGCCGCCGATCACTCCCATTAAGCAGATGAGGGCGCGCCCTTCTTCACGTTTGCGGTAGCGGTGGGTGAAGAAGATCATGCCGGCGATGGATAGGATTGATATGGGCGCCAGGATGATGAAAAGTGTATATTGCAGGGATGTGTCCATGTTTTTTTTAGCCTGCGGGGGAGTATAGTCACTTAAGGTGAAAAGTCAAGCAATGAAGGAAGAATGAGATTTGGAATTTTATTTTAATTTATTGCAGGTGGCGCGGTAATATATTTTTACAAGAACGCAATCTTGCATGAATTGAAAAAACAGGTTATTCTTAGATAGACGGTTATTTGCTTCTACTTCTCCTCCTTCTACCAGAAAAATGTGGTGAGTGGTATTTGTTTTCCCCTCTTTTATCCGGAGCTTGAAGGAGATACGCAATGGAACACAAGATTGAGCTGGCTTTACGGAAATTTGTAGCACCGGAATTTGTCTTTGGGCTGGATGCCCGGGCCCTGGCAGGACGACATGCCCGACATTTGGGCGGCCAACGCATTCTTGTGGTTACCGATCCCGGAGTCATTGCAGTTGGTTGGACGGGAGAAGTCATCGCCAGTCTTGAAGAAGAAGGCCTCTCCTATACAATTTTCTCCGGCGTTTCCCCCAATCCTCGGGCTGAAGAGGTCATGGCCGGGGCGTTGCTTTATCAACGCGAAGGGTGTGATGTGATTGTGGCGGTGGGGGGAGGCAGTGTGATCGATTGCGCCAAAGGGATCGGGATTGTCAGCACCAATCGCCGCCATATTCTGGAATTTGAAGGGGTGGATCGGATTCCGACGCCGATGCCCCCGCTGATCTGCATTCCCACGACCGGCGGCACTTCGGCGGATGTGTCGCAGTTTGCGATCATTACCGATACCGAGGAGCGGGTCAAGAAGGCCATCATCAGCAAGGCAGTCGTGCCGGATGTGGCGTTGATCGATCCGGTGACCCTGACGACGATGGATCCTTATCTGACGGCCTGCACCGGGATGGATGCCCTGGTCCATGCCGTTGAAGCGCTGGTTTCGAGTGCCAGTTCTCCTTTGACCGACCTGCATGCCCTTGAAGCGATCCGTCTGATCTACAACAATCTGGAAGCTTCGGTGGCCAATCCGCACGATGTCGAGCTGCGCGGAGCGATTATGTTGGGCAGCCTGGAGGCGGGGCTGGCTTTCTCCAATGCCAGCCTGGGGGGCGTGCACGCGATGGCGCATAGCCTGGGTGGTTATCTCGATCTGGCGCATGGGGAATGTAACGCGATGTTGCTGCGCCATGTGATGGATTTTAACTTTACAGCTGCTCCGGAGAAGTTCCTGCGGATGGGCAATGCGATGAATCTGGATCTCCGCGGTATGTTGTTGAAGGATCGCCGGACGGCCCTTTTGAATGAGATTACCCGTCTGCAAAAGGCGGTGGGTGTGGATAAGACGTTGGGCGAGCGCGGCGTTGATACGACCGATGTGCCGCAGCTGGCGCAACATGCTTTGGAAGATCCTTGTATTGTGACCAATCCGCGACGGCCCAATCAACGCGATCTGGAAGTCATCTACGAGGAGGCTCTGTAGCATGCCGTTGGGAGATAAATGGGAAGAACAGCGCCAACAGATTATCGGTCTGGGTGTCGATTCGGCGCGGAAGAATTACTATCCTGAGCTGCGGCGTCAGCTGGCCGAGCTGGAGCGTTTTCGCGGGGTGTTGAATCAGATCAACGATGCCCTGCTGGTGGCGGAAGTCGATTCCGGACAGCTCACCGATTGTAATGATACGGCCTGCCATCTGTTGGCCTATAGCCGGGATGAGTTGATGTTGATGGGGATTTATGAGCTGCTGGAACCTTCAGTGCAGGCCGAACTGCGGGCGGCGGCTCAGGCAGACGGGTTTCATAAGATCTGGCTGACGACTTTTCAGCGCGCTCAAGGGGAGCCTTTGCCGGTGGAGATCACTGTCCGGCGGGTCTCTTTTGACGATCATCCTTATTTTGTGGCGCTGGCTCGCGATATTACGGAGCGGTTACAGCTGGAAGCAGAGCGGACCCGGTTGCAGCAGGATTTGATCGAGGCGCAGCAGCGGATGATCCATGAACTTTCCACGCCGGTCATTCCGTTGATGGATCGGATGCTGGTGATGCCGTTGGTGGGGAGCATTGATGCGCTGCGGGCCAAGGATTTGATGCGGGCGTTGTTGCAGGGGGTTACCCGCCATCGGGCCCGGTTGGTGATTCTGGATATCACCGGGGTGCCGCTGGTAGACAGCGGGGTGGCCGGCTATCTGGATAAGACGATGCAGGCGGCCCGGCTCAAGGGCGCGCAGGTTATTGTGACCGGGGTTTCGGATGCGGTGGCGGAGACGATCGTGGATCTGGGGTTGAACTGGGCCGGCATCGAGACCTTGCAGGATATGCAGACCGGGTTGATCACCGGGCTGGAGCGGCTGGGCTATCAACTGGTGCAAAAGAAGGGTTTCAGGCAAAAGTAGACTGGAATGAAAATTCAAAAAACAGCCCGCCTTGAAAGGCGGGCTGTTTTTTGAAGAAAAATCCAGAATTAACTGCCACTGGCCACGGCTGCGGTTGCGCCATCTCTTTGCATCATCACGACCAGGTAGAGGCTCAACATCATCATCCAGGGGTATTGAGTCAGCAGATCCCATTGCGGCCCGGGGGTGACCTCAACCGAGAGATGGATAAATCCTCCCGTATGCAGTTTGAAGATCAGCTCTTCTTGCTCCGTTTTGAACGCCAGTTCGCTCTGCCAGACGTTGGTGGTGGCCAGGATTTTTTGCCCGTCGGGCAGTTCCAGGGTTCCGCCCCCTTTCCAGGTGTTGTTTTTGAAGTCGGCCAGATCGATTTCTGCGTCGCAGGGGCGTACCGTGACCCGGTTTTGCCAGAAGCCGACCCGTTTGAAGGTCCAGCAGCCGCCGACGCTTTCTGCGGTGGCGAAGGTGCCCCAGGAGCTGCGGAAACGGAGGGTGGCGGCTGTTTCCATCCCCGCCTGCAATTCATATTCCATTTTCATCGCATGGGGTTGAACCCATTTCAGCTCAAAGTTTCTTAAATCGGATATTTTTTGCATGTTCGATCCCTTTTCTCTTTGACCTGGGGGATATGGTAATCCGAAATTTGGATTTTGGCAAAGAGATGTATTTCTGTCCTGAAAATAGGGCTCTATGGCATGGCTCCGGTTCTGTAACGTCCCGCAAATGGCCCTTTCCCCGTAAAATACGACGCGCTGGATCGGAAGAGAGAGTTTTTTTGTTTATGTTTTCGCGGGCTTCAGAAAGCCCGCGAAAACATAGCCCTTTTCCAGAGCCGCACAGGCGGCACAGGCTGTCTACTGTCTACTTGCCGCTGTCTACTTCCGCTGAATTTTCATCCTTC
>CAZCTC010000130.1:0-10146 GCA_964501335.1 uncultured Anaerolineales bacterium | reverse complement strand
GTGCGCCTTCTGAGGCGCACCAAAACATAAACAAAAAAATTCTCTCTTCCGATCCAGCGCGTCGTGTTTTACGGGGAAAGGGCCATTTGCGGGACGTTCCAGGGCCGGGTGGGGTAACCCCGCCCCTACATTGGCGGCATTTGGGTAGGGGCGGCCCGATGTGGCCGCCCTCGGGGAGATTTTTGCACGGCGAGGCCTATTTTCAAGACAGAAGGCCATGGGATGGCAGTGCGCTGAGGGATTCAGATGAACTTCTTGGGTTTGTTGAGTTATAAGAAGGAAGATCAAGGCTGGCTGGCGGCGGTGCTGAACCGGCAAGCAGCTGAATGGTTGCTCCAGGCCGGCGATCAAAACGGCGCGGCGGAGTGCTGGATCGCGGCCGGCGATACCAATCGGGCTGTGTATATTTACCGGCAGTTAGAATCTCCGGCTGCGGTGGCTCCGGTGCTGCTGGATCTGGGCCAGTGGGATGAGGCGGCGCTCAGTTATCGCGCCTGGCTGGCGGATCTTATGCCGGGGGATATCAGCAGCGAGGTGCGGGCCCGTCTGGGGCTGGCGGCCTGTCTGGAATTGCGCGGCAAGCCGGACGATGTGCGGGAGGCCCGCAAAGAATATCGGCTGGCCCGGGCGTTGATCGAGTTTGAAAAGTCGGAGGATTTGACGGCGGGAGAGTGTTGGGAGGCCTTGGGGGAGTATGGCGTCCGGTTGAAGCGGTTTGATCTGATTCAGATCGGCTATGAGCGGGCGTTGTCGTTCTACCAGGAGCACCATTACGACGATCAGGTGCGCGCTGCCCGGAATTACTGGATGGCGGTGGTGGGGGGCAATCATTTGCTGGCGGTCGATCTGGCCCAGCGGATTAAAAAGTGGTTTTCGGGTTCTACCTCTGGGGCGGCGTGGCAGACCATTCGAGAGCGGATGTCGATTTTAGGGTTCAGTTCCGAGGTGCAGAATGTCGATCATTTTATGCAGGCGGAACGCCAGTGGGCCATCTGGAAGGAGCTGTCCAATATTGCAGGGCACCCGGAGCAGGAGCAGATCGATCAATATTTGAGTTCCCTGGCGCCGGAATCCATGGTTTATATACCGGCGGGAAGCTTTCAGATGGGGGCAGAAATTTCTGATACGTGGGCGGAGTTAAATGAAAAGCCGGCCCATCCGGTTTTTCTGACGGGGTATTATTTGAGCGCCTGTCATGTGACCAACGGTCAATACGGCGAGTTTATGGCCTCCAATGGGTATGAGGTTTTTGAGTATTGGGAAGAGGCGGCGGCCATCGGGTTGTGGCGGCGGGGCTCTTGTTGGAATGAGACTTTGAAGCGCTGGCAAAACCGCCCGGTTTCCTGGGGGGAAAACCGGGCTATTTTCTCGGATTGGGCTCAACGGCCGGTGGTGGGCGTAACGTGGTATGAGTCGCTGGCTTATTGTCGCTGGCGGGGCGGCCGGCTGCCGACGGAGGCGGAATGGGAAAAGGCGGTCGGGTGGAACCCGGTTGAGGGAGTCAAGCGGCTTTTTGGAAAGTGGGCTATCTTTGATCAATTTGATCGGGAGCGGTTTAGATCGACGGTAAGTTATCCTTTGCCGGTGGGGATTCCTTTGTTGGGCGAAAGCGCCTATGGGGTTCAGGATATTTTGGGAAATGTGACGGAGTGGTGCAGTTCCCGGTTTTGGGCTTATCCTTACAAGTCGGGGGACGGCCGGGAGGAGCTGGTCAATTCGCGGGGGGTGGTACGGGCGATTCGGGGGGTGTCGGCGATTGATTTTTCGTCTCCTAAGAGTTCGCGTTGCACTTTTCGCGGCTGGGGCGACCCGGCGACTTCCAATACCTGGTTGAGTTTTCGGGTGGTTTTGCCGGGGTAAAAAGCGATGGGCCTGTTGAAATCGTTGGGCTACCGAAATGAGGATCGGGCCTGGCTGGTGGCGGCGTTAAACCGGCGGGCGGCGGAGTGGTTGCAGGTGGATGGGCAGTGGGAAGCTGCGGTGGAATGTTGGGCTGCTGCCGGGGAGTTGGACCGGGCGATTGAGATGTGTTTGCAGTCCTCGAATCCTGTCTGGAAGGCGTCGATGTTTTTGTCGTTGCGGTTATGGGATGAGGCCATCTCCTGTCATCGGGGCTGGCTGGACGCGTTGGTGTCGGGGGATATCGTCGGTGAAGTGCGGGCCCGGTTGGGGCTGGCGGTCGCTTTGGCCCGGCGGGGTGATCCCGAGGATGCGGAAGAGGCTCGCCTTCAATATCGGCAGGCCCGGGCGATGATTGAAGCGGAAAGCGGGGCCGAGGTGTGGCGGACGGCCCGGTGCTGGGAGGCCCTGGGGGAGTATGGGGTTTATATGGGGCTGTTGGACTGTGTGCAGATCGGTTATGAGCGGGCGATGTCTTCTTACGGTGAGCGTTATCCCGGCGAACAGATTCGGGTGGGGCAGCTTTATTGGAAAGCGGTCGAGCACAGCAATCCTTTGCTGGCGGTCGATCTGGCGGGGCGGATCTTAAAATGGAATACGGTAATTTCCCCCCGGATGGAAATGGATTGGGTTCCGGTGAAAGTAGACATTGATTCACGGGGATTTCGGCAGGGAAATCGGGATGTCTGTCATTTTGCTGAGCCGGATTTACAGATGTTGTCCTGGTCCCGCCTGGCAAAGCTGGAGTTTCATTCAGATCAGCCGGCCATCGATGAGTATTTGCAGACACTGGCGCCACCGGGGATGGATTATATTCCGGCGGGAAGTTTTTTGATGGGGAGTCTGGTATCCGATCCCCTGGCGAGGGCAGAGGAATTCCCGCAGCATGAGGTGGATCTGGCGGGGTATTATCTGAACAGACGGTTGGTGACGAACTGTGAGTATGAAGGGTTTGTGCGGAGTGGGGGATACAGGAAAGAAGAATATTGGGTGGAAGCGCATCTGCATGGTCATTGGAATTCGATGCGCGGGGTACGGGGGGCGTCAGGGTGGCGGTTGCAGCCGGCTTATTGGAATCGTGCCGGCTTTGATCGGCCCGATGCTCCGGTGGTGGGGGTGAATTGGTATGAGGCATGGGCGTATGCGCGATGGCGGAATTTGAGGCTGCCGACGGAAGCCGAGTGGGAGAAGGCGGTCAGTTGGGATGCGGAATCCCGATTGAAGCGTCGCTATCCCTGGGGCGAGGTATGGGATGAAAAGAGTGAGGCCCAGGCGCGGAGAATTCGATTTTTCTCCTGGTGTAATTCAAAATGGGCCGGTTATCCTTACCGTGAAGGCGACGGTCGGGAGGATCGGAATGGGGAGATACGGACGGTGCGGGGTGTCGACGGCCGAAGCGGCAAGGCTGATTTGTTGGTTCAGGCGCGTTGTGCGGCGCGGGGGAAGCGAGAGGCGGTTGAGGAAGATGCGGTGACCGGGATTCAACTGGCCGGGCCGTTTTGGGGATAGCGGGGAAGATTGGAAGAGCGGAAGATTGGAAGAGCGGAAGATTTTTTCGTTTGGGGTTGAAGGTCTTTAAAAAAAATTACAACCGGCCTATTGGAACCGTCTGTGCGGTTGGCCCGAAAAACGTGAGAAAGAAAAGTCCATTTTGTCGGCGGCTTTCTGAAGCCGCCGACAAAATGAAAAAACAACTTCTCTCTGCCTGCTTCGCCCAGCGCGTCGATTCGAACTGAACAAAAGCCTTTTGCGGGACGCTAAAACAGATAGAGAGCAGAAGATTAAGAAGCAATATGGGGAGCCATAACCTGTAAAAGCGATGAACCTTTTGAAACGGTTGGGTTATCAAAAAGAAGATCGTTTGTGGCTGGCGGCGGCGTTGAACCGGCGGGCGGCGGAGTGGTTGCAGGTCGATGGTCAATGGGAATCGGCGGCGGCTTGCTGGGCGGCGGCCGGCGATCTGGAGCGGGCTGCCGATGCTTATTTGCATTTTGAAGATCCGGTCCATGCGGCGCCGCTTTTTCTGGCGCTGGGGCGGTGGGACGAGGCGGTGAGCAGTTGTCGTATCTGGCTGGAGGAGCTGATGCCGGGCGATCACGTCGGCGAGGTGCGGGCCCGGTTGGGATTGGCGGCGGCTTTGAGCCGGCGCGGAAATCCCGAGGATGGGGATGAGGCCCGACAGCATTATCGGCAGGCCCGGGCGATGATTGAGGCGGAAAGCGGTAGCGATCCGTTGCGGACGGCGCGGTGTTGGGAGGCGTTGGGGGATTACGGCGTTCATCTGGATCAATTGGAATTTGTGCAGATCGGTTATGAGCAGGCGCTGTACTATTACGGAGAACGTTATCCGCGTGAACGGAGCCGGGTGGGACAGCTTTATTGGAAAGCGGTCGAGCGCCGCAATCCGCTGCTGGCGGTCAATCTGGCGAAGCGGATGGCGGAGTGGGACCGGGCCCGTCTGGGGGCTGTGGGAGATTGGATGGCGCTGAAGAAAGAGATCGAGGCGGCCGGTTTTCTGGGCAAGGTTCCGCATCTGCTCAGTTTTTCCCGTCCTGAGATACAATTGGGCCCATGGAACCGGCTGGCTGCGATTGAAGACCATCCCGATCAGCGGGAGATCGATGCTTATCTGAGAAGTCTGACGCCGCCGGGAATGGAGTATGTGCCGGCGGGGACTTTTTTGATGGGCAGTTTGAAAGAGGATGTTTCGGCAGAAAAGCACGAACAGCCGCAACATGAGCTGGATTTGCCGGGGTATTATCTCTCCAAACGGTTGGTGACGAACGGTCAGTATCAGGAGTTCATCCGGGCTGGAGGCTATCAGAAGGCGGAATATTGGGGGGAGGCTCTGGCGCATGGAAAATGGCGTTGGGGGGTTGGGGTTGTCGGCGGGTATTATCCATGGCGTCTGCAACCGGCCTGGTGGCCTGAGGCGATGAATTACGATCAGAGTCTGCGGCCGGTGGTGGGGGTGAACTGGTATGAGGCGACGGCCTATTGTCGCTGGCGGGGGGTGCGTTTGCCGACGGAGGCTGAGTGGGAGAAGGCGGTCAGTTGGGATGGGGAGACGCGGACCAAGCGGCGTTATCCCTGGGGCGATGAGTGGGACGATGAGATGCGGGCGCAACTGATCCGCCGACAGCATAAGGTGTGGTGCAGTACTGCATGGGCGGATTATCCTTATAATGTTTGGGATGGACGCGAGGGGGGGGAGGATCGGCAACGGGTGGTACGAGGGGCCGATTTTGAAGAAGATGCGGTGCGTTTGCGGTTTCTGGCGCGTTGTACGATGCGGGCTCATTTGCCGGCAGTGCAGGAGGCGCTGGATACGGGGTTTCGGGTTGCGGTTCCTTGTTTGAGGAATATTTAGCGTCCCGCAACAAGTGCTTTTCTGGTAAAAAGCGACGCGCTGGATAGGGAGAGAGAGTTATTTTTATGCATATTTTCGGCGGCTTCAGAAAGCCGCCGAAAATATGGGGTTTTTTCTCTTGTTTGTGGGGCGAATTGTATGGGTTGAGTTTTACAAGGCCAGATTAGGGCGTCCACGCAGGGGCGCCCCTACATCAGGGGGCCTTTTGTAGGGGCGGCCCGATGTGGCCGCCCTTGATCCCAGAAGTTCTGCGTGCTAACAGTTTTTTGGCAATACCGCAAAAGTAACTCAGCGGCAAACCGAAAGAAATACACCGCGGAGGCGCCGAGATCGCCGAGAGAGATAAAAGAGGATTTTTAAGCTTTTTCTTCGCGGCCTCTGCGTCTGTTTACAACATTTTCGATCGGCGGTGAGTTCTGAATGAATTATGCGATACTGCGTTTTTTTGTTTTTCGGGGAGAGAATTTAATTTATGGAAGCTATCATCTTGCGGCTGGATTTTGGGGAGCAGAGTGGGGAGGCGCGGCGGTATGTCCGCGATAATCCGAAGGTGCGGCTGGGCGACTTTTTAAAGGTCTATCCGGCGCGTTCGGATAAGGCGTTGCCGGTGGGCTATCTGGAACTGCCGCTGGAACGCTTTGCGGTGCAACCGGTGCGGTTGTTGCAGCCATCTGCTCCAGAGACTTCTGTTCCCGCGGCGGCTCCGGCTCCTCGCGTCGGTGGGTTGCTGCGGGCAGAACTCGATGCCGCCTGGGAGGAGGCCGCGCAACCGGTCAAACCGGCGGCGGAGTCGTTGGACCATTATCCGGAGTCGATTTCGGACCATGAGGCGGTGCGGCTGGCCTATGGAGAGGAACTGCGGTCGATCGGCGATTTTCTGCGCCATGGGCTTTCGGTGCTGGTGGTCTGCGATAAGTTGCTCACGGAATTTATCTATGAGTATGTCTGTGGGCTGGCGGGCAAGAAGCCGGTGTTGGAGAATGCCCTTTCCGAGGACAATCGAGGGCGGATGGGACTGGCGGGGCAGATGGAGCAGGCGATGCAGGGCGGCCCGGCCAATCCGTTGGGGATGTTGCCGCTGGTGATTCGGAATCTCAAACAGGGCGAGGTGCTGATTCTGCGCGGGGTGGATCTTCTGGATACGCCGGCGCAGATTGAGTTGCTCTATCAACGGACCGGCAAGGGGGAGAAGGCGCAGTTGCTGGGGTTTCTGGACCCTTCGCTGGAGGTGCAGAAGGTGTTGTCCGATCGGTTTGCGGTCCATATTCACCTGACCGGATTGCCGCGGCATGTCGGCGAGACGGGCAAACCGCAGGAGTATACCGTGGGGCGTTTGCTTACCCGGACCGAGCGGGCCCGGTTCAGCGATTACGATCCGGAAGGGCTCTATAAGAATGTCGCCGGTCTGAATGCCATTCAATTTCGCAATGCCATGCAGTATGTGGGGGCGACGGTGGCGCCGGGATGCGATACGGCGGCGATCTATCGGGTTATCCGGCAGTTCAAGCGTTCTTCCAACGATGAGATCGAGATCCCCGACACCAGTTTCGAGCAGATCGGGGGGTACGAGGATGTCAAGCATCAGTTGCAGCGGACGATCCGGTTGATGGGCGGGCAGATTGAGGGATTGAGCGATGCGGCGCGGGCGCAATTGATCCCCCGCGGCTTTATTTTTCACGGGCCGCCCGGGACCGGGAAGACGCTTTTTGCCAAAGCGGTGGCCAATGAGATGAATGCGACGATTCAGATGGTCTCGGGGCCGGAGATTATGGATAAGTATGTGGGGCAGAGCGAGAACAACCTGCGCCGGATTTTCTCGGTGGCGCGGCGCAATGCTCCGGCGGTGGTCTTTTTCGATGAGTTCGATTCGATTGCCAGCCAGCGTTCGACCTATGCGGACGGCGGTGCGCGGGCCAACAATGCGGTGGTGGCGCAGCTGTTGACGGAGATGGATGGTTTCCGGCAGGAACAGGCGGTGCTGGTGATCGGGACGACCAATCGGATCGACATCATCGATGAGGCGCTGTTACGGCCGTCGCGGTTGCGCCCGATCGAGATCGGGCTGCCGGATTATCCGGCCCGGCAGCAGGTGGCCGGAATCCATGCGCGCAATTTCTGTGTGGATCGGCTGTTGACCGAGCTGTGGCAGCGGCAGGCGGAGCCGGCCTGGGGGAAAGATGCGGCCGGTTTTGTGACGCGGGTGTTGGAGCAGGTGGCGGAGGCGACGGAAGGGTTCAACAACGATGAGTTGCGGGCGATTTTTCAGGAAGCCAGTATGGAGTATTATTTGGATGGGCAGGCTGTGACGCCGGAGTATCTGGCGCAGAAGGTGGAGGCGGTGCGTCGCCGGCGTGAAGAGCGGCGGAGCCAGCATTTGCGAAGGTAGTTGGGGAAGTAGACAGCCGCAAGTAGACAGTAGACAGCGGGATGCAGGGAATGAAATCGCAATGGTAGGAGAATCTATGCGCCAGGAATTATTGAACGATCTGGGGGATTTGACCGATCTGAGCAATTTATTGAAGGGCGCCTTTGTTTCCAAAGACGAATTGATCGAAATGCTGATGGTGTGCGCCATTGCGCAGGAGCATTTGTTGATTGTGGGGCCGCCGGGCACGGCCAAGAGCGAGCTGGTCAAGCGGTTTGCGCTGCTGTGCAGTCCGGAAAATGAGCGGCGCGGCAACGGCAAGGTGCCTTATTTTGAATATCTGCTGACCCGGTTTACCGAACCGGCGGAGATCTTCGGCCCTCTGGATATTGCCGCTTTCCAGGCCGGCCAGGGGCATCGGCGGGTTACGGATGGCATGTTGCCGCGGGCGGAGATGGCTTTTCTGGATGAGGTCTTTAAGTCGAACAGCGCGATCCTCAATGCGCTGCTGACCCTGTTGAATGAGCGGGTTTTCTATAACGGAGGGCGGGCGGAGGCGGCGCCGCTGCTCTGCGCCATCGGGGCGACCAATGAGGTGCCGGAAGATGAATCGCTCTCGGCTTTGTTCGATCGTTTTCTGGTGCGGGTCTGGACGGACAATGTGGAAGAGGCGCGGTTTGGCGATCTGTTTCAGCGGGGCTGGCAACTGGAGCGGGATCGGATTCGGAACGGTTATACCCTGGAGCTGGGAAATGTGATCACAACCGAGTCGTTGCGGCGGCTTTATCGGGCGCTGGATGAGGTGGATCTGGAGCCGGTGGCGCGGGATTATCGGGAGATTGTGCGGCGCATCCGGGCGGAGGGGATTGCGTTGAGCGATCGACGGGTGATCAAGCTGTTGAAGCTGGTGGCGGCGGCGGCGTTGCGCCGGCAAAGTATCGCGGCCTGTCGGGGCGATTTCTGGGTGCTCAAGCATGTCTGGAACGATCCTCAGCAGATTCCTCATTTGCAGTCCATTGTCGAGCCGTATCTGGAGGCGTATGAGGGGACTTCGTGGAGTGCCGAGCGCGAGCTGGCGGCGATTATGGGCGATATCAATGTGCTGGGCGGGCGGCGTGGGAGCCTGCATACCGATGCGGATTATGCGGATTTCTTACAGCAGGCCGGACGGTTGCGTCGGGAGTTGATGCAGCACAGCGATCAACAGGGGCGTACATCCTTGCTGGCGTCGTTGAAGGAATTGATCGATGGGGCGATGGCTTCATTAGAAAAGGAGTAAATCCGATGTGCAATCCACGCAGGGTTTTGGTCTATGTGACTCGAACCGTTCGGGCGGCCTGGCAGAAGCAGGTGGCTCAATATGTGACGGCCAGCGGGGAGATCTCCGAGCAGGCGCAGATCACGGCGGAAGTGGGGCTGGCCGAGGAGATGGGGGATGAGGCGCTGTTGATGTTCGAGCGGGTGCTGGCCGGGGAGTTCCCGGGGTTCGAGCCCTGGACGCGCGATGAGGCCGGCTGCTATTGTTATGATTTTCCGGGGGTGAGCGTGGTCTATCACCCGGACAGCCGGCAGCTGGTCCTGGTGGGGCGGGTGATCGAGCTGATTCAGGTGCAGGCCCGGGGCGAGGCGGTGGCGCGAGGTGAAGTGGTGCGCGATGTAATGGTGCTTCAGGGGTCGTGGGATAATGTCAGCACTCAGCTGCCCGGGTTGAAGCAGAGCTTTATGATGGATGAAATCGGGGCGGAGCAGAATCGGGCCGCCGTGCAGGATGCGACTGATGAGGCCTGGGCGATTGCCCGGGAAAAGGCCGAGGTCGAGTTGAAAGCCCGGCAGGCGGAAGCGCGCAAGGGGTTGCGGGCGAAACTGGAAGCGGCTTTTGCCGGGGCGGAGGAGCCGATTTATGCGGTGATCAACCGGGCGGTAGGCGAGGCTTACCGGCAGACGTTGTTGCAGCTGGTGCTGGCCAACGGCGGGCGGGTGTTGCAGGATGAGGAAAATGGTGCAGTGATCAATCTGGAGCTGGAGTTGTACTGAGAAGTAGACAGTAGAAAGTAGACAGTAGACAACGAAAAAGCTCTGATCGGTGCGGGGAATCTGAAAACAAAAGGAAGAAAAGCGACCTATGCGGTTAGCCCGGAAAGGCGGGAGAAAAAAACCGTGTTTTGGCGCGCATTCTTATGCGCGCAAAAACACAAACAAAAAATTCGACCTGTGCGGTTACTCTGGAAAAAAGCCCATATTTTCGGCGGCTTTCTGAAGCCGCCGAAAATATGAATAAAAACAACTCTCTCCCCCATCCAGCGCGTCGCTTTTTACCGGAAAGGCACCTGTTGCGGGGCACAAAACCGTTTTTAATTTATGCCAATGAACAATCGCACAGGTCGAAAAAAATTCTCTCTGTCTGTCCTGCGTGGAGATTTTTACCGGGAAAGTATCGGTTGCAGAATGTAAAAGCTGTGTAACCGTTCAGGGGCCCCCCAGGGGAGGGGTGAACAGAACGAAAAAATCTAAT
>CAZCTC010000129.1:0-10466 GCA_964501335.1 uncultured Anaerolineales bacterium | reverse complement strand
TACTTGCTGCTGTCTACTTCCGCTGAATTTTCATCCTTCGGGGTGCCGCCCCCCCCCGCTTGCCAAATTTAATGGGTATGGTATAATTCCGACCGCTGAGGAGAGGTAGCGTAGTTCGGCCTAACGCGCGCGCCTGGAGAGCGCGTGAGCCGCAAGGCTCCGTGGGTTCAAATCCCACCCTCTCCGCCATAAAAAAAACGGGGCATTTCAAAGATGCCCCGTTTTTTTATTTTTCCATTGCCTTTAAACGTTGCTCTATAAACTTCAGGCTCAATTCCGCAGCCGTCTCCCATTCACAATCCAACAACAAACAGTGCGAAGAACGATCCAGCCAATGAAATTCCTTAATATTGCTCCCCGCCACCTGATAGTAATGTTCTGAACTCAACGGATCGATCGTCTTATCCAATCGCCCCTGGACCACCAGCAGCGGAACTTTCAACGCCGGCATCTGTCGCTGGACCACCTTCTGCAACTGCAAAAGCTGAGCCATCGCCCGCAACGGCCGCACCGTATACCCCTTCCACCGTTCATCCACCATCGACAACGGCGCCTCTGACGGCTCAGGTGTAAAGAAAGGGATAAAGGGAGCCAGAAACGGTGCCAACCCGGACAGCCGCGAAGCCGTTCGAAAAGCCGGCGCATACACCATCACCCCGGCCATTTCAGGATGCTGTAAAGCCGTCTGCAAGGCCAGCAGACCGCCCATGGATTCTCCCCCCACAAAAACAGTCTGGCAACGTTCACAAAGGACCTGATAGGCCTTCTCCAGAGCCGCCACCCATTCAGGCCAGGTACAGGCATTTAAAGCCTCCGGCGTGACGCCATGCCCCGGCAACAAAGGCCCGGAAACCGTATACCCTCGCGACTGTAAATAGTACCCCAGCAAACGCACTTCGGTTGTCGTGGCAGAAAAACCGTGGGAAAGCAAAACACCAACCGGTCCCCCGGCCCAGAAAAAACTCTCGCCGTCAAGCTGCGGATTTTGAATCATAGCCCACCCAACCACCACCGGGAAATCTGCACCCCCCAAATCATAACGGCCAGCGTCCCCAATACGATAAAGGGACCGTACGGGATAGCGGTGCGCAACGATCCCCGTTTCGCGATCAATACCAACAGCCCCCCAAACCCTCCCAGGAAAAAGGTCAACACAAGGGCCTCAATCACCAACGGGAAGCCCACCAACAGACCGATATAGCCGGCCAGCTTCACGTCACCGCCACCCAAAGCCCCCTCACCAAACGCCAGTGAACCGAAAAACTCCAGCAACCAGAACGAGAAAAAGCCTATCAGTCCACCGATCAAACTGCTCCAGATAGAAAAAGCGGATCGATCCACCCCGGGAATGGTAGGGCCCCACACAAACCCCACCACCAGCCATATCACAATCGCCGGGAAAACAATTCGGTTGGGAATCAGTCGAGTCTCCAAATCGGTCACGGTAACCATCGTCAACGGGATCACGGCAGCCATCGCCACCCCGGTCGTCAGGTCCAGGGCATGCATATAAACCAGCACCGCCCAAACGATGGCCAGTAACAGCTCTCCCACCAATCGCTGCCAGCGCACCGGACGCCCACATTGCGCACAACGATGCCCCGTCAACAAAGCCAGCACGGCACTCCATTCCCAAAAAGAATAGGAAACCGTACAGTAAGGACAATGAGGAGCCTGCCAGCGCTCATGCCGCATAATCAACTCCGCCGCATGCCCGGCCAATGCCCCCACCGGCAATCCTAAAAGAAAGACCAATAGCGCTTGCAGCATGGTTCCTCCTGAAAACTAAGCCGGGTTAAGCAGCGTCAGGAACTGCTGGGGAGCGATCAATTGGCCGTCAATCCGAGAGAGACTCACCACCTCCACTCCTGGAAAGAGCGCTGCTATTTCCTGCACGTAAAGTCCTGGATTCAATTCCGCCACAATAATCCGTTCCACCCCCGCAACCGCCCGGTGCAAAGCCTGTTCCGGAACAGGCCAGAGACTCTGCACCACCGCCGATGAGACAACCTGCCCTTCAGCACGGGCCAGGGCCACCGCATCCTCCATCGCCCGGGCCGTCACCCCAAAGGAAAGGACCAGAGTCTTCGCTCCAGGCTGTAAATCCAAACGCACCCGCTCCAATTCGTCACGATGCGCCATAATCTTCTCCCACAACCGCCGATTGAGCGCCTCCACGCGCGCCGGATCTTTGGTAATATGCCCCTCTCCGTCATGCGTCGAGCCCGTAATCCGCACAACCGATCCCGCTCCATAAGGCGGCTTGCCCGCAGCCCCGACCATGGGTACCGAAGGCGGTTCCGGTAACGGTCGCACTTCTACCGTCGCCGTCGTCAAATTCAACTCCTTGTCGGTCAACACAATTACCGGACAGGAAAACTTCTGAGCCCAGGCAAAAGCTTCGGCCGTCAAAGTCATACACTCATTTACTGAAGAGGGCGCAAGCACCGGCAAAGGATACCCCCCCGCGGTCCCCCACCGCGCAAAATGGGTATCCCCCTGACCGACGGTGGTAGCCCCCCCCGTAGCCGGTCCCAACCGCTGTACATCCACAATCACCAACGGAACCTCAGCCAAAAGCGCCAGTCCAATATTCTCGCTGTACAGGCTCAATCCTGGACCACTGGTAGCGGTCAATGCCCGCATCCCCGATGCAGCTGCCCCCAGACAAATCCCCATACTGGCAATCTCATCCTCACCCTGGATTGCCACGCCCCCCACTTTCGGCAGCTCCCGCACCAGCTGGAGCAGAATAGGAGTAGCCGGCGTGATCGGATAACCGGCAAAGAAATTACAGCCTCCGGCCAACGCTCCCCGCACAATGGCCGTCGCTCCATCGATGAATTCGCGCATAAACGCCTCCTCCAAGAGAATTAAATGCTATCCACCCCCCATGGGGGGGAACAATCCAACCACATCGCCCGGCTTTAAACGAAAAAGCTCGGAACGGGCTTCATCGTTGACATAAGCCAGGCTTAACTCATAGGATCGAATCTGAAGCACCGCCACCAAATCGGCCACCGTACTGCGGTCAGGCAACTCCACTTCAAAAAATTGCCCATCGCTGCCGACCGGCCCATATTTCTGCAAATAAGAATAGAGCTTCACTCGAACTAACATCGTTTCCCTCATTACAAAAATCCATCACTTCGCTCCGACCAGCCCGCGCGTCGCTTCCGGCCGAGCAAAAGCCCCCTGCGGAACGCTATAAATGCCCCGCCCAGGCCAAAGTCTTTCAACCCGTACGGTTGGCCCTGAAAACGTGCGAAAAAGCCTATGTTTTGGCGCGCTTTCTGAAGCGCGCCAAAACATAAACAAAAAACGCTCTTCCTCGAGCCCGCGCGTCGCTTCCGGCCGAGCAAAAGCCCCCTGCGGAACGCTATAAATGCCCCGCCCAGGCCAAAGTCTTTCAACCCGTACGGTTGGCCCTGAAAACGTGCGAAAAAGCCTATGTTTTGGCGCGCTTTCTGAAGCGCGCCAAAACATAAACAAAAAACGCTCTTCCTCGAGCCCGCGCGTCGCTTCCGGCCGAGCAAAAGCCCCCTGCGGAACGCTATAAATGCCCCGCCCAGGGCGAAAGTTTTTTACTTACAGCGATCCATGTATAATAAAAGCGAGCGGATCGCCTGCCCCTTCAGGCAAATTTTCAGCGACCGATTCAAAGAGGTGGGAATGACTTCCTACGAACCCTTACTGTTCGCATTAGTTTTAATCGCTATGATCGTCGGACTCCTGGGCCTGACCGTTCCGGTCTTCCCTGGCCTGTTCGTCATCTGGCTGGCCGCCTTCATCTACGGCTTGATCACCGGCTTCAATACGCTCGGGCTGGTCCTGTTTATCTTCATCACCCTGCTCACAGTCGCCGGTTCTCTGGTAGATAATGTGCTGATGGGCGCTAAAGCCCGGGAAAGCGGTGCCGCCTGGATTTCCATCACCATCGGAATGGTAGCCGGTATTGTCGGTAGTTTTGTCGTCCCCATCATCGGGGGCCCGGTCGCTTCTTTATTAGGACTCTTCCTGGCGGAATACTACCGCCGGCGTAACCGCCAGGAAGCCTGGGATACCACCCGCAGCATGGCTATCGGTTGTGGATGGGCCTTTATCGCCCGTTTTGGTATGGGAATCGTAATGATCGTTCTCTGGCTGATCTGGGCTCTGGCCTAAAGCTTATTTCTTCCCGCCAAACAGGCCCCCCAATCCGCCCAGGTTCTCAATCAAGTCCTCCGCCTGCTTGATAGTGGACTCATTCGCCAACGCTTTATCCAGTTCACCCGAAAGAGGTTCTGGCAACCGCTGCTTGATAAAGCCCAGCACGGTTTCAACCGCAGTCTTAGCCGTCGCTTCAGGAAGTCCCGTCTTCGCCATAACCAACTTTACCAACTCGTCCATGAGATTCCTCCTCTGTTTTCAATGGGATTACGAAAGTAAAACTATTATAACCTGAAACAAAATAGCGGAAAGAAAAGCCCTCTTTTCCCAAAACACCAGGAAAAGAGGGCTCATAACATCTACCATGGTCCAAAGCTAGGGATTCTGCCGGGACTCCCGATACACATACCAGATCCGTTGCCCAACCGTGATCCAGGTTAAGACAACCAGCAGAATCAACATCCACTGGACCTGCCCCGCCAGCAACCCGACACTGAGCAACAAGACACGCTCAACCCGGGTAAAAATCCCCACTTTGCAGGTATATCCCACGCCTTCAGCCCGCGCCCGGGTATAACTCACCATGACCGATCCCAGCAATGAAGCGAAAATCAGATAAATATTCAGCGAAACATCCTGCGGAGCTGCATGCATCAGCGTCCACGCCAGTAAGCCGCCCAGCAAAGCCCCTTCCGACATCCGATCCAGGGTTGAATCCAGAAAGGCCCCAAAACGGCTTTTAGCATTGATCGCCCGGGCCAGCGCGCCATCCATGGCATCAATGGAAGAAACCAACAGCAGCAGAACCCCGCTCACTGCCAGCCATCCCGAGGCCAACACCCCTGCCACCACAACCGTCAATGCAAACCCCATCAACGTCAGGGTATTGGGATGGAATCCCCAACGCCCCAGCTGCGCCACGATCGGATCTATTAAAAAGGCCGCCCGTGCGCGCAACCAATCCGTGAAGGTTTCATATCGTTTAGCCTCGGCATCCTGCATAACCGCCTCCCTTATATTCCTGCTTCGCTTCACTCATCAAAACAAGCGCAAGGCTCTCCTACAGATGTTCGGGCAATACAGTCGCCCGCGTTCCGGCAATGTAAGCTTCGAGATTGTCGTGAGCTTCATCATCCGTGAACTGCACAGGCGGCGACTTCATAAAATAAGAAGAAGGATCGACCAAAGCTCCGGCCAGCCGGCGATCCAGCGCCAGTTTGGCCGTGCGAATGGCATCGATCACCACGCCGGCACTGTTCGGGCTGTCCCAAACTTCCAGCTTCATTTCTACATTCAACGGCACATTGCCGAAAGTCGTCCCTTCCATCCGCAAATAGCACCACTTGCGATCCTTCAACCATGGCACATAATCGCTCGGCCCGACGTGAATATCGTCCGGATCCAGACCATAGGGCAACTGGCTGGTGACGGCATTGGTCTTGGAGATCTTCTTGGATTCCAACCGTTCGCGTTCCAGCATATTCATGAAATCGGTGTTGCCGCCGAAATTCAGCTGATAGGTGTGATCCACCCGCACGCCGCGATCCACGAACAACCGGGTCAAAATCCGGTGCAAAATGGTTGCGCCGACCTGACTCTTCACATCGTCGCCAATCACCGGCAATCCCCGCTCCGCAAAGCGGCGCTGCCAGTACGGTTCCCGGGCAATGAAAACCGGAATCCCATTCACCAAAGCGCACCCCGCCTCAAGGATCTGTTCCACATACCACTTGGTCGCCATTTCGCTGCCGACGGGCAGGAAATTGACCACCACATCGGTCTTGGTTTCCTTGAGAATTCCCACAATATCAGCCGTAGATCCGGGCGCCTTCTCAATCACCTGAGACAAATATTTGCCCAACCCGTCATGCGTCATACCGCGATGCACGGGAACGTTCAGGAAAGGAACGTCGGCAAACTTATAGGTATTGTTAGGCTCGGCATAAATGGCCTCAGAGAGATCCTTCCCCACCTTGGTGACATTGATGTCAAAGGCCGCCGTAAATTCAATATCGCGCACGTGGTAAGGGCCCAAACGGGGATGCATTAACCCGGGGATAAAAGCATCATCGGGGGCGTCCTTGTAAAATGTAACACCCTGAACGAGGGAAGAGGCGCAGTTCCCTACGCCGATGATGGCAACACGAATCTTTCGGTCAACCATGCTCCGATACCTCCATTGTTGAAGTGGGATTAAAAGGAAGCCCTAACAGGACTTCTAAATCCTGCGCAAGTACCTGAAAGGCTTGGGGATTCAAACTGTAACGCACCTCTCGGCCGATTCGCTCCGCCTCCAAAAATCCGGCCAGACGCAGTTCATTCAAATGCCAGGAGAGCAACGGCTGACTTACCCGCAGAGCCTCGCTCAAATCGGTCACATTGGATTGACCTTGCTCCGCCAGGGCGACGAGAATTCGCAGCCGTAGCACAGACCCCAGAGCACGTAATGCCCCTGCCATGTACCGAAGCCGAGAATTATCCATCGGGGTACAGGTCACTGTGACCATCCATAAAGAGATTTTTTATAAATAAAAGTTTATAGATAGGCCAATCGTACCCGAAACAGGGGATTTGTCAACCGTTTTGCAACCAGATACTTACTTTGCCTGATTTTCCGCCTTGCTATTTTCCCCTGCAAGATTACAATGGGGATGGAAAGATACGCAGGACAAGGAAACGAATAATTCATGGGAATCCGACTACTCCCCGAAGAGGTCGCATCTCGCATTGCCGCCGGTGAGGTGGTGGAGCGGCCGGCTTCGGTCATCAAAGAATTGGTGGAAAACAGCCTGGACGCCGGAGCCACCCGCATTGAAATCGAAACCCGGGAAGGGGGAAAAAGCCTCCTCCGGATTCGCGATAACGGCAGTGGAATTCCGGCCGCGGAGGTCCTGCTGGCTTTCCGTCGCCATGCCACCAGTAAACTGGAAACCGCCGACGATCTCGAACGGATCGCCACCCTCGGATTCCGCGGGGAAGCCCTCGCCAGCATCGCCTCCGTCAGTCGCCTCACCTGCACCACCCGCCATCTCACCGAAACTACCGGCACGCGGGTGCGCATTGAAGGCGGAACCATCGTTTCCCAAACCCCCATCGGCCGCCCCGCCGGCACCGAAATGCTGATCGAGGATCTCTTTTATAATGTCCCGGCCCGCCGCAAATTTCTCCATTCCGATCGTACCGAACGGCGTCACGCCGACGCTTTCCTGACTCGTTATGCCATCGCCTATCCTCAGGTTGGCTTCTACGTGGTCCACGACGGCACCGAAGCCCTGGTCACTCCCGGCAACGGCAGCGCCCGCGAAGTCCTTCTGAACGTCTACGGGCTCGATCTGGGCTCCAGCCTGCTGGAGATTTCCCCTTCCTTCACAGCCGATCACCCCATCCGCATTACCGGCTTCGCCGGCTCCCCCAGCGTCCACCGCGCCGATCGTGGCTATATCACCCTCTTCATCAACGGTCGCTGGATTCAAGATATCCGCCTGGGATACGCCATTCAGCAGGCCTATCACACGCTCCTCCCGGTCAATCGCTACCCGGTAGCCTACGTCGTCATTGAAATGCCGGCCGAAGATGTGGATGTCAATGTCCATCCAGCCAAATCCGAGGTCCGCTTCCGCGATTCGGATGCCGTTTTCCGGGCCGTCCAACGCGCTGTACGGGCCACCATCATGGAAGAGGCTCCCACCGCCGCCGTCTGGCAACCGACATCGGAACCGGCCTCCATGCCCTTCACCCCCTCGCCCGAACCGGAAGCCCGCCCACTTCCCGAACCGGCCGTCGCCGGCACCGGCTTGAATCAATTGCGAGCCCGGCTCAGCGCGTTAGAGGAACAACATCCTGTCCACCAACTGCCCCTGGCCGCCCCACCGGATCAGCAAAGAGAAATCAGCCCCGAAACCTGGACCCACCCACAACCGCCGTCCGAACCGCTCTCTCAGCCGTCCACCGCACCGAATCGCCCCACCCTGCCGCCTCTGCGCGTGGTCGGACAGCTGGCCACCATGTACATCATTGCCGAAGGCCCGGACGGCCTCTATTTGATCGATCAACACGCCGCCCATGAACGGGTCCTCTACGAACAACTGATCGGCGGTTGGATGAGCGGAGCGACCGCCAGCCAACCTTTACTCGAACCGGAAACGGTTGTCTTACCGTTGGATATCGCCTCCCGGCTGGAAGAAATACTTCCGACCTTACAAAATCTGGGATTGGAAATCGAGCCCTTCGGTCCGGGCGCCTTTCAGGTCCGCGCCATGCCGGCCGCCATGCATAAAACCGCCGCCGCCGATCTGCTGGCCGATCTGGCCACCTCAGACGGCGAACGATCGCCGCTGCGCGAAACCCTCGAAGAACGCATTATTCGCCGGATCTGCAAACGGATCGCCGTCAAAGCCGGCCAAATCCTCACCACGGGAGAGATGGAAAACCTGTTACGGGCGCTGGAAAAAACAGTCAATCCCCGCACCTGCCCGCATGGTCGTCCCACGCTGCTGCAAATTTCAGTAGAACAACTGGCTCGCCAGTTTGGCCGTCTTTAAATTTCTGGTATTATTTTAGTTGAGGTAACTTATGGCGGTTTTTATCATGCTTTCCAAACTTTCAACCCTGCATCCCGGTGAAATCAAGTCTCTGGCAGCCCTCGATGAGGAACTCAGTCAGCGGCTTCATGCCGACTGCCCGGAAGCCCGGCGCATCGCCAGTTATGTCCTGTTGGGCGAATATGATTTTCTGCATATCTTCGAAGCCCCAGACGCTAAAAGCGCCGCTAAAATCGCCCTGCTGATCCATTCCCTGGGAATGGGATCAACACAGACCCTCACGGGTATCCCGTTCGAAGAATTTAGATTCCTGGTGGAGGAAGATTAAGGTGCAACCGCCTCTCTCAGCCGAACAACAAAAACAAATCGAAACCCTGGCCGAGCGCCTGTTGCAGCTCTATGACTGCAGCCGCCCTCCGGTACCCATCGAACAGATCCTGGCTCGCCCGCCTAAAGAGCTCCAGGGAATGGATATGAGCGATCTCTCGCTGGTTTTCGGCATTGGGGAACATCGCCATGAGTACCGTATGGCCATGGCACGCTTCCTCTACCGCGAACTCTGCCGCAGCGGCCGCGATGGCTGGGCCGGCGTCGATCTCCCTTATCACAACGAAGCCGCCCGCTATTTCGCCATCTGTGTGCTCGCCCCCCGCGCCTGGATCGTCAAATCGACGCGCAATCCTCTGACCAATCTGGAAAAATTGAGTGAAGAATTTCAGGTTCCCGAATATGCCATGGCCAGCCGTCTGGCTCAAATGGGCAAACGGGTCCGCGGAATGCAATAAATCACCGCCAATAACCGAAAGAGATTAAGCTATGCACATTCGTGAAGCCCAAATTGCCGATGCAGCTGCCATCGCTAAGGTGCATGTGGATAGCTGGAACTCGACCTATCGCGGCATTGTCCCTCAAGATTATCTGGATGGACTTTCCTATGAAAAAGGAACGCGAGCCTGGCAGGTGCGGATCTCCTTGCCGGCCAGCCTCTGGTTCACCTACATAGCCGTTACCGACGAAGGGAAAACGGTAGGCTTTGTCAGCGCCGGACCGGAACGTACCGGAGATCAGATCTACAGCGGGGAAATCGGCGGACTTTATTTACTGGAAACCTATCAGCGTCAGGGAATCGGCCGCCGGCTAGTCCGAACCGCCGCAACCCGCCTCCAACAACAGGGGCACAACAGCATGATGGTCTGGGTCCTGGCCCAAAATGACTCCCGCCACTTCTACGAAGCCATGGGAGGACAATTTCTCCGGGAACAGAAAATCGAGATCGGCGGCATATCCTTGATGGAAGTGGCCTACGGCTGGCTGGATATTGCCACAGTGACTGAAAAATAAAAGACCTGTCTATAACAACAACGCGCCCTCAAGAGGGCGCGTTGTTGTTATTGCTCCATCTATTGAGCCAGATAAACGCACAGGACCGCCACCAACAGCGGCACCGAGATAGCCAGCAAAATATACATGATCGTTACCCAGCTGTAATTGAAAAGATCCGCCCAGGTAAACCCGGTATTCTTATCCAGAACGCCGGGATGGATTCGCGATCCACACTCGGGACAGCGCTCAATCCCCGCCCCGACCATATTGCCACATTTGGGACAAAATTCCGGCATCTTACACCTCGCAAATTCTACGACTCGTACAGATTCTCTGTCCTGAAAATAACCTGGCCTTGTAACGTCCCGCAAATAGTCCTTGCCCCGTAAGATACGCCACGCGGTGCGAAGCAGGGAAAGAGAGTTTTTTTGTTTATGTTTTGGTGCGCCTCAG
>CAZCTC010000128.1:0-11257 GCA_964501335.1 uncultured Anaerolineales bacterium | reverse complement strand
CGATGGCGATGCGATGGGAGAGTTCCTGGGCTTCTTCCATGTAGTGGGTGGTGTAAAGGATGGTTATGCCGTGAGCGTTGAGTTCGCGGATGCTGTCGAGGATGTGCCGGCGGCTTTGAGGATCGATGCCGACGGTGGGTTCGTCCATGATGACCAGCCGGGGAGCATGGATCAGGGCGATGGCGATGTTGAGTCGGCGTTTCATCCCTCCGGAGAAGTGCCCGGCGCGGGCTTTGCGGTGTTCGCGCAGGCCGACCAGTTCGAGCACTTCGTCCGTGCGTTTGCGGAGTTCTGCCCCGTGCAGTCCATACATTCGGCCCCAGAAATCAAGGTTGTCGTCGGGAGAGAGGTCTTCGTAGAGGGCGATCTCTTGGGGGACGACGCCGATCTGGGCTTTGATCCGGCGGGCTTCGCGGGCGAGGGAGCAGCCGAGGACGGTGATTTCGCCCTGATCGGGGCGCAGCAGGCCGGAGAGGATGGCGATGGTGGTGCTTTTGCCGGCTCCGTTGGGGCCGAGCAGGCTGAAGATTTCGCCGCGGTTGACGGTGAAGTCGAGGCCGCGCAGGGCCTGGGTTTCGCCGAAGCGTTTATGCAGATTGTTGATGGCGATGGCCGATTCGTTTTCCATAGTGTGTTTCTCCTCTGTAACCGTACAGGGCGTTTTTACGTCCCGCAACAGGTATTTCTTTTATAAGATGCGACGCGCAGGATCGGGAGAGAGATTTTTTATTTATGTTTTCGCGGGCTTTCTGAAGCCCGCGAAAACATGGGCTTTTTTTCTGTTTTTCCGGGCTAACCGCAGCCGGTATTTTGCTGGTAAAAAGCGACGCGCGGGATGCTACGCAGGGAGATTTTTTTATTTATGTTTTGGCGTACTTCAGAAAGTGCGCCAAAACATAGACTTTTTTCCCGCTTTTTCGTGCCCGGCGTCCAGGGCGCTTTTTCAAAAATCTGGCTTTATTGTACGGGTTGAGGCGGGTGGTGTCTTCACCCGATCGGGTAAGGGGAAGGGTAATTTTAGTTATAAGAGGTGGAGCGAGCGGGCTTTTTCGAGGGCGGCGATGCGACTGTGGACGCCGAGTTTGGCGTAGAGGCTTTTGGTGTGGGCTTTGACGGTGTTGATCGAGACGTAGATCCGTTGGGCGATTGTGGGGCCGTCGAGTCCGGCGGCTATCAGGTGCAGGATTTCGGTCTCGCGTTCGGTGAGGGGGTCGATCAAGGCGACCGGCGTGGGCGGAGCGAAGGCGGCCCGGATTTGGGCGACGTAGTTTTGCAGCGGGCCGGCCGGCAGGGTCAGTCCGACGAGCAACTTTTGCAGGGCTGGTCCTTTATCGACGAAGAGCCGGATATAGCCGCCTGGATGGGCCAGCGTCAGTGCTTCGAGCAGCTGTTCCCGGGCGAGGGCGGGCAGGTTTTGTTCCTGCGCGACCAGGGCGGAGAGCGTGAGCCCTTCGATGAGGTTCTCCGTATGGTTCCCGGCGCGCGCCCGGTCGATGAGGGCGGTGAGGGACGGCGTGATGATCTCTTGCAGCGCCAGCCCGATCTGTAACCGGATCAACAGGATCTTTTCGGCATAAATGTTGAGGGTCGCCATATCGAACGGCGGCAGCTTACGGGCCCAATCGGCGGCGGCGGCGAGACGCCCGCTTTGCAGGTCGGTCAGCGCCTGATAGGCTTCCAGCTGGATCATCGACCAGGCTGAGAGGGCATTGGCCAGGGGCGCGGCTTCGATATGCAGCCGGCGGGCGGCGGCTTCGTTTCCACGGGCCAGCTCGACGCGCGCCAGCATGATGTGGGCGTTGATGACGGCATCGTTCAGACCCCATTGGCGGCAGAGCCGGAGCCCTTCGCGGGCGGCTTCGGCTGCTTTTTCCAGATCGTTCCACTCACGATAGACCTCTGCCAATCCAATGTAGGTGTAACCCAGATCGGGCAGTTGCCGGTGGCGGCGTTGCAGTTCTTCGGTCAGGAGCGTGAAGCCGTGGGCGGCTTCGTGCAGGCGGCCCTGGACCAGTTGAAGCTGAGCGAGGCTGCAATCGGCCAGGATCTCATTGCTGGAATTTTGGGTGAGCCGGCTGAGTTCCCGGGCTGCCAGGAGCTTTTCCCGGGCAGTTTCAAGATCGCCGGCGAAGGCGCGGGCCGATCCTGAAAGCAGGGTGGCGGAGCCGCGGGCGATGAGGTCGGTCTCGGGCAACCATGCCAGCGCCTGTTCGGCCTGGACGATGGCGGTGGGGAGGTCGCTTTGCAGAAAGGCGGTTTGGGCCCGGATCAGGGCCAGCTGGCCGCGCAGGGGCGTGGCTTCCGATTCGGGGAGAGTGGTCAGGGCGTTTTCGGCCTGGTGCAACCGGGCGGCGATGGCGACTGTCTGGCCGCTGAAGATGGCGACGACGGCATGGTGGAGGCAAAGTCGGGGCCGCTGCCGGATCTCGTCGGGAGGCAGTGAATCGAGCCAGCGGGTCAGGGTGGCGATTTCGCCCCGGGCCAGCAGGAGCGGGGCTGCGGCGATGAGGTAATCGGCGGCGGCGGCGGTCGCGCCGGCGGTCAGGGCATGCTGGACCGCGGCCTCCAGGTCGCCCTGCCGGGCAAATTCCCGGGCGGCGCGTTGGTGCAGTTCGGGGATGCGGTCGGGATCGCGTCGCCGAAGCTCTTCCAGCAGAAAATCGCGGTAGAGGCTGTGGTAGCGATACCAGTGGCGCTGCTCGTCGAGGGGCAGCAGAAAGAGGTTGGCCGTTTCCAGCTGTTCGAGTCGCGCCTGGCTGTGGGGGTGGCCGGTGACGGCATCACAGAGCGGCCCGTTCAACCGTTCCAGAACTGCGGTGTCGAGCATGAATTGTTGGATGGGCGGCGCTTCGCGATGCAATACCTCTTCGAGCAGGTAGTCGAGGATGTAGCGGTGCGCTCCGTTGAAGTTTTCCAGAAAGTCCGTGGGGTCATCGCGGCCCTGAATCGAGAGGGCGGCCATTTGTAATCCGGCGATCCAGCCTTCGGTGCGGCGGATCAGCGTGGCGAGGGTATCCGGCGGCAGAGCGTTTTTCAGGATTTGGTTAAAGAAGGCCCGGGCTTCCGGTTCTGTAAAGCGCAGCGTATCGGCGCGGATTTCGGTGAGATTGCGGCGAGCCCGCAGCCGGGAGAGCGGCCAGGGAGGATCGGTGCGGGTGGCGACGGCGAGATGGAGGTTGGCGGGCAGGTGGTCGAGGCAAAAGGCCAGTCCCTGGTGGATGGTGTCGTTTTCGACGGCATGGTAGTCATCCAGGGCCAACAGCAGGGGCGTGTCGGCGTCGGAGAGTTCATTGAGCAGGAGCGAGAGCAGCGTTTCGACCGGGGGCGACTGGCGGTTCAGAAGCATCTCTCGGGCGGCAAGGGGGAGGCCGGTGGCGGTCTGGATGGCGGCCAGCAGATAGGTCCAGAAGTGGGCCGGGTCGTTATCGCGGGGGTCGAGAGAGAGCCAGGCGACCGGGCGTCCGCATTGGCGGGCCCAACTGCTCAGCAGGGTGGTTTTGCCGAAGCCCGCCGGCGCTGAAAGCAGGGTCAGCCGGCCGTTCAAGCCGGCGTTGAGGAGCGTAAGCAGCCGGGGACGCAGCAATTGTGAGTTACGGCTCTCGGGTATGTGAAATTTGGTCTTCAGCAAGGGCAGTTCCATGGGGATATTGTGCCCGAATTGGAGTATTTGACAAGCGGTGAGGGGGAGGCGAGGGAGGAAAATAGATGCGGCGCGCAGGCCCCCTCCCCATCCCTCCCCCATGCTGTAGTGCAGGTACAACGCGCTTTTGGGAGATTCTTGATGAAGATGCGCGGCCTGCCTGGGGGTGAGGGGGAGGGCATAAGAGGGTGCGCCGCCGGGGCGGATCTGGTAAAGGGCTATGTTTTTGTGCGCATTCTGATGCGCACAAAAACATCAACAAAAGAAACTCTCTGTCTGCTTTGCAGCGCGCTGCGTGCCTTACGGGGAAAGGGCCGGGTGCGGGACGTAAAAAGGCCGGAGCACCCCGAAGGATGAAAATTCAGCGGAAGGAGACAGCAGCAAGTAGACAGTAGACAGCCTGCGCCGCCGGGGCGGATCTGGTAAAGGGCTATGTTTTTGTGCGCATTCTGATGCGCACAAAAACATCAACAAAAGAAACTCTCTGTCTGCTTTGCAGCGCGCTGCGTGCCTTACGGGGAATGTGTCTTGCGCGGGTGCGGGGGATTTCTCAAAGAGGTGCAACGCACTCTGATCTTGCAAGGCCAGGCGGCTTGCCTTCAGATGGGGTACCCACAAGGGGTACCCCTACGGGAGATTGTCTGTGGAGGGGCGAGGTTTCTTCGCCCGATGCAGGTATCCATGTATTGATTCCGAAGGTAATTACCCGGTGGGGGATGCTTTTCCGTTGGGGAAGGTTGATTTAGGGATGGGCCGGGCGGGGTTCGGGTAGGAGCGACCTTTATGGTCGCCTGTGGGGGCACGGCGTGGGCTATTTTCAAGATAGAAGGCCATGCCGGGGGCGGCACCCCGAAGGATGAAAAAGAGATCGTAAGGTTTTTATCGCCGGATTGAGATTGCTACTTTTGCAGCTTCAGTCCCGTATAAGGGGGGCGTGTGAACAAAATATTGTTCGCATACCCCCCTTATCTTTTACGAATTGAAGGTGATCAGATGAAAGAAACTCAAAAATTCCCCTTGGATTTTCCCCGGATTTATTGGATCTCGGGGAGCTGTGCTCTGTTGATGGCGGCGGCTTCGTTAAGCGGGCTTCTTTTTCAATCCGCAGTTTATCCGAGCGAGGCGTTGCGCCGTTCTTTCGTTTCCAACGATATGGTCAATTTGTTTATCGGACTGCCGATTTTGCTGGGCTCGATGTGGGGAGCGCGGCGCGGCAGCCTGATGGGCCGGCTTTTCTGGCCGGGAGCCCTGCTTTTCATTGTTTACAATTATCTTGCCTACAGCGTGGCGCTGGCTTTCTCGTGGTTTATGGTGCTCGATCTGATTCTGGTGGCTTTAAGCCTTGTGGCGGTGGTCGATTTGCTTCCCCGGCTCGATGCGGCGGCTGTGCAGGCGGCTTTGAAGGGGGCGGTGCCGGAACGTTTTGCGGGCGGAGTCCTGACCGTCATGGGCGGGTTGTTTTTTCTGCGTTCTGTCGTACAACTGGCGGGAGGGACGGCATCGGGGCCGGAGCTGGGCGTGTTGGTGGCCGATTTGCTGATCACGCCGACGTGGGTGGTGGGGGGCGTTTTGCTCTGGCGGCGGCATGCCTGGGGGTACCTGGTGGGGACCGGCCTGCTGTTCCTGGCGAGTATGTTGTTTGTCGGACTGCTTGTGTTCTTCGTGTTACAGCCCTTTTTAAGTGCGGTGCCGTTCCCGCTCGTGGATTTTGTGGTGATTTTGGTGATGGGGCTGATCTGTTTTGTTCCCTTTGGCCTTTTTGTGAAAGGGATTGCTGGAAAATAAACGGAAAGGGAGGCTCCCCATGGCAGATCAACCGTCCGGCAAGGGTATGCAGTACAGCGGCAACCATCCTCTTTTGATTCAAAACCTCAGCCAGTCTTTTTTCAAGCCCGGAGAATTTAAGGCTCTTTATCAGTTGCTTACACCGCCCGCCTTCTTTGTGGGGCGGGTTCGAGAACGTGAGCTGTTGGTTCAGGATTTGAGGGCCGGTGAGATGCGGTTGATTTGGGGGCCGGATGGGGTGGGGAAGCGTTCGCTGGCGTTGCAGGTGGCTCGCGATCTGGCGGAGGCGGGAGCGTTTACCGATGGGATTTTCTGGCTGTCGTTGGAGGCCTGCCCGGGAATCGAGGGGGTGGCGGTGTGGGTCTTGAACGCATTGGGGATCCATCCCGCGGAAGATCCCTGGGCAGAGCTGGAGCGGGCGCTCCGATATTACGCTCCGTTGTTGATTCTGGACAATGTCGAGCTGGCGCCGGAGACGGTACGGGCGGTGCTTGCCTGTCACGGCAAGGCGGGGGTGTTGCTGCTGGGGCGCGAGGCGAAGCTGGAGAATGTCGTTGCGCTGGAATTACCGGTTTTAGATGAAGCGGAGGCGATCGTGTTGTTGCGATCGCGGTTGGGAGAGCCGGCCGGCGGCGCCGGGGAAGATCAAGTGCGGGAGCTGGTCCAATTGACGGGCGGGCTGCCGCTGGTGTTGATTTTGGCCGGCGGCTTGATTTCTCAGATGCTGCGTGACGATCCTTATCCGGTGGCGGCGGGCTTGAGATTGTTGCAGGCGAGTCCGCCGGCCGGATGGGATCTGGAGATGCGGCAGAAGCGCAGCGTCGAGGTAGTGTTCAATTTGATTTGGGAATGGCTGGATACGACGGCCCGGCAGGTTTTGTTGTCGCTGGCGTGGAACGGGTGGGAATCGATCGACCTCGCCGCGTTGACGGCGGGGGTGGAAAGCGATGCGGAGGGTGTGCCGGCGGCGCTGGAGTTGTTGGAGGCGACGACCCTGGTCACGCCGGCGGGGGCGCGATGGGGAATCCATCCGCTGCTGCGGGCATTGGTGCGCGGGAAGATCTCTTTTCGGGAAGCGTTGGCCTGGCGGGATCGTCTGGTGAGTTATTATTTCAATTATGCCCTGCGCAACGCTCAAAACGACGAGCTGCTGGATGTGGAACGGTGTGCCTTGTTGAATGCGCTGGATGAGATCTGGCGGATGGAAGATTGGGAAGCGATCCTGGCTTTGACGGGGGTGTTGGGGCCCTATCTGGGAAAGCGGGGCTATGCCCGAACCCGGTTGACCTGTGCTCAGCAGCGGTTGGAGGCGGCGCGTCAGTTGCGAAGTCCCGGCGCGGAGGCGGCGGCTTTGCTGGAAGTGGGCAATGCCTGCTGGAATCTGGCGGAATACGAGGCCGCGCACGAGCAGGTTGAACGAGGGTTGAAGATCTATCGGGCGATCGGCGATGTGGAAGGCGAGGCGCGGGCTTTGCAGAACAAGGGAGATTTCGCGGTGGCCGGCGATGATTATGAGACGGCGTCGGCGTTGTATCAGGCCGCGTTGAAGATTTTTCGGGAAAGGGGTCACCGGTCGGCCGAGATCGCGCTGGTGCAGAAGCTGGGGTACAGCAGTTTTCAGTTTGCGGAATATGAGGCGGCTCTGGAATGGTATCAGGAGGCGATGCGGGCTTCCCGTGCGGCAGGCGATCGGGCCGGCGAGGCGGCGAGCATGCGGGGGATGGGGGATGTCTATGCGATGCTCGATGAGTTTCGGGTGGCGCAGAAGCGGTATGAGAAGGCGCTGCGGATTTCCCGACTCAACGGGGATCGGGTGGGTGAGGCCGTCGATGTGATGAATGTGGCCTACATCTATTTCAAGAAGGCGGAATTCGGGGCGGCGCGGAAGTGGTATGAGACGGCGATTGCGGCGTTTGAGGCCCTGGGCGATCGCGCCGGGCTGGCCCGGGCGTTGTGGAATCTGGGGGAGACGCTCTATATGCTCGATCAGTATCAGGCGGCCGAGGAGCCCTATCAACGGGCCCTGGTGATCTATCGCGCGCTCAACGACCGGCTGGGAGAATCCTCGACGATGCAGAGCCTGGGCGATATCCGTTATCTTTTTTCGGATTACAAGGGGGCGCAGGAATTCTATATCGAGGCGCTGCGCGGTTTTCAGGAGATCGATGAATTTGAAGGGGAAGCCAATGTGCTCAAGTACCTGAGCGATATCCAGGTGGCGTTGGGGGAGTATACGGCGGCGCGCCGGGGATATGAGGCGGCGCTGGCGATCTACCTGGAGATTGAGGATCGACTGGGGGAATCCATGGCGGTTCACGGGTTGGGGAATGTCCATTATATGGTGGGGGAGTATCCGGCGGCGCTGGAGCGTTATGAAGCTGCCCTGACCATCTCTCGATCCATTGACGATCTTTCGGGAGAGGCCTATGCGTTGGGGAGTATGAGCAATGTTCGGATCTCTCTGGGAGAGTACAGGGTAGCGAAGGAGCTGGCCCGGGAGGCTTTGCAGATTTTCGAGTCGCTGGGCGATCCGCTGGGGCGGGCGGATTCGTGGCTTTGTCTGGGCAGCGCTCATGTCATGCAGGGCGAACCCTATGAGGCCTATTTGTGGTATGAGAAGGCGCTGAAAATTTATCAAAATCTGAGCCACCGTCTGGGAGAGGCTCATGCGCATCTGGGGATGGGCGAGGCTTCTTTCCATCTGGCGTCGGGGAATTACGAGATAGCGATCGAGAATTATTGGGCGGCGCTCTATATCTATCGACTGATTGGGGTGCGGCCGGGTGAGGCGGGGGCGCGGCGTGGTTTGGGCGATACCAATGTGCGGCTGCGGGATTATGCGGCCGCAGCGCTGCATTATCAGGCGGCGCTGGAAATCTCCACGGAGATTGGGGACCGGTTGGGGCAGGCGACGATCCTCAGAGGGATGGGAGAGCTCTTTTTCTATCGCGGGGAGTACGACGCGGCGCGCCGGCAGTATGAGGAGGCCCGGCGGATCAGTCTGGAGATCGGCGAACGGCGGGGGGTGGCCTATGCGACCCGGGGATTGGCTCAGGTGTGTTATCAGCGGTCGGAGTTCAAGCCGGCGCGGCGGTGGGCTGAAGAGGCTTTTGCGCTTTTCCGGGCGCTGGGCGATGCTCAGGGGCGGGCCTATGCCGGGCTGACCTGGGGGCTGGCTTTGATCCGGTTGGCTGAGCCCGAGACGGCGGAGCGGCAGTTTGAGAATGCGTTGCGGGCTTTCCGCACGGCCCGCGATCCATTCGGCGAGGCGTGGGCTTTGTGGGGATCGGGGGAGGCGCTCTATGCGGCGGGTGAATTTGAGGCGGCGCTGCGCCGATATGAGAAAGCGCGGGCGAAGTTCCGGGAGACGGCGGACCGGTTGGGTGAGGCCTATGCGTTGAAGGGAGTGGGGGCCGTCTACGCCTGGAGCGAAAAGGAAAAGCTCCCTTATTTGAATGAGGATTATGGGAAGGCGTGGGAATATTACGATCAGGCTTTACCCCTGTTCAAGGAACTGAAGGACCGGCCGGGGGCGGCCGATGTGTTGTTGGGGATGGGGATGATTCTGTTGTGGGCGGGGGAAGAGGGCCGTGCGCCGGTGCGAGAACGTCTTGAGGAAGCGTTGGGGATTTACCGTGAGCTGGGAAATCGCTGGGGCGAGGCGAATGCTTTGCGGCAGTTGGGGATGCTGGCGCGGTCGGTCGGCGAATTAGAGGCGGCTGCGTATTGTTATCAACAGGCGCTGGAGATCCATCGTTTGCTGGAGGATCGGTTGGGGACGGCGGAGCTGTTGACCTTGTTGGGGCAGACAGCGCTGGCCCGGCAGCAGAAAGTTGCGGCCGTGGGTTTTTTTATCGAGGCGTGGGAGATTTTTAAAGCGTTGGGGTATTTGCGGGGGATGGTGGGCGAGGTGGGACAGGGGTTGGTCCGGCTTGCCAAGGGAGAAGAGTAGTTAATCTATGCGGTTAAACCGGAAAACACGGAAAATACTCACCGCGCAGGTGGAAAAAAAGCCCGTATTTTTGCGCGCATTCTTATGCGCGCAAAAATACAAACAAAAAACTCCTCTCTTTCTGCTTCGCACAGCGCGGCGTTTTTTACCGGGAAAGTACCGGTTGCGGGGCGCGAAAACCGTTTTTAATCTAAGCCAATGAACAGTCGCACCGGTCGAGAAATTTTGGTGTATAATGGGCGTCGGCTACGAGGGTGAAAAACGGGTTGATTTCAAATTTAGGTATGCTGAACTGGAATGCCCTCAGGAGGAATCTTATGAGCCAAGAGTTAGATCCCTATAGTATATGCAACGGTTCCAGTCCGGCATGCAACAACGGCAGCCTTTTTCAGGAGGTCTCCGTTTGTTGATCTGACCCGCGCCGAATAATTCTGCGTTGGCCTGCCTGCCGGATTGCGAACCTGTCGCAGTCCGGTTTTTTGTTAACATGCATCAGCTTCGGGTGGAGCTGGCATCGATATTTTACCAATGGAGGCAGGCCATGATTAAAATCCTTCGTTCCACAGAATCCGGGTTGGTTGAGATTAAGGAAGTCGTTTCGGGTTGCTGGATCAATGCAGTGAATCCGACGGCGCAGGAGATCGAGTATCTGCAAAAGTTGGGCCGCAACGACGACTTTGTCCTTTATCCCTTGGACCTGGATGAACGTGCCCGCGTGGAAAAAGAAAACGATGAAATCCTCATCATCGTGCGTATCCCTCATTACAATGGGGAGTCGGCAGATATTCCTTACATTACCATCCCTCTGGGGATTATTATGCGCCCGAATATGGTGGTAACGGTCTGTCGCCTGGACAACAATCTCGTTTCTGAGGTGGCCGGGGGCAGGATTCGGGGGTTCTCGACGGCTAAACAGAATCGCTTTGTGTTGCATTTCCTGCTCTCCACCGCGGCCAAGTATCTCAGCTATCTGAAGGAGATCAACCGGCACGTCGATACTCTGGAAGATTGCCTCCAGCGTTCGATTGAAAATCGGGAGTTGATGACGTTGCTGAAGTATCAGAAGAGCCTGGTTTATTTTACAACCGGGTTGAAATCCAATGAATTGATGATGGAACGATTGCAGCGCAGCCAGTTGTTTAAGGCCTATCCCGACGATCAGGATTTGTTGGACGATGTGCTGACGGAGAATCAGCAGGCGATCGAAATGGTCAACATCGACGGGAGCATTCTCAGTCAGATGATGGACGCTTTTGCGTCGATCATTTCCAACAACCTGAATGTGGTGATGAAATTCCTGGCGTCGATCACGATTGTGCTTTCGTTCCCTTCGATGGTGGCCAGTTTTTACGGAATGAACATCCTGTTGCCTTTTGCGGGAAATGCCTGGGCGATCTGGATTGTGCTGATTATATCGGTGTTGTTGAGCCTGGGGGCGGTTCTTCTGCTGCGCCGGCGAAACTGGCTGTAGGATTTGCGGGGGCGGCACCCCGAAGGATGAAAATTTAACGGAAGTAGACAGCATCTAGTAGACAGTAGACAGCTTGTGCTGCTCTGGAAAAGCCTATGTTTTCGGCGGCTTTCTGAAGCCGCCGAAAACATCAACAAAAAAATTTTCTCTGTCTGCTTCGTACCGCGCGGCGTATCTTACGGGAGAGGGGCCTTGTGCGGGTGAGGAGGATTTCTCAAAGAGGTGCAACGCACTCTGATCTTGCAAGGACAGGCGATTTGCTCCAACGTTGAGCCGTTTGAATCGTTGGTTCCAGGGATAGAAAGTGCGTCGCACCTTAGACGGGGTTATTTTCAGGACAGAAAGTCATGCGGAGGGCGGCACCCCGAAGGATGAAAATGGTTTTCAGGCGCTGGCTGTTGGCCCTCAT
>CAZCTC010000127.1:0-11394 GCA_964501335.1 uncultured Anaerolineales bacterium | reverse complement strand
AAAACATGGCCTTTTCCAGAGCCGCACAGGCGACGCAGGCTGTCTACTGTCTACTGTCTACTTGCTGCTGTCTACTTGCTGCTGTCTACTTCCGCTGAATTTTCATCCTTCGGGGTGCCGCCCCTGTCTACTTCTGCTGACTGCTGATCTTCGCACAATTCTCCTGAATCCGCTGCAAATAATCCCCCAGCTGTTGCCGTTCCCTCTCCGAAAAACCCGCCAACACCTCCGCCTCGGCTGCTTCCACCACACTCCACAACCGCCCCAGCAGCGCCTCTCCGGCCTCCGTCAACTGAAGGACATCATGCCGCCCCTCCACATGATCGATATAGCCGCCCACAAACAACGGCTGCAACAAACCGGTCAACTCATCCCCAAAGGCTCCCAGATCCCGACCGGCCTGCTCCATCGTCATCATCTCATCACATTTCAACACCATCAAAAAAATCACCTGCCGGCTGTCCAAAGGACAGACCTGCCGCAACCGCACATCGAAGGCCTGCTGAATATATTTGCTGGTGACATTGACCTGTCGCCCCAGCGTCGCCCGAATATACTTGATCAACATCGCCAACACCGCCTTGAATTTAAACTCGTAAAGACTGATCCCGGTTGCCACGCCAACATTCAACGATTCCACCGGCCCGCTCATCGGAATCTGCACCACCCAATCGGCCGCCTGCAACAGCTCATCCGAAATTCCCTGAGTTTCATTGCCGACCACCAGCGCCACCGGCCGCGGCTGCAACTGCACCGCATTCTGCACCAGCGGCGCGTGGGAACTGGTGGCCACCACCTGAAACCCCCGCTGCTTCAAAAAAGCCACAGTCTCCAGCGGTGAATCGCAGCGCCGCACCTTCATCCCGAAGACGGTCCCCCGCGACGCCTCGATCGTCTTTCGATAATAAAGGTCGAACGGCCGCGAAGTAGAGATCAAATCCCGCACCCCGAAAGCCCGGGCCGTCCGCACGATGGTGCCAATATTCCCAAAATCACGCACGCCATCCAGTACCAGCGCAAAATCACCCAGGCCATCCTCAGGCCCCGGCTCCGCCGGCATCCGCGCCACGCCCACAATCGGCACCACATAATTCGTGTCGGTAATCTTCTTCTGGATGCCTTCAGAAACGGAGAAGACCGGGCAGCCCACCGCTTCGAGCCGGGCCAGCAACGCCGCATCCTTAAAAGCGGGGACGCAGAACACCCGCTCCAACGCCACCGCCGCATCGAGCGCCCACCCCAGGATCTCGGCACCTTCCAACAAACACTTGCCCGAGTGCGCCCGGCCCGCCGCCGCACTCAACTCCCGGGCTTCCACTATTAAAGGTTCTTTAATCGATGTAATTGTTTGCATTAACGGCCTCATTTCTCACACCCCGCACCCGGCCCTTTTCCGGTAAGAATCGCCGCGCAGGACAGGCAGAGAGAATTTTTTTATTTATGTTTTCGGCGGCTTCAGAAAGCCGCCGAAAACATAGGCTGTCTACTGTCTACTTTCTACTGTCTACTTCTTCATCTAGAACGGCTCGCGCCGGATGAACTCCCCACTGCCGCGCTTTCCCACAAACTCCCCATCGCGCACCAGAAACTCCCCCCGGCGCACCGTCGCCTGCACCCGCCCCTTGATCCGCATCCCCTCAAACGGCGTATACCCCGCCGCCGAATGGACATCCTCTTCCGTCAACATCCACTCCGGCTCCGGATCGTAAAGCACAAAATCTGCATCCGACCCCGGCAGGAAAGCGCCCTTCCGCGGCCAGAGATTGTAGATCTTCGCCGGATTGACCGAAAGCATCGCCACCAGATCCGGCCACTCAAACCGCCCCTCATCCACCCCATAGGTCGCCATCAACGGCAACAGCGTCTCCAGCCCCGGCAGCCCGCCCGGCGTTTTGGTAAAATCATCCACCGCCGTCTTCTGCTTGCGGGTATAGCCGCAGTGATCGGTGATCAGCATATTCACCGCCCCCGAAGAGACCTTCTCCCACATCAACTCCGGCTGCGACGGCTCGCGTAGCGGCGGCTGCAAAATATAACGCCACGGCTCGCTCCCCTCATAGACCTGATCGTCGAACAGCAAATACTGCGGGCCCGTCTCATTGTAGACCTCCTGACCTCGCACCCGCGCCGCCTCGATCAAATCGACCGTCTGAGAGGTTGAATTATGCGCGATCACCACCGGCGCCCCGGCCGCCCGGGCCAGGAAAAGCACCCGCGCCGTCGCCTCATGTTCCGCCAGCGCCGGCCGCGCCATGGCATGGAAGGGCAGCTGCGTGCGCCCATCCTCGATCAACGCCTGCGTCGCCGCCGTGACCAATGAATCGTTCTCGCAATGGACCAGCGTCATCAACCCATATCGCCCCGCCGCCGAGAGCAGCCGCAGCAACGTCGCATCGTCGGCATAATAGTTGGGCCGATAGGTCGTATAGAGCTTGATGCTGGGCGTCCCCAGCTCGATCAACGTCCCCAGATCGTCTTCCCGGCCGGCCGGCAGATCGGTCACCATCACATGAAATGCATAATCGATCGCCGACGGAGCCGCCTCCGCCAACCGGGTCTCCACAGCCTCCTGGAACGACTGTCCTTTGAACTGCGTGGCGAAATCCACCACCGTCGTCACCCCGCCGCGAGCCGCCGCCTGACTCTCCGTCCACCAGGTATCCGGCGCCTTGTAGATCCCGGTATCGAGTTGAATATGGCAATGCGCATCGATTACCCCGGGCAAAACCAACAGTCCGGAGGCGTCCACGACCTCGGTCCCTTCAGGGACAGGCAAATCATGTCCCACCGCACTGATTGTCTCGCCGGTCACCAGAAGATCGGCATCCATCACCAGATCGGGGGTCACCAGCGTCCCCCCATGGAGCAGCCAGGATTTTGATTTTTGCATGGATTTCCTCCCCAGGAATTTGCCCCTATTGTATCCGATTTGTAAATTTTATCTGTTGCGGCGCACTTCAGAAAGTGCGCCGCAACAGATACTTTTCAATAGAGGCCATGAGCATTTTAGCGTCCCGCAGAAGGCTTTTGTTCGGCTCGAAGCGACGCGCTGTGCGAAGCAGGGGGAGAGAATTTTTTTGTTTATGTTTTGGTGCGCCTCAGAAGGCGCACCAAAACATAGGCCTTTTCCAGAGCCGCCCCGGCGACACGGGCTGTCTACTTTCTACTGTCTACTTCTGAGTTAAAATATACCCCATGACATTGCTCACCACCAAACTACACCTTCCAGCCGCGCGGCCGGGCGCCGTGCCGCGGCCGCAACTGCTGGCCCGCCTTGATGAAGGGCTGCGCCGCGGCCGCCGGCTCACTCTGATCTGTGCCCCTGCCGGCTACGGCAAAACCACCCTCGCCGCCGATTGGATTCGCACCCTGCCGACGGCCGTTCCTTTACGTTATTCCGTCGCCTGGCTCTCCCTCGACGATTCCGACAACGATCCCATCCGCTTCCTCACCTACCTCGCCGCCGCCCTTCGCCAGGCCGGCGCCCCGGTCGAAGATCCGGCTCCCGCCAATCTCCAGATCTCCCCCACCATCCAGATCGAATCCGGCGTCACTGTCCTGCTCAACGCGCTCGACGCCGCCGGCATGCCCATCGTGCTGGCCATCGACGACTACCACCTCATCCACACCCAGACCATCCACGACGCCCTGGAATTTTTCCTCGATCGGCTGCCGCCACCCTCCCATCTCATCCTGCTCAGCCGGGCCGATCCGCCCCTGCCCATCGCCCGCCTTCGGGCCCGCGGCCAGCTCACCGAGCTGCGCGCCACCGATCTCCGACTGGATTCCCATGAAGTAGGCACCTTCCTCCAACAGACCGCCGGGCTGAACCTCTCCCCGGAAACCGTCACCACCCTGGCCGCCCGCACCGAAGGCTGGGCCGCCGGCGTGCAGCTTGCCGCCGTCTCCCTACAAAACCAAAGCGCCGACGAGATCCCCGACTTCATGGAAGAGCTGACCGGCAGCCATCGTTACATCATGGACTATCTGGTCGAAGAGGTACTCGAACGCCAGCCGCCGGCCATCCAGGCCTTTTTGCTGCAAACCTCAATCCTCGAACGTCTCTGCGGACCGCTCTGCGATGCCCTGATTCACAGCGAAACAGCGGAAACGCTGCCCGCCGATCTCGCTTCACTCCAACAAACACCCTCTCAGACCATTCTGGAATACCTGGAGCGCGCCAACCTCTTCCTCATCCCCCTGGATCGAGAACGGCGCTGGTATCGTTACCACCATCTCTTTGCAGATCTCCTGCTCCGACGGCTCGCTCCCGCCGCCCAGGCGCCCGCATGGCCCACGCCGGCGGAACTCCACCGCCGCGCCGGTTCGTGGTATACAGCCCAGGGATTGACCAACGAAGCCATCGGCCACTTGATGGAAGCCCGGGAATTTTCCCGGGCCGCCGACCTGATTGAAAAGGTCGCCGCCGATTTTCTGGAACGCGGCGAAACCATCACGCTCATGGAATGGGTCGCCGCCCTGCCCACAGCCGAACTCGATGCCCATCCGCTGATCAGAATTACCAACGCCTGGGGCCTTCTACTCAACCTGCATCCCATCCGCGAAGTCGAGGCAGCCCTGCCGCCCGACATCGACGAATCCAGCCCTTACTACCCTCAAGTGGCCCCGCTGCGCGCCTTCCGCATCCTCTTCCGGGGCCGGCTCAAGGAAGCCGCCGCCATGGCCCGGCAGGCGCTCGACCGCCTGCCCCCGGAACAGAACTTCTTCCACGGCGTGGCCTCCTGGGCCCTGAGCGTCTCATTGATCGCCGACGACCGCGCCGCCGGCCTCAAAGCCCTCGAGGAAATCGCCCGCAACGAAAAACAGAGCATCGGCGCCGTCCTCGCGCTGCACAACCTGGGCGATCTCCAGGTCGGGCAGGGCATCCTGAAATCCTCTCAATCCATCTACGAACAGGCGCTCGCCCTCTCCTATGACTCCCATGGCCGCCGGCTCTCCATCGCCGGCCTGCCCCTCAACGGCCTGGGCGAACTCTACCGCGAATGGAACGAGCTGGAGACGGCCGAACGCTACCTCACCGAAGGGATCAAATTGCTGCGCCGCTGGGCCGAGATCATGGCCCTCGACGGCTATTTCTCCCTCGCCATGCTCCATCAGGCCCGCGGCGAATTCGACGCCGCCCAACAGCTTCTGGAAGAAACCATGCAGCTGGTCCGCCGCTTCGACATCATCGACTACAACGACGCCATCGTCGAAACCAACCTCGCCTGGCTGACCCTCCTGCGCGGCGATCTTGCCGCTGCCCAACGCATCACCGAGGCCTGGGGCCTGGGCGACGACTACCGCGCCGACGATCTATCCGAAGACGGCGATCCCTTCACCCTGCGCATCCGCCGCCGCGAAATCCCCGTCCTGGCCCGCCTGCGGCTGGCCCAGGGACGCCCGGCAGAAGCTCAGATCATCCTCGAACGTATGCTGGAACTGCTGGCCACCCGCGGAGAACGCCGCCAGGGCCTGGAAGCCCGCCTCCTGTTGGCCTTAAGTCTGCAAGCCCAGGGGAAAACGGAGGCCGCCCTCGAAACGCTGGCGCAAACGCTGGCCAAGGCCGAACCGGAAGGCTTCATTCGACTCTTTCTGGATGAAGGGCCCGCCATGGATGAATTGCTGAAGATCTATTACAAACGCCGGCTCCAGGACCATCTCACCGGGCCGGTCACCACGGACTATATCGCCCGGCTGCTCGCCGCCTTCCCGTCGGCAGCCCCGCCCCCGGCCATCCCCCCCTCGCCCCACCTGCCCGAACCGCTCAATGAACGCGAGCGCGAAATCCTGCATCTGGTCGTGGCCGGCTGCTCCAATCCCGAGATCGCCGAAAAGCTCTACCTGGCCCTCCCTACCGTCAAATGGCATCTCGGCCACCTCTACGCCAAACTGAATGTCAAAACGCGCACCCAGGCCGTCGCCCGTGCCCGCGAACTCGGGTTAATTTAATAATAATTTCGCGCGCCGCAGACGGCGCGCGAAATTATTATTTCCCCCCAAAAACGCGCTTCCCCATCCCTATTGAAAACACAAATAAAAACCATCCTCCCAACCATCCTTTCGGATGGTGACCACCATACCCGTTCGGGTGTATCCTCTAAGCGTAGGTAGCACGGTAAACAGCAGCAAAAAAACCTGTCTACTGTCTACTTGCTACTGTCTACTTATAGAAGGAGGTCTCTTATGGGATACACCCTTTCTTTCACCCAAATCACCAAAGAAAACATCGAGCTGGCCGGCGGCAAAGGCGCCAACCTCGGCGAAATGAGCCGGGCCGGCTTCCCGATTCCCCCCGGCTTCGTCCTCACCACCGATGCCTACCGGGCCTACGTCGCCGCCAACAACCTGGAGCCCGCCATCCTGGCCGCCGTCGAACCGGCCGCCGGCGGCAATCCCGCCGCCGCCATGACCGCCTCCCAAACCATCCGCCGGCTCTTTGAAAACGGCACCCTGCCCGCCGACATCGTCGCCGAAATTCAAACCGCCGCCGCCGAGCTGATCCGCACCCACGGCGAAATGCCGCTGGCCGTCCGCTCCTCGGCCACCGCCGAAGATCTGCCCGGCGCCAGCTTCGCCGGGCAGCAGGAAACCTACCTGAACGTCCGCGGCGAAACGGCCCTCCTCCAGGCCGTCGTCCGCTGCTGGGCCAGCCTCTGGACCGACCGCGCCATCGTCTACCGCATCCGCCAGGGCATCCCCCCGGAAAGCGTCAGCCTGGCCGTCGTCGTCCAGCAAATGATCCCGGCCGAAGCCGCCGGCATCCTCTTCACCGCCAACCCGGTCACCGGCGCCCGCGATGAAATCGTCATTAACGCCGCCTGGGGTCTGGGCGAGGCCATCGTCGGCGGCCTCGTCACCCCCGACAACGTCACCGCCGACAAAGCCAGCGGTCGGATCAAAGAATCCGTCATCGCCGAAAAGAAGGTCATGACCGTTCCCACGGCTCAGGGCTCCGAAGAAAGCGAAGTCCCCGAAAGCCGCCGGCGAGAAGCCGTCCTGCCGCCTGCCCGCGTCGCCGAACTGACCCGCTGGGGACGCGAGATCGAACAACACTACGGCAGCCCGCAAGATATCGAGTGGTGTCTGTTGGGCGATAAGACCTACATCGTCCAGGCCCGGCCGATCACCGTCCTGCCGCCGGCCCCGGTCCACTGGGAAGCCCCGGGCCCCGGCACCTGGGTCCACGGCGGCGGCTCGCTGGAATTGATCACCGAACCGGTCAGCCCGCTGGGTGCGACCTTCTTTGTCCCACGCTTTGAAAATCAAATCCATGCCCTGATGGAACGGCTGGGCCTGGCCGACGCCTTCCAATGGCCAATGATCAAAACCGTCAACAACTACTTCTATGTAGCCCTGGATATGAAGCTGCGGCCGACCCAGATTCCCAACTGGATCCGCAATTTCCGAGAACACCTGGATTCCATTCCCCGCTGGGGGGAAGAACTCCGCCATTATCAAAACCAGGTCACCGATCTGTTGGCCGGACCCAGACGGGAAACCCGCCGCGCCGTGGAACTGCTGGAACGAGCTGAGACCCTGACTCAGGCCGGAATGACCTATTGGATTTACATGATGCAACTCGTCCAGGCCGTCTATCGCAAAGAACATACTTTCATTAAGTACTACAACCGCTCCATCCGTCGTCCTGGCGATCCCGAAGCCGAAATCCTGGTCCGGGGGCAGGAAACCCGGGTCTTCGAAGCGGAAGTCTCCGGTTATGAACTGGCGCGCTGGGCCGAATCCCGCCCCGAAATCCGTGCCGCTTTTGACGAAGCCGATCCATTGACGGCCTGCCGCCAGACCGCTGCCGGCCGCGAATTTCTGCAAAAGCTGGATATCCATCTGGCGAAATTCGGCCATCAAATTTATTCCTTCGATCCGCTCTGGCCCACCCTTTCGGGAGATCCCCAGCCCATCTTACTGGCCATTCGCAGCTACTGGCAGGGGCAGGAAGCCCCGCAGGCGCGCCGCGAACGGATGCTCGCCGAACGAGAGGCAGCCCTGACCGCGATCTCCGCCCGGCTCTCTTCCAGACAACAAAAGCAGATGCACTCTCTGTTGGCGGAAGCCCGCAATGCAGCCCAACTCCGCGAAAATGCCCTCTTCGAAGTCGGCCTGGGATGGGTACCGCTGCGGGCCGATCTGTTGGAAATCGGAAAGCGGCTCGTCGCAGCCGGAACGCTGGAAAAGGCCGACGACATCTTCTGGTTGAATGAAACCGAGTTGCAAACCACAACAAGAGAGCTGGACGCCGGAAAAAATCCGACATCACTGAAAACGATGGCCGAAGAACGGCATGCACAGCACGAAGCCCATCAGGGGCTGAACCCACCCTACATCCTGCCCGAAGGCAAAAAAGCTAAATTCTACTGGGGTTGGATCATGCCCGTCCCGGAACTTCAAAACCAGAATAAAGGAAACACCTTGAGCGGCCTGGGCGTCAGCCCCGGCAAAATCACCGCCGTCGCCCGAGTCATCGCCTCTCCGGCCGAAATGGAACGGCTGAACCAGGGAGAGATCCTGGTGGCCCATAACACCACCCCGGCCTGGACGCCCATCTTCGCCCGGGCCGGCGGCCTGATCACCGATATGGGCGGCCCGCTGGCCCACGGCAGCATCGTCGCCCGGGAATACGGCATCCCGGCCGTGATGGGCGTCGGCGTCGCCACCCAACGCATCCGCGACGGCCAAAAAGTCACCCTCGACGGCGCGGCCGGCAAAGTCATCCTGGACGAGAGCGCGGGCTGGGAACTGCCCGATCCCAAAGGCACCTATGCCCGCGGCAGCATCACCGAACTGACGCCGGACCCGTTGACGCCGCTCTTCGGCACCCTGGGCCTGCAACTTATCAATGAAGCGACGGAAAAGCTCTATCGGAACCTGTTAAAGCAGCCCGGAGCTACCTTCCGCAATATGCTGGTCACCGTCAATGATTACCTCTACTACCGCATGTCGTTCACCTTCACGGAGTGGAGAAACCTCTTAACGCTGGGAATAATGACCGCGCCCCAGATGCTGCGCACCGGCCCGGCTCGCTGGGACGACATGAGCACCCGCTATCGGGTCGGCGTGGAAAAATGGTTGAAGCAATCGGTCGTCGAAATGCAACCTGGGGAACTGTGGCAGGGCGCTCAAGAGCTGGCCGGCCTGGGAATCGAAGCCTATACCGTGCTTCAATCCAGCATGATCCCGGCGAGCACATCGGCGGAAGCGCTCTTCTCCCGGCTGTACGCCATGGTCCGGCGCCCCGGCGACCCGCCCGTGCTGACCTTTTTAGTGGGCTATGAAAACACACCGATCCGGGCGGAGAAATCGCTCTACGATCTGGCCCTGAACGCCCGCCGCTCGCCGGAACTGACCGACTACCTGTTGAGCAGGCCCGCCGCAGAAATCACCGCGCAGCTGCAACAGGAAACCGCTCCGGCCGGCATCCCGGAAGCGGCCTGGGCAGAATGGCGACAGGGACTCGCCGCCCACCTGGGAAACTACGGCCACATCCTTTACGATCTGGATTTCGGCAAGCCGGTGCCCAAAGAAGATCCCGCACCGTTGCTGGAAACCGTCAGGGCCTACCTGGCCGGCAAGGGAAATAATCCCTACACGCGCCAGGAAACCGCGAAAGAACGTCGGGAAGCCGCCCTGGCCGTCATACGCCCTCGACTGAAGGGCTTGCAGGCGAAATATTTCGACAAATTCCTCGGCTGGGTCGAAAAATATGCCCCCGGCCGCGAAAACGGACTGGCCGACCTGGGGCTGGGCTGGCCGCGGCTGCGCGAACTGCTGCGCGAGCTGGGCCGTCGGCTGGTGACAGCCGGCGCACTGGCACAACCCGACGACATCTTCTGGCTGGAAAAAAATGAGCTGGAACAGGCCGTCGCTCATCTGGAAAGCGGCGCCCCCCTGTCCAGTTATCAAACTCAGATAGCCCAACGCCGCAGCGGATGGCAGGCCCAACACCAGCAAACCGTACCGCCGCCGCTCCTGCCGCTCCGTGAGAAAGGGTTCTTAAAAACCCTCATGGACAAAGCCGGTTCGGCCCGCATGAGCGGCCATACCGCCGATGAAATCAAAGGCGTCGCAGCCAGCCCGGGCCGAATTACCGGCACCGCCCGCGTCCTGCATGGCCCCGATGATTTCGGCCAGATGCAGCCGGGCGACATCCTGGTCGCGCCCATCACCACCCCGGCCTGGACACCGCTCTTCGCCCTGGCCTCGGCCATCGTCACCGACGTCGGCGGCCCGTTGAGCCACAGCTCCATCGTCGCCCGGGAATACGGCATCCCGGCCGTACTGGGAACCGGCCTCGCCACCCAGCGCATCCACAGCGGCCAGACCATCACCGTCGACGGCGACACCGGCACAGTAAAACTGAAATAATACAATCCGCCAAAGGCGGAGAGAAAAAACTGTATTTTCGCGGGCTTTCTAAAGCCCGCGAAAATACAAACCAAAAACTCTCTCTCCCTACCTGGCGCGTCGCTTTTTACCGAGAAAGCATCATTTGTAGAACATAAAAAACTGGTTTTAATCCAGATCAACGAACAAGTCGAGAAAAAACAACTCTCTCTTCCCATCCAGCGCATCGCATCCGAACGAAAAAGCATCCTTTGCGGGGCGCTAAAAATGTTAACAATACCGGAGGCTAAACAAATGAAATCAAAGGATGACCCTCACCTTTATCGCATCTGCATCCATGGCGTCCTCGACGCCGACTGGTCCGAATGGTTCGCCGGCCTCACCGTCACCCATCAAGATGAACAAACCTTCCTCAGCGGCATCGTCGATCAGGCCACCCTGCACGGCATCCTGGCCCGCATCCGCGACCTCAATCTGACATTGATCTCCGTCAATCGGGAGGGATAGCGGACCGCGCCCCCCTTCAATCTCCCTCTCCCCTGTCTTGAAAATAACCGGCGCTGGCCCCCTCTATCCCCTCCCCGGCTTCGCACCCCGCGAGCAGGGGAAAGAGGAGGGAGTTTGTTTTTTGGGGAATTTGCACGCCTCAGAAGGCGTGCAAATTCCCCCTTCCCCTTTTTGTCGCATTGCATTGACAGGCGCCTTCTTAAACCCTGAAAGGGTGGTTTAGGTAAGCCTGGGATGAAATCCCAGGAAACCAAACCGGACAAACCATTTTCATCTTTCGGGGTGCCGCCCCCGGCATGGCCTTCTGTCCTGAAAATAACCCGGCCTTGTAACGTCCCGCAAATAGTCCTTGCCCCGTAAGATACGCCGCGCAGGATGGGCAGAGAGTTTTTTTGTTTATGTTTTGGTGCGCCTCAGAAGGCGCACCAAAACATGGCCTTTTCCAGAGCCGCCCCAGCGGCGCAGGCTGTCTACTAGGACAATGGCACATTAAAAGAAAATTATTGACCCCTTGTAATAGGGGGCTAA
>CAZCTC010000126.1:0-11749 GCA_964501335.1 uncultured Anaerolineales bacterium | reverse complement strand
CTAAAGAGGTGCAACGCACTCTGATCTTGCAAGGACAGGCGACTTGCCTTCAGATGGGTCCGTTTGAATCGACGGTTGTATGAATAGAAAGTGCGTCGCACCTTTGGGGGCCTATTTTCAGGACAGAAGGCCATGCCGGGGCGGCACCCCGAAAGATGAAAATTCAGCGGAAGTAGACAGCGGCAAGTAGACAGTAGACAGCCTGCGCCGCCGGGGCGGCTCTGGAAAAGGCCATGTTTGGGTGCGCCTTCTGAGGCGCACCCAAACATAAACAAAAAAACTCTCTTCCGATCCAGCGCGGCGCAACTTACAGGAGAGGGGCCTTGTGCGGGTGAGGGTGATTTTCTAAAGAGGTGCAACGCACTCTGATCTTGCAAGGACAGGCGACTTGCCTTCAGATGGGTCCGTTTGAATCGACGGTTGTATGAATAGAAAGTGCGTCGCACCTTTGGGGGCCTATTTTCAGGACAGAAGGCCATGCCGGGGCGGCACCCCGAAAGATGAAAATTCAGCGGAAGTAGACAGCAGCAAGTAGACAGTAGACAGCCTGCGTCGCCTGTGCGGCTCTGGAAAAGGCTATGTTTTGGTGCGCCTTCTGAGGCGCACCAAAACATCAACAAAAAAACTCTCTCTTCCGATCCAGCGCGTCGTATTTTACGGGGAAAGGGCCATTTGCGGGACGTTACAAGGCCGGGGCCATGCCATAAGCCCTATTTTCAGGATAGAAAGAAGGCGATTTTATGGAGAAGGTGGATATTCGGGTTGGAATTCCGGAAATGTGGCGGGATCAGGCAGGGGCGATTTTCTATGAGGCTTTTCGCCGGATGCTGGAGCCTTTGGTGGGCGTGCCGGCGCGGACACAGCCCTTGATCGCGGCCGGTTTTGAGCTGGAGCGGATGCTGGGGGCAGTGAACGAAGGGCGATTGGTCGGGCTGGCGGGATTGCATTACGGCGGGCGCTCGTTTTCAACGTTTCCCAGGCAGGTCTGGGTGCGGGCCCTGGGGCCGGTGCGGGGATTGTGGGCCTCTTTTGTTTTGAATCAACTGCACGAGCCCTGTCCTCCGGATCACTTGCGTATTGAGGCGTTGGCGGTCGATGCGGCCTGCCGGGGGCTGGGGGCGGGATCGGCTTTGCTGGAAGCCTCCTTTGACTTTGCCCGCCGGCAGGGATTTTCGGCCGTGCGTCTGGAGGTGGTCGACACAAACATCAATGCCCGGCGGCTTTACGTGAGGATGGGGTTCGAGCCGGTGGCCGTGCATCGTTATCCCTTTATCGGCGACTGGCTGGGTTTTTCCGGCGAAGAGGTGATGGTAAAGAAATTGTGATGGACTGCAAGTTTCGCGCCGGTTTTGCCGGCGCGAAACTTATGATTGATTCAGGCCGGACCGTTTTATTTCTTTTGTTTTCTTCCCCAGAAAATCCAGTAGATGAGCAGGGCGGGGACCGCGAAGGGGCCGATCACGATGACGATCCAGATCAGCAGGTCGGCCAGATTTTGAGAGATCCATTGGAGCGTTGTACCGGCTTTTTGGGCGGTGCTTCCTGGATTCCAGGAGGGGGTCGGTGTCGGCGTCGGGGTTGCTGTGGGAGTGGCCCTGGGTGTCGGTGTGGGCGTCAACGGCAGATCGGGGCTGATCGTCAGGGTGATTGTGGAATAGGCGGCCCGATCGAAAAGGTAGTTCATCCGGCCCTGCACCTGTTCGATTTCTCCTTCCACTTCACTCAGTTGGGCATTGACTTTGATGGCTTCTTCCACATTTTTGGTCTGGCTGAGAAATTCCCGAATGCGGTCGCGGGTGGCTTCCAGATTGGTCAATCGGGATTTGAGATCCACATATTCATCGGTGACATCCTGCCCGGAGGCGGTTTCATTTTGGACCCGCAGGGCGAGCTTGCGGAAGCGTTGCAGCGCCAGTTCGAATTGCTCGGCCGGCACGGCGATGGTCAGCGTGGCATATTTGTAATTTTTTCCCAGGAATTCCTGATACCAGATTTGGGAGCTGATGGTATAGCCGCCCAGGTCGTTGATCACCTGGGTGACGCGATCCTGCGCTGTTTCGGTGTCGGCAACCAGCAATTGTATTTCCCCGTTTTTGATGATCAGGCGGTTGGGGCGATAGGCGGCTGCGTCGTGAGCCGAAGGGCGGCCGGGTTGGAGCGTTCCAATCGGCGTGGGGGGGTGGGGTACCATTGCAGTGGGGACGGCCGTCGGCAACGGAGCCGGTGCTTCTGTGGCGGGGGCGTAGGCGTGAGATTCCCAGGGCGCTATTGTGGGCAGGTCGAAGAACCCCCAGTCGGAGGAGTCGGATTCGCTGTAATACCCTCCTCCCATCAAGCCCCCGTTGATTCGCCTGAAAACATCGTTGGTCCGGGCTTTCATGTCGGCGAGGATGTTAACGGCCATAACCAGAATCAATCCACCAAGGAACAACAAACCGATTATTTTGCCTGAGCGTTTCATGAGACCTCCCTGTTTTTATAACGGTAATTAAGTGCATCTTACGGATTCTATGTTCTGTATTATTGTATAACAAATCTTATCTCAACGCAATAGTTTGAGTTGTTTTTGTTATGTATGTATTTATTGCATTCAAGTGTCCACCCTTATCCAGAAGCGGGGTGCGAAAAATTGTCCGGTGCGGTTGTTCATGAGCGAAGATTAAAAACGGTTTTTGCACCCCGCAACCGGCGCTTTTTTGGTAGAAAGCGACGCGCTGTGCGAAGCAGGGGGAAGAGAATTATTTTTATTTATATTTTCGGCGGCTTCAGAAAGCCGCCGAAAATATGGGTCTTTTTTCCCGACTAACCGAAGTATCTGTTGCGGAGGTTACGAAAGATGCCGTTGCAGGGGCAACAAGCAACTGCTTGAAGAATCAGACGTATTTTGAAATATCCCTTTAATTCCAGCGATGAGGTGAACTATGTTCGGAGTCTTACGCGGAGCAACGTGTGGATTGGGGACGGCTGAGCGCCGACAATGGATGGCTCATATTTGCGGGATTTGTACCGCTCTGAATCGATCGTTCGGCCCCTTCAGCCGGATCGCCACCAATTACGATGCGGCTTTGCTTTCGACGTTGTACAGCGCTCAAAATGTGCCACCTCTTGCTACTCAACCTGCCTTTTGCCTTTTGCGGCGGCCGTTCTCCGGAGAGATCGTGGCGCCGGATTCGGCCGGGGTGCGTTACAGTGCGGCAGTGGCGCTGTTGATGGCGGCCAGCCGGGTGCGGGATCACGTTTTGGATGGAGATTCCTGGCTTTCTTACGGCCGGGGGGCTCTTTTGCGATTGACCGATCACTGGACCGGGATGGCGCGCCGGGCGGCTGCGGCGGTCAATTTTGATACCGGGCCCATTGAAGCGCAGATGCGGCTGCAAATGGAGGTCGAAGCGCGGCCCGGACAGGATTTCCTCTTTTATTCGCGGCCGACGGAGCTGGCGGTCGGCGCGGCCTTTGCCCATACGGCGACGCTGGCGGGGCGTCCGGCTCAGCTTGGGGCGTTGCAGGAAATGGGGGAGATGTTCGGGCGGATTATCTATCTGTGGGACAGCTATCAGGATTATGCTGAAGATCGCGCCGTGCGGCGGTTCAATGCCTTGCAGGCTTCGGGGGTGGGAGATCTGGCCGTCTCTCCGGCCGGGGAGATTTTCGACGAGGCCTATCAGCGGCTGCGGAAGCAATTGCGGGGATTGGAGTTGACGCAGCCGGGGCTGGTACAGATGTTGTTGGAGAAGCAGTTGCATCGGAAGGGGTTGAGGCTGTTGGGCTATGAGGTGTGCGGCAGCGAGGGCTGCCGGGCGGTGAGCCTGCCTCCGGGGCCGGAGGGACCGGGTCTGCCGGGCGCGCCGACGGGGGGCCGGTCACGCCGGCGACAGAATTCGGGATGCGCTGATTGCGGTTCCGGTTGTGATTGCGGCAGCGGTAGTGGAGAATGCTGTCATTGCTGCGGCGGAAGCTGCCAGTGTTGCGATTGCTGCGATTGTTGCAGCCCGCATCATCATCACTGCTGGGAGTGCAATTGTGTGGATTGCTGCGGTGGGCAATCGCATTGTTGCGCCTGTCACGGGGCGGATTGTTCGGGGGGCGATTGCAATTGTTGTGAGTGCAGCGGGTGCGATTGTTGTAACGGCTGCGATTGCAATGGGTGTGATTGTAACGGGTGCGATTGCAATTAAGGCGAGATTTTTATCGGCCTGGAAGGTCAGTTTTTAGCGTCCCGCACGGGGTACTTTTTCCGTAAGATGCGACGCGCGGGAGGGGGAGAGAGAGTTTTTTATTCATAATTTCGGCGGCTTCAGAAAGCCGCCGAAATTATGGGTTTTTTTGCGTATGTCTTCGCGGGTTTATTTTTTGATCAGGCCTTTGCCGACGTTCCAGCAGGAGGCGAGGGGCTCGCCGATGGACCAGTAGGTGATGGTGTTCATATCGAAGAGCAGCGGTTTGACACGGGCCAGATCCACTTTGCCCTGGTTCAGCACGTCGGGATCGGCGTAGGTGGCCACGACCTCGCCGACGAAGATATCGTGATGGGGGGTGTCGATGATGTTGTAGAGCCGGCATTCCATGGCCAGGGGCGCGTTTTTGATCAAGGGGGCGGTGCCCAGTTCTCCGAAGAAGGTTTCGAAGAGGCCGGATTTATCGGTGTTTTTGCCGGAAACCAGGCCCGCATAATCGGTCGCTTCGATCATATCCTGGCTGGGGATGTTGACGCTGAAGGTTTTGTTTTCCCGGATGCCGCGGTTGGTGTAGTGGGTTTTGTTCATTCCCAGCGTGATCAGGTGCGGGGCGCTGGAATTGAGGATGCCCACGTGGGCGATGTTGATGAAGTTGATCCGCCCTTCGATGACGGTACCGACCAGGGTGACGGGCATGGGGTAAAGCACATTCTGGTTTCCGATTTTTTGCAACATTTGAAAAGCTCCTTTTGATTGTTGGATGTACAAGCAACTAAAACTTCGATAAAAAATCATTCAATTTGTTTGTAATTTCGCATTGACAGTGCGAGAACCGAGTTTTTTCTGCCTTACTGGTTTTCCAGCTTTTCCACGGCTTCGTCCAGGGCGGCGGTGAGCCCGTGGCTGGGATCTTCGCCGAGCAGGCCGGAGTAGCGGCGGTAAAGGGCGTTCCAGGCCGTTTTGATCGGCCCTTCCAGGGCGAGCCCTTTTTCGGTCGGGTAGATCAGGGCCAGGCGACCTTCCGTGCGGCGTTCCAGATAGCCGCGGTGGATCAGCTCGTCGATGAAGCGGGTGACGGTCGACGGCGCGAGATGCAGGGCTTCGGCCAGCTCTTTCTGGGCGATGCCGGGCGTTTCGATGACCAGCATCAAGAGAAAGGCGTGCGAAGGCGCGAGCCCGGTGACGGCCATTTCTTCTTCAGCCATGCGGGTGATGACCCGGCTGAGGGCATTGGCCGTGAAATAGAGACAGGTGTGGAGCAGCTCTTTAGTGTTTCCCATCGGCGACCTTTATTAGTTGTACATGCAAATTATATCCGGAGCGCGATTTTTGTCAAGAGGGGGAGGGAACGGAAGAATGGAAGATGGAAGCGTGGAAGGCCAAAAAAGCGATGTTTTGGGCGTTGGCCCTCATCCTCCCCCTGTCCCCCTCCTTCCCCCAACGAACGATACGGATAGGCTTCTGGTATCTGAACGATGGTTGCTTTGTGGGGGAAGGAGGGGGTAAGAAGATGTCGCCGGGGCGGTTCTGGAAAAGGCCCATGTTTTCGTGCGCATTCTGATGCGCACGAAAACATAAACAAAAAACTCTCTTCTTCTATCCTGCGCGGTTTCCTGGGGTCTGCGAACCCCAGGCTACCTTGAGGTCGCCCCTTTGGGGCTGAGAATGTTCGACAAGAAGGTGCCTGTTAATGCAATGGATAAAAAAGCTATGTTTTGGGGCGCCTTCTGAGGCGCCCCAAAACATCAACAAAAAAACTCTTCTTCCTGCTTCGCACCGCGCGGTGTATCTTACGGGAAAAGCACCATTTGCGGGACGCCAAAAGATGGCGTTAGGTCACCTCACGAACAAGTGTACAGGTTGTTATAGGGCAGGGCCGTTGACTTATAGAATAAGCGTGCGAAAATAAAGACCGGATCGATTCTTATGTCATTTAATCTTGAAATGCAGGAATAAATTGAGTTATGAAGAAAATTTTTCTCGGTGGGCTTTTGTCGTTCATTTTAATCCTGATCGGTGGGGGAGTTGCCTTGATAGGAGTTCATTTTTCCCCGCCTGTCCAGGCGCATTCGGTTATTGATAATTCGGCCTCCTCTCTGGCTGAAAAATATGGGGTCGATCAACGTGTGGTGGTGGATCTGGCCCGCCGGTTGGAGGTCGATCCTGAAAAGATCGGTACTTTAGGCCCTGATGATTTTCCTCTTAATTATTATCAACGACAGTTTCGGTTGTTTGAGAAAGAGCATGGGCGTCCCCCGCGGCGTTCCGAGGTTGAGGCGATGATGGAAGGGTATGTGGCTGAGTGTGAGATCACGAGTTCCAAACTGGCATATTTTTATTACTCTTCGAAAACGCATCGGAGTGTCTTTGAGGATGAAATCGCTATGCTTTTCTTTGTCGATTTTGAATTTCCCGTTCCAGAAGGAGCCGATTCCGGGGATCTTTTGTTAACGGGAGTTCGATTTTTTGATTTACTGGACGGATCGCTTAATCCGCCGGATGAGACCTATTGGGAAAAGTGCGTGAACGATTATGCGGCAGCTCATCAAGAGGAGACTGAAAGATGAAACATTGGGGGCGTATTCTTTTTATTTTGGTTCTGGGCTTGATTGTGGGAGGGTTGACGGCGGGGTGTTCCTTCAGCCGGTTCTGGGAAGGGTCGGGTTTTGCTACGCCGGATCCCAATGCCCGGATGGGGTTTGCCGAATGGCTTTATAAGGTTCCGGCCGGGGAGCCGGCGGCCATTACATCTCAAAATGTGGATCAGCTGCGGCTCTTGGGGACGGTCAATGGGGAGACTTTGAATGAGTTGGGATGGACGCCGGACAGCCGGTATCTGGTGCTGGTCACATCCAGCAATACTTATTTTTACAATGCCCTTCAGGCTACCTATGAAGGGTTTTTGCCCGGCGTGACGGCTACCACGCAAATTTCTCCGGAGTTGTGGGCCGCGCGGCCGTATACGGTTGAAGTGGTCACGGAGACGGGCGGCGTGCTTAAGCGGGTTTCCGATGGAGAGATCATCCGGCGTTTTCAATTCAAATGGGGAGCGGATGAAGGCCAACGGGATATCGCTTCCGTTAGTGTGGATGGGACGCGGGTGGTGGTGGTCGAAAATTATGCCTGGATCATGGTCTATTCCACGCTGGACGGAAGCCGGATTACCTATGTCCCGGTCTCTAATGAATCCGGTTCATGGGCGGTGATCAGTCCCGACAATCGCTATGTGGTTTCTTATCTGGATCAAACCCTTTATACCCGGAACCAACCGTTCGGCAAGTACGATTTGTGGGTATGGGATCTGGAAACCGGCCGTCAGGTGTCCAATCTGGTCAATCCGAGGGGATGCAGTATCCCGGTTGCGGGAGGAACGTTGTTCCTTTGTGATCAAAGCTTGAGTCCTACGCTGGTTTACAGCGTGGCCAATGGGCAACAGGTGCGTACTTTTGCAGGTTTTTCTCCGGTCGATGTCAGCCTCGACGGTAAGTGGCTCCTCAACCAGGGAGCGGATCACACGGTGCAGATTTATAACCTCAATACCGGCGAGCTGGTTTACAAATTGGATTATCCGCGACCTTTGTTTAAAAATGTTTCTGGGCGTGAGCTGTTACCCTGGAGAATCTATTTCAACTCCGACGGCACTCAGGTGATGGGAATCTGGAATTGGAGTGGTGGCGATATGGCGGCGCGGGTATGGCGGCTGTCGGACGGCAAATTGTTGCGGACAATCACTACAAAGTTCACTTTCATGGATTGGAGGTTTGATCCTCAGGGGAGATATTTTTCGACGACCTCGGCGTGCGAGCGGGAATTCAGCAGCGATGAGGCCGGGCTTATCGATGTTAAGGAGGATTGTTCCATGGCAAAGGCTACTCTCTGGAATTTAACCGGGGATGGCCAGGCTTTTGAGTACCCGGGGGAGACGCGGGTTTATTTTTCGCCGGATGGGAACCATGTGTTGTTTTCTGAAACTGACACTCCGGCTGATGTGGAGAGTAATCGCATTATGCTTTATCAAACCGGCCAATGGGAAAGCGGCGTGGAGCTGATTCCCGAAGGGACGGTATTTCTGGGGGCCTTGCAGTTCAGTCCAGATTCGCAGTGGCTGGCGTTGACCTGTAATGACGGCATCCATATTTATCGGGTTGCGGACGGGAAGCCGGCTTATATCCTTTCGAAAAAAGAGGTGGGGATTTCTGGTAGGAACATGTTTTTCAGCTCAGACAGCCAACGGTTGATTGTTTTGGGCGGCACTTCAGATGGAGGTGTCTTGTCGAGTTGGTCCGTGCCGGATGGACAGAAGATCTGGCAGTCTCACGTGAGGATGGCGAATCCGATGGATCTGGCCGTCAGTCCGGATGAGAAGTTGATTGCTACTTTAAGTTATAGAACGTTGCGGGTGTGGAAGATGGAGACCGGGAAGCTGCTTTTTACTCAGGAAAAGGCGTCTACGGGTGAGAAAGGGCGGGTGTTCTTCGATCAGAGCGGACGGTTCCTGATTGTCAATTCTCGGGAGGTGTGGGGGGTGTTGGGACAATAAGGAAGTCCGTAATCATTATTTAGAAAGGAGCGATTGACGATGTTGAAAGGACGCGGTTGGTTATGGCGGGGCGGTGCGTGTCTGGGGGCGTTGGCGGCAGGGGTGTTGTTCGGTGGGCTGGTCTGGACGGGGACTCAACCGGCGCTGGCCCAACCGGAAGCGGCTATGATTGTGGTCAACAGCGCCGCCGATACGACCGGCCCGGACGGTCTGTGTACGCTGCGGGAGGCGATCGTCAATGCCAATCAAAACAGCGCCGTTTTTACGGATTGTGTGGCCGGCGCCGGGGCAGATCTGATCAATCTGAATGTCGTCGGGACGATTACATTGTCCGCGGCGCTGCCGGTGATTACCGATTCGGTGGAGATCGGTGGGGTGACGGCTCCGGCCACCTTGATCAGCGGCAATGACCGCTACCGGATTTTCAAGATCGAAGGGGCGGTGGATGCCGGTTTTTATAATCTGACGTTGCAAAGCGGTAAAGTCGTCAGCGATGTTGGCGGGGCGATTTTCAACAACGGCGGGCGGTTGCGGGTGGATACGGTTTATTTTTATGTGAACAGGGCCGACAGCGGCGGGGCGATTTACAGTGCGAATGCTACTGTGATGATCAGCAACAGCACTTTTGGGGTCAACAGTGCAACGGTGGTCACAGGAGTGGGAGGCGCACTCAGCCTTTACGGTCCTTCCTCGACCGTGACGGTGGTCAACAGCACGTTCAGCAACAATCTGGCTCCTCGCGCCGGCGGAGCTATTTTTACAGATCACGTTTCCGACCTTGAGTTGATCAATTGTACGGTGACCTTGAATTCCGTCCACCCTCAAGGGGTAGGCGGCGGCCTGGCTTCGGATCAGGGGCTGGTTACTTCGACGGTTATGCTGCGGGGGGATGGTGCTGTGATGTTGAAAAACAGCATTGTGGCGGGAAACAGTCAGGGGACGACGCCGGGTTCGGTCAAGGGAGATTGCGCGGGAGCGGATATCCTTTCGGCGGGGTATAATCTGTTGGGCAATGGGACCGGCTGTTCACACACGGAGGTTGGGGACCGTTTCGACAACAACCCGCATCTCGATATTTTGCGGATCAATGGCGGGTCGACCCCGACCCATGCTCCGAGGGTGGGAAGTCTCGCCCTTGATGCAATTCCGGTGGGCGTGAACGGCTGCGGGACGGCTCCGCTCAATGTGGATCAGCGGCGTGTGCCTCGTCCTTCGGATAGCAATTTTGACGGTGTGGCGGCCTGTGAGATCGGGGCTTATGAGGGGGGGATCGTATCGGCAATGATCTACCTGCCTTTGATTTTTAAATAACCCAAGTTGCTACCTTTAAAAGACGTGCTTACTATTTAAGCTTTTTTGCATGCAAAGGTTTAGTAGAAAGTAGACGGTAGACAGTAGACAGCGGATTTCCAGTCCATTTGAGCCGGTAAGGCGAAGATTTTTGCTGTCTACTGTCTACTTGCTGCTGTCTACTTTTGGACGGCATGCAGCGGATCTTGAATAATGGGCTGGATTTATCGAGGTGGCAACTTGAATTAAATAGTGAATAAATTGAAGGTGATGGTATGGTAAGTCCGGCTTATGAACGTCTGGTGGAGCGATTGAACCGTTTCCCGCAGGGGGCACGGCCGACGGCATCGCTCTATCCGGTTTTGGAGGTGCTTTTTACGGAACGGGAGGCCGAACTGGTCTCTTTGCTGCCCATTCAGCCCTTTACGGCGGATAAGGCGGCCCGGATCTGGAAATTGTCCCTTGCTGAATCCCGGCAGATTCTGGACAGGCTGGCGGGACGGGCTTTACTGCTCGATTCGGAGCAGAAGGGGGAGACTCTGTATGTCCTGCCGCCGCCGATGGCCGGCTTTTTTGAGTTTTCGATGATGCGGGTCCGCCAGGATCTCGATCAACAGCGGCTGGCGGAGTTGCTTTACCGATACTGCACCGTGGAAGACGATTTTATGCAGGGGCTCTTTGCCGACGGGGAGACTCAGCAGGGGCGGATTTTTATCAATGAGGCGGTGATCCCGGCGGATGTGCAGGTGTTGGATTATGAGCGGGCCGGTGAGGCGATCAAAACGGCGACCCATCGGGGGATCAGCCTCTGTTATTGCCGGTTCAAGGCCTCCAAAGTGAAGGCGGCCTGCACGGCTTCGCAGGATATCTGTATGACCCTGGGCGGGACGGCCGAATCGCTGAGCCGCCACGGTTTTGCCCGGCTGGTCGATGTGGCCGAGGGGCTGGATCTTTTGCAGCAGGCCCGCGATCAGAATCTGGTGCAGTTTGGGGAGAACGTTCGCCAGGGGGCTTCCTTCATCTGTAACTGCTGCGGTTGCTGTTGTGAGGCCTTGATTGCGGCGCGGCGGTTCGGCACCTTTCGGCCGATCCATACGACCAACTTCCTGCCGACGGTGCAGGCGGAAAGCTGTGTGGGCTGTGGCCGCTGCGTGACGCTCTGTCCGGTAGAAGCGTTGGGGCTGGTCGCGGCTCACGATCCACAGCGGCCGCAGCGCAAGCTGGCCCGGCTGGATTCGGAGATCTGTCTGGGGTGCGGCGTCTGTGCGCGGGCCTGCCCCAAAGGGGCGATCACGATGGCGGCCCGGGCGGAGCGGGTGCTCACGCCGGTCAATACAGTTCACCGCGTCGTCGTGATGGGGCTGGAGCGGGGCAAATTTCAGGATCTGCTTTTTGACAATCGGACGTTGTGGAACCATCGAGCCTTCGCGGCGTTGTTGGGGGCTTTCTTGAAGTTGAGTCCGGTGCAGCGGGCGCTGGCCGCCCGGCAGGTCAAGTCGCGCTATCTGGAGACGCTGCTGCGTTGGATGGGGATGTAAAAATGTTTCATCCTATGCGGTGGTCTTACAGGGAAGTGGACAACGTAGATCGTTGATGTTGCCGGGGCGGATCTGGAAAAAAGCCGTGTTTTGGTGCGCCTTCTGAGGCGCACCAAAACATAAACAAAAAAACTCTCTTTCCCTGTTTCGCACCGCGCGGCGTATCTTACGGGAGAGGGGCCTTGTGCGGGTGAGGAGGATTTCTC
>CAZCTC010000125.1:0-12779 GCA_964501335.1 uncultured Anaerolineales bacterium | reverse complement strand
GTTTTTAGGCCGTTTTTTTCACTTCGGCCACTATTTGCACAACCGATGCGTTAGTCCGGAAAACATGGGAAAGAACAGACCATTTTTCGGCGGCTTTCTGAAACCCACAAAAACATAATAAAAAAATATCGACCTGTGCGGTTAGTCCGGAAAACATGGGAAAGAACAGACCATTTTTCGGCGGCTTTCTGAAGCCGCCGAAAAATGAATAAAAAATAACTCTCTCTTCCCATCCCGCGCGTCGCTTTTTACCGGGAAAGCACTCGTTGCGGGACGTGAAAACTGTTTTTCATCCTTACGAATAAACAACCGCACAGGTCAAAAAAGATTCCCAAACAGAAGGAGAACACCTTATGGATAGCAGTCCACCTCGCAAACCGCCATTACTGAACAACTGGCTGTTGCTCTTCATGTTCGCCATGATCCTGGCCAATATAGGCGGCAGCATGTACGGGCCGCTGCTTTCTGTCTATCTGAAAGACGACCTGAAAGCCGATATCGCCCAGATTGGCCTCTTTTTCACCCTGGTCCAGCTCTTTTCGCTGGTCCTGCAAATCTTCGGCGGCTGGGTCTCCGACTCCCTGGGCCGACTGCGCAGCGTCGCCATCGCCAGCGTGGCCGGCGTCTTCTCCTACATCGCCCTGATCCTGGCCCCCACCTGGCAATGGATGCTGCTGGGCGAAGGGCTAAACGCCGTTACCCGCTCGCTCGTCGCCCCCAGCTATGGGGCCTTTATCGCCGAACAGACCGCCGAAGAGAACCGCAGCCGGGTCTTCGGCATCACCGAAACGCTCTTTATGATCGTCACCATCGTCGGCCCGCCCCTGGGTGGCTATATCGCCAGTTCCTGGGGTTTCCGCCCGATGCTGGCCTGCTCCGGCCTCCTCTATCTGGGTGCGGCCATCGTGCGGGTTGCCATGGCCCGGGCCGCCGCCAAAGGTCACGAAGCCAACCCTCGCCGGTTGGAACTGAGCAACCTGAAGAGCAACCTCTGGACCATGGGCGGCCTGCTCCTGGCCGGCGGCGTCCTCACCTGGATTCTGGTCACCGACAGCATCCGAGACATCGCCTACTCCCTCTCCTTCAATCTGATGCCGATCTACCTGAAAGACACCGGCGGCCTCACCATTCAACAGATCGGCTGGTTGCAATCGATCTTCGGCATCTGCAATATGGCGATCAATGTGCCCGCCGGCATCCTCGCCGATCGCAAAGGGGAACGGCTGGCCATCGTCGCCGGCTTCATCACCCAGTTTGTCGCCTTCATGGTCTTCTTACAGGCCCGCACCTTCCTGGGCTTTGCCGTAGCCTGGGGGATGTTGGGGATCGGCGTTGCGTTGATGGCTCCGGCCTACCAATCGCTCGCCAGCAAAGTCATCCCGGAAAATCTGCGCGGTACCGCCTTCGGGCTGCTGCAAAGCAGCGTCGGCATCTTCGCCATTCCGGCCCCGACCATCGGCTCGTTCCTGTGGGATCGATTCGGCCCCCTGGCACCCTTCCGCCTGACCTCCGGGCTGGTCCTGGCCGCCATCCTGCCGGTCTGGCTGAAATTTAAAACGCCGGCAAAAGAAACGCCGACAGATATCGAGCCCGCAGCACTGGCTGCCGAAGAGAGCATTTCCCCAGGATAAGAAAAATTCCTGCGTCCCGCACATGGCCTTTTACCGGCCAGAAACGACGCGCGGTGCGAAGCAGGGAGAAAAAATTTTTTGTTTATGTTTTCGCGCGCCTCAGAAGGCGCGCGAAAACATAGCTTTTTTCCAGAACCTCCCCAACGACACGTTCTTAAGTCCCTCCCCCTCACCCCTATGGCGGCCATGCATCTTTACCAAAAAATCTCCTGAAAGCGCGCTTCACCGGCTCAACTACAGGGGGGAGGGATTAGGGAGAGGGCCGGCGCGCGAAAACATAGCTTTTTTCCAGAACCTCCCCAACGACACCTTCTTAAGTCCCCCTCCAATTGCTTAAACTCGCCAATGCAGGATAATTTCCAGCAGGGAGTCTGCTATACATTACATAAAAAGGGGGATTCTATGTGGAGTGAGGCTATTTTGCGCGTGGGTTTGAGCCTGTTGCTGCTGATTCCAGGATTGTGGAAAGGTCTGGAGCAAAAGGCACCCACCGCCACCACCTATTACGTTTCCAGCGCGACCGGCAACGACAGCAATAACGGCCTGTCGACCGATCATCCATTCCGAACGCTAGCCAAAGTCAACAGCCTGGCCCTGCAGCCCGGCGATCAGGTACTGCTGCACTGCGGCGATACCTGGCGCGGCGAGGTGCTGAATCCAACCCGTTCCGGGAGCGCCGCCAGCCCGATCACCTTCGGTTCTTACCCGGATGCCGCCTGCACCAACCGTCCGACGATCTCCGGCGCCCAAACCATCGCCGGCTGGACCGTCTACTCCGGCTCGATCTACATGGCGGACCTTTCCGCCGGGTCGAATGCCGGCAAATTCACGCTGGGCATCAACCAGCTCTTTCGCGGCAACACCCGCCTCACCCTGGGCCGCTGGCCCAATCTGAACGCCGGCGACGGAGGCTATTCCACCGTGGACGGCCAGAACGGCAATACCAACCTGGTCGACAACCAGCTGCCGGCTGCCAACTGGACCGGCGCCGTGATCCACCTCAAAGCGATGCGCTGGTACATGGTCAACCGGGTCGTCACCGGCTCCGGCTCCGGCTCCCTGACCCTGGCCGAAGCGACCGATTGCTGGACCGGCAGCTGCACCGGCTGGGGCTATTTCATCAACAACCATCTCTCCACCCTGGATCAGGATGGGGAATGGTATTACGACACTGCCAGCCACAGAGTCTATCTCTATTCGGCCTCCGGCGCTCCGGCCGACGGAGTGATCGAAGGTTCGGCCATCTTGAAAAGCGACGACCGCTTCTGGGGCGGCGTGCTCCTGGGCACCGACCTGGGGAATCCAGTCTCCGACGTGATCATTCAAAATCTGGCGGTGATCCGCTGGTATGCCAACGGCATCGCCATGCCGACCAACTACCGCGCCAGCGACGGCGCCCGTGTCACCCTGCGCAACAATTTGATCCAGGATGTGGATCAGGCCGGCATCAGTCTGGCGAGCTGGGTCTATGATGCCTCGGACGGCGTTGATGGCTGGCGCGGTGGAACCGGCATGCAAATCCGTGACAACATCATCGACACCGCCAACCATTTCGGCATCGACGGCTATGAACGAGAAAGCTACATCGTCGGCAACCAGATCCGCAATGTCGCCCTCATCGCCAATCTCGGCCGCTCGGGAATGGGCTGCGGGTTTGAGGGCAGCAACTGCACCGAAAACGGTGACGGAATCCGCCTCAAAGTCGATAATGTAGGGCGTTCAGCCTACGGCAACACGCTGCAAGAAAACCGGCTGGAAAAGATCGGCCACAACGGGGTGGACATCTTCGGACCGTCGAACACGCTGGAACGCAACTTCATCTATCAGGCCTGCTACAGCAAAGGCGACTGCGGCGCGGTCCGCACCTTCGGCCGGGACAACTTCACCAGCACCCCGGTCCACGATCTGATCATCCGCCAGAACATCTTCGTCGACACAATCGGCAACACCGACGGCAACCACACCAGCTACCGACCGCTCTTCGGCTTCGGCGTCTATATCGACAGCTACTCCCGCAATGTCACCGTCTCGGACAACACCGTCATCAGCTCAACGGTAGCCGGAATTCTCTTCCAGGATTCCAACGGCACCATCGAAGGCAACACCCTCTACGCCAACAGCGCCGGCTCGATGACCACCGGACAGGTCGTCATCGTTCCCGCCGGCGTCCAGATCACCGCCTTCCGCAACAACATCCTCTTTGCCGTCAAAGACGGCGCCCGGACCCTGAGCCTGGAAAGCAAAGACAATCTGACAACCTCCGACTACAACGACTTCTTCAATCCTTACCGCGCCGCCAACATTTCCGTCAGCGGCGACAAAACGCTGGCCGCCTGGCAGAGTTACAGCGGCAAAGACAGCCATTCCCACGCCAGCTGGTTCACGCAAACGGTAGGAACAGCCCCTCGCTCGGTAATCTTCTACAATCCCACCACCCAGACCTTATCGGTCGACCTGGGTGTGGAACGGTACATGGATCTGGAACAAAGAGAAACGGTGGGCAGCCTCTCTCTGGAACCTTACGGTTCCCGCATCCTGATCGTAGACACCGAACGGGCCTTCTCTTCCAGCGCCCTGGACTTCGGGCTGGTCATCCTGGGCCAGAGTTCCCCCACGCAAACCGTCACCTGGAAAAATGTCACCGGCAATGCCACCACCATCGCCGATGTCACCGCCAGCGGCGATTACAGCGTCACCTACTCCTGCCCGGGATCGCTGGCCGCCGGCGCAATCTGCTCGTTGGGCGTGACCTTTAATCCGACGGTCGTGGGCACCCGCACCGGCACCCTGATGCTCACCGCCGGAACCGGCTCGACTTACACCGTCCGGCTCACCGGCAAAGGCGTCAACAATATCCTGAAAGTCTGCCTGCCCCTGATCTTAAAAGGGGGATAACTAAATAATGATATCGCGCGCCCCGAGAGGGGCGCGCGATATCATATCGAATCAGCCGGCAACCTGATGCCGTCTACTTCTGCAAAACCATAATATATTCGCTCTCCTGAAGCTTACCCAGCGTAAACACCTTGGCCAGGTGATTGATCGTCTGATAGACAAAGTGAACCACCGGATTGCGCTTCATCAAATCGAGATTGTAAGCATGAAAATAGACAACCTTGAACTTTCGATGATGGGCAAATTGCCGCAAAGACCGTGGAGCCATCGAAGTCTGAAGATAAGCCTTAAAAGGAGCCGAATCGTTCTTGCCGGCCTCGGCCCGCCGATAAGCAATTCGGTAGAAAAGCACATGGAACCAGTGAGGAGAATAACGGGTTAACAATCCTTTGAACGATTCCGGATTGGGAGAAGCCAGAATAATGATTCCCTCCGGTTTAACAGCCCGGGCAAACAGATCCAACGCCAGTTCCGGTTTGACAAGATGCTCCAGTACATCCCAACAGATGATAATATCGAAGGTCTCCGGCTGAAAACGATAATACTGAATATCGCCCAGAATCTTCTCATGGAGCTGATCGTTGCGCTGCAACTGTTTCTCCGAAATGTCGATGCCGGTCAAACAGCAGCCCTCTTTAAAATTAAGATGGCAGGCCGATCCACAGCCCGCCTCCAGAATTCTGGGCCGACTCTTCTCCACAAGATACCCATCCAAAAAACTCTGTAAATTAGTAATCGGATTCATCTCTCTACCTCTTGAGTTGAAACGGCGGGGTACAAAGCGGGGCGGCAATTTGCCGGATCGAATAATTAACATGAAATTTATCGCCTATATTTGAATTGTAGAGGGAATTTCACCATACGTCAATGAGAATAAAAAGCCCCAGTTTTCCCGCATCCCCCTCCCCAACACCTTTGTAGGAATACACCGCAAAAGCTCTGAAAAAGCCCCTGTTTTCGCGCGCTTCAGAAAGCGCGCGAAAACATAAATAAAAAATTCTCTCCCCTCCATCCCGCGCGTCGCTTCTTACCAAGAAAAAGCCGGATGCGGGATGCTACCCCCAATACCCTCCAATTGAACTATCCCCGGAGCGTGCTATACTCCCCTCATTCGTAAGCCCCGAGGGAACAATGAGCGAGACGACGGTCAAAACGGGAATCAAGCGGATCTCCTGGATCATCTGGACAATGCTGTTGGTATTGGTCATTCTGCTGGTCTCAGCCTTCTGGCGAGCCTGGGGCGTCCATCAGGCGCTGGCCGATCAGGCCGCCACCCTGAGCCCGATGCTCACAGCCGTCATGAACCAGCAATCTACTCTGCAGGTAGAACTGACCCGGGTACAGAGCGATGCCTATGTAGAACAATGGGCCCGCGAAAATGCACGTATGGTCCAGGGCTCCGAAGTCCTGGTCGTGCCTCTGGCACCTCCCCCCACCCTGACTCCGACTCCCCGCCCCGCATTTATCCCTACACCTACACCGACACCGCTGCCGTTCTGGCAGCAATGGTGGCAAGCCCTGGGAGGTCATTAATTCATGGATGAAGCAGCCATTTTAGCAGCGGCCGCGGCGATTGCCCGCGAAGCCGGCGCTATCGTACGGCAGGGATTCGGCCAACGTCACACGGTGATGATGAAAGGCGTCGTCAATCCGGTGACGGAAACGGATCTGGCCTCGGAAAAGTTGATTCTGGAACGTTTGCAAAAGGCCTTTCCAGACCATGAGGTTCTATCGGAAGAGGGACGCACCGATACGGCCTGGAGCACGGCTGAATGGATCTGGATCGTGGACCCGCTCGACGGGACCGTCAATTTCGCCCACGGCTTTCCGCAGATCTCCATCTCGATGGGATTGCTTTCTTACGGAAAACCGGTCGTCGGTGTGATTTACGACCCGCTGCACGATGAGCTTTTCGCAGCCCGCCGCGGCGCCGGCGCAACCTGTAACGATCAACCGCTCCAGGTCTCCCCCACCCCCGCGCTGGCCCAATCCCTGCTGGGAACCGGCTTCCCCTATGACTGCTGGACCGCCGAAGACAACAATGCCGAACATGTGCGCTGTTTTCTGCGCCGCTGTCAGGGACTCCGACGGGCAGGATCAGCCGCCCTGGACCTGGCCTACGTGGCGGCCGGCCGGCTGGACGGTTACTGGGAGATGCGGGTTCATCCCTGGGATATCGCCGCGGGGATTTTGATGGTGCAGGAAGCCGGCGGGGTGGTGCAGGATTACACCGGCGGCGAGGCCATGCTGGCCACCGGAACCGTGGTCACAAGCAACGGCCGTATTCAGGCGGAAATGCTCCGCGTCGTTCAGGATCGGGATAAAGCGCCGCTGCCGTTCTAATCCAGATAGATTTTTTATTTCTTGCGTCCCGCAAAGGGAACTTTCTCCGAAAGAAACGACGTGCTGGATGGGGAGAGAGAATTTTTTGTTTATGTTTTGGCGCACTTAAGAAAATGCGCCAAAACATAGGCTTTTTTCTTGTACCTTCCGGGCTAACCGCACAAGGCAATAATCTTACTCAAAAGCCTGCTCGACGGCCCGGGCGATCTTCCGATCCGTAATCGCCATCGGCAGCGCATGGATCTCTTCCAGCGTCGCCCATTGCCAGCCGTCGCATTCAATACATTGCGGCTCGCCCGAAATCAACCGGCACCAAAAAGCATAGAGCGTGATCCTTAAATGCGTATACGTATGACGAACCACCGTAACCTGGGACCCCACCTCAATCTCGATCGCCATCTCTTCCAACAATTCCCGCGCCAGGGCCGCCGCCAACGTCTCACCCGGCTCGCGTTTGCCGCCCGGGAATTCCCACATTCCCCCCAACATCGCCTTAGCCGGCCGGCGCGCCACCAAAATCCGCCCATCCTCCGCGACCGTGACCGCGGCGGCGACATCGAAATGGGGCAACTCCTTGCGCACCGTGCGGGTCGGAAAAGCTTCCTGCCGCCCCTGAGCCCGGGCCCCACACCATTCAGCCCAGGGACAGACGAGGCAACGTGGAGCCTGAGGCCGGCAAACCGTAGCCCCCAGCTCCATCAAAGCTTCATTGAAGGCCCCGGGGGCCTCAGCAGGCTGGATAGATCGAACCAGGGCCTGCAACTGCGGGGTCGTCGGCGCCGGCAAGGTAAAAACACGGGAAAGCACCCGGCGCACATTGCCGTCCACGGCCGGCACCGCCTGCCCAAAAGCCAGGCTGGCGACGGCCCCCGCCGTATAATCCCCCAGTCCAGGCAACCGCCGCAAAGCCTCATAATCAACAGGCAGTTGCCCTTCATAACTGGAAACCACTTCACGGGCGGCGCGGTGCAAAGCCCGGGCCCGGCGGTAATACCCCAGCCCTTCCCATAACTTGAGGACATCGTCGAGCGGCGCATCCGCCAGCGTTTGCACATCGGGGAAACGATTGAGGAAACGGGCATAATAATCCCGCACCGTCTCGACCTGGGTCTGCTGCAACATCACCTCGGAAATCCAGGTATGATAGGGGGAGCGCTCGCGCCGCCAGGGTAAATCGCGGGCATGTTCGGCAAACCATTGTACTAAAGCCGGCCCCAACCTTGGGCCGATTTGATCCAGATAACCTTGCAGATCGGTGGGCAGTGTTGTTGTCATGGCCGCGAGCATAGCACAGCCTGGAATCGCTGTCAACTGGACAATGCAGCGCAACCGGATACAATTTGAATGCGAGTTGTCAGAGCACGGGCAATTTTAATGTAATATAAACCCGGGTCGCAACCTGATCTTGATGCGGAGTGAAGCATGGTAATCCCAATCAACCCCTACGTCGCAGGCAATCCAGTGGGCGGCAGTTCCGCTTTTATCGGACGAAGCGATGTTTTACGAGAAGTCGTACGGATCCTGCGCCGTTCCCAAGACAATGCTTTGGTACTCTACGGCCAGCGGCGGATTGGAAAAACCTCCATTCTACAACATCTGGTAGCACGGTTGCCCTCTGAAGGCGAATATCGCCCGGTCTACTTCGACCTGCAAGACAAGGCCGATTGGCAACTCGATCGGGTCTTGCGCGATCTGGCCGTGACGATTGCCCATAAATTGAATTTGCCGGACCCCGATCTGGGCACCGAACCGGCCCTCAACTTCCGCCAGAACTGGCTGCCACAGACATTGGATCAACTGCCGCCGGATTGTCCCCTGATCCTGTTGATGGATGAATTCGACGTACTGGCCGATCCCCAACGTAAACAGGCCGCCCAAATCTTCTTTGCCTATCTCCGCGATCTCTTCCTGATCGAACATGGACGCCTGAAATTTATCTTTGTCATCGGGCGCAATGTAGACGACCTGGACAACATTGCGCTCTCTTTATTTAAAGGCACCCCGGCTCTCCGCATCTCCCTGATGAGCCAGGAAGACACCATCGGATTGGTAAAACTCTCCGAAAGCAACGACACTCTCCACTGGGAAGATGCGGCAGCTCAAAAAGTATGGGAAATCGGTTGCGGACATCCCTTCCTCACCCAGCAGCTTTGTTCCCACGTCTGGGAACGATTGTACGATGAAGAACCCGACGATCCCCCAACCGTCACCCTGAGCGATGTAGAAACCGCTATTCCCGGCACCCTGCAAGCCAGCCGTAACACCCTGGAATGGCTGTGGGACGGCCTGCCGCCGGCCGAACGCGTCGTGGCCTCGGCGCTCGCCGCCGCCGGTCCGGGCCCCATCACCCAGGAAAATCTGGAAAACCTCTTACACGAAAGCGGCGTGCGAGTAGTCATCCGCGAACTGCAAAATGCGCCGCATCTCTTACAGGAATGGGATCTGATCGAACCGATCGAAAACGGCTATCGGTTCCGGGTCGAACTCCTACGGCGCTGGATTGCCCAGCACAAACCGCTTCGCCGGGTACAGGAAGATCTGGACCGGGTAGAACCGGTGGCCGAAAGCTACTATCAGGCCGCCTTAGGCCTCTATCGGGCCGGCCTGCTGGATGAGGCCGTGGACCCCCTACGGCGAGCCATCACATTAAACCCCAGCCATGCCCGTGCGCACCAGCTGCTGGCCGACATCCTGCTGACCCGCAACCAGGCGGAAGAGGCTCGCCAGCTTTTGGAGCGCCTGTATGAATATCAGCCGGCCGCAGCCCGCCCTCGACTGGTGCAGGCGCTGTTGGTATTGGCCCAAACCGCCCCTGACGACGATGCCCGGTTACCACTCTATGAACGCGTGTTGGAACTGGCCCCGACCCAACCCGAAGCCGTTTCCGGCAGGCAGCGATTCTGGCAACAGCACGGCGAAGCCGCCCTGCGGTTGGGCGATCTGAAAGGGGCTCTGAAATCCTTCCGCAAAGGCAATCTCCCCCAAAAAGTGACCGAGGTAGAAACCGAAATGCGCCGACGTGAGTTGGGCGCCAAACTGCGGAGCCTCAAAGGACTGGAACAAAGCCGGCGCTACCAGGCAGCGCTGGATCTGGCCCTGAAACTCTCGGAAAGCTATGCCGGCATGCGCGACTGGAGCTACGATCTGGAATGGTTGCAGCACAAAGCCGGACTGGACGATCTCTATCAACGGGGAATCGGCGCGCTGAAAAGCAACGATCGAGCCACCGCCCAGAATTTACTGACGCAGGTCGTGGCAGAAGATCCCACCCACGATCGAGCCTTGGAATATCTCTATCAGGCCATCCACGATGTCGATTTGAACCAGCTACAGGAACGGCTGGCCATAGAATCCGAAACCCGCCAGCAACTGGAACAGGAAATCCAGGATCTCCGGGTCAGCCTGCGCGCCGAACGGACCGCCCACTGGCAGGCCGAGGAATTAATGCAGGCCGAACAGATCCTGCGGCAGCGGCAACAGGCCATGCCCCGGCTCTCCCCCTGGAATTTGATGGATTACTGGCGCCTGATCCGCTGGTTCACCCTCGCCCCTCAAGAGCGGCTGGAATATCGAGAAGCCTTCGGCGTCGAAGATGAACGAAGGGTAAGCCGCTGGTTCATCTCCGCCCTGCTCTGGTTGCCGCTGATCCTGCCGGCCCTCTCGATCAGCCAGGGGATCGCCAGTCGCCCCACCGGCTTCGGACTACAACCTGAATTTTATGCCCCCATTGCCCTGCTGCTGTTCATCGGATTGCTGATCACCGGCTGGCAGGCAGAGACCAAACGCTGGCTGTTGCTGGGTTCCGGCTTTTTTTGTTCCGCGCTGCTCAGCAGTGGCTTGATGCAACGCTGGGGAAGCGTCGCATCGATCTCTATCGGCTGGTTGATTCTGCCGGCCGCCGCCCTGATCCTCAATCTGGCCGGCTCAGGAACGCTCGCCGCCGGCTGCGGATTGATCGCCGGAATCGCCAGTTATATATTAGGGCATTGGATCACGGCGACCTACGACAGTCCTTTAGCCGGTATAGGGGCCGGGGTTTTAAGCGCGCTCCTTGGAACGACAGGAACCATCGCCCTGGTCAACTTTATCTATCCCCGGGTTCGGGAACAATGGAATAGCGGGTCTCCGTCTTTTTATGTCTATGGGTTATTGGGAGTCTGGATGTTGGGATTGATCTTTTTCCTGTGGTTAGTTTATTTTGGCGGCTGGCAGTATTTTTAAAGAGGTATATATAATGGAAAATCCGTTTTTTTACGGTAATCCGGTACCGCCGGCCAGTTTTATCGGACGCCGGCGAGAGATCCGGCGAGTCGCCGGGCGGTTATGTAATGGTGGCCAATCCAGTGCAATTATCGGAGAACCCCGCAGCGGGAAAACTTCGTTGTTGGATTATTTATCCGCGCCGGAATTTCGTAGCGAGCTCTATGGAGCCGCCGGCGAACGGTTCCTTTTCCAGTTCATCGACAGTCAGACCTTAGGGGTACAATTCACCCAGGCTCAATTCTGGGAATATGCTCTCCAGCCCTTTTTCGAACGGGTCGTCGCCCCCGATCCCGAAGGGCCGCTGGGACAGGCCTACGAATTCTGCCAGCAAAACAGCTTCGGCACCTTCTCCCTCGAACGGCTCTTTACCAAAATGACGCTGGAACCCTGGCGGCTGGTTTTGATGCTGGATGAATTCGATCAGCTGTTACACCATCCCATCCTCAACTGCGGAGAATTCTTCGGCAGCCTCCGCTCCCTCACCTCCCGCAACCGGGCGCTCGCCCTGATCATCGCGGCCCGTTCTTCCCTGGGCGAATTGAACGAAGCCACCCAGGAAATGAGCCATCACGGTTCTCCCTATTTCAATTTCCTGGATGAACTGGTGCTGAGTCCGCTTACCGACCGCGATGTAGCCGAATTGCTGGATCGAGCCAGTGAACGCTTCAATACCGACGACTGTCAGTTTGTGCTCCAGGTTGCCGGCGGTCATCCCTATCTCCTGCAAGCTGCCGGTTACGAACTGTGGGAAACCTACGAAGAAGGTGAAACGGACGCAGCCCGGCGCCGGGCCCAGGCTGGACGCCGGCTTTACGACAAAGCCGCCATGGTCATCAGTGATACCTGGCGGATCTGGGAACCGGCCACCAAACGCGCCTTTGCCACCATTGCTCTGATGCAACTGAATCTGTTCCGCTTTGAAGGAATCGAACTGGACGACAGTTTGCAAGATCTGGGGCCCGAACGGACTTTTCTAGAAAAACAGGGCTATGTTGTAATGTCGGAAACTATGCCCGGCGGCTGGATGGTACGACCACAGGCCTATCTATGGTGGATGGCCGATGAACTGGTCCGGGCGGTCCGTGAAGAGGCTGTCTTTGAAAGCTGGTTACGGGCCCTCGAATGGGAAACGTTTTTCCGACAGGGAGATCGGGAACCGCTGACCCGCGCGGCCCGCCTGATCGGAGACGGCTTAAAAGACGGCGCCTACACGCTCATTCAGGGAGAGAAGAAAAAATAAGAGAGAGCAGCCAGCAGCAAGGAATCAGTAGACAGCCCATGTCGCCGAGACGACTCTGGAAAAGCCAAAGAAAGCAGCCAGCAGCAAAGAGACAGTAGACAACCCACGTCGCCGAGACAACTCTGGAAAAGCCTATGTTTTCGGCGGCTTTCTGAAGCCGCCGAAAACATAAACAAAAAAAACTCTCTCTTCCGATCCAGCGCGTCGTGTTTTACGGGGGAAGGGCCATTTGCGGGACGTTCCAGGGCCGGCCCTTACCATAGGGGCCTATTTTCAGGACAGAAGGTCATGCCGGGGGCGGCACCCCGAAGGATGAAAATGGGGTGGCTGGCGCGGTTTCCTGGGGCTTCACCCCAGGCTACCTTAAGGTCGCCCCCTTGGGGCTGAGAATGCTCGACAAGAAGGCG
>CAZCTC010000124.1:0-12925 GCA_964501335.1 uncultured Anaerolineales bacterium | reverse complement strand
TAGTTTTTAGGCCGTTTTTTTCACTTCGGCCACTATTTGCACAACCGATGCGTTAACCCGGAAAAGCGGAAGAAAAAAGCCTATGTTTTGGCGCGCTTTCTGAAGCGCGCCAAAACATAAACAAAAAATGCTCTCTTCCGACCTCGCGCGTCGCACCTTACAGAAAGAGTGTCAGATGCGGGACGCAAAAGGCCGATTGTAACCAAACCTTCCAATAGCCACGCCGGTCGAGTTTCCTTTAGAACGGTCGCGGTGCAATCCCCACCAGATAACCGAAGCGCGTTTTAAATTCATCCAGCGTCAGATTGGTCTGTGCCGCCATCCGGGCCAGCAACATTTCATCCTGGGCATGTTGTGGTTTCAGCCGGATCATAAATTTGTAGGCCGACTGATAGGTGAACGAATCGGTGTTCACGGCTCTTACCGTCGTGCGGCCGGTATTGGGGTCCATCATGGAATTCAGGGGGATCGGGACCACCTGATTGTGCTGGATGGTGATGGTCGAGTGGGTTCCTCCTTGCAGCAGGAATCCGATGGCGGCCTCTCCCAGACTGCGGGTGTAGTCGATGTCGAAGGAGATCGGTTCGGCACAGCGCAGTTCGTATCCCAGATCCTTGCTGACCAACGAGACATTCATCCCCAGAGCTTTTAGCTGGACCCGCAGCTCTTTCTTCAGGATTTCGGCAAAGTTGACCTCTGCCAGCTGGATATGGCCGTGGGCGTCCCGTTCGATGGTCTCCAGCATCCCCAGATCGTCGCGGGACATATATTCCATGACTCCTTCGGCGACCAGGGCCACCCCGTGGGGTTTGCCCTCGGCCTGTCGGCGGATGATCGACGTGATCAGGATATCGAGCACCTCTTGCAGGCGGATCTCGCGTCCTTTCCATTCTTCAGGAATCAGGGTGAGTGTGGCTCCCGAGCTTTTTCCGATCCCCAGGGCCAGATGGCCCGTTTTGCGGCCCATCGTGACTGCCAGGAACCAGCGTACGCTGGTCTGGGCATCTTCCATCAGATTGATGACCAGGCGCGATCCGAGCTCACGGGCGGTTTCATAGCCGAAGGTGCGGATCTCTTCGGGGAGCGGGAGGTCGTTGTCGATGGTTTTGGGGATATGGGCCGTTTTGATCTTCAGACCGCGATAATTTTCGGCGTATTGGGCTACTTTGTAGGCTGAGAAGGCCGTGTCGTCACCGCCGATGGCCAGCAGGGCATCGATTCCCGCGCCGAGGAGCACATCTACACATTTGCTGAGCAATTCATCGCTTTTGGTGGGATTGGCGCGGGAGGTGCGCAGGATCGATCCGCCGGTGAGATGGATACGGCTGACATCGTTGATGACCAGGGGCCGGCTGATCAGTTGCCCTTGCATCAGATGTTTAAAGCCGTCGAAGATGCCGATGACCTCAATACCGTTGTTGATCGCTTCGATAGTAGCCGAATGGATCACACTATTGATGCCGGGTGCCGGGCCGCCGCCGACGACGATACCGAGCCGCGAAATTCTTACCGGATTGGTCATGGTACACTCCTTTTCGCCACGGAATTGAAGCGGCGGGGTGCCGCTGAATAGATTGCGATCGGGGGATATGCTTTCAGTATACAGTAGAGGTGAAAAGGTGGCAAGGCGGGGGGCGGCACCCCGAAAGATGAAAATTCAGCGGAAGTAGACAGCCGCAAGTAGACAGTAGACAGCCTGCGTCGCCTGTGCGGTTCTGGAAAAGGCCTTGTTTTGGTGCGCCTTCTGAGGCGCACCAAAACATAAACAAAAAAACTCTCTCTTCCGATCCAGCGCGTCGTATTTTACGGGGAAAGGGCCATTTGCGGGACGCTATGAGGCCGGAGCCATGCCATAGAGCCCTATTTTCAGGACAGAAGGTCATGGCGGGGGCGGCACCCCGAAAGATGAAAATAGACGATTCGTCAGGATTGGGTACCCACAAGGGGTACCCCTACGGGAGACGTTTTCCGGGTAGGGGCGGCCCGATGTGGCCGCCCTCGGGGAGATTTTTGCACGATGGGCCTATTTTCAGGACAGAGGCCACAGAGTGTGAGCTTTACGGCTTGCATTATATAGACCAGTTGGTATAATTAATCCGGATCGTCGGTTTTTGATTAGTTCGCAACCGGAGCTACCTTTTTATAATCCAGGAGGTCCAATGAATCCTTCACGAGAGCAGATCATCAAAACGACCTGCGAATTACTGGAAACCCAGGGCTATCACGCTACCGGTCTGAACCAGATTATTCAGGAGAGCGGCGCTCCTAAAGGGTCGCTCTATTATTATTTTCCGCAGGGCAAGGAAGCCCTGGCGGCAGAAGCTATTTTCCATGCTGGAAAGATCATCACTGAACGCATCCGTACCATCCTTGATGAGGTTGCCGATCCTGCTGAAGCTGTGCACGGATTCATCCATACGCTGGCTCACCATGTCGCTGCATCCGGTTATCGGGCCGGCGGTCCGGTTACTACCGTTGCTTTGGAATCGGCCACTACCAATGAACGGATCAATGCTGCCTGCTGTGAAGTCTATACCGAATGGCAGGCCGCCTTCTCTTCCCGGCTCGAACAAAGCGGATTCGAGCCGAAACGGGCTGCCCGATTGGCGGCTTTGATTATCGCGGCTATTGAAGGTGGGATCATTCTCAGCCGGACTGAGCACAACCCCGCCCCGCTCGAAAATGTTGCCGAAGAACTTGCCCTGTTGATTAAAAAGGCTGAAGGAGATTTCTGATGTCGTCGAAGATTTTAGTCACCGGAGCTACCGGCAATGTAGGACGTGAGGTGGTTAAATCCCTTTTGGAAATGGGCCAGCCCGTAATTGCCGCCGTATTGGATGAACAGGATGCCCGGCGTGTTCCCGAGGGGGCTGATCCGCGCCGCTTTCAATTCGACTGTCCCGACACTTTCACGAAGGCTTTCAAAGGGGTCGATAAACTCTTTTTGATGCGTCCACCTCAGATCGCCGATGTCAAACGATATCTGTTTCCGGTTATCGAGTATGCCCGTGCTGCCGGGGTGAAACAGATTGCTTTCCTTTCTCTGATCGGCGTGGAACGCAACCCCATGGTGCCGCACTACAAAGTCGAAAAGTACCTCGAACGTTGTGGCATTCCTTATACTTTTATTCGTCCCAGCTTTTACATGCAAAACCTCAATACCACCCATCGGCAAGAGATCCGCGAAAAACATGAGATCGGGGTACCTGTCGGACATGCCCGCACCAGTTTTATCGATGTGCGCGATATCGGGGCCGTCTCTGCCAGAATTTTGGTCGAACCCGGACTGACTGGAAAGGCCTGCGAATTGACCGGCAGTGAGGCTCTCGATTACTATCAGGTCGCCGATTTCTTCAGCCAAATCCTGGGATATAAAGTTACCTATACCAATCCTTCACTCTGGCGTTTTTTCCAAGAGGCGCGGGCCCGGAAGGTGCCCGTTGGCTTCGCCTTGGTGATGGCCGGTCTGTATACTTCGACCCGTTTCGGTATGGCTCAACAGATCACATCGGACGTGGAACGGTTGCTGGGCCGTCCCCCGATCACTTTGCGACAATATATCCAGGATTATGCAGCGGCCTGGATCGAATAAATCGATTCCAATAACGATCTTGAAGGCGTTTTTTTCAACTCCAGCTGGTTTTTTATTAGTGATATAATCATCTTGTAAAAACGGTGGTGAGTATTGCCGTAAGTAGGAGGGATCATGAACGATTCCAGGACATGGATGTCGCTATCCATGTTGTTTCTTGTTGTTTTGCTGTTGCAATGTCGTGGACCGGGGCCGGCTGTTGTGACCCTTGTCCTTTCTCCAATCCCCCCCACATCTATGTCCACCGCAACGCCTGTATCGACTCCAACGCTAATGCCCACAATGACTCCCACACCGACCGAATCCCCCACACCGACCGTCACTCCCACACCCACCGAGATCCTGTTGCTTCCGGATCTCGTTGCCATTTCTCCGCAAGTGGTCTATATTCAATTCCAGGGCGATCTACGATTTCTTCGATTCGATACTTCCTTTGCCAATGTGGGAACAGGCCCTTTGCATATCTTTGGAGAGAAGGATCCTGAGCAGGAGATTGTTCGAGCTATTCAAACGCTCTTTACAGCCAGTGGGGAGGAGCGCTCCGAAGAGATCGGTGAATTCACTTTTAATCCAAAACATGCTCATTGGCATTTGGAAGAGTTTGCCCGATACGAACTCTGGAGTTATTCCGAAGAAGGGGCGCAGGAGGAGCTATTGATGAACGGGGAGAAGGTCAGCTTTTGCATGTTCGACTCCAATCCGCATAACCTTGCTTTGCCGAATGCTCCCCAAGAAAGTCAGTATGTAGGATGTGATGAAAATATCCAGGGGTTATCTGTGGGCTGGATGGACACCTATCGTCCGAGCCTTGCGGGGCAGCTCTTTAACATAACGGGTTATCCTGATGGTCGCTACCACCTTAAGATTATTCTTAATCCGGCCCATCACATCGTCGAAAGTAACTTCGGCAACAATGAAGCTGTCATCCTTCTTCAGGTTGCCGGAGATACCGTGTTGATCCTTGAGGAGTGAATTTCCGGGCGGAGTCCTTGCGCCTCACATTTTCTGTGGGGCGCTATTGGTTCGGCGGCTTTCGGAAGCCGCCGAACCAATCAATAAAAAATAACTTCGTGCTTACCAGCTGACTTCGACGGTTTTGACTATGGCTACCCAGCGTACCGCTGAGGTTGCGCTTCCCAGGACCGAGATTTGCAAGCTGTCCAGCGTATTATTGGCCGTCACGCTGGCATTCCAACTGGGATCATCTTCCCCCAGAATGGTGGCCGTTGGTGCTGTCCCGACCATAGCTGTTGTGCCTCCCACATTTTCAATCAATCCCTGGAATCTATAGCCGGCGGATTCCCCGGTCGCGCTGCGCCCGACCACCAGGATTTCAAATGCCAGGGTGCGCCCGGCGGCAATGGTTAACGCCTGCCCGTCTCCCGTCAGGGTTAGCACGTAGCTATAAGTATTGTCGGGGGTCTCGCGGCGCAAAATGTATTGGGAGGTCTGACCGTCACCCGGTGTGGAGAAGTTGCCGGTGGCATAGGCCCATTGCCCGTAGAGAGTGGCGGCGGCTTCTTTGCCGCCGGAGATGGTTGCATAATCACCGGTGACGGAATTTCCCTCTCCGCCCCCAATGGTGGCGCTTTGGCTTCTGACCGTATTGGAATAGCCCCCGCTAATAACCGCGTAATCCCCTCCCATGAAATTATCAGAACCGCCGCCGATTGTGCCGTACCAGGCCGTGGTTGTAATGGTATTGGAGTATCCGCCCCCGACGACGGACCGGAAAGCCGCTTCATTATTGCTTCCGCCGCTTACGGTTCCATGATTACCGGTGACCCGATTATAGGCTCCGCTGGAACCTCCACCCCCAATTACAGCCCCATAAACATCCGATTTCACCCAATTGTTTCCATAACCACCGATGAGGTTGGGGCTGGAACTTCCCGGCACAAAGCGGAAGACTGAGCTATTATTGACCCGTAGCGTCAGGGTGGTATTGTCGGTGGTTCCTAAGAAAGCGGTGGTAGGATTGGTGCCGGCGTTGCCGTTGAGATCCCATCCCGTGTTATCTACCCCATCGGCAAAGCCGGTCGGCACGTCGCTGATCCCACTCCAGGAGGACTGAAGGGCATACAGAGCTGAAGGCGCGTTGGTCAAGGCCTGGCGTTCTAACGTGGTAAAACTCAGATCTCCCGGGCACAGGACTCGAATATCCAGCCACCGTGTTTCTCCTTGAAATGCCGTTGCCCCAAAATTCAGCACCACAGTGAACAAGCCATGGGTGATCGGGGTGGTCGTCGTGATCGGGGTGCCGACCAGACCGTCACCGGTGGCCGCGTTGTAGAGTCGAAAGGCCAGCTGGCAGGTTGCATTGACCGGGTTGCCCCGATGGTTGAGCTGTCCCTGGTAGGTAAAGCCCGTTCCTTGCGGTGCGGTCGGCGCCGGGGGTGTTTCTCCCTGGGCATAGGCCAGCCCACTCAGCATCAGTCCCAACAATCCAAAAGCCAGACAACTGATCAATAACCGTCGCATTCTCATCGTTTTGTTCCTTTCCGAATGAATAGGGATAAACCAGCAGTCTTGAGAGCAATTTGAAGAGGAGAGGTACTTGGGTTGATGTCGTATTTATAAATGACGCGCAGTCTTAGTATAAAATGGAGGCGTCCAAAAAACGTCCAAAATGGAACGCAGGACGTTAAAATGTTAATGGCATCGGTGGTAATACCTTTCGTTCTATTGCCGAACCAGGGTAGACATAAGCCGGGCCCGATTATTTTCAGTAGGGAGGATTTACATTGTTGACCCTGACTTTGAGAGATAAGATCGTCCTTGTTTTAGTCCTTGTGTTTATTTTGGTTTTATGCTTCTTGGGGGGAAATTATGTCTATTTAGAGTCCTATGATTATGATCCTGTCTGGTCATCAGACAGCCAACAGCTCCTATTTGTCTGTCACCGCCTGGAAATGGATCGATCTTTATTCGATCTTACCGTTGAAATGTATCCGGGTCCTTATGGAGAGATGGACCCATCTCATTTTAATAAGCTTGAATTGTGTGTGGTAGATCTGAAAACCGGCGCTCAGAAATGGTTAACCCGGGATGATTTTTCTGAAATAAACCCGGCCTGGTCTCCTGACAATTCTAAGATTGTTTTTGCCTTTAGCGCGCCTTCCGGAGATCATGGTATTGGCGTCATTCATGCTGACGGTTCCCATTTTAAAAAGCTGACCCATAATCCAGGATTGTATACTTCGCCGGAATGGTCACCTGCGGGGGATGCCTTGGGTTTTTCTTTGGATGGCAACCTGTATCTCCTGGATGAAGATACAGGGGATATAAAGCAATTGACCCGGACGGGGGGGATTTATGATTTTGAGTGGTCGAACGATGGGAAAAGGATTGTTTTTGTGAGGGAGGAAAATGCCGACTCTTTCATCAGCAATATTTATATTATCAATGTGGCGACCGGTTTGGAAGTTAAACTTACGGATGAGGATATTGATATTGAAGGACGATCCTTTGTCTGGTCCCCGGACAATCACTGGATTGCTTTTGTGAGCAATCGGGAGAATGACCTTCCTGGAATCTACCTTGTGGATGCGTTGACTGGAAAAATTGAAAGGGTAGCCGACGGTATCTGGGACAGACAAAGCCTTTCCTGGTCCCCGGATGGCCGGTTTCTGGCCTATCTGGTCGACACAGATTCGGGCGAATCGAGTGTGAAAATTTTCGGACTGGAAACGAAAGAGACATTAAGGATAAGCAGAGATTATTTTATAGAATCTTTAAGATGGTCCCCGGATGGCCGTTATCTGGCCCTTGTGGAATGGGATGACTGGAATAACGATTCTTTTAAAGAGCCCAAAGTATGGCTTTTGGATTTGGAAAAGGAATCTTTAATTCCGATATCCAGTAAATTCCCCTGGACGAGGGAGGAAATCTCTATCCATTGGAACGAGGATAAATGAGCCTGCCGGGCCCTCACGGAGTCGATATTTTTCTTTTTTTGTTTTTCGGTTTAACTATACAGGTTGCGGATAATTCTTTCAGGGGAGGTATGAAGCCTTGGAAATACGATTTGATCCCTCCGTCCGTACAAAGCCGACGGATCGCAGCTGGCAGATGTGCGTCGGCAGCGACCATGCTTTTCAGCTCCATCGGGCCGATTTTCAGCAGCAGATGGCTTATGTCCGTCAGGAATTGGGTTTCCGTTATATCCGTTTCCACGGGATCTTTGACGATGATATGAATATCATTCAGTCGCTTAGCGATGTCCTTTCTCTTCCAGGCGCACAGGAAATCCGGACGACTGATTTCTTCCAGGTCGGCAAAGTATATGACGCTGTCCTGAAGGCCGGGTTGAAACCCTTTGTCGAATTGGGTTTTATGCCTTCTGCTCTGGCTTCGGGCAAGAAAACAGCCTTCCATTATAAAGGGAATGTCACTCCGCCCAAAGATCCGGCCGCCTGGGCGGAATTTATCCGGCAATTCATCCGTTTCCTGCTCGATCGGTATGGCGAGCTAGAGGTGGAGAGCTGGTACTTTGAGGTTTGGAATGAGCCCGACCTGTCCTTTTTCTGGAGCGGCAGGAAGAAGGGCTATTTCGAGCTGTATAAGACGACCGTACAGGCCATTAAAGCCGTCAATTCCCGGCTGCGCGTGGGAGGGCCGGCCACATCGAGCAACCGATGGATTAAAGAATTCAAGGCTTACTGTCTCTCGGAAGGCTTGCCGTTGGATTTTATCTCCAGCCATCACTATCCTGGTGATGTGTTGGGACACAGATTTGATGCTAATCGTCTCCAGGAATGGATCGAAATGATCCGCCAATCAAAAGGGGAAGGGGTGGGGGCCGTCAGCCGTAAGTTGTTTTGGAATCCTGGGGATCTACCTCTCATTCCCAAGGGAATCCTGACCCAACAGTTGAAAGCTGCACGCAAGAAAGCTGGAAGTATTCCACTTATGTATACCGAGTGGAATGTCAGCGCCACCTATGGCGCGCCTGTTCATGATACCCGGCTTGCGGCCGCCTTTGCCCTTAAGACCGTGTTGGACAGTGCCGGGCTGGTTGAAGCTTATTCCTTCTGGTGTTTCTCGGATCTGTTTGAAGAAATGTTGTTCCTGACTCAGCCTTTCAACGGCGGTTTTGGATTGCTGACTGTGGACGGTATTCCAAAGCCGAACTTTTGGGCCTTTAAGATGCTTTCTATGTTGGGCGATGAGCGCTACCTTTTTCATTTTGAGCAGGATGGCGTGGAAGCGGCCGCTTTTAAGAAGGACGATCAGCTCCAGATTTTATTGTATCAGCAGAACCTCGTCGAAGAAGATACGGAGAAAAAATCTATTCAGCTGGTGGTTTCTGGTATTGAAGGGATCAAACGGGTCACGGTTCAGGCGATCGATAACGAGTTTTGTAATCCAATGCGTGCATGGGAAGAGATGGGGTCTCCTTCTCCGTTGAAGCCACATGAGGTGGAGCAGATTAAAGCGCAAAGCTGTTTAACGGAAGTGGAGCTTCCTTTTGAAGATGAAAACCATTCGTTGTTGGTTCAAACTGCGCTGGGTGTAAACGATATTAAGCTCATTACCCTGGAGCGATGAAAATCCGGATTGGACCGGATTGCACCGCAAAGGCGCTGAGGACGTAGAGAAGAAGCCTGTGTTTTTGCGCGCATTCTTATGCGCGCAAAAACACAGACAAAAAATTTTCTTCCCCTATCCAGCGCGTCGCTTTTTACCGGAAAAGTATCTGTTGCGAGGCCTAAAATTTGTGTTCTCTATGTTTTGGCGGTGAATTCTTTCCCCAGGCAAATGGCGAACTTTGGATGATTGGGTTATCCCAGATGCTCGACGACTTCCACCCCGTTCAGCGCCAGCATATAGAGGAAAATCGCGTGTAGCAGATCCCCGTCGTGCGGCAGTGCGCCGATCTGTTGGGCGATGGGGATCGGCAGATCGTAGGTCTGGACACAATCGGCCGGCACAATGACCCGGACATCGGCGCGATTCGATGCATTGGCTTGAAGGCGGAGATCCATCGCGGCCTGGAAGATGCAGAGATCGGTGCAGTCGCCTACGATGATGAAGGTGTTGATCTCCGGATGGGCGGCCAGCCAGGCCGGCAACTCTGTGCCGACGGTGCTGCTGAGAGAATTTTTCGGTACGATATGGAAGGTCTGGGCAAAGGGGAGTTCGGCCAGTTCCGGGATGGTTTCGCTTTCGGCCGTTCCGGCGACGCAGTGAGGGGCGAAGGCGTTGAATTCCGGCGTTCCCTCAGCGTGGGTATCCTGGGTGAGGATGAAGTGTTGTACCCCATGTTCGTGCAGTTTTTTAAAGAGAGCGACGACGTTGGGGACGATTCCCTGAACGCGTGGACTGGCCAGCGGACCGAGGGTGCAAAAGCCCCGGATGAGATCGATGGAAAGGAGCGCCGTATGCGCGGCATCGATATCGCCCAGGGCGAGCGGATGTAACTGGCGATTCCATTCAATCAGCCAGTCCAGAAACGGTTGGCGCTGACTACGCCAGCTTTCGTTATCAAGGTTAAGCATTTTTCACCTCATGTTTGAAATGTGATGATCCCAGTCGAAATTTATTTAAGATGCCTTGAAGATGACGGCGTTGGCCCGTTCCAGGATTTTGGCGTGATCGAAAGCCAGAATTGGTAGAGCCTGGAGCGGCCACCAGCGAGCATCCGCAGCATCATCGTCGGCTTGAGCTTCCATGCCGGCTTCGGTCAATTGAGCCCAGAAGGCCACGGTGACGGTCCAGCCGCGCGGATCGCGTCCGGGGTCGCCGAAAGCTCCGAGCTGTTGCAGGGAGAGGCCTTCCAGATGGGTTTCCTCCTGAAGTTCGCGAGCTGCGGCGGCTTCCAGGGGTTCGTTTTCTTCGACGAAGCCGCCCGGCAGTGCCCAGGCTCCTTCAAAAGGGGGGCGTCCCCGTTGGATGAGCAGAACTTCCAGACCTGCTTCCCCGGGCCGCAGCAGGACGATATCAACGGTGACGGAGGGACGGGGATAAGGGTAGGTGTAAGCCATGGGTCTCCTTATACAATTCACTTTTGAATCGATTTTACGACTTTTTAGCGGCCTTGAAAATAGTTCCAGAAAAGATTCACCACAGAGACACAGAGGACACGGAGAGGAATTTTCTCATTTTCTCTTCTCTGTGCTCTCTGTGACTCTGTGGTGTGATCTCTGCTCTTTTTACCCTTTACGGGGTTTGCCGGATTGGACGCTCATTTTATCGACCAGGGACTCAAAGCGGTCGATATCTTCGTGGATTGGAATGAGACTGGCGCGCCAGAAATCGGGCGTGCGCAGGTCGATGCCGAACCGGCCGGCCAGCTCGGCGGCATTGTACATGCCGGTGGCGGAGAGGAGATCGTCGAAGCTGGTGCGGAAAGCTTCCGGATCGGCCTGATAACGGGCATACAATCCCAATCCGAAGAGCAGCCCGAAGGTGTAAGGATAGTTATAGAAAACCGAACTATAGTAGTGCACTTTGGTGGCCCACATGTAGGGATGCAGATATTGCGGATCGAGTCCGTCGCCGTAGGTAGTACGTTGGGCTTCGAGCATCAGTTCATTCAACTCTTCGATGGCCAGTTCGCGTTGCGCGCGGCGTTCAAAGAGGGCTTTTTCGAAAATGAAGCGGCTGTTGACATCGACGACCTGTTGGCAGCTGTTTTGTAATGAAGCTTCCAGCATGGCCAGCTGCTCTTCCGGATCCTGCGTGGCGTTGAGGGCGGCCCGGCGGACCATGGTCTCGCAGAAGATGCTGGCGGTTTCGGCCAGGGTCATGGGCGTGGAGCGTTGCAGGTAGGTGCGCGGGGCGCGCTGGATATTGTGATAGGCGTGACCGAGTTCGTGGGCCAGTGTGCTCATGCCGCCGATGGCCGGTTTGTAATTGGCCAGGATGCGCGATTCGTCTTTACGTACCCACATACAGAAAGCCCCATCCCGTTTGCCGGCGCGGGGTTCGGCATCGATCCAGTTCTCTTGAAAAGCGCGTTCGGCGAGGGCGCGTAATTGGGGCGTGTAGTTGCCGAACTGTTCCAGGATGAAATTGCGGCTTTCGGCAAAGCTCCAGGTGCGGGTGCTGCGCCCTACGGGGGCAAACAGATCGTACCAGGGGAGGGTTTTATTGCCCAGAGCTTTGGCTTTGGCTTTCAAATAGCGTCGGAAATCGGGATAGGATTCTTCGGTGGCCTGTTGCAGGGCGTCCAGGGTTTCACGGTCGATGCCGTTGTCGAACAGGGAGCCTTCGAGGGGCGATTCCCAGCCGCGTTTGCGGGCCAGCAGGATGGTTTCCCCTTTAAGACAGTTGAGAGCCGCAGCGATGGGGACGACGGAGTTTTTCCAGGTTTCCAGTTCGGCTTCATAGGCCTGGCGGCGGGTTTCTCGATAGGGAGAGAATCCCAGGTTGCGCACGGCGCTCATCGGCAGGATTTGGTTTTCTTTATTGACCCGCAGATTGACGGATATTTGGGAAGCGTAGGTGTTGTAAAGCTTGGTCCAGGCCATGCCGCCGGTCACTTTGAGTTCAGCCGTCAGCGCTTCTTCGACGGGGGACATCATATGCGTGGCAATGATTTGGGCCTGGCGCAGGGTGTAACTGTGTTCGCGGGCCGGAGCGCTGGCTTCCAGCAGGGCTTCGATATCCAGGGACCCGAGCCAGGCGATCAGCCGGGTGGTTAATTTGGCAAACCGGACGCCTTGTTGTTGATATTCACTCAGCCGATTCTGGGCTAGAGGATTACGGGAATTGGTTGAGACGTAGCTGGTGATATAAGCATGGATCATGCTGCCGCTGTTGCCCAGCGCGTTGTAGCCGTCGAGGATTTCTTCAAAGATAGCGATCAGTTCCGGCGTCAGCGGAGATTTTTCCTGGCGATTGATGTTGCATTCATCGAAGCGGGCCGTGAGCTGATCGATTCCAGTGATGAAAGATTGGAAGGCTTCCTGATATTCGGGGCTGTCGAGTCCCGGGTAGATGGGAGTCATATCCCAGTGGGGGAGTGCTTCGGGTGATGGCATTGCTTTCTCCTGTAAAATTTCTCATGTAGTAAAGCCTGTGTTTGGGCGCGCATTCTGATGCGCGCCCAAACACAAACAAAAAAATCGATCTATACGGTTAGTCTGGGAAAAAGCCCATATTTTCGGCGGCTTTCTGAAGCCGCCGAAAATATAAACAAAAAAACTCTCTTCTCCCTGCTTCGCACCGCGCGTCGTATCTCGCTGAAAAAGAACCTGTTGCAAGACGCTAAAAGCCGGCCGTCAAGCCTTCTACGAACCATTGCACCGGTGGAGAAAAAAACATAAACAAAAAAACCTCTCCCCATCTCGCGCGTCGTATCTTGCTGGAAAAGAACCTGTTGCGGGA
>CAZCTC010000123.1:0-13187 GCA_964501335.1 uncultured Anaerolineales bacterium | reverse complement strand
AAAAACGCGACCGCTGCGTTAGTCTGGAAAAAAGCCCATATTTTCGGCGGCTTTCTGAAGCCGCCGAAAATATGAATAAAAACAATCTCCCCCCATCCAGCGCGGCGCTTCAAGCCAAACAAAAGCCTGTTGCGGGACGCAAAAAGCTGTCTACCGTCTACTTTCTACTGTCTACTTCTTCTACAACTTCTCGCTCAGCAGATAGGCCATCAACAACTGCGTGGTCGCTTCCAGGGAGGCCCGATGCGTCCGCTCATAGGCGTGCGAAGCATCGACGCCCGGCCCGATCAATGCAACCTTGAGATCCGCTCCGGCATGCCAGGCCGCCTCTCCATCCGACCCATAGAACGGATAGGTATCGATCCGGTAAGGAATGCCGTTATCACGGGCCAGCTTCTCCAGATAACGCCGCAGCCCCAGGTGATAGGGTCCGCCGCTGTCTTTGGCGCAGATCCCCACACTGAATTCATCGGAAGCCTGACCATCCCCGACCGCTGCCATATCCACCGCCACCAGCTCTTCCACATCCGCAGGAATGCCGGCAGCGCCGCCATGGCCGACCTCTTCATAATTCGAAATCAAAACGCTCACCCGGTACCGGGGCGCCATTTGAGCCCGCTGCAAAGCCAGGAAAGCGCCGTAAATCGCCGCCACACCGGCCTTATCGTCCAGATGGCGGGTGCGGATAAAGCCGTTATTGAGTTCAACCCGGGGATCGATGTAGATAAAATCTCCCACATCGATGCCCAACAAGCGGGTATCTTCTTCACTGCTCGTCGAGGCATCCAGACGCACCTCATAATTTTCAGCCTTGCGCTCCATCTCCCGGGCTTCGCCCCCAAAAATATGGACGGAAGCCTTGACCGGCAGAACGGTTCCTCGATAGGCCTTGCCTTCCGCCGTCATCACCGTACAGCCTTCGCCTTCGATGGAAGACCATGCAAAGCCGCCGATACCGGTCATCTTAAGCCGACCGTTGCCTTTGATTTCCCGCACCATCGCCCCGAGCGTATCGACATGGGCGGTCAATGCCCGGGGATAGCTGACATCGCCCGGCCAGGTCAAAACCAGAGCCCCCTTGCGGGTCCATTCTGCCTGCACCGGCATCTGACCGAAAGCATTTTTCACAAAAGTCAGTGCTTTTTCAGCATCGCCCGTCGGGCTGGGGATATTCGCCAGTTTGACCAAAAAATCGACAGTTTCATCGATGACAGAGACGGTTGGTAAGGTCATTTTTGCCTCCTGCAATGCGATCCAAAAAGGGGTACTTAATGCTTATAAAGTATACCGGCTTTAGAGTAAGAGGCAAGTTTGAGAGAATTTTTTATCTGTGTTTTTGCGCGCCTCGGAAGGCGCGCAAAAACACAGTCTCTTTTCTTCCGCTTTTCCAGGTTACCCGTACAGGTCGTAAAACAGCCTCTTTAAGAGGCCAGATACAACATCACCCGATAGGCCTCAAAAGCATTGGCTGCCAACAAAATCAAAACGGCGAGAGCAACTCCAATTGCCGTCTCTCGCGAAGGCTTACCCCCTTGAAGCGCCGTCACCGTTTGCTTCGGCCATTGCCCCTGCAATTGATAGCGCGACAGGCCGTAAGTCGCCGTCGCCGCCAGAATATAGGCTGTGATTTCATAGATCCCGGATCGCGTGAAAATCTCCCACGTCGGAGCGATTTTCCCGCCCTGGGATAAGGTAAAAGAATCCGTGCCCAGGACAACCGCATAGATCAGAGACACTACTGTAGCACTCATGTACCCCAAAGGATACCCTTTTTCATCGCGCAGCAAATTAGGTCCGATAACGAGCAAAACCATAACGCTCAGATTAATGGCAAAAATGCGCACCCCTTCCAGCCAGACGCTACCGCCGGCCAGATCATCGCCGGCCAGCACAAAAGCCAGATTCTTCCCCCGCAGCACCCCTTCCGGCAGAAAGAAATAGCTCAACGTCCAGGTAAGTATAAAAGTAAAGAAAACCATGGCCCAGAGCGAAGCAAACCGCACGAAAAGCTTTTCATGCAACAAATACCGTCTCAACATGGGAAGCTCCTTCTACAAAAATTAATACTTACTACCCGGGCAATGGCCCCAAACAGGAAAAAAGCCTGTGTTTGCGCGCGCTTCAGAAAGCGCGCGCAAACACAAACAAAAAACTCTCTCTGCTTCGCACCGCGCGTCGATTTTTACCGGGCAAAAACTCTTTGCGGGATATTAAAATACTAACCGCCCGGATTGAACCTTACTCCCCGCGCAGCTTGGGCGAAGTCAACCAGAGCCCGGCTATCTTTAAATCGGTTCCCGAAATATCATAGACCACTTTCATCGTGACATCGTCCTCATTTTCAAACTTAGCCTTGTAAACCACAATCTGAAAATTGTCCTGCTTACTGACGGAAACCATTTCACTGGAAACATAAACCCCGATCTTACCGATGATCGCATCTTGCGTCCCGGTAAAATTCTCTCCCTCGCTGGCCGCCCGCAGCTTGTCGCTCATATCCTGAAGATAAGCCGCCTCGTCCCCATTGCTCAACCCCGTCAGGAGATTCTCGGTCATCGGAGCCACCTGCTCCGCAAAGGCCTGCGCTTCATCTTCCGGCAAAGCCTGAGGTCCGGAACAACCTGCCAGCAACAATCCAGCCGTCAACACCAACGCCAAAAACCATCCCAACCGCTTCATAGTAACCTCCTGTTTATTTGGAAAAAAATCAACCGGTGCAGTCAAATCGAACAAACTCTCCGAATTTCAAGCCGCCGGTTCTTCTACCGCCGGCTCCACCTTAGGCCGCAGGGCATAAATAATCGCCACACTGATCACGGCGGTAATCCCGATCACCAGCTCGATCTGATACACCCCCCCGCCCATCTTCATGATAAAAACGGCCAGGGCATCTACAACCGCATGCCAGAGGATAGCCGCCCCCAACCAGAGCCAGTTCTTCCGAAGGAACGACTGCATGACCATAACCGTGCAGGAAAGGTGCAGACAAATTGCAAAAACGCGCTCCACAGCCCCCATCAACAACATGGGGGAAACTTCCGCTCCCCAATAAGACTGCAATGCACTGGACAAAGCCGCCTGGGCTTCTGCCGGCAGGTTCAAAGTCACCATGTCCACATTTTGCAACACCAGCATCACGACAAAGTTTACCAGAACCAGTACCCCCAGGATAATCGCTTCGATGCCGCCGTGACCGCCCCCAAACATCAAAGCCTGCTTCCAGGAACGGGTCTCTTTCAACCAGAAACGCAGCACCAGATAGCGGGCGACCTCTTCAAAAACCCCGGCCGCCAGCCCCAGAAAAATCGCATTGAAAATATTCTGTCCTAAAGTGGTCGTCGGTGCCGGTAAATAGCCCTGTTGAAAAAGGTAGGTCATTCCATAAAGAAAGGGAATATGTCCTACCTGCGAAAGGATAAAGGTCACCGCCCCGATCCAGAACAGCTTCCAGCCCAACCCGTAACGCCGGGCCAGGAAAATCCCCAGGATAATCGGCAGGGCAATCATCAACAAACCGTTTAAAGAATAAAGAACGTATAACATGTTTACCTCTTCTATAAATTGCGCCCTGTAAAGGCACGAAAACACCTCGAAAGGTTCATCGCCAAACAAGGTGATTATCGTCCTGCGATCCCGAAATCACCAGGGACTCCAGGCGGGTTTCACACCAGACTTTAAGCCCGCCGGGCCGGAAATCTTCAATAACTATATTTTTCGCGCCCTCTTCGAGGGCGCGAAAAATATAAAAACACCCCCTCACTTCGGCGCAGCAATCTCCGCCAGAAAGGCCCGCAGTGCCGCCTCGCCGGTTGGATCTTCCGGCAGCGGCCCATCCATCACCCCCGGCAGCAGATAGCGATCCACCAGCCCGCTCAAATCGAAATTCTCCACCTGACTGGCAAAAACCACCACCAGATCCTGCTCGGGCACCACAATGATCCACTGACCGAACCGTCCAACGGCCGAATAAGCCCGGGGCGAAAGCTCAGGCAAGATCCACCATTGATAGCCGTAATTGAACTGCGAAAGCACCCCGCTGCTCGGATCGACATGGACCCGCGTCGAGTCGGCCACCCACGCCGGCGACACGACCTGCCGCCCCTCCCACTGCCCGTTCCGCAGATAGAGATAGCCGAATTTAGCCATCTCCCGCGGGGTCAATGCCAGCCCCCACCCGCCCACCGCCCGTCCCTGCGGATCCTCATCCCAATGGACTTCCGGGAAACCCAACGGATCGAAGAGCTTTTCCCGGGCATATTCAGCCGTCGTCTTCCCGGTAGCCTGCTCTAAAATCGCCGAAAGCAGATGGGAATTCCCGCTGTTGTAATAGAAAAATTCCCCCGGCTCATAAGCCATCGGACGATCCAACACATAAAGCGCCCAATCCGAACTGCGCATCATCTCGCCCAAATTATCGTTGACATAAGGCGCTCCCTCTTCCCATTCAAAACCGCTGGTCATCGTCAGCAAATGCTTGAGGGTCAGGGCCCGCTTGCGATCGTCGAGGTTGGCGGCCTCGTAATCGGGGAAAAAATCGATCACCTTCTCATCCACGCTGCGGATTGCCCCCTCTTCAATGGCGATCCCGATCAACGCCGAAATCACGCTCTTGGTACAGGAATAGAGCCGCTGCGTACTTTCCGGCTGAAACGGATAGAAATACCCCTCCGCCGCGATATAGCCATGCCGCACCACAACCGCACTGTGGACCTCCAGATTGTTCTCCTGAATCGCCTGATAAAATTCCAGCAGGCTTTGCGAACGGATCCCCAGGGTCTCCGGCGCGGCCGATTCCCATTCCGCCGACGGCCAGGAAACTTCCAAAGTTGAGGGAGGAACCGGGGTAAAAGTAAGAGTAGGAAGCGATTCAGACGTCAAAGTCGGAACCGGTTCGGGCTCCCCTAGGGGAGTCGGCGCCATAGCCGTCTCCGTCGCCGCCATAGCCGTTAAAATGGCCCGGCTTTGGCTTTCGGATACCTGCGGATACGCCGGATCGGATACGCAGCTTGTAAGCAATAGAATTCCAAAACAAATCAGAGAAAGTCGCTTATACATCAAAATGTCCTCCCAAGAGAAGATCAACCCATTGTAGACAAGAGACCCTGAATAGCAAAAATCGCAATACCGCATAATTCACTCAGATCGCACCACAAAGGCGCCGGGGGATGTAGAGAAAAAATCCATGTTTTCGCGGGCTTTCTGAAGCCCGCGAAAACATAAACAAAAAAACTCTCTCCCCCCATCCCGCACGGCATTTCTTACACAGAAAATGCCCCCTGCGGGACGCAAAAACCGTATTTAATTCAAGTTGCCACCTCGATAAATCCAGCCCATTATTCAAGATCCGCTGCATGCCGTCCAAAAGTAGACAGCAGCAAGTAGACAGTAGACAGCAAAAATCTTCGCCTTACCGGCTCAAATGGACTGGAAATCCGCTGTCTACTGTCTACCGTCTACTTTCTACTAAACCTTTGCATGCAAAAAAGCTTAAATAGAAAGCACGTCTTTTAAAGGTAGCAACTTGGGTTATTTAATCCGCTTAAATCCTGAAACGGCACGATAATAGCTAAAAGCACGTCATATAACCCTGTACCCAAAACTCGAAAGGAGATTCCCATGCAATCGCGAAAACCCCCATTTGATCTACGGCCCTGGCTGGCCGCACTTTTATTGTTCGCCTTATCCGCCTGCAATGTCGGCCCCTCCCCCAATGCAACGCAGACCGTCACGCCGACCACCGCACCGCAAACCTATCCCACCCTCCCCGGCGGAACTGAAGCCGGACAACCCACTGTCATGCCCGGCACCACCACACCGCCCCCCCTCCCCGGCGACGAATCCTATCAGGACGACCGCAGCGGCCCCGCCGAACTGATCGAATCCTTCGTCAACGCCATCAACCTGCGCCAGTATGCACGGGTCTATTCCTACTGGAATCCCGAAATCGCCCAAACCACCCTGCCCCCCTATCCCGACTTTGAAAAAGGCTACGCCGATACCGCCAACGTCCAATTGACTCTCGGCACGATCACCGGAGATGTCGGCGCCGGTCAGCAATATTACCTCGTTCCGGTCACCTTCCTCAGCACGCTCGCTAACAGCTCGCAGGAAACCTACGCCGGCTGTTACCTGCTGCACCTCGCCAATCCGGGGATTCAGGACTCGATCCCCTTCAAGCCCCTCTCCATCGAAGCCGCCGGCGCTACCGTCGTCCAGCCGGGCGGCAATCCCGCCGAACTGATGGCCCAGGTCTGCCAGACCCTCCGCCAGGGTTCCGGAGAGATACCGCCCGCCCAGACCTTCGATCCGACCGACATCAGCGCCGCCCGCTATCTGGACGACCGCAGCAACGCCGTTCAAACGCTGCGCTCGCTTTACAACGCGGTCAACCGCCATGAATATGCCCGGGCTTATTCCTACTGGGCTTACGACAACCCAGAGACCGGGCTGCCTTCCTACGAAGACTTCAAAAAGGGGTATGAAAACACCGCTTCGATCCAGTTGATTGCCGGAAAGGAAACAGTCGGAGCCGCCGCGGGCAATCGCTATTACAAAGTTCCCGTCGTCTTGATCGCCAAAACGACGGCAGGCGTAACCGAAACCTACTTCGGCTGCTACCAGCTCCATCTTTCCGATCCCGGAATCCAGGGCGTGCCGCCCTACAATCCTATGAAAATCAGATCCGGAAACCTGGAATCCGTCCCCAACGATTCCAATCCCACCGATCTGCTCAGCCGCGGCTGCCCCTGACCTTGTAACTATAATCGCGTGCCGCCCTCAGAAGGGCGGCACGCGATTATATGCTTAACAGTCGTTTTCCCGTCCCGCAACAGGTGCTTTCCCGGTAAAAATCGCCGCGCGGTGCGAAGCAGGGAGAGAGAGTTTTATTCATATTTGCGGCGGCTTCAGAAAGCCGCCGCAAATATGGGCTTTCCTCCCAGACTACCCGCACAGGTCGGAGATGTTTTTTGTTGATGTTTTCGTGCGCATCAGAATGCGCACGAAAACACAGCTTTTTCCAAAGCCGTCCCGACGGCGCGGACTGTCTACTGACTGCTGTCTACGGTCTTTAAAATGTACTCCAGCACCGGATCACGGCCGGCGGCAAAATCAACACCCGTCGGCTCGATAAAAATCTCCGGCTCGACCGCATCCGCCCCAAATTCCGTCACCGGAAAATAAGCACTGGTATACCCCAACACGCCCAACCCATCGCCGAAGGTGACCAGCCCCAAATCAAAAAGCCCCGGCGCAAAATACTTGGTCGAGTAGGAAATCTCAATCTTCGAATTCGGCAGCGTAAAATAATGCACTTCTCCGAAATGGTTGGGCCGTCCCCCGGTCGGTTCTCCAACCAAGGTCGCCTGCGTCTTCTGCTTCAACTCCAGGGCATTCAAAATCCCCGAAGAAAAGGTCTGCCGCCCGATAATCACAAAAAACTTCCCCGGCTGATCCAAGGCATGGCCCTTAATTCGCTCAATAAAAGGGCTCAACACAGAAGAATTCCCGCCGCCGTTCAGCCGCAAATCCACCACCAACCGCTCCACCGGATGCTGCTTCATAAAATCGAACAGCTCCGAGACAAAACTCTGGATCGGCTCCTCCCGCATCTCCTGGCAACGGTTGTATTGGAAATAGAGCACCCGGCTCTCCGGCAAATACTCGAACCAGTAAGCCGTCTGTCGGTTTTTCAAATAGAGCGGCGTGACCGGCAGCGGGGCCGTGCCGCTTAAAACCTTGCGATATTCCTGGGGAGTGACGGGCACCAGCGGCATCTCAAATCGCCGACCATCGGGCCCCATCAAACTCAACCGCCCCGGATCAACTGCCTGCGTCAGCCCCAACCCTCGCAAAACCTCCGGACTGAGCATCAGACCCGGCGTCTGCGACTTCAATCCCCAAACATTGTCGTGAGCCACCAACGGCGTAACCGCCCGCTCCAATTCCTCCACAGGCACGCCGTCGATCTTTTCCACCCGACTGTATAAAGCCGCCTGCCCCTCCGGAGCCGTATGGATAACATACAGGCCATCTTTAAACCAGTACAGCTTCACCGGATACAAACGCATCAAGAGGTCTTCAGACAAATAGGCCTCTGTATGACCGTCTCCCGGCAAGGCCACCAGTTGCATGATCCGCAGAGCAATCGAGACATCGTCCAGCTGCGGAATCGCCGCATCCAGCTCCGCGACCTGCTGTTCGAACTCCTCACGGCCGGCTTTATGAAAGGGATCGATATGCAAACGCGGCAATTCGGCCGCCAGATAATGCAAATCCTGCCGCCACCGTTCATCCCGGGTGGCGGCCGCAGCCGGCGGCGGGGCCGGGATTCGCCAGAAAGCCGGCAGCAAGCGGCTTCCCACCGCAGCCCAATAAATTCCCGCAACCAGCACCCCACAGGCAATCAATCCCCCCAACCGCATATCGATCCGCCCACGCGACTGCGATTGAAACGACAAAGACCTCATAACGCTTTCTTCAATCCTCCCTCAACCGTCGATTGATTCAACATTTCCCCGACCTTCTGTCCTGAAAACAGGCCTCTATGGGTGGGCCCGGGTTTTATAGCGTCCCGCAAATGATCTTTTCCCGGTCAGATACGCCGCGCGATGCGAAGCAGGGGAAGAGAGTTTTTTGTTTATGTTTTCGGCGGCTTCAGAAAGCCGCCGAAAACATAGGCTTTTTCCAGAGTCCTCCTGATGACGCAGGCTGTCTGCTGTCTACTTCCGCTAAATTATACTTCAAGGTTCAGCGGTTGTTGTTGAATCTGATTCAGATAAAAATCCAGACACAGAATCCCCATATTCAACACAACAAAACGGTTCACCAGCCAGGCGGCCGAACCGGGATTGATATAGGTCAAAAAAGGATAGATAAACTCCCAGGCCGGACGGAAGGCCACGCCCTGCGCCAGCATCCACCACAGCCAGATCCCCGCCGCCAACGCCGCCCCGGCCGAAGCATTATGCAGCAACTCCGCCGCCAGCACCGCCAGCGCCGTCAACTGGATCAGCACCGGCAGCCCGCTCAGCGCCGCCTCAAAAACCAGCCCCGGAGCCGCCCCCAACAAAACCGCCAACACTCCGTCGATCCCCAATCCGACAAGGACCATCAATCCTACCACCAACAAATATCGTTCCAGATAGACCTGCCAGCCGATCCGTTGTTGGGTACAGACCAGCGGACGCACGCAATCCCGGGCCGCACTGACGGCATGAGCGACCAGCACCGCAGCAATCCCCGGCAACAACACCTCACTCCACAACATCAGGGCCGCCCGCGCCCCCAATTGATCGCTGCCCCGGATCAGAAAAGCATAACAAATCCCCACCAGGAGGGGAAATCCCACACAATCCCAACCCAATGTCCGCAAATGATAATTCCAACGCATCAACGTATTCATACAGCACCTCTTTCACGGCGCATGCCGATCGCAAAACTCAACAGTCCCAAAGCAATCAAAGCCACCCCACATTCAAAACAGAGCGTTCGCCAGCCGGCCTGAGCCAGCGCCTCCTGATAAGGCCACCCGGTCGGGACATAGATCAAACTTCGCATATTGCCGATAAAACGATAAATCTGGGTCACGCCGTTGGCCGCCGCCGACTGGAAACCGCTGCTCCACAATACATAAAGGCTTAAAACGATGTTGCACAGCCGCACATTCACCAGCGTCCCGGCCATCATCGCCACCAGCGTCAGACTCAATAACGGAGCCACGCCCAGCAACAACCAGGCCTTCAAATAAGAGATCAAAGTAAACCCTTCTGGATAAGCCAGCCAGCGCGCCGTCATCCCGACCAGCCCCAATCCCAACGGCAACAGACTGACCGCCGCCAGCGACCCGACCGTCTTCCCCAAAACGTAACGCGACACCGTCATCCGGGGCGTCGTCCAGAGCACCGCCGCAACAGAACGGTCGATCCGCAGCCGATCCGCCGTCAAAATCACCGCCACAATCGCCAACGGCGGAATGCCGAGATCGAACAATCGGGCTGCCGCATAAGCTGAATTACCCAACGCCGACAGCCGCTGAAAATTCTCTGCATTGGGAAAAGTCTCCCACATCATCAACGCCGTCACCACCACCAAAGCAATCCACAGAGCCGGCCGGCGACACTGCAAACGGAATTCCTGATAAGCAATGCCCCAAATCGTCTTCATATTCGAGCCCCGGCACGGATACAGACATAAGCATCCTCCAGCGTCGGCTCAACCGATCCCGCCGGCCAGGGACAGGGCCCTGCCGGCGCAATCACCCGCACGATCACCTGGCTGCCCTCCTTGCGTGCATTGACCACCGTAGCAGTGCTGCTCAACGATTCCAGCTCGGCAGCCGGCGTCTGAACCTCCCAGACATGTCCGCGCGCGCGATCCTGCAAAGCCGCCGGGGCTCCATCGTAAAGCAATTCGCCCTGTTCCAAAATCAGCAACCGTTCGCAAGTCGCCGCCAGATCGCTCACAATGTGCGACGAAAAAAGTACCGTCCGCCGCCGCGCCATCCCCGCCAGCCAGGTGCGAAAACTCATCCGTTCATCCGGATCCAGACCGGCCGTCGGTTCATCCAGAATCAGGATCTCCGGATCGTTCAACAGCGCCTGCGCAATTCCCAACCGCTGCCGCAGTCCTCCGGAAAGCGTCCCGCTCCGGCGCCGGCGATATTCCTCCATATGGACAATCCCCAGCACCGCATCGATCCGCGCCCGCCGTTGATGAGAAGATTCCAGCCCTTTCAACATGGCCATATAATCCAGAAACTCATAGACCGTCAAAGAGGGATAAGGAGTAAATTGCTGCGGCAAATACCCCAGCCAGGTATAAAGCGTCTCCCGGCATCCCATCAACGGCTCGCCGTCGATAGCAATCTCACCCTCGGAAGGATTCAGCAGCCCGACCAGCAAATTGATCAGAGTACTCTTCCCGGCTCCATTGGGCCCCAGCAACCCCGTCACGCCGGGCTGTAAAATGAAAGAAACATCGCGCAGGGCCTTCACGCCGCCCGGATAATGCTTGCTGAGATGCATCACCTGAATCGCCATCGTTTCATTCCCTCCTGTCTCAATGAACCGCCACAGCCGGCGTCAACGGCTGGCTGCGCGAAATTCGCGTCGCTTCCGGCTCGACAGCCGGCAGCAACTTCGCCAGCAACCAGGCAATCAAAGAACAACTGAGCACGGTATCCGTGTTCACCATTGCAGTGCTGGGACCATAAGCCGGCGCCCAATCCACAATCGAAATCTGTTCCTGGTTCATGGCAACCTCCCGAATAACAACTGGACTTTATGCTTCTAAGGATACCGGGGGAGTGTCGCAAGGCTATCGGGGCTTTGTCTCAACTTTGTCGCAGACAGTAAAAAAACAACCTGTGCCGTAATCCCGAAAAACAAGAGAAAGAAAAACCCATATTTTTGGGCGGCTTTCTGAAGTTACCCCAAAATATAAATAATTCAAGTTGCCACCTCGATAAATCCAGCCCATGATTCAAGATCCGCTGCATGCCGTCCAAAAGTAGACAGCAGCAAGTAGACAGTAGACAGCAAAAATCTTCGCCTTACCGGCTCAAATGGACTGGAAATCCGCTGTCTACTGTCTACCGTCTACTTTCTACTAAACCTTTGCATGCAAAAAAGCTTAAATAGAAAGCACGTCTTTTAAAGGTAGCAACTTGGGTTAAATAAAAAATTCTCTCCCCCGATCCAGCGCGTCGCTTCAAGCCGAACCAAAGCCTTTTGCGGGACGTTACCGTGCCGACCGCACAAGCACTATCGATCATACAACTTAATCAACTGCTGCGCATGGTCCAGAATAGAAAGGCGCAGCGGCTCCGGCTCCAACACCTCCAACGCCTGCCCAAACGCCATCAACCGGGCTCGCGCCACCTCAAAATAATCAAAGAAAAGCTCCAACCGCACCCAACCATCGGCATCCGGCGGTCCCACCTCCCCCATCCGTCGGCGGATACCGTCCCCGAAATACCAGGGCAACCGGTTCACCATCGTCGGCGCCACCCGCACCAACACCCGATAAAAACGTCGCTCTTCAGTACGAACCGCACACCACTCCTTCCAAAAGGACTCCAGCTCAAAATCGTCCGGCCGGGCAAACGCCTCGCCCGTCGATCGGACATCCAACAGATCGCCGACCCGATGGACACGCGGCGACCGCAGCTCCGGAGGATTGTCGGAAAGGCCGAAAACCAGATACCACGCGCCGCTCTTCGCCACCAACCCATAAGGATCGACCTTCCGCTCCATCGCCAGCGCTTCCGGCATCGGCTGATGCTTCAAAATGACCCGGCGATCGTTCCAGACGGCCTGATGCAAAACCTGCAAATGCGGCACCGGCCCCTCATCGCGATCCCACCAGGTAGAATCCAGATAAAAACGTTGCCGAACCTTCTCTTCGCCCTGCCGATGAGCTGCCGGCAGCGCCGCCGTCAACTTGAGCAAGGCTGCCTTGAACTCCCGGCTCACCCCCAGATCGGCCAGCGGCGCCGGAATGCTGAGCATAAAGAGCGCCCGCACCTCGCTCTCCGAAAGCCCGGTCAACGTCGTACGGTAACTGTCCAGCAGCGCATACCCCCCTTCCCGGCCCGGTTCTCCATAGATCGGCACCCCCGTCGTCCCCAGCGCATCGATATCCCGGTAAATCGTCCGTTCGGAAACCTCCAACTCCACAGCCAGTTCCCGCGCCGACATCCGCCCACGATTCTGCAACAACATCAACAACGATAACAAACGATCCGCGCGCAAATTCGGCCTCCTTAAAATCTCGACTTCTGTCCTGAAAATAGGGCTCTATGGCATGGCCCCGGCCTTGTAACGCCCCGCAAATGGCCCTTTCCCCGTAAAATACGACGCGCTGGATCGGAAGAGAAAGTTTTTTTGTTTATGTTTTGGGGCGCCTCAGAAGGCGCCCCAAAACATGGCCTTTTCCAGAGCCGCCCCGGCGACGTTCTCTGAGCCCTCCCCCTCACCTCGATGCCGGCGGCGCATCTTCACAAAGAATTTCCCCAAAGCGCGTCACACCTGTACAACTACATGGGGGAGGGATGGGGAGGGGGCCAGCGCCCCAAAACATGGCCTTTTCCAGAACCGTCCCCGCGGCACTCTCTGAGCCCTCCCCCTCACTCCGATGCCGGCGGCGCATCTTCACAAAGAATTTCCCCAAAGCGCGTCACACCTGTA
>CAZCTC010000122.1:0-13431 GCA_964501335.1 uncultured Anaerolineales bacterium | reverse complement strand
TTCCATACCGCCCCGCCCTGAAAACAGGCCGCTATAGCCTGGTACCGTCCCGCAACTAGCCCTTTCCCCGTAAATTACGCCGCGCTGTGCGAAGCAGGAAAAGAAAGGTTTTTTTGTTTATGTTTTCGCGGGCTTCGGAAAGCCCACGAAAACATGCCTTTTTTCAGAACTATGCCGACGACGTTCTCTGCACCCCTCTCCCTCCCACATCGCTCGCAGTTGTACCTCAAAACGCATCCGCTCAAATCGCGTCGAGGTTTAACTTCAAAACATGGGAGAGGGGCAGGGGTGAGGGCCCACGCGCCAAAATATGGCCTTTTCCAGAGCCACCCCGGCGACGCTCTCTGCACCCCTCTCCCTCCCACATCGCTCGCAGTTGTACCTCAAAACGCATCCGCTCAAATCGCGTCGAGGTTTAACTTCAAAACATGGGAGAGGGGCAGGGGTGAGGGCCCACGCGCGAAAACATGGCTTTTTTCAGAACCGTCCCGGCGACACGGGCTGTCTACTGTCTACTTGCTACTGTCTGCTTCTTGAGAATCTACCTGAGGAATCCAATCTGGTTATAACTGCCGGGGAACCCAAAATTACCCATTAAAAACCTTTTTTACTATAAAGAAATTCACCCGACGTGTAAATCGCACGTTCGGGTGAATTCTAACCTTCCCACCTGTCATTCAAAAGAATGACAGTTCACCGAATATTACAGGCACCTATCGCTCTTCCAATCTCCCACTCCCCCTACGCCGCCATAAAAGGCCGCGCCTTGATCTCCAGATCCAGTTTGCTCAGCACACTCTCCGCCGTCTGAGCCGTCGAAGAATCCAGCCCCAACCGCAACGCTGTATTGAGATCCGACCAGACCTTCCAGGAATCCTGGGAACCCTGCCAGTAACTGACCCCGCGATCATAATAAGCCCGGGCATAATGAGGATCCAGTGCAATGGCCCGATCAAAATCGTCAATCGCAAAAGCATAATTGTTCCGGGTCAAAAAGATATGGCCGCGATTGTAATAGGCCCTGGACAGCCGCGGATCACAGCTAATGGCCCGATCGAAATCAGCCAGCGCCTTGACCTCATCGCCCAGGTTCAAATGGGAAACTCCCCGATTGTTGTAAGCCCGGCCATAAGTCGGATCGAGGGCAATCGAACGGTCCAGATCGGCCAGGGCTTTTTGATACTCCCCTACCACATTGTAAGTAAAGCCCCGGCAACAATAACCATAAGCATACTGATCGTCCAAAATTAAGGCCTGATCGAAATCCCGCAAAGCCAACGAATATTGAGAAAAATTCGCAAGGAAAAGCCCGCGTTTAACGTAAATCTTCGGAACAGGACAACAAAAAATGGCGGCCCGGTAATATCCCCGCGCCTTCGAATAATTCTTTTGATCCGCCTGCATTTTGCCCCGGGCGATCCAGTAATCAGCCAGCGCCTGCCCGCCCAAACGCGCAGCCACCGTCAAAGCAGCCCACAACGCCAGCAAAAAGAGACGAAACGGAAAAGAAAAGAGATTTGAATCCACAGGAGAAAAAAACAGAGGCAGAAAAACGATTGTAATGAAAGATTCGGCTGACATCTTTGACCATCCGCTAAAGATAACTTTAATCCCTATTTTCGCACACATTCACCATTGTCAAACCGACCGATTTCCCTCCGAATCGGCCCCGGCTACTCTGAATCCCGATTCCAACGTCCAACCCACCATCCGATAACCCCCACTTGCAGCAATCCGGCCACGCTGGCCCATACCAGATCCGCATGGGTCGCAAATCGCGCGGCAAATTCAGGCGTAATGTTAAGACTCCGTGCACTCTCCTGAAACGCCAGCAGAATGTAATAGAGAATCACCGCCGGACGTCCGGGCAACAAAGCCTTTAAAAGCGGATTTTCCAGAAAAATGCCGAGCAACAGAGTCGCCCCACACACCCCCGCGTAAAGGGCCCCGATCTGGAGCGCCGATCGAAACCGCCGGGCCCGCGAAGCCAGCAGCACAACCGAGGCCCCATTAACCACCCCCATCACCCAAAAGACCCCCACCAGCTCGAGGATCAACGGGATTTCAAACGGAGCCACCCCCAACCACCAGACCCCGCCGGCAATCACCAGCAACGCCACCGTGATCAGTACCACGCCCAACACCACACTCAACACCTTGCCGGCCAGATAGACCCGCCGCGAAAGCGGCAAACTATTCAGTAACTCCCGCATGCCCACATGAGCGTCGAGCGGAATGATATCCGCGACCATAACCGGCAAGAAAATCGAGAAAACCAGCTGGCAGGTCGACAGGAAATAGGGAAGCATCCGCAACGTCACGGCATGCCGCGCCGTCACGGCTGCTACCCCACCCAAAGCGACGATCTCCCGATAACTTTGATAGGCCGGGGCTGAAACCAGAGCCCCCAACAACGGCAAAGCAATCAACGCCACACCGGTAACGACAAGAGAACGCCGATGCCATAGAAACCACAGCTCCATCCGCACCAACGCCGCCAGCTGCGCCCATCGCACCTGCCGGGCCGACGGCGGGACAGCCGGAGCACGACGGGCGGCAACCGCCCCCACCGGCACAAAAAGCCCCCCACTCCGTCGCCCGCCCGCCTGCCCCCCGCCGAACAACAGCTGCTCATCGTTTTGCCGCCATCCGGTAACCACCCAAACCAACGCAATCCCCAGCAATGCCAGGAACCAGCGGTTGAACTCATAATAATAAGCCGTCGACGATAAAAATGGATGCACAGCCCATAAAACCGGAATCCTTTTGACCAATCCATCGCCGGCCGCCTGAAAAAGGAACCCAACCAACACCACTACCAGCACCCCCATTGCCGTCCGCCGGGTCAACGCTGAAACAGCCACCCCCAACCCTGCAAAAAAGAGTAACGACGCAAGCCAGTGCCCAATCTCAATCGTTGCGCCACCGATCACTGTGATCCCTAAAGTGAACAACAACCCGCAGACCAGCTGTTGCCCCACCACAAAACCCCACCGCTCCAACACCAACCACGAGACCGGACGCGGCGCCGCCAGTTGCAACTCCAGAGCCGGTTCCTCTTGAGGAGAAAAAAGCTGAGCAGCCTGCACCCCGGCCCCCATCGCCAGAGCAAAAGTCAAAAGGGTCAACGGGGACGCCTCGAAATCCCGCAGACGGGTCATCTTGACCAGATACAACCCACCCAACAGAACCACGGTCAAAAGAGGAGCCCCCCAACCGGCACACCGATAGGCCATCTTCCACGCAATGCTGAACCGATGCTGAAAAAACTTCCAGCCATGGCCGCAAACGGCCAGCACCGCCGCGACAGCCAGCAATCCCACCCCCACCTGCACAAAAGGTAAAACCAGAGCCCCCCGCAACAAAAAGCGGGTATCAAAAATCTGATGGGAAATATCCGCCGAGGCCACACACCGCGCATCGAGAGGGGCCTCCGGCTCTGTCAAAAACGAGACCGACAGGGCGTTGGCACAGGGGGAAGCCCCAAACACGCCATGGCCGGTCCCCGAGAAAAGATACCACTGTCCCCGGGGAAGCGCCTCCGCAATGCGTTGCGCATAATCGGCCGGCAAACGGGTATCGAACTGCCCTACAAAAATCAACGTCGGAACATCAGCCCTCGCCAGCGGATGCAGCGGCAATAACGGCCCCGGCGCCCAGTTCTGACACAACGATTCCTGCACCGCATCGACCAGCATCTTCGCTTCCGGAAAATCGGAAGCGGCCCGTTCCCCCGGAGCCATCAAAAACATCGTCTCATTGCAAAAAACCGAATTGGAAAAACCAAACCCTTTGCCCCATTCCGAACGGGCCAGCTCCTTGACCAACGCTTCGCGCTGCTCGATAAGCATATCAAAATGGCCCTCTTCCAGTTCATAAATGGCAAATGGTAAAACACGAGCCGGAGTATAAGCGATCAACATTCCCAACGTGGAGGGGTCCAGATTGAAAGAATGCGCAGAACCGTCGACCGGATCGGTAAAAGGGACTGGAATGGACCGGCTGAAAGTACGCTCGACCAGCCGGTTGTAAACATCCGGCAAATCAGGATAGGTCAGACGACAGAGAAAATCATCGGCACAGCGCGCAAAAAGCGACTGTAACGCATTGCGGATCTGCTGCGGGGCGATCGGCCCGGTCCGGGTATCCAGCGGCAACGGCGAATCCATCACCACCGCGCGAAGTTCGCCCGGCACTTCGCGCATCAAAATCTGGGCCGGCACAGTCCCATAAGAAACGGCAAACAGATTGACCTGCTCATACCCCAACGCACGCCAGAGATCGCGCACATCCAGCGCATTGTTGTAAGAATTGTATTGGGTAAGATCGATCCCTTGAGCCTGCCAGCGTTCAAGACAGGCGGTCTCCAGTGTGAGCCAATCGGAGATCGGCACCGACTCCCCCAACAACGAGCGCCGGCCGGGTTCGCCCAGCTCCGGACAATCCAGTTGAGGTTGGGAATACATCTCACCCCGGGGATCGAAGAGGATAAGATCTCGATCGATAAGGAGGAATTCATACTGAGAAAGCGCATCGACGGCCGCCTGAATTCCAGGCCCCGGCCCGCCGTTGAGGAAAATTATAGGATCGGGGGCCGGTTCCGCATTATGACTGTGCACAATCGCATAGGCGATCTGGACCGTTCGCCCCTCCGGTTGAGCGCGGTTTTCCGGCACCGTTACCCAACCACAATCAATCCGCTCCCAAAACGGCACCCGGAAAGGACATTCCGATCCCGGTGCCGCCTGCACCGCCCCCCGCCCAACCAGCAACATCCCCAACAACAACAGCGCACACCCTACTCGCCTCAGCTCCCGGGAATTGCGCACGGCCATCAAAATCGTTTAACTCGAATAACGAATTACCGCAACCAATGCATCATCCGACCCCCGGCTATAAAGCTTTAACAGGGAATCGGCCAGCTCTTGAGATGATCCGGCTTCTCGAACTCCCGCCACAAAATTGCTGCGCACCCCATCCGTCGTCAGTACCAGCCAATCGCCGGGTTGAAAAGCCAGCGTCACCGGCCGCAAAGAGGGTAAATGCATTCCAATCCCCCCTTCCTGCATCGCCAGGGACTCTCGCAAAGCCACCGGGTTTCCTTCTCTATGCAGCAATACCCCGGCGATATTTCCCACCCCCACCCAGGTCATGGTCCGGGCTTCCGGATTCAACTGGAACAGCGCCATCACACACCCGCGCGTTCCCAGCAAAGCCTGATGGCACCGCCGCACGCCGTCGGCAGGAGAAAGAAAACTGCCCGCCTCCAATATTTTGAGGGTAGTTTGAGCGACTTCAAACGCCGCCGGCCCATGACCGGAACCGTCGACGACCGCCAGCCAGAGCCCATCCGATTGCACCCGAACCCAACAGGCATCCCCGGACTCCAGGAAACCGGGTTTAGGATGGGCCGCAGTTCCCCACTCCCAGGGACTGGCCACTTCACCATTCATCTCAATGGCTCCACTTCTTCATGGTGATCACAGTCCCCTTGGCCACTTCGGAAATAATCTCAAATTCATCCATCAAACGCCGGGCCCCAGGCAGGCCCAACCCCAACCCTTTACCGGTAGAGTAGCCGTCCTGCAACGCCAGCTGTAAATCCGAAATCCCCGGCCCGGCATCACGGGCAATGATCAGAATCCCCGTTCTTTCTCCCTGACTCAAAGGAGCCAGCAAAATCTCGCCGTTTTGAGCATAATTAAGAATATTCCGGGCCACTTCGGAAATCGCAATCACCACCTCGGTCTGACGTGTATCCGAAAGCCCCATCTTCGCAGCCAGGTTCCGTCCCTTCTGCGCCGCCAGCACAATATCGTAATCGCTTTTAATCGCTACCCGGATCTCGTCTTGATTGACCTTATCCACGCCCTGCTATCCCTTCCCATCAAAAAAACTATCCTCACCGGGCCAACCGATACCCCACACTCCCCAAAGCCACCATCAACCCGGTCTGCAAATCGCGCAAAGTCTCAATCCCCGACCAATCAATCCCCAGATCCACCACCGTCTCAGCTACGGCATCCGAAACACCGGTGATAATCGTCCGGGTCCCCTTTAACCGGGCCGCCTGAATGGTCTTATTGAGATGCGAGGCCACACCGCTGTCTACAATCGGCACCCCGGTGATGTCCAAAATCACCACACGGGCGCGATAACTGCTGATCCCCTGTAACAAAGCCCGGGTCAAATCCTTCGCCCGTAACGAATCGATGCTGCCGATCAACGGCATCACGATAATCCCTTCCATCAAAGGAATGATCGGAGTCGCCAGCTCCTTTAAAGATTGCCGCTGCGCCTCAATCACCTGCTGTTGCAATTCCTCGCGTTCAGCCGTCATCTTTTCCCGCAACAGAATCTCCTGCGATTGCTGCACCGTCTGCAAAGCCATCCGGGAAAGCTGACGTGCAATCAAAAAGAGCACCTCTCCAATCGCCTTGAACTGCTCCAGATCCATAATCTTGACCGTCTTCATCGCCTCGCGATACACAGCCTCATCCGCACCGATTTCCCGACCATACGCCAGGAACTTTTCTTCATCAAATCCGGCTGTCAGCACCTGCCCGATCAACCAGTTGGCGATATGGCGATCGCCTAAGTAAATACTCGTTCCCCCATCCCACAAACCGCCACTCAGACAGGGTTGCAAGATCGGCCCATCGGGATTGGATCGCCCCAACGCAGCGTCCGACTTCATACAATTTTCCAACCCCTTCTTGGTACCGCGAATGACAAACTCACACAGCTGACAAAAATTGCTGGGTTTGGTGATCGGACGTCCCTCAACATCGGTAATAATAGAAGCCACCCCGGTAGCTTTGGCAAAAGCGTCCTGCACCGCCTGAATCTCATCGATATCAAAAATATCTCCGAACTCCAGCTCTTCAAACGGCTTAACGCGAGCGATCTCCAGCAATCGGGCATTGGCAGCTTTAACTTCCACCATCTCAAACCTCCCCTGTACTGATTCCGACATTCCAACATCCGGGAAATTATCCCCGGTCGACAATCATTTCCTGAATATCAGGCCCCCTGAAAACCCACTCAATAAGGTGAAAAGGTCAAAAATTGGAGAGGATGGCTATGTCGAATCTTTCAACTCTTACTAGAAAAGTGGTAGAAAAACAAATCCTAAAACTAACTTAAGTATAAATTATGGCCCCCCGGATGTCAAACGCAACAGAGCCAACCCCTTCAACAAAATCCCGATCAACCGAAAAAACTCTCTCTTCCCAGCCCGCGCGTCGCTTCTTACAGAGAAAAGGCCCGCTGCGGGACGCAAAAACACGAATAAAGAATCGACCGCTGCGGTTGGTCTGGAAAACACCCTATTTTCGGCGGCTTTCTGAAGCCGCCGAAAATATAAATAAAAACAACTCTCTTCCCAGCCCGCGCGTCGCTTCTTACAGAGAAAAGGCCCACTGCGGGACGCGACCAATGCAGCTCTACTGGTGATCTGACAAATCTGAGTTAAACTTATCCCCTGCAAAAACCCGTCAGGCAGCCCCGGCTTTCTGGCATCAACATGGAGAAAAAGATGAAAAACCTTTTCAAATGGCCCCTTATTTTACTCGCCCTGAGCCTGCTGCTCCTGCCGGCCTGCACGCTCTCCAATACCCCCACCCCCACTCCGCCCGCCTATACTATGGGCCCCCGCCAGATCATGAAAGACGGCGGCTTTACCTTTCAACCCATAGCCTCTTTTCAAATGCAAATGAGTGAACATATCGTCATGATGGGCCCTCCCGGCGACACCACCACCATCTTTGCCTTCTACGGTCTGCCGGGAAGTATTCCTGGACAGGAACTGACCAACATCCAGAGCATTCTGACCAGCCTGGAACAAAAGAGCCGCTCGACCCAATTTATCGTCAGTGCCCCCTACAGCATCACCATCAACGGATTCCCGGCCACCGCCGTCGATCTGACCGGCAATATCACCGAAGCCGCCCTCAAAGGACAGGCCCTCTTGATCACCCCCAACAGCAATCAAAGCCTCTTTGCCATGGGCCTGGCCCGCATCAAAGACGATCCCAACCGTTGGGAGCGTGAAGGCCTTCCCGCCTTCAACACCCTGCTCCACACTGTAGAATTTCTGGATGTCCTGGCCCTGGCCCTTCCCTGCACGGTTTCCACCGACCCCACTTACGGCTACACAAAAGAAAACCCCATCTGTGTCGGCGGTGACGTCCTGGACGGGCCCGCCCGCGAAGAGGCCTACCTCAAAACACTCCTCGACCCCCAGGGACAGCCCATCCAATATACCCGCCTGGGCTCCTTCCCTTACAAAGCCTCCATTCTCGACACCTATCAGATCACCCTCACCAATCAAACTGAACCTGTCACACTCTATATTAACGAATACACCTTCGCCCCGCTCCAGGCCCCCCAGGGCTTTACCTGCACCACCGGTTTCCCTTTAAATACCCCCTGAAAACAAGCTAAAAAACATGGGTGCGGCGGCTTCAAAAAGCCACCGCACCCATAAGCAAAAATAACTCTCCCCCCATCCCGCGTGTCGTACTATTGATCCCCCCCCTCCCGCTTATGGCGCGTATAATAATCCACCGCCGCCCGGCGGTTCGCCACCTGCAACCGGCTTACAATCTGCTCCAAATGATAACGAACGGTCCGCTCACTCAACTTCAACCGCTGCCCGATCTCCTTGTAAGTCAACCCCTGGGCCAATAATTCCAGCACCGCGTTTTGTTGCACCGTCAATTCCGGCAATACCCCGGAAACAACCGGCGCTTCACTCTCCGTCTTTACAAAATTTTGTAAAATCCGCTGAGCCATTCCGGGTGCCAGAGGAACTTCCCCCCGAATCAACTCATGCAAGAGCCGATAGAACTCATCGCTGTCCAATCCCTTCAGCAAATAACCGGACGCTCCCGCCTTCAGCGCAGCAAAAAGGGTCTCATCATCGGCCGCCACGGTCAACATCACCACCCGGATTTCCGGGAACAACTCTTTGATCCGACGCGTCGCGGTAATCCCGTCACAGCGCGGCATATTGATATCCATCAAAATCAGATCAGGAAGCAAAGACTGAGCCTGGACCACCGCCTCTTCCCCGTTAAAAGCCAGCCCCACCACCTGCATCCCCCGCAACGTCAACAAAGTTCGCAACCCCTCCATAAAAAGCGCATGATCGTCGGCCAGCAATACCCGCACCCCGGCATCATCCATATCGTCTTTCCCCCATAAAAGCCGGGGAGCCTGAACGATAATCCGGGTTCCCCGCCCGGGAGCACTGTGCACCCGCAAATTGCCCCCAATTTGCACCGCTCGTTCACGCATAATTTCCAACCCGAAATGACTGGCCGATTCCACCTGGTCAAGAATAAAACCAATCCCCTGATCTTCAATTAAAATCTGCACGGTACGCCGGTCCCAATGGAGATGCACCTCAGCACTCTTGACCCCGGCATGCTTTCTCGCATTGGCCAGAGATTCCTGGACAATCCGTAACAACTGGGTTTCCACGGCTGAAGTCAAACGCAACTCGGTTCGCTCTTCCGGAAATGAAAACCGCACCTGAAAAGCATATGTTTCTTCCAGGTGACGCATATAACGCTGCAAATCTTCAATCAAACCATCAGACCCCGCCTCTCGATCCGCTCCCCGACGCATCCCTAAAATATAATGCCGAATGTCGGTATTGGCTTCCCGGGCCACCCGCACTAACTGCACCAAAGCCGCTTTCGCCGGACCGTATTTCTCCTGAGTTAGCAACGTCTGAGCTGTCTGAGCCTGCAAATGAATGTATCCCAACACCTGCCCCAGATCGTCATGCAATTCACGCCCGATCCGCTCTCGTTCAGCCAACGCCGCCAGCTGCCGCTGCTGAATCACCACCTGCTCCTCAATCAGTTTGAGATCGGTAATATCGGTTGCCACTTCCAAACGCGCCAATCGCCCGTCAATCCAATGGATCGCTTCATTCTGAATGTGATACCAGCGCCCGGTGCGTGCATTTCGAGAATCCCACGTATAGATGCCGGTAGGACGACCGGCTTTATCGATCAGATGGGAATTTGTACAGAATTCACAGGGACCGGTTTTCCCCTGCTGAAGCACCTGCCAGCAGGTCTTACCTTCGATATCGCCGAAAATCTGCCGGGCATGTTGATTGGCAAAGAGAATTTCATGGGTCTGCATATCCCCAACGTAAATAATCACCTCAATACCGTTCAACACGGCCGCAAAACGTTCCTGACTCTCTTGAAGCAGCTTTCCCGCCCTGCGCTGAACGGTAATATCACGAATAATGCCCGTCGCTCCGATCACGACGCCCTTTTCAAAAACCGGAATAATATTGTACTGAATCGGAAAGGTAGGCCCATCTTGATGCCGTCCCCAGGACTCGCCCATCACCCTTTTGCCGGACAACACCTGGGTCAAAATGCTCTCAGTCCCCGATTGCACCGCCGAATCGACCAGCATCTTCGAAAAGGAGCACCCAATAACCTCATTCGACCGATAACCGAACATCTCCGCATACGCCTGATTGCTGAAAAGGATCTTCCCCTCCGGCGAAATCCGACAAATGCCGTCCATCGAACTATCCAAAATCTGTCGATAATTTTGTTCGCTGGCCCGCACATCAGCCGTGCGACGCGCAATCTCCTGATCGACGCGCTCCCGCCACTTCCGCATCCCATAGAAATGCCAGTGAATGCCCCCCCCCATCACCCCCACCAGACCCAACAGCAGAATCCCCTGAAACCACCATTCCATCCACCAGGGCGGCAAAATCACCACCTGAAGGCTCGTCCCGGTTCCATTCCAAACCCCGTCGCTGTTGGAACCCTTCACATAAAAAGTGTAAGTGCCCGGCGCCAGATTGGTATACGTCGCAAAACGACGCTGGCTGTCCACATAGACCCAATCCTTATCCACTCCCTCCAGTCGATAGGCATAAAGGTTTTTCTCCGGCTCCGTATAATCCAAAGAAGCAAAATCCAGACTGAAAACGGATTGGTCATACTTTAATTGGATCTGAGAAGCAAACGTGACTCGTTCTTGGAGCGGAGAATCGCTGCCGACCGCCACCGATTGATTAAAAACTTTAAAATCGGTCAGTACAATCGGCGGAGCATAGGGATTGTTCTGAATACGCTCCGGATGGAACCGGTTAAATCCCTGCGATCCCCCAAAATAAAGCTCCCCGTTACGGGCCTTCAAAAACGCCAATTGCCGAAACCCTTTGCCCTGCAATCCATCTCCCACATCGTAATTATCGACCTCACCGGTACGTGGATCAAAACAACTCAATCCCCCGTTGCTGCTGAGCCAGAGTCGCCCCTGGTTGTCTTCCAAAATCCCATAAAAATAATCACTGGGAAAACCGTCCTTCATCGTGTAATGGGTAAACGCTTCCTGGACAGGATCAAAACGCTCCAGATCGGTGCTGGTGCCCAGCCAGAGCGCGTGCCGGCTGTCCTCCATAATAATAAAAACACTTGCCGGTGCGATGCTCGCAGGATTATAAGGATCGTGCCGATAATGGACAAATCCCCCGGTCTCCGGATCGAACTTCTCCAGCCCCAGGCCCGACACTCCAACCCACAAATTCTCTTTGCTGTCCATATAGAGCGCCGAAACACGGTTGTCCCCCAGACTGGCCGGATCGTTCTTATCGAATTGATAACGGGTAAAAGTGCCCCCGGCACGATCGAAATAATTAAGTCCCCCACCCCAGGTCCCAATCCAGAGATTGCCCGCTCGATCGGCAACCAGAGCGGAAATCATATCCTGGCTGAGACTGTGCGGATCGGCCGGATCGTATCGATAATGCTGGAAAATTCCCGTGGCTGGATCCAGATAATCCAGCCCCTGCCCCCACGTTCCGACCCACAAGCGACCGCTCGCCTCCGGCAATAAAACTACAGCCGCCGGCCCCCCCAGACTTTGCGGATTCTCCGGATCATGCCGATAATGTTGAAAATGCCCGGTCCAAGGATCGAACGAATCCAACCCCGCATCCGCCGTACCGATCCAGATATGCCCGGAACGATCCTCAGCCATCCCATTGACCAGATTGCTGCCCAAACTTTTCGGATCGTCGGTATTATGAAAATAGAGGCCGAACTTCGCCGCCCAGGGATCCAACTTGCTGATTCCATGGCTGAAAGTTCCTACCCACAACCCCCCCGCCCGATCCAACCACAAAGAACGCACCAAAAAATCGGTCAGACTGTAACCGTTGCCGCGTTCCGGCCTGTAAGAAACAAAGGTTTCCTTCTCCAGAGAAAAATAATTCAGCCCTTCTTCCGTACCGATCCACAATCCATCCCGATTGTCGGCTCGCAATACATAAATTACATCGTTGCTCAAACCGGCATCGGCGTCCCGTTCATGCCGATAAACAACAAAATCCCCCTCACCCCGGTTAAAACGGTTCAGCCCCCTGTTGGTCCCCACCCAGAGCACACCCCGATTGTCTTCCTGAATGGCATTCACCTGATTGTCGCTGAGGCTGTGAGGATCTCCCGCCTGATGTCGATAGTGGATAAAAGCGCCCGTCGCCGGATCAAAACGATCCAGCCCCGCGGAGGTACCCACCCACAGAACCCCCTCCCGGTCCAGATAAAGCGCCCAGACCCGATCATCGCTCAGGCTTTGTGGATCTTCTTCATTGTGAAAAAAATGCGTAAAACGGCCGGTCGTCGGATCCAATCGATTGAGCCCACCGAGCGTCGCCACCCACAACATCCCCGCGCCATCCTCACAGATAGCCCGCACCCGGCCATGGCTCAGACCGCCCGGATCGTTAGCCTCCGCCATATAGCGCCTGAAAGTCCCGCTCTCCTGATCGAATCGGTTCAATCCATCCAGCGTGCCCACCCACAGTGTACCGGCACGATCCACATAAACCGTATTGACGACATTGTTGCTTAAAGAAGTAGCATCCTGAGCATCATATTTGTAAACCGTAAAAGTATACCCGTCATATTGATTCAACCCCTCTTCTGTACCAAACCACATAAAACCCACCGGATCCTGAATCACGGCCAGCACTCGCTGTCCCGAAAGGCCGTCGTCAACATCAAGATGCGTAAAACGCACCGCAGGATTCCCGCCGCCCTGAGCCGATACAACTTGAGGCACCGCCAAAATCAATAAAATAAAAACAATGCCCCACCCGCGAAACTGTTTCTTTGCCATAACTTCTATATTTCCCCCCACAGAAAAATAAATAACAGCTTCAACGGTCTCCCCGCAAAACCATTATTGGAGTATAAGCAAAATTCCACGGTAAGCAACCCCATTGAAAAGCCCCCGGCATGGCCTTCCGTCCTGAAAATAGGCCCCTGTGGTAAGGACCGGGCCTTGTAACGTCCCGCCAATGATCTCTTCCCAGTCAGATACGACGCGCGGGATGGCGAGAGAAAGTTTTTTTGTTTATGTTTTCGCGGGCTTCAGAAA
>CAZCTC010000121.1:6887-14265 GCA_964501335.1 uncultured Anaerolineales bacterium | reverse complement strand
TTTGCTTCGATTTGAGCACTCGGGGCTCTATTTGCACAAAACTTACGTTAGTCTGGAAAAAAAGCCCATGTTTTCGGCGGCTTTCTGAAGCCGCCGAAAACATAAACAAAAAGACTCTCTCCCCCATCCCGCGCGTCGTATCTGCCCGGGAAAAATCATCTGCGGGACGCTAAAAACCGTTTTTAATCAAAGTTAATGAACAAACGTAAAGGTCAAGAAATAAAAAACAACTCAACATGGATTATAATATCCCGGCACATATCAAAAGCATAGAGAGGCAAAATGAACATAGCACTGATCGGAATGTCCGGAACGGGGAAAAGCTACTGGTCCCAGAAACTGGCCGACGCCGGCTTCCGCCGTTTCGGCTGCGACAACATCATCGCCCAACGGCTGATCGTCGAAGCCGGCCTCCCGGCCGACGAACCCTTCAACATGGGCGAATGGATGGGCATGCCCTATGAGGAAAAATATACCGGGCGGGCCCAAAACTATCTAGAGCACGAAATCCACGTCATGCACGAAGTCCTGTCCAGCCTGAACGCCCCCGCCCCTGAGCCCCACACCGTCATCGACACCACCGGCAGCGTCATCTACACCTCACCCGCCATCCTGACCGAACTCCGCCGCCAGACCCGCGTCGTCTACCTGGCCATCACCCCCGCCGTCCATGAAACCATGTTGCAGGCCTATCTATCAAACCCGGCTCCGGTCCTCTGGGGAGACCTGTACCAGCCCCTCCCGGGCGAAGAACCGCAAGCCACCTTCACCCGCTGCTATCCTCAACTGCTCGCCTACCGGGAAAAGCTCTACCGCGAGATCAGCCATGTCGTCATCCCCTACGAAATCCACCATAACCCCGATCTGACAGTAGAGGAATTCCTAAAAAATTTCTAGCAAAGATATATTTTCGGGCGTCCCTCAAAAAGGCACGCCCGAAAATATAATTTTCCCTCAAGCCGTGGCCGACATTAATTCCCGCGCCGCTTTGCGTATCACACCTTTCGTACGCTCATACTGCTGTACGGCTACTTCATGCACCTCAACTCGCAACTCCGGCGCGTTCCGCACCACATTTAACAATCCCCGCAAGGCATGCCCGGCCTGCTTACCATTCCATAAATCCAACACACTGACCAGAAAAGGATAAACCTCCCGCGCCTTCTCCCCGCTTATGCCGGCATAATTCGCAATCGCATCCACGCCATAGTCCCGCACAATCACGCTCGAATCCCCTTCCACAATCTCTTGAAGGAGATGAAGCGATCCCCCCACCACCTCCGGCGCCAAAAACGTCACCAGGGCCAGAGCATGCATGGCCTCCCACCGCGCCCGCGTTTTACGATGCATCAAACAGGGCACCAAAGCCCCGGCATAGGGCGCAATATAAGCCGGTTGCACCTTCGCCACCTCCGTCATCACCTCAGCGCAATCCGCCACCATCGCATCATCCCGGCTCCCCAACCCCGCCACAATCTCAGGCAACCATTCCGGATGCTCCAGACACTGTCCGGCTACAGTCCGATTCGAAGCTCCGCTGGAATCTCCCGTTTTGCATGAAAGCTGATTTAAAATGCCCATAGCTGCTCCTTATTTCATCACCTTAAGAACATGCACCTTTCTCCGGCTCTCAGCCGCCAGGATCAACCGATTGTCCGAAGAAATGACCCCTTCGTAAATCTCATCGCTGTCGCCGTGGAAAGAAGCCAGCTCCACATCCCGCTCCAAATCCCACAGCACCAGAGTCCCCTTGGCCGAATAAACCGCATACCGCCCGTCCTTAGAGAAACAGGGCGAATAAATCTTTTCCTTCCGGCGTCCGGTCAGCTTACGCAACGCAGCTCCCATCCCCAGATCCCAGCGCCGCATCTCCAGCAACTCACCCTTGCAAGTCGCCGCCGTCCACAAAGTCCCATCGGGACAGAAATGCATCTTAGTGATATACGCCTTATGATGCGCCGCCCACTGCGAAAGCACCTCCCCCCTGGCCGGATCAAAGAGATAGAGACTCCCCAGAGAAGTCGCAGCCACCAGCATATCTCCCGCCGGCGTGAATTTCACCTGATTGAAATAGATATGCTCGCCGGACACTGGAGGAGGCAAAAACTCCCACAACAGCTTCCCCGAAGCAAAATCCCAGACCTGCAACGGAGAAGCCGGGTCCTTACTTTCGCCATAGGAACCTGCCGCCGCATATTTACCGTCGGGAGAAAGCGCCACATGGCCGAAATCAGCCGACCGCTCCAGCACCTCCGGCTCCGCCCCGGACCGCAACTCCCACTTCACCGTCGACCGGCTCACACTGCCCACCAGAGCATAGTGGCCGTCCGGCGTCCAATCCACCGAATCGATCCAGTAATCCTTGTCGGTAGGATGGCGAAGATAAAGAGTCGGCAGCCCCGTCTGCGTATCCCACAAAATCAACTCGCCGTTATGGGAACTGGTCAACGCCAGCTTACCCCCCTCCCGAAAACCCCGGGCCTCGACAAACCGGCCGACATGTCCCGTCAACGTGAAAAGCAGCTGTCCGGTCGCCAGATCCCACAGCCGGGCCTGACCATCGTTGGAGCCGCTCAACGCCAGCTGCCCATCGTCAGAAACAGCCCAATCCCGCACCGACACATTCAAGGCCGAAGGACGGCTCTGCAACACCTGCTGCAAATCCCACACCCGAATCGTCGTATCCTTCGATCCCGAAACCAGCCAACGCATATCCGGCGAAAAAGCCACCGAATAGACAGCCTCTGTATGCCCCGTCAAAGTAGCAATCGGCTGATCCAACGTCAAATCCCATACCTTGATATCCTCTGCGCCGGTCGCTGCATACCGCCCATCCGGCGAAATGGCCAGCGATTGCATCGAATCCGTATGAGCCGGCATCCTTCGCAATTGCGCCCGCGTCGCCACATCCCATTCAATCAACTCATGCTCGATGGAATAGAGCTTGCTGCCGTCCGGCGAAAGCGCCAGCTTGACCGCATAGTTCTCATGGCCCACCGAACCTTCGTTTTTCGCACCGATAAAAATCCCTTGAAACAAAACCCGTGTAAATTCCCGACCCTCGCTCTGGAAAAAGGGCGCCAGCTCCACAAAATTCCGCAGATCCCAGGACTTGAGATCATTGTTAAGCGCCGAAGAGATCGCCAGCTCGCCGCCCGGCGTGACCACCACCGCATTGACCCACACATCATGGCCTCGCAGCACCCGCCGCGTTTTCCCCGTTACCGCCGACAACACCTTCACCGTCCCGTCCTCCGAACAGGAAAGCAGTTTCTTGCCGTTGGCCGTAAGGGAAAGATCCCGCACAAAGCCCTTATGGCGCTTCCAGACCTGCGTGACCGTCCAGTTGTTCACATCCCACACCCGGATCGTCCGATCATCCCCGCCGGAATAGAGCTTATCTCCCTGCGGCGCCAGCGTCAGCACATTGATCGGCCCGTTATGCTCTCTCAAGATGTGCAACTGTACCCCATCTTCCGCATGCCACACCCGCATCGTCCCATCTTCCGAAGCTGAGACAAACCGCCGGCTGTCAGGCAAAAAGACAATGGAGCCCACAAAATCCCGATGCCCTTGCAGCACATGGCGCAACGGCCCATCGACAGGTTCGAGCGAGGGAAAAAGAGGACAAAGCCAGGGCTGATCCGAACCGGCTCGGGCCTCGTCCAGGAGACGAACGACGGCCGGATTTGAATTTCCGCCCAGCCGCCCGATCAAATGCCCAGCCAGCTGCTGCGGCTCTTTCCCCAACACCCTTCGTGACATCTCCAGCGTCCGGCGCAAAATCTGCAATTCCGGCAGCTCCGGATCGCCCAGAGCCTTCAGATAAGCATCGATGCCCCATTGTTTTAAATCGGCATACAACGTCGAAAAATCAGGTAACTGTTCGATAGGAGAAAGACTGGAATCACCCTTAAAATCTTGTTTCTTCATCGTTTCCTCTCGTTTAACCTGTCTTGAAAATAGGCCTCTATAATATGGCCCCAGCCTTGTAGCGCCCCGCAAATAGCCCTTTCCCTGTAAGATACGCCGCGCAGGATCGGGGGAGAGAGTTTTTTTGTTTATGTTTTCGGCGGCTTCAGAAAGCCGCCGAAAACACGGCTTTTTCCAGAGCAACACAAGCTGGCTACTTTCTTTGGCCCCTTTCCAGAGCCGCTCCGGCGACATTCTCTTACCCCTCTCCCTCCCGCATCGCTCGCGGCTACACCCTACAACGCATCAACTCAAATCGCGTCGCTACTTAACAACAAAACAAGGGAGAGGGGCAGGGGTGAGGGCCTGCGCACCAAAACACGGCCTTTTTCAGAGCCGCCCCGGCGACACCTTCTAAGCCCTCCCCCTCACCTCGATGCCGGCGGCGCATCTCTGCAAAGAATCTCCGGTTACGTTTCACGTTTCCCATCTTTCTGTCTACTTCCCGCTAAAGGATTATAATAGAAAACATCACAAACCCAAGAGAGCTACAATCATGGATGAAATTGCCGCCTTGATCGCCCAACTCAGCCACCCCGGCCGCCCGGCCCGGCGCGCCCTGATCGGCCTCATCCACTCGGGCGCGGCCGCCGTGGAACCGTTGATCCGGGCCCTGAACAACTCCGATCCCCAAACTGCAAACTATGCCGTCATCGCCCTGGGAAAGATCGGAGACCGCCGGGCGGTAAATCCGTTACGAAAGCTCCTGCAGCAGGCGGAGGTTCCAAATACCAAGACCGTTATCCGCGCCCTCCGCCGACTGGAAGGCATCGCGCCGCTCTACCCGCTGCTCGACGATCCCCGGGCGGAAATCCGTAAAGCCACCATCAACGAAATCGGCAACCTTTCCGCCCCCTCAGAAACGGCCCCCTGGCTCCACGCGCTACATGATCCAGACCGGTCCGTCATAGCCGCCGCCGCCTGGATTTTAAGAAGGAAAGATCCTACCCTCACCGTGCCGGCCCTGCTGACCTACCTGGATCATGCCCCCGCCGACAACTACAATCAGATCATTGACCTGCTTCAGAGCATCTCACCCCAAGCCCTGGCCGCTGCCGCCCGGCATCCCCTGCCGGAAATCCGCAAAAAAGCCTTCGATATGCTAAAACCGCATTCGCTGCCTTATGAATCGTTGCATCCCTTCTTTTCCGGCTTCAGCGATCCCGATCCCGCCGTCCGCCTCGCCGCCGTGAACGCGCTGGGCTGGCGCACCCAATTTCCCGAAGTGATCGCCGCCCTCACCGAAGCCCTGAACGACAGCAACTCTGAAATACGGTTCCAGGCAGCCTGCAACCGGCCCTGGGATGAACGCAGCCTGGAACCGCTGCTCGCAACCCTCTTCTCTTCAACGCCCCCCATCCCCTGGAACGCGCTAAACATCCTCCTTTTACATCCCACCCGGGCGATGATCCCGCCGCTGCTCAAGAAAATTAATATGCGGGTACCGGAACACCGGTTTTATGCCGTTCAACTCCTCAGCCGGATCGACGAAACGTTATTTGACGATGCCCTGCTGCGCAAAATCCTCCGGGATTCTTCGGAACGTGTCCGCACGGCCGGATTCGTCATCCTGGCCCACCGTGGACCGGGCGCCCTGCCCCAATTGCTGCAAATCATCCACACCGGCCCGCCGCTGAACAACGACGAAGCCAGCCAGGCCCTGGCCGCCTTAGGACCGACAGTCCTGGAAGCGCCGCTCCTCGACCTGCTGCAAAGCCCCCCCTTCCACCTCCGCGACCTCGCCGTGCAGACCCTGGGCCGCTTACAAGAGCCCCGCTATGCCCCCATCTTCCAAAAGGTCCTGGAGCACGAAAATGAAAAGATCCAGCTCGCCGCCCTGCGCGCCCTGGAACGAACGCCCGGCCCCGAAGCTCGCCGGATTCTGATCGCCCAGCTGCAGCATCGCTCGCTCACGACACGAAGCGCAGCCCTCGGGATCTTGCGCTATCACTCCGACCCGGAAAGCCGCGAGGGGCTCTTCGCCGCCCTCCAGGACCAATCCCTTCATCAAGAGGCCGCCATCGCGCTGGGCCAGAGGGGTGATCCCCGCGCCGCCGAACCGCTCTTTAAAATGCTGGTTGAAGAACACCAGAACCGGGGGTATCACATCGCCATCTCGTTGGTCCAAACCCACAATAAAACCGTCGTCCCCCGGCTGCTGGAATGCCTGGACCACCCCATCCTGGAAAATTACCAGATCCGCATGGGGGTCATCGAGGCATTGGGCTGGCTCCACGATCGGCGGGCTGTCCCACCACTGCTGGAACTCCTCAAAGAGGCGTTCTACAGCGACAACGAAGGCGATATCTGGTTCATCGCCGAAGCCCTGGGCAACCTTCACGCGCAAGAAGCCCTCGCTCCTCTGCTTGAAATCTTCGAAAGCGACCTGCGCCTTCGTGATACTCTCGCCAGAGCGCTTATTGCCCTGGGCAATCCCTGCGGCATTAAATACATCCTCGACAACCTCGCTTCCCGCTCAACCTGGGAAATCGCCAATATCTACACCCGCGACCTGGCCGGGTTGAGCCGCACCGGTGATCCCCGAACTTACGATATCTTCATCCGGGTTCTGGAAACCGGCACCCCCAATCAGCAGCAGATCACCCTCCGCGGCCTCAGCCATATCGGCGATCCCCGCTCTCTGGAACTCTTCCTGCACATCCTGCCGGAAAAGAATTACGCCCGCTATCGGTGGACCCTGGGCGGCCTCGCCCGCATCGGAAAGCCGGCCGTCGCCCCCCTGCTGGAGCTGCTGGAAAACGCCCCGGATTTCGACCTCCGCAGCCGCGCTGCCTGGATTCTCGGCCGCATCGGCGACCCTCGCGCCGTCGAGCCGCTGTGCCGGGCCCTTACTTCGCCGCACATCCGCCTGCGCTACCGCGCTCTGCAAGCTCTCGCCCGGTTCGACGATCCCGCTGCCCGCGCCGCTCTCTTGACTACGCGAAACGACCCCGTCCCCCTGATCCGCACTGCTGCGCGGGCTCTGTCCTAAAAATAGCCTGCCCAAAGGTGTGACGCACTTTCTATCCCTCAAACCGACGATTCAAACGACTCAACCTGAAAGCAAACCGCCTGTCATTGCAGATCAGAGTGCGTTGCACCTCTTTGAGAAATCCTCCTCACCCGCACAAGGCCCCTCTCCTGTAAGTTGCGCCGCGCAGGATAGGGGGAGAGAGTTTTTTTGTTTATGTTTTCGTGCGCATCAGAATGCGCACGAAAACATGGCCTTTTCCAGATCCGCCCCGGCGACATTCTCTTACCCCTCTCCCTCCCGCATCGCTCGCGGCTATACTCCAAAACGCATCAACTCAAATCGCGTCGCTACTTAACAACAAAACAGGGGAGAGGGGAAGGGGTGAGGGCCTGCGCACCAAAACATGGCCTTTTCCAGAGCCGCCCCGGCGAC
>CAZCTC010000121.1:0-6787 GCA_964501335.1 uncultured Anaerolineales bacterium | reverse complement strand
ACTCGCTGTCTACTTGCTGCTGTCTACTGTCTACTTCTGCATGGCTTTTTCCAGAGCCGCTCCGGCAACACTCGCTGTCTACTTGCTGCTGTCTACTGTCTACTTCTGCATGGCTTTTTCCAGAACCGTCCCGGCAACATTCTCTTACCCTTTGCTGGTTAAAGTTAGAATCCATGCTAAACTTAGCCCTGTAACACACCGGCCCCCTGACAAAATTTCCCAACACACCTCCGGTTTACCCGCCTTACGCCCTTAAAAAATTGGTAGTCTGTCCACACAAAAGGAAAACTATGAAAGCAAAACTCTTATATGCCGCTCTGTTCATCCTCTGCATCCTGTGCATCCAACCCGTCACGGCCGCTTACTCCTCCAATCCTCCCACCAAAATACCGGCCGCCGTCACCCCGATGGGCACCGGGTTCACCTATCAGGGCACCTTGCAAGATAACCACCAGCCGGCCGACGGCGTCTACGATCTGCAATTCAGCCTTTATGCCGTCCAAACCGGCGGGACGGCCCTCAACACCCGCACGACCGAAAACATCGCCATCACCCACGGCCTCTTCACCGTCTATCTCGATTTCGGCGCCGCCCCCTTCAACGGCGAAGCCCGCTGGCTGGAAGCGGCCGTCCGGCCGGGAAGCAGCACCGGCGACTTCACCACCCTGACGCCGCGTCAGTACCTCAGCCCGGTCCCTTACGCCCTCTACGCGTCTACAGTCCCCTGGAGCGGCATCTCCGGCGCCCCCACCGTGATCAGTTCGGTCTCCGGCGGGCCCGGCCTGACTACCAGTGGAACCGCCCACGCCGTCACACTGACCGCCAACTTCTCCGGCACCGGCGTGACCAGCTGGATCGCCCGCGCCGACCACAACCATGACAGCCATTACAGCCCGCTGGAACATACCCATCCCGGCACGGAGATCACCAGTCCGGTCAATGAGGCCCTCTCCGCCACTACCGCCCTGACCGCCAACTACGCTTTTAATTCCGCCTATGCCGTTAACGCCGACCAGGCCCTCACCGCCACCGCCGCCGTCACAGCCGAGCAGGCTCTCAATGCCGCCCTGCTGAACGGCCAGCCCGCCGATAGTTACCTCTACACGGCCGGCACCGGCCTGGACCTTAACAGCAATCAGTTCAGCGTCAACACCAACACGATTCAGCTGCGGGCCGGCGGAACCTGCCCCGGAGGACGGGCCATCCGCGCCGTCAACAACGACGGCAGCGTGGTTTGCCAGACCGACATTCCCCTCAGCCGCAACCTGCTCCCGCAGCCCAATTCCTTCCGGATCTTCGATGCCAATGTCAACGGCGACCCCAGCGAAAATCAAGGGAACATTACCATCGGCGTCGACGGCTTACCGATCTTTACTTTTTACTCGACCCAGGACCAATATTTCAACATCGTGCACTGCAACAACATCAGTTGTACCGAATACGTGCTCACCCGCCCCGACAACACCTACTATGCCGGAGAGAAAAGTTCCCTCGCCATCGGAGCCGACGGATTGCCGATCGTCAGTTACAATATCGGCAACACCAATCCCAATCTCAAAGTCCTCCATTGTGAAAACATCACCTGCACGGCCTACACCACCACGGTGCTCAACAATGATTGGGTTATTTGGAACTCCATCACCATCGGCGGCGACGGCCTGGCGATCATCACCTACATCAACTACCAGACCAACCAGTTGAAAACCGTCCACTGCAACAATCTGGCCTGCACCAGCAGCAGCACCGTCACCATCGACCAGTCCCACTACTGGTCGATCGGCAGCGCCACCGGGGTCGACGGCCTGAACCTGGCCGTTTATACCCGTCTGATCGGTGCCAATACCTATATTCTGACCTCGCTCCACTGCAACTCCTTCGATTGCAGCAGTTACATCACCAGCACTCTGGAAAACGCCTATGTCACCGGCAAAGAACCCACCCTCGTGATCGGACAGGATGGGCTGGGATTGATCACCTACTCCGACGACATGCTCGGGCACGACCTGCACGTCGGGCACTGCGTCGATATCACCTGCACCGCCATCACCAAAACCACCCCCGATCGGGATTATACCGTCGGCAACTACTCATCCGTCACCATCGGCCCCGACGGGTTCCCGGTCATCGCCTATCAGGATACCTACCACTACTACCTCAAATACGCCCACTGCGGCGATCCCACCTGCACCACCGCTGCGATCCAGATCCTGGACAACTCCAGTCGCTTCACCGACCCCGGGTATCGCTCCTCCATCACCATCGGCCCGGATGGACTGCCCATCATCATCTACTATGCCGAACGCGACGGCGGCTTCCGCATGATCCGCTGCGCCAACATCTACTGCGCGCCTTACTTCAGGAGAAAGTAACGGCCTGCACAATTGGCCAATGTCTACTTTTAACATCCCGCAAAAGGCCTTTGTTTAGTAAAAAGCGCCGCGCTGTGCGAAGCAGACAGAGTGAGTTTTTTGTCCATGTTTTCTCGCGCATCAGAATGCGCGAGAAAACATGGGCTTTTTTCTCTGCGCCCTCGGCGCCTTTGCGGTGAAATCTTAGTGAATTATGCGGTACTGCGTTTTTTTGCTTATGTTTTGGTGCGCCTCAAAAGGCGCGCAAAAACACGGGCTTTTCGCTTTGCCAGACTAACTGCACAGGCCGGTAAATCATCACGTTTTACGTCCTCCCGTTTCCCTTTCCCCCAACCTCTGCTATACTCCCGCCATACCGCCCATCAGGAGGAAAAATGCAACGAATTGCAGTTTTAACCAGCGGTGGAGATGCCCCCGGCATGAATGCCGCGATCCGCGCCGTCGTCCGTTCCGGCATCGAACAGGGCTGGGAAGTCTTCGGCGTCCACCACGGCTACGCCGGCCTGATCTCCGACGATCTCATTCCACTCAGCGCCCGCGATGTCGGCGGGATCATCCAGCTGGGCGGCACCTTCCTGGGCAGCGCCCGCTCCCCCGAATTCAGAACGGAAGCCGGCCGCCGGCTGGCGCTCGACAACCTTGCCAATCGCGGCATCGACGCCCTGGTCGTCATCGGCGGCAACGGCTCTCAGACCGGCAACTACGATCTTTTCCAGATGGGATTCCCCACGGTCGGCATCGCCTCGACTATCGACAACGACCTCTACGGCTCCGATATCACGATCGGGGTGAACACCGCCCTCGACATCGCCCTGGAATCCATCGACCGGCTCAAGGTCACCGCCACCTCCCACCACCGCGCCTTCCTCGTCGAAGTGATGGGCCGTGACTGCGGCTATCTGGCCCTGATGTCGGGCATCGCCGGCGGCGCCGAAGCGATCGCCATCCCCGAAATCGAGACCGATCCCGAAGCCATCGCCGACGAACTGCAAAGCGCTTATCAACGCGGCAAAGCCAACGGCCTGGTGGTTGTCGCCGAAGGCGCCCGCTACGACGCCACGGCCCTGGCCCGATATTACGATGAACATCAAGAACGGCTGGGCTTCGACCTGCGCGTCACCATCCTGGGACATGTCCAACGCGGCGGCATCCCCGGCGCCTTCGACCGGTTGCTCGGCAGCCGCCTGGGAGCCGGCGCCGTGGAACATCTCGCCGCCGGCGAATCCGGCATCCTCATCGGCGAGATCCGCGGCGAGGTCACCGCCACGCCGTTGGAAATCGCCGTCCATCAAAAGAAGCCGCTCGACACCCGGCTCTTCAAGATGGCCCAGGTGCTGGCGAGATAAAACGCAAGAGAAAAAATATGATTTCGCGCGCTTTAAAAGGCGCGCGAAATCATCCCCCAAAAATTCTCTAATACCATGACAAAAATGAGTGAAGTGTTCAAATCCCTGTATGCTGAAGACCGGGCTCTTCTCATAGCTCTGACGGATAAAATCAGAGAACAATTGCAGGAAAGCCTCAACCTGACCTGCTATCCACCAGAAACCAACTATAGCTACACCGACTGGAGCGATGAAAACAGCGACAATCCCTATGAAGGTCCCTGTGGCATGACGTATGGCTTCTATATCCAGATGCAAAATTTCTACGTCTGGTTCGGCTTCTCATTTTTTACCCATAATGCCACGGTCGACTATCAAACCTTCCCTGACACCTTGCTCCTGGAACTATCCGAAACCCCCCACCTGCCGTCCCATAGCTCCCAACGTCAACCTCGCCAGAACACCGGATTCGATCCCCAGGTTCGTACCATACTCGAAAGTTTCGGATTCCACCGCCATCGAGTCCTGATCGAATGGCTGAAATATTATAAGATCCCCGCCTCTCCAAACACCGAAACCCTAATCACAGAAATCGTCACGGATATCAAAAAACTCGCCAACACCCTGAACCTGACCTGGAAACCACCGGAGAAATTCATCGCTCAAAAAGCTCGGGAACTCTTTTTCCTGGCTCAAAGCGATTATGACAAGAATTTACATTATGATGCGGAAGCTATCGACTGGCTGGACCGCTATATTAAAGCCTGTAGAAAGAAGAAAAGGCAAAACAGGCTCTCTGCCGAAGAAATCGCCACACTCATCGATCGCTGCGGCGCCTACCTGGGAGAATGGATCCGCTTCAATTACGGCGGGCAATGGGAAAACCAGGATAGCCGCGGAGGCCTGCGATTTCCTAACGGCCGGATCCTCTTTCCATTTACACAGATAGAAAAAGAACTCGAAAACGGCCACAACGATTCTATCGTCTTCCTTTGCAAGGCTCTTCCTGAAATGCTCAGCGGGGACCCCACCCGCCCCTCAGCCCAGCTATTCCTGGAAAAAGGGCTCGCAGCCGAAAAAGCAGGAGATCTGGCTCAGGCCCAACAAGACTTTCTCGAAGCAGCTAAACTCTATCCCGCTTATGTTCAGGCTTACTATCATCGAGCCCGGATTCATACCCGATACGGACCCCAAAGTTCAGCGGAAAGCTGCTTTACTTATGCTCTGAAACTGGCCCCGGATCTGATCGATATCTATTTCAGCCGGGCCTGGACCTACGATCAAACCGAAGACTGGAAACTGGTCATAACAGATTTCGATGCTGTTATTCAATTGAACCCCACCTATCGAGGAGCCTATTTCTGCCGGGCCTGGGCTTACTATCGGGAAAACTGGCTGCATCAAGCTTTCCAAGACTTCAATAAAATCATCGAACTCTCCCCCAACTGGGCCGAAGGGTATTACGGACGCGGCGTTATTTACGCCCATCGCCAGGAACTGGAAAAAGCCCTGGAAGACTTCAATCAGGCCCTTGCGTTGAATCCGGACCTCCCCAATCCCTATCATGACCGGGCCGAGGTCCACAGCCAGCTGGGCCATGCAGAACTCGCCATCCAGGATTTCAAACGCTATCTCCAAATGGTTCCCAACACCCACCAACGCAGCGATATTCTCAAGAAAATTGAAGAACTCCAGCGTTAAACACATTATCACTGGCCCCTTCCTCTTTTCATGCTAAACTATAGTGTCTTTTTTCAGCACTACCTCACTCAGAGGGGAAATTCATACGGAGGTCTCTCTTAGATGAATCTATTGGATTACTACGCCCAACCCGGCCCCATCACCCATGCCGGCGCCCTCGCCGTTCACTTCGACGACCTGCCGAATAACCTTCCCGAACTGGTCAAAACCCTGCAAGGACTGATGGTCCATATCTTCTGGACCAAGGCCTACGGGCTCGACCTCAGCGACGAGCGCAACACCGAAGTCACCCTGCGACAGGTAAAAAAACAGCTCACCCGTATGCTCGATCTGGACCCCGCTCCCTTCACCCGGGCCCGCCCTCCCGAACGAAAACTGGTGGGCAATTGCCGCGACTTCAGCGTCATGTTGACCGCCATCCTGCGCCACCAGGGCATCCCCGCCCGCGCCCGCTGCGGCTTCGGCACCTACTTCATCCCCAATCACTATGAAGACCATTGGGTCTGTGAATACTGGAATGCCGGAGAGAAACGCTGGGTACTGGTCGATGCGCAGCTCGATGAACTGATGATCGAAAAAATGGGCATCAAATTCGATCCGCTGGACACCCCCCGGGATCAATTTATCGCCGGCGGCCACGCCTGGCAGCTCTGTCGCAGCGGCACCGCCGACCCCAAGGATTTCGGAATCTTCGACATGTCGGGGCTCTGGTTCGTCCGCGGCAATCTCCTGCGCGATTTTCTTTCCTTCAACAAAATGGAGATCCTGCCCTGGGATGGCGGTTGGGGTTATCTGGAAAAACAGGATACCGAAGCAACCGAAGAGGATATCGCCTGCGAAACGATGGACCACATCGCAGATCTGATGCTGGCCGGAGACGGCTCCTTTGAAGAAATCCGCACCCTTTACGAAACCGATGCCAGATTCCCGCCCCCGCCCGCTATGATGGGGCTGGAATAACTAATTTATTACGCGCGCTCCCTCTGGGAGCGCGCGTAATAAAACAAACATCAACGTCCGCAGCGACCCAACGCAAAATCCGAAGTCACGTCGGCCCTGCCGCTCTCATGAAATACCCGGGCCGACCGGCCCCGTAAAAAATCCAGCGACAGCCGCTCCGGATCGGCCGCTTTGATCTGCTGATACTCTGCCTCACTGATCGGAATGCGATATTCTTCCAGGGTATCTTCCCGGCCAAATCCCATCCGCTCAAAAAGCAGCGTGTACCACAAACGCCCACACCGTTGACACTGCACCACGGCTTCACAGCGCCCCGGCTGATAGGCCACCGTATAAATCCCCTTGCACTTTTCACATAAACATGGTTCCATAAATTCCTGTCCTGAAAATAGGGCACGCTGATATGGCCCCGGCCTTGTAACGTCCCGCAAA
>CAZCTC010000120.1:0-14279 GCA_964501335.1 uncultured Anaerolineales bacterium | reverse complement strand
AGGGCATACAAGAGACCCTTCCTAATCTGCCATTGTCCTACTACTGTCTACTTGCCGCTGTCTACTTCCGCTGAATTTTCATCTTTCGGGGTGCCGCCCCCGGCATGGCCTTCTGTCCTGAAAATAGCCCGCGCTGGCCCTCTTATCCCCCAAAGACGCAGATGGGGGAAAGGGGGGATTTGTTTTTAGGGGAATTTGCACGCCTCGGAAGGCGTGCAAATTCCCCCAGCCGACAGATCATTACGTTTTACGTTTCACGTTTTTTGTTGATGTTTTCTCGCGCATCAGAATGCGCGAGAAAACCTTGTTTATCTTTCCAACTATTTAATTACTTCAATTGAAATGTCGAAATTATCAAAAAGATCCTTTGCAAATTCTTCTCCCCCGTATTTCAATACCCCCTTTTCCCACCAATACTTACGCTGTGGTATGCTTATATCCAACCGTAATAATGTCTTAAATTGTTCATCAACAATATGAACATATCTCTTGTATTCGTTTAATTGATCATAATTCTGCAATTCAGGTGCCGTCAAAATTACTTCAATTTGTTCTCGAACTCGAATAGCATCAAAATATTCGTAAATATTACCAACATAACCCTCTTCACAATAGTCAACAAAAGATTTCCATGAAGTAAGCAAAACTGCCGGAGAACGATCTCCAAACCATCCGGCTCTCATTAGAGCATCTCTAACTTTTAATAAATATTCAAAAGAATTCATTTGTTGATTTGACTCATAACGTATTGCCGTTGGGCAGATACATCCCCCCGGGTCTAAAGAATGTTTTAATAATACCATCAGGTGTAACCACTCCAAAGTAGCCATTATCAGGATTAAACCTGGCAAAATCACCAATCCTTCGAGTTATTTCATAATAACCAGATTGAGTATTCGTTCCTGGAAAATTTTGAGCTGCCCGTACATTAACCCCAGCAAAGTAGGCACGCGGCCCGAAGGCGCGTGCCCACTATGTTGTTATTGCTCCGCCTTCAGTCTATTTCCGCGTGATCGGCAGGAAGAAGAAATATCGCAGGCCTGCCCTTCCCAAATAGGGCCGGTAATCGACCAAAAGGCTCACCGCACTGCCGGTGCCGTTGGGATTGTCTTCTGCCTGGGGCCCGCTGTCCGCACCCCACCAGTTATGAGTCGCATCCACCACGGTCAAAGAATCATTGTTGACCGCTTCCGCGCCGATATCGTAAAGTTCGCTCCAATGGATCTCCGTTTTAAGAGGCACCGTAAAGGCTGCCCCGGTGCGGATAACCTGCGAACTGGAAATCACATGCAAGGCATCGGCGCTGCAATTGCGTAAAATGCAGTTTTCAAAGGTCGCCCGTCCATCGCGAACTTCGACCATGCTGCCGCCCCCGTAGCCGCCGTTTTCCAGTGTGACATAGCGGAAAAAGCCCTCGGCCGGCTGCCCTGAAGTCCCTTGAAAAGTGATCCCCGCCCATTGTCCGGCCCCGGAGATTTCGCTGGTAAAGGTAATGGGATCGGCAACCGTCCCGTTGGCCGTAAAAGCGCCCGTCACTCCGATATTGCGGCCATATTCAAAGCGCATCTTCAACCCCGGAGCCAGATTCACAGCAGCGTCGGCCGCAATCGTAAGATCTCCACGGATATCGTAGGTATCGATCCCGGCATTGGGCCAGGAATGCAGGCCGTAGATCCCCCCACCCCGCACCGCAATGGAATCGGTTGTATTGCCGGTAGCGCTCAACCCCGAAAGCGAAAAATAAGCGTCAGGATTGAGGACATCGATGGCATATCCCAAATTGTCGGTCAGCAGGATATTGGACATGGTAATCCAGGCGCCGCGATCCAGACAGACCCCGCTGTCCTCACTGCTTGAAAAATGGCTGTTGGAAACCGTCGCTTCGCCGTCGTATAAATACAAATCGCAGGAATCCCCATAGCCCCCTTTTGTGATCGCCACATGGTTGAGAGACGTTCCCCGGCTGGGATGCCCGGCATCCGCCCCGACAATCTTAAGGCCCGACCACCCCTCGGCCGGCGCGATCGGATCGATATGAATCTCCTGCTGATCCGTCCCCTCCGCAATCAAACGCCCCGCCACATCCAGCATATCGTTGCCGGGAGTGACGTAAATCTGCACCCCGGGCGAAATGATCAGCGTGGCCGTCGGTTCTACCGAGATCTGATTGTAGAGCAGATAAGGCAGACCCATCTTTTCCCAGGTATGCGTCCCGGTCAAAATTCCCCGCCCGGTGATCGCCACAAAATTTCCGCCGTAAAGCACCCCCGCCCCGTTACCCGTAGCGGTCAGGTCGGAAAGCACCGGATTGACATTCCCATCCTCAAAATTGATGGCATATCCCCGGTTGTTGGTAAAACTCGAATCCGAAACATGTGCCACGCTGCGGCTGCCCCCGTTGTCCCCCAAAATACCGTCGCCGCTGCTGTTGCTGAACTGGCAATGGCGCACGGTCACTTCGCTGTCCGTCAGGTGCAGATTGGCCCCGGAACCGGAATCCCCATACCCACCCCCATCGAGAATCACATATTCCAGAACCGAGCCCGTGTTGAAGTGCTCCACAGTGCCCATAATATTGACGCCCGACCACCCCTCTGAAGTGGTCACAAACCGGATCGGCTCGGTTACCGTTCCCCGAGCGATCAACGTTCCCGCCACGTCGAAATTGTAATTGGTCGAAGAGATGTCCGCCGTCTGGATCACGACACCCGGCTCAATCGTCAACCGGGCCCCCGGGAGGACATTGACGGAAACATCGATCTGATAGGGGCTCCCCAACCTGGTCCAGGTAATTTCTCCCCCCAGATCTCCCCGCACAACCGTGCCGGCAGGCGCGGCTTTGACCGAATAAAAGGGAGCGCTGGTGGCTAACACCACCAGGATAAGAAAAATCAGACTGCACCGCCGGTTAAAAGCCGAAACCGCCGGCCGCCGGAAATCGCTGATCTGGAAAAGTCGCTCAATCGTCATCGTTTTCCCTCCTGTTGATTTGAATCGCCGGTGGATCCGGCGGTTGGACTGCAACCGAAGCCGTGATTTTTTGTTTTAGAAAATCGAACAGAGCTTCCAATCCGTAGATATATTCGGTCAGACCGGTCTTCACCTCCTGAACTTCACTGATCCAGGCGTCTGCGGTTTCTTCATGTTGCCAGATACGCAAAACGAAGACATGACGATGCTTATTGACGACAGGCAAACGCTGTTTCATAGCTTGACTCCTGAGCCTATTTTCGCCCGGGGCCGTCTCGCCGCTGTCTTCGCCGCCCCCCGGCAACCAGTTTTCCCCATGCAATTTAAAATCGATTTTTTTCGCGCGCCGCAGACGGCGCGCGAAAAAAAATAAATAAATAAGAAATTTTCTCTGCGCCTCTGCGTTAAATCCCCGGTTTTGTCCAGAACGCATTTCCGACATAAAATCACCCCGGAGGAACATTATGACCGTCATCGCATTCCAGGTACAACTCTTCGGCGCATTCACCATCTATCAAAACGGCACCCCACTCCCGCTGCCCGCCTCGAACGATGCCCGCCGTCTGCTGGCCTGCCTCTTCTTGCGGCGAAAACCCCTCCCCCGCGCCGCCTTGATCGGCCAGCTGCGTCCGGAATCGAACGAAGCCGATGCCCGCCGCGCCCTGCGACAGGCCGTCTGGCACATCAACCGCAGCCTGCCGGGATTGCTCACCACCGATCCTGAACAAATCGCGCTGGCCGATCCGACCTCCCTGCAAATCGATGTAGTCGATTTTGAAGAGCTGCTCAAAAGCGAAGGCCCCTGGTCGGTAACCGCTCAAACGCTCTCCCGGGCCGTCGCACTCTACCAGGGCGACCTTCTGGAAGGTTACTACGACGATTGGGCGATCATCGAACGGGAACGGCTGCGCGAACTCTATTTACAGGCCCTGGAAACATTGATCGTGGCCTTCAAAGCCACCCTGCGCTATGAACAGGCCCTGCAAACCGCGCAAGAGCTGGCCCGGATCGATCCCCTGAGAGAGAGCGCTCACCGGGAAATCATGCGCCTCCATCACTATCTGGGCAATTCGGCCACCGCCCTCCGTCAGTTTGAAATCTGCCGCCAGGTTTTACAACGCGAACTGGCGCTGGAACCCGACGACGAAACGCAAAAACTGGCCCGCTCGATCGCCCGGCATACTTCGATTAAAAAGGAAAGCCCGGTTGGCTCCTATCTCCCCGATCCCCGCCCCACCCTGATCGGCCGCCCCGGAAACAACGAACGCACCCTCTCCCTGCCGCTGATCGGCCGAACCGCCGAACGCGCCCAATTGCTGCAATGGCTCCAACAAAATGAGAGCCGAAACGGCCATCTCATCGTCCTCGAAGGCGAAGCCGGGATCGGCAAAACCCGGCTGTTGCGGGAAGTCGCCGCCGATTTCGAATGGCGCGGCGGACAGCTCCTCTGGGGGAAATTCTCTCAACTGGAAACCGGCCGCCCCCTGGAAGCACTGACCGAAGCCTTGGAAAGCGGCCTGACTCCGCTGCGCACAGAACAGCTCCAACAACTGCTCGAACCGGTATGGCGACAGGTGTTGTACCCTTTGCTCCCCGGGCTGATCGATACCCCGACGCAAAGCACCGCGCTCCCGACCTTGAAAAGCGAAGCCGCCCAAACCCGCCTGATCGAAGGTCTGGCCCGACTGTTGACCGCCTGGGCAGAAATCACCCCCCTGCTGCTCGTCCTGGATGACTTCCACTGGGCCGATCCCGACACGCTGGAAATCGTTCTCCATCTGGCCGTCCGGCTGGAAAGGGCCGGCATCGTTCTGATCGTCAGCCTGCGCACGGAAGAACTCCATACCCAACCGGATCTGCGCCAAAAACTGACCGATTTTCCCTGGAGCGCCCTGCTCGGCCACCTGAACCTCGGCCGGCTGGATGAAGCCGCCATTGAAGAGTTGGTCCGCACCTGCCTGGGCGGCACCCTCGCTCCCACTTTTAGCCTGCGGCTGGCCCTTGAAACTCACGGCAACCCCCTCTTCATCCTGGAAATTTTGCACAGTCTGTACGATGAAGGGATCTTACGGCCCACTGCCGACGGTCTCTGGACCACACCCTACGATCTGGATATGGACACCTACGAGCTGCCTCTGCCCCCCGTAGTGGAACAGGTCATCCTGCGCCGGCTTGAACAACTCCCCTCCCATTTGCGCGATATCCTGGAACGCCTGTCGGTCCTGGGCGGGCAGTTCGATTTCAAATTGCTCGCCGGGCTGCATTGGTTTGACCTGCCGGCTCTGCTGACGGCGTTACAGGAATTTCTCAAACGTCGGTTGCTGGTCGAACTGCCGCACACCTATCAATTCAGACACGACAAAATCCATCAGGTGATCTACGAAGCGCTCACGCCCGAACGCCGCCGGACCCTGCATCTGGAAACGGCCCAGGCCCTGGAATTGCAAACCCCGCTCCCCATCGAAGCCCTGGCACACCACTTCTCAGCCGGGATGGAGTGGAAAAAGGCCTACCATTACCAGAAACTGGCCGCAGAAAAAGCCCTGACCGTTTTTATTTATTCTCAGGCTCTCCAACATCTGGATCTGGCCATCCAGGCCGCCGATCAGATCGATCCACAGGAGGCCGGACAGTTCGAGCTGCTGAGCCGCCGCGAAGCCGTCCTTGAAATTCTGGGCCGCCGGGAAGATCAAAACCGCGACCTGGAACGTCTGGCCCACCTGGCCTGCCACGATCCCCGCCGGCTGGTCCAGGTCCGGCAGCGTCAGGCCGTCCTGATGGAGATGCTCAGCCGCTTTGCCGAAGGCGAACAACTGGCCCGGGAATCGCTGGCTCTGGCCCAACAGCTCGGCGACCCGGAGACTGAAGCCATGTCATGGATCATTCTGGGTGAAATCATCAACCTCGCCTTCGACGGCCGGCTCGATCTGGCCCAGGAATGTTATTGGGCCGCTGAAAAACTATGCCGGGACACCCAAAATCTCCAGCTGGCCGGCGAAGTCCACATGCATCTGGGATGGTTGAAAGCTCAACCAGACGCGGATTTAGCCATCGAAGAAAACCTCAAAGCGCTGGCCATCTATGAACAGTTAGGCGACAAAGCCCGCATGGCCGATATCTACTGCCGGCTGGGAAGCGTTTACCAGAACAAAGAGGGAGGCCATCAAACCGTCGAAAAAGCCTACCTCAATGCCCTGACCCTGGCCCGCGAACTCGGCTACGCCTATGTCGAAGCCCGGGCCTTAAACAATCTGGGAAACATCTATGCCGAAATGCATATCGAACAGGCCCTGGCCTGTTACGAAGAAGCCGGAAAGATTTTTTGGCAGCTCAACGATCATCGGCTGGCGCAGGTAGTCTGGCTGAATGCCGCCCAATGCCGCCTCACCGCCCTGGGGGAATATGAACCCATCCCTCCAATTATAGAAAAAGCGCTGGATTATCTCCGGCAGCACGAAGATGCATGGGTCCGGGGATTTGTAGAAATCATCGAGGGATTGAGCAGCCGGCAAAAGCAAGATTACCCCACCGCCCATCAGCGGCTCAACTCCGCAGTGGTTCGGCTGGAAGCCTTAACCGCCCGCTGGCTGACCGGCACGGCTTATCAGGCTCTGGCCCAGCTGGATTATGAAATGGATGAACTCGACGAAGCCTGGAGCCATTTGCAGGCTGCCGAAAAACTGGCCCGCGTAGAGAACTGGAAACCTTCGCTCGTCCTCATCCTGGCCAATCAGGCCCGCATCTGCCTGAAAAAAAAGCAATGGACCGAAGCCGGGCGACTTTCCGGGGAAGCCCTGACCGACTGGAGCGATTCCGGCACGCAGCCCTGGTGGGCGCCCTTCGTCCGCTATCAGGCCCTGACAGCTCTTGGACAATCGGATACCGCCCGGCCCTTTCTGGAACAGGCCCAAAAGTTGCTGGAGACCATGCTCGACCGCCTGACCCCGGAACATCGCCGGATGAGCCTGCAACGACGGAGCGAACATCGAGAAATCCTGGCCGCCTGGCAGGAATGCCGTCCCAACCGGGTCCGGGTAACGCTGCTCCGAGAAGCGGCCCCCCGGGAAACCATCGAGATCGAATGGACTCCCAACGCACCCGAGGATCGGACCGGTACAGACAAAATTGCCCGCCGCCGGCAACAGCTGGCCCGGCTGCTGGCCGAAGCCGCCTCGCAAGGCGCCCGCCCCACCTACCGTGCCCTTGCCGCCGCCCTCCAGGTCAGCATCCGCACCATCGCCCAGGATCTGGCGGCTCTGAAAAAAAACGACCTGTACGGTTAACCCCCCAAAAAACAAGAAAAAAGTCCATGTTTTCGCGGGCTTCAGAAAGCCCGCGAAAACATAAACAAAAAACTCTCTCCCCCTGCTTCGCACAGCGCGTCGCCTCTTACCACACGAAAACCCTTTGCGGGACGCTAACAACACACCTCCTTGAAAAATGGTATAATCCCCCCCATGAAAGCCGCACCATCGCACTCAAAGTGGATTTCAATCCCTGCACTGCTCATCGCCTGGTTCCTGGGACTCCGGCAACTGAGCCATTTCAGCTTCTGGTACGACGAATTCTTCAACGCCGATCTGGTCCTGGGCCACACCCCCGGCGAATTCTTGCACATCCTGCAAACCCAACAACCCTACCCCCCCCTTTACTACCTGCTCCTCAAAGGCTGGAGTGCCCTCGCCGGCGTAAAAGCCTACGCCCCCGGCCTCGAACCCTCCAACGGGATCGAATTTCTGCTGCGTTTCCCCAGCGTCGTCGCCGCCGTCCTGGCCCTCGCCGCCTTGACCGCGCTGGCGCGCTCCCTTAAACTGCGCAGCGCCCCCTGGCTGCCGCTCCTGCTGGCCCTTCATCCTACATTGATCTGGTATGCCCGGGACGCCCGGCTCTACACCTTCTGGATCTTTGCCGTCCTCCTGGCGCTGGTGGGCTTGCTCCGTCGCCGGCGTGGACTCTGGGTCACGGCCGGCGCCGCAGCCCTGCTCATCCACTATTTCGCCCTCTTTCCGCTGGCCGCCGCCGCGGCCTGGCACTGGATCTCCGGTTTCTTCCTGAAAAATCAACGCCGCCCGGCCCTCTCCTGGTTCTGGCTGGGATTGCCTTTCATCCCCGCCGGCCTGTGGGGCCTGATCGCCTTCCGCGTCGCCGCCGGCTTTGAAAGTTTCACCACCACCACGGCCCCCACCTTCCAGACCTTCCTGGAAGAGCTGGGGCCCGATCTCCTGATCGCCCGGCCCATCCTGGCCCCGTTGAATGCCGTCCCCCCGCCGGCCCTCGGCTATGCCCTGATGCTGGCCGGCGCCCTGGGCCTGCTCATCGCCGCCTTACAAGATCGGGACCGCGCCGGGATGCTCGCCGCAGCCGGCTTCGGCGGCGCATTAGCCACCTTCCTGCTCTGGCAACTGCGCCCGGTCCATCAGGCCCGCTATCTCATCTGGACCCTGCCGCTGATCCTGCTGGGACTGGCCCTCCTGCTGGAATGGACCCTCCGTTTCTGGCCCCGGCTGATCACCCCCTTCGTCGCCGCCGCCACGTTGATCATGGCTCTCTGGAGCCCGCCGCTGCTCAACGACATCTTCACCGGCGAGACCACGCGCTGGTATCCTGATTTTCGCAATGCCGTCGCCTTTATGAACACCCATTCCACCCCTCGCGACCGCGGCTGGACCGTGGCCGCCCACGGCATCCAGCTCTTCACTTCCTACCGCTCGACCGTCCCCTTCACGGCCGGGCCCGCCATTGGAGAACGCACCCGCCCGGAAACCGTCTATGCCCAACTGGACAGTCACCGTCCGGAAGGCGACGGCCGCTGGTGGCTGCTGCTCTATCAGGATGCCGCCGTCGATCCGGGACAGCTCTTCCAGGGCACGCTGGAAGCCGCCGGCGGTTATCAGACCGAGGTTGTCTACAGCAATGAAATCCGGCTCTTCGCCTACACCATCCCCCACCCCGAACGGCTCGAAGCCCTGGCTCCCATCAAAAGCCTGAACATCCCCTTCCAAAACGGACTGATCCTGCGAGGCTACAAATTGCTGCCCAGCCAGGGAAAATACCGCATCTCCCTCTATCTCTTCTGGGAATTGAGCCGCTCCCAACCGCAGGAACTTTCCACCGCCGTTCATTTCACGCTGGAAAACGGCACGCAGCCGACAACCCAAAACGACCATCCCCTCCTCAGCGACTACTGGCCCCTGTCGCGGCTGCCGGTCGGAGAAAGCCTGCCGGCCTATTACGATTTGATCGTGCCGGAGAATGCCCCTTTCGGAAATTACACGCTTTCTACGGTGCTTTACGATCCGACCACCTATCAACGCGTCCCACTGGCCGCCGGGGGAGATACCGTCATCCTGGAAGTGATCCCTTATCCGCAATAAATCCTTCGGCTTCACCCCGCAACAGGTGCTTTCCCGGTAAAAAGCGACGCGCTGTGCGAAGCAGGGAGAGAGAATTTTTGTTTGTATTTGCGCGCGCATAAGAATGCGCGCGCAAATACAGCTTTTTTCTTAACCCGCACAGTTGTTCATTAACACGGATTAAAAACAGCTCTATACCCCGCAACAGGGACCTTCCTGGTAAAAAACGCCGCGCTGTGCGAAGAAGTCAGAGAGAGTTGTTTTTTATTCATATTTGGGGCGGCTTCAGAAAGCCGCCCCAAATATGGGCTTTTTTCCCAGCCTAACCGCACAGGTCGAAAAATCGATCCAATTCTTTGCTTCCTACTGTCTACTTTCTACTGTCTACTTCCCCCGGTTGTCATCATTAGAAAATCTCATATACTTGAAAGCATTCCAGAGCAAAAGAACGGCGCACCGGCCACTTACATAAACGCCACGCTACACAGGAGAGATCAACTTGCATTGGGTATGGACTCCCTACATGCTGCCATCGCTGATAGCAGCCGCACTTTCCATCATCACAGCCCGCGCCGCTTATAATCGACGGAGCGCCTCGGGCGCCTTGCCCATCGTTTTAATGGTAACCGGCACGGCCCTCTGGTCCTTCTTCAATGCCTTTGAGATCATCGGCGGAAATATCCCCACCAAAGCCCTGATGGTGCAGCTGCAATATTTCGGCATCATCCTGGTCTCCCGGGGCTGGCTCACCTTCGCCCTGGAATACAGCGGTCACAGCGACTGGCTGACTCCTGTTCGAAAAATCCTGATCTGGGCCGAAGCTCCGATCACCCTGGTGATGGTCTGGACCAACTCCTGGCACGGCTTCATGTGGTCCGCTTATGACCTGGATTACAGTCCCTATTTAGCCCTCGTTCCCACCTTCGGCCTCTGGTGGTGGGTCACTATTATCGTCGGCTATACCATGATCATGGCCGGGATCATCCTCTTGCTGCGGGCCATCGTTTACGCCTCCAATCTCTACTGGCAGCAGGCCGTTCTATTGCTGGTAGCCATCGGCCTCCCCCTGACCGGCAATATACTCTTCATCTTTAAGATGAGCCCCATCCCCCATATGGACCTGACACCCTTGCTCTTCAGCGCCAGCGGCCTTTCGCTGACCCTGAGCCTTTACCGTTACAAGATGCTGCAAATTGTCCCCATCGCCCGCAGCATGATCGTGGAAAGTATGAGCGAAGGGGCCCTGGTCCTCGACAATCACGGCCGGATCCTGGATCTCAATCCAGCGGCCCGTACCCTCATCGATCTCCCCGGCAAACAGGCCATCGGCATGGAAGCCGCCCAGATCCTGGATGCCCGCATCATCGCCCAACTGGAAGCTTCAGACCCGCTCAAAGAGATCCGCGTTGAACTCAATCTGGGCGATGCCCTGGCCCTGCGCACCTATGACATGCTCATCTCCCCCCTGCGCGACCGTCGAGGATCGTCTCGCGGCCGGCTCCTGCTCCTCCGCGACATCACCAAACGCAAACAGGCTGAAAAACAGCTGCAAGAAGCCAAAGAAGCCGCCGAAGCCGCCAACCGGGCCAAAAGCGCCTTCCTCGCCACCATGAGCCATGAAATCCGCACGCCTTTAAACGGCATCCTGGGCATGGCCGGACTGCTGCTCCAGACCCCACTGGACCCCAAACAGCATGAATTTGCTGAAATCATCCGCAGCAGCGGTGACTCCCTGCTCTCGATCATCAACGACATCCTCGACTTCTCGAAAATCGAAGCCGGCCGCATGGATATGGAAAGCCAGCCCTTCGATCTGCGAGAATGTGTGGAGAGCGCCGTCGATATGGTCGCCTCTCGCGCCGCCGAAAAACAGCTGGAATTGATCATCAAAGTCGATCCCCGGGCCCCGGTCATGGTCCTCGGCGATGTCACCCGGGTGCGCCAGATCCTGCTCAACCTGCTCAACAATGCAGTTAAATTCACCGAAAAAGGCGAAGTGGTCCTGGAAGTCGAAACGGTCCCCGCCACCCTGCAGGAAGAAACCTGCCTGCATTTCAGCGTCCGCGACACCGGAATCGGAATTCCGCAGGAACGAATGGATCGGCTCTTTCAATCATTCAGCCAGATCGACGCCTCGACCACCCGCAAATACGGCGGCACCGGCCTGGGGCTGGCCATCAGCAAACGGCTGGTCGACCTGATGAACGGCACGATGGGCGTGGAAAGCCAGCCCGGCAAAGGGACCACCTTCTATTTTGTGATTCCGCTGCCCGAAGTTCCCATCCCCCTGCCGCCCTATCTGACCGAAAATGTGCCCCAGTTAAAAGGCAAGCAAGTGTTGATCGTAGACGACAACCCGCTCAACCGCCGCCTGCTGCAAGAACAAAGTACCCGCTGGGGCATGCGAGCTCACGTCGCGCAAAACCCCACCGAGGCCTTGACCTGGGTGCGCACCGGCATGAACTTCGATCTGGCTCTGATCGATCTGACGATGCCCGATATGGACGGCATTACCCTGGCCGCTACCCTGCGGGACCTGCCCATCCCCCCTCGCTTCCCGCTGGTCCTGCTGAGTTCACTCACATCTGAACGCCCGATCCCCACCGACCTTTTCACAGCCCGACTCAGCAAACCGCTCAAGCAACTCCAGCTCTATCGCATGCTGACCAGTCTTATTGCCGACCCCACCCACCCGCCGGCCCCAATTCAAACGACACCGGCACCCGAATCCAGGTCGGAACCTCGACAGCCGTTGCGCATTCTGGTCGCGGAAGACAACCGGGTCAACCAGCGGCTGGCCCTGCTGTTAATCGAAGAGCTGGGATATACGCAGGCCGATCTGGCCGCCAACGGGCTGGAAGTCCTGGAAGCCTTGCGCCGGCAGACCTACGATGTCATCCTGATGGATGTGCAGATGCCCGAAATGGACGGCCTCGAAGCCGCTCGCCGGATTCGCGCCGAATTTCCGTCCGATGTCCAGCCGCGGATCATCGCCGTCACCGCCAACGCCACCTCCGAAGACCGTCAGGCCTGTCTGAATGCCGGCATGGACGAATACCTCACCAAACCGATCCAGATGTCCGCCCTGGAAGCCGCCCTCGGCCAGTGTACCACCCTGGAAATCTCCGACATCGTCTCCACGCCGGCCCCCCCACCCGCTCCCATTCCAGCTGCCGTCGATATGGCATTGCTCCGCCAGTTGAAAATCACGCTGGGCCGGCAAAGCGAAGCCAAACTTCAGGTCTTGATCGATGCTTTCTATGAAAGCTCGGAACGGCTGCTCAACGAGGCCCGCAATTCCCATCGGGAAGGACGCACTGCCGATTTGGAGCGCGCCGCCCACACCTTAAAATCAACCGCGGCCGCCCTGGGAGTCTCCACACTTTCCAATCTGGCCCGCGAAATGGAAGCCCGCGCCCGCGCCAAAAACCTGACCGGGATCGATGAACTGCTCCGGCAGGCCGAACGAGAATATCAGGCAGCCCATGTCGCTCTGGAAGCCGTCCGACGAGAATTATAAAACCCACAGAAAAGGAACCGACGTTGAGAAACCGGGAAGGACGGGGAAACGGCTGGGAGGCCATCGATCAGGCCCTGGAACCACTTTATCATGGACAGGAACCCTGTCATTACGCCACCCTGATCAACTATCAACTCGGCGGGCCGGACCCTCTGCCAGGCATCAGCGCCTACAAACGCCTCACCCCCGAGCCTCACTGGCATTTCATCACCTATGGCTTCTCTGAACTGTATGAGAAGGTCTCAGAAAACAAAGACTTCAGCGGTTGGGGATTTGAACTCACCTTCAGGCTGAAAACAAAGCCGGAGACCTCCGAACCGCCGCTGTGGGCCCTCAATTTTCTCCAAAATCTCGCCCGCTATGTATTTGAAAGCGGCAATATCTTCAAAAGCGGTGATTATCTGAATGCCAATGGCCCGATCGCCCTGGAAGAAGAAACCCACATCACCGCTCTGGCCTTTACCCTCGATCCAGAACTGCCTCCCATCGACACGCCCAACGGCTATCTGGAATTTCTACAAGTGGTGGGCATCACCGATGATGAAGAGCTGGCGGTGAAAATCTGGTCCACGCAAAAGGTGCTCAAAGTTTTCTCGCCTTACCTGCCGTTGTACATCACCGACCTTCACCGTGAATCCCTGCTCAACCTGCCGCAGATCAATCAGAAAATCCTGGAAGGAGCCCGTCAGGAAGGCTCCCATACCGGCTATCTCTACGGGGAACAACTCGATTGGACCCTTCACACAGCCAACGGCACGCCGGAAAGCTGGAATATTGTGTTGGGGGCCAAAGAGACCGCCGAACTGCTCCGGCTTTTGCCCTATCGGCTGCCGTTCGTACGCGAACTCAGCCTGGTAGGAAACAACCGCCAGCTCACCTTGCGCTCTACGGAAAGCTGTCTATGTGTTGAAGATGAAGACGGCCTGGAATTAGGGCTCTCCGGAGCCGCCATCGATGAAATTATAAAACGGTTGCAGCCGCAGGCTGGAATCTACCACTTCCCCAGTTGCCCCAAACTTCACATTGAAGTCCGCCGCACCACCATTCAGGACAACACCGGCAAAATCATCCGCACCCTGGGTTAACCTGTCCTGAAAATAGCCAGGCCGTGCAAAAATCTCCCCGAGGGCGGCCACATCGGGCCGCCCCTACCCGGAAAACGTCTCCCGTAGGGGTACCCCTTGTGGGTACCCAATCCTGACGAATCGTCTATTTTCATTTTTCGGGGTGCCGCGTCCGGCATGGCCTTCTGTCCTGAAAATAGCCCTTTATGGCATGGCCCCGGCCTTGTAACGTCCCGCAAATGATCTTTCCCGGCCTGATACGACGCGCCGGATAGGAAGAGAGAATTTGTTTGTTGATGATTTCGTGCGCATCAGAATGCGCACGAAATCATAGCCCTTTTCCAGAGCCGCCCCGGCGGCGCACTCTGAAGT
>CAZCTC010000119.1:0-14663 GCA_964501335.1 uncultured Anaerolineales bacterium | reverse complement strand
GATAGAAAGTGCGTCGCACCTTTGGGCGGGCTATTTTCAGGACAGAAGGCCATGCGGGGGGCGGCACCCCGAAAGATGAAAAGCAGGTTGAAATCAATCAATAGAGGATATTCAACAGGGTGTCTTCCAAGGGGTGACAGGCCATGCCGGCAGGTTCTCCTACCGGCAGGTTGAGCCGGCTGACGATTTGTGCCAGTGCTCTCAGGGATGTAGTCGAGGTTTGAATGTACTGTTGATTATCGATCGAGACCCACCAGGGACCTCCAAAGTAATAGATATTGGAACCGTAGTTTTTTAATTCCACTTTTTGGCCGTTGAGGTAGGTCAGAGTAACGTTCCAATCCGGGTAATTATCGTAACATGCGATCATCGACGATGTTTTCGCTACAGGTATCAATCCCATGAGGCTTTTTCCCAGATTTTGCAGGGATTCGCTTTCGATCGTGGTTGTTCCGGAATAGGGTAATCCATTAACAGTTCCCGAGATCTCAGGTTGGGCATCGGCTTTAGTCATCGAGATTTCATATTGAACAGAGTCTCCGTAACCGCTCCATTGGTAGCGAATTTTGATTTCGGTCAGGGATTGTGAAGTAAGATCCGGAGCCGTGACTCCTGCCGGAGCAGAGGCGTAACCAAAAAAGAGTTGATCGCTGAGGGCATAGGCCGTATTTTGAGAAACTGCCTTTACCCAGGTCGGCTGTCCTTCGGAAAGGGCCGTTTCATCAGTTTCAGCGCGGGCCGCATAGGCTGCTGCCAGTACGGCCCAGTCACAGGCCGTGGTTGGAGAATAGGCTGCATTCAGGTTTGAAGTGGTTGTTGATTCGGGGTAACGTGCGGTTATCAGCTTTTCTATATCGCATTGTCGGGCTTCTTCCAGTTGTTTTTGATCGGGAAGGGGGAGTGGGAAGGTGAGAGGATGAAAATTGGGATTGGGGGTAGGCGTCAGGGAGGGGGTAAGCGAGGGCCGTGGCGCCAGGGTTGGGGAGGCGGTCATGGATTGGTCTTTCTGAAAGTTGTAGGGATCGATGGTGGGGGTAGGTGCAAGATTAAAGATTGCTCGGGGAGGGCGTAGAATGGGAAATATCAGCAGGCCGGCCGCAATGATGATGCAGATGGTGATTAGAATTGGTTTTGATTTTAATATAAACATTTTATGCATTCCTTTTGTTGATATGTTTTAATTATAGGATATATCGTCTCTTTTGTAAAAATGGCGGCGGAATGTACACAAAACAGCCCGGGTTCGAGAGAACCCGGGCTGTTGATTTAAAGCCGAAAAGGTGAATTTTTAGAGGAGGGTTGTGAGGATGACAATGATTACGATGAGGACAACGAGAACGGCCACGGCGCCCAGTATCCAAAGCCAGATGGGAAATCCCCGGAAACGGCGTTGCAGTTGGAGTGGATTGCGGGCGGCCGATTTGTTGAAGGTTCCGGCTTCCGCACGGGCGATGGCGTCGCGGATGGTCTGACTTTGGGGGTTGTCCAGCTGACATTTCTTGAGGATTTCCAGTTGTTCTTCCGGGGCGGCGGTGCCGGCCAGGGCAATCCATGCTTTTACGTTGTGGGTGTCCTGCTGAATGAGGTCGAGCAGAATTTCCTGAGCCTCTTCAGTTTTTCCAGCTTTGCTTAGCGCGATTGCTTCTTCTACTGTGCCATTAGTTCCGGTCATGGTTCTCCTGATCGAAGGTTAGGCTGATTTTAAGGATATTATAACTCAAGTTGGCAGCTTTCTAAAACGTAAAGTTCTGGAGTTTTTTGTCCCATAGTTAAATTTACTTATAATGTAAAGTGGGATTTTCAATGCAGCATTACTTCGTCGTCCTACTTATTTTTGGGAGGTTGCAGGTTGAAGAAATTGAGTTTGTTGTTGGGATTGGTGTTGATTGTGGCGCTAGAGGGGTGTGCACCGACGAAAATCTCACCTGAGACTCAGACCGGTGGGGGGGCAACGGTTGCCGTTGAAGCTACCGCAACGCCCGAGCAGACGCCGGATATTGCGGCGATGGTGATGGCGAAGGAGCCGGCAATCCTTTTTAATTCTTATGTTTCTCCCGATGGTCAGTGGCGTACTGATGTGATGGTTTACGATTGCGTCGACATTGGAATGGCGGATCAATTCGGTTACGAGCAGCTTAAACTGGTCAATGTTGCCAGCGGTGAGGAACGAGTGGTCGCCGATCAGTTGAGAAGCTGTGGTGGACTGGGGGCTTTTGGTTTGGAAGGGCTGTTTTGGTCGTCGAACAGCCATTATTTTTATTATACTGAGGCACGCGAGGGGGGACCGGATGGATGCAGTCAGGCCTGGCTTCGCCCTATCAGCCGGATCGATACGGTTTCTTTTAAAGCCGAAAGGTTGGGTGGCGGACCGACTTCACCCGATGGTAAAAAATTGGCGACGTGGCAGGGGAGAGATCTGGTGGTTTGGGATCTCAACGGGAGCGAGCTCAATCGTGCGGCGGCTTTGTTTGAGAGTTTTCCCGCTACGATTGCCTGGGCCCCGGATGGACAATCGCTGGTTTATCTTCAGATAGCCAGTCCTTGCCTGGCCGGTGAGACTCAGCTTGTGCGGGTGGATCTGGCTAATTTTAAGCCGGAGGTTTTATTAGAATCCGCAAAGCCTTCCTTTGGAAAGGTCAGTTGGGAGGTGCAGGATGAGTTGACTCTGGTAGATGAAAACGGGAAGCTCTGGAAATACAATTTAGTGGAGAAGCAGCTCAGTCAATAAGCTGTTTTGTGCCCCGTAGCAGGTGTTGCTCTGATAAACGGCGACGTGCTGAATGGGGAAAGAGAGTTTTTATGTTTTCGGCGGCTTTCTGAAGCCGCCGAAAACATGTTTTTTGTAAGAATGAATCAGGATTTCTTAGTGACGACCGGCAGGTAGAAGGCGAAATTGCGTTCATCGGCGCCGATGTCGGGTAGGAGGCCGACGGGACGCGGATCGCCGTCGATATCCTGCGTTACCCAGGCAAGCGCGAGTCCCTGGTTGAGGGCGGCGGAGCTTCCGCTGAGATGGTAATCGGGCAGCAGGCCGGCCGGGCCGGTGATGGGATTCTGGCTGGTGACGCCGGGGCCGTAATTGGTGTTGTTGCCGTCGAAGAGGGTGTGGCGGGCGGTGACTACGCTGGTGGGCGCGCCGGCATTGGAGATGCCCAGGGTCTGGGTGGCGATGAGGTTGTTGGTCAGCGTTATCTGGCTTGCCGCACCGATCAGAAATCCGGCTCCCCCTCCGCCCTGGTTCTGGACCAGCGTGTTGTGGGCGATTTCGCCGGTGCTGCTGATGATGGCAACGCCGCAGCCGAGCATGCCGGCCACGTTGTGGGCGACGATATTGTTGGTCAGCGTGAAGCGGGGCGACCTGTCGATATGGATGCCGCCGCCGTGCCCGCCGGAGGTGCTGGTGGCCATATTTCCGAGGAGGATATTGCCGTCGAGGGTGGGGGAGCTGCGGTCGACCGCGATGCCGCCGCCGTAACTGAGGGTCATACCGCCGGCGCTGTTGGTCATAACCTGATTTTGCTGGATCAGAGGATTGCTGCCGAGGATGTAGAGGCCGCCGCCTTTTCCTCCCGCATCGGAAATTCCGCTGCCCACGTTCTGAAGTAGCTGGTTGTTTTCTATGGTACTGAGGCTGTAGGAGATCGCGATGCCGCCGCCCATGCCGATCCCTGCGGTACCGTTTATATGAGCCTGATTGTTGTTGATTATATTGGACTGGATCAGACCGTTACCGCCGTTGACGAAGATACCGCCTCCGTAGCCGAGAGTTCCACTCATGGAGGCGGTGTTGGTCAGCACATGGTTGCCGATAATAGTGCCTTGATTCAATTCCAGGTAGAGGCCGCCGCCCATGCCGGGTTGGTCGATTCCGGCAATGTTGTCCTGGATGAGGTTGTTTTCAATGCGGGAGCCTGCATTGACGACTTGTAGTGACAGTCCGCCTCCCTGTCCCGTAGTACCGCCGCCGCGGGCTGCGATATTGTTGAGCAGCGTATTGCCGCTGATATTGAGGATGATTCCGTTATCACCGCCGAAGTAGATTCCCCCGCCCCCATTGCTCAAGCCGGCGGTGGCTGTGCCGCTGATCGCTACATTGCCGAGGAACTGATTGCGTTCCACCGTGATCATTCTGGTAGGAGTGACGGCACTTTTGATCAGAATGAAGAGGCCGCCGCCCAGGCCGCGGACGGCGAGTCCGGCGGTATTGGCTGAGATCGTGTTGTCGGCGATCCGGGGGTAACTGTCCACGATGGCGATGCCGCCGCCCTCTCCGGCGGAATGGCCGGCGCGGTTGGCGGTGATCGTGTTGTTGGTCAGTTGGGCGGAGGAATTCCGCAGCATCACGCCGCCGCCTTCGCCCCAGGTGCTGTCGTCGGCGACATTGTTGCGGATGAGGTTGCCGTCGATGCGGGTATTGACCGGCGCGTTGTAGAGATAGATTCCGCCGCCGCGGCCGTAGGTGGTCGGGCAGAGGCGGCAGCCGTAGTTGCCGGTGATGATGTTATTGTGGATCAGCGGGGCGGCGCCGTTGCTGTAGATCCCGCCGCCGGCATCGTTGTCGATCGTCTCTCCGGGGTCACCGCCCAGGCCGGCGGCATCGCCGCCCGTGATGGTGAAACAGGAGATCGTGGGCGTGATCCGACCGCTCATGCTGATGACCCGTCCGGCGCCCTGGGCATCGAGGACGATGCTTCTGGGGTTGCAGGAGGCGTAGGTGAAATTGCAGTAGCCCAGGCCGCTGGGGCAGGCTGCGGTCCAGGATCCGTCGAGCGTGAGTGACCGGCTGATATGGATCGTGCCGGTGTAGGTGGTGGGGCCGAGGGCCGTGCTGTCATCGGCGACACAGATCATATCGTTCGAGGCGGACTGGCGGATGGCGTATTGGATGGTGCGGCAGGGCCGGCTGGAGAGAGAGCAGTCGCCGGAGTCGGCGCCGACGGTCGCCAGGACGAAGCGGTTACAGCCGGCGACGATTGCTGAAAGCGGCCGGGCCAGGGTTTTGTTCAGGGTGAGCCCGAGGGCCAGGGCCATTACTAAGGAAAGGGCGAATGCGATAACAATACGGGGCGATTTCATCTTGAATCCTCCAACTGAGGGATTATTGGGTGGGTGTACCATTGGGTTACGTTGTGCGGGCAGTATAGTGCGGAATCCTAAAAGCTCAAATTTTGGTATAAGATCTGGAAATGGGGTGGATTGTATCTTTTGTTTCGGCTTTCCACTTTATTCTAACCTCATGGTGATCCAGAGAATGGGATCATCTCACTCATTCAGGGAGGTGGCGAGCTTGATGGACATTTTCATCAATGGAGTGATTCTGGTGGCGACGGCGGTTGCTATGGAAGGTGTGGCCTGGACTTTGCACAAGTATGTCATGCACGGGTTTCTGTGGGTGTTGCACGCCGATCATCACAATACGAGTGGGCGCCGCTGGCAGAAGAACGACTTTTTTGCGCTGTTCTTTGCCGTTATTTCATTTCTGTTGATTAACATCGGTGTGTGGCGCGGCAGCGGAGCTGTGGCGGCGGTTGGCCTGGGTATGGCGCTCTACGGAATAGCCTATTTTTTTGTTCATGACCTCATGTTCCATCGGCGTATCAAAGTGTTCCGTTATAAACCGCGCTCAGGGTATCTCCTGCGAGTTATGGCCGCTCACCGGGTTCACCATAGCATTACCACGAAAGCGGGGGCGCGTTCGTTCGGCTTCCTTTATGCTCCTAAGAAGTATGCCGATGGCGGCTAAACATTATCCATCCCCAGCTCATTAAGATGACAATGCCTGCCGAAATTCCTGGAACGAGATTGAAGTTCAAGGCTTTACATTCTTCAACCAGACAGACTACCTGGGGATGGGTGCGGGCATAAAGGATTTCTACCGAATCTCCCACGGCCAGATTTTCATAAAGGTTTTCTGATATACGGATGGCAGCCTGGATTTTTTCGTCCGGGCCGCCGTTCGGCAATTCAAAAGTGACCTCAATCCACTTTTCCCGGCCATATTTACCGCTTTCCCTCCGCGTTGTGATCGCAGTGGTGGTATGAACGCCCTCTTTTTGTAACATATCCCTGACGAGTAAATCCCGAATTTGAGTGAGCCCCAGATAAACGGCCAGAGCGCTTCCCATCACAGCCACGAAGAGCGTGCTCAGCAAAAGTTCATAACGTTTGAAAAAGGACGGGGGATCGGTTTTTCTGCCGGATTCTATTCTTGACCACAATACGGTGAGGAAAAAAATGGCTGTAAGCCCCGTGCAAATCGTTTCCATTAATGAAACGCCGGAAGAAATCTTTTCAAACATGTTTATGTAAATCCTTTCTCATTCGACCTCTTCCGGGCCTGAAGGCCATGATTATTTTGTTATTGACCTTAGCCGTCCGACGGCATCGCGCCGGGCAGGAATTGAAATCGACTGTATTGTAGCTGTAAAAGAAAGGAAAGAAAAATAGGGTGTTTTTCTTTTTATGTTTTTGCGGGTTTCCCGAAGCCCGTGATAACAAAGGCTTTGAGAATGTGGAAAAAATAAACAAAAAACACTTTTATGTCCGGGATTAAAACTTTCAATAAATCAAATTGGTGATATTATCTACCTTGCATCAAGGCGATGATTTAACATCACAGCTATCAAAGCAGTTTTCATATGCCGTGGTCAAATTTCTCCCATCTTTTATCCTATTCTCTAATTCACATAACGTTTTGAGTTTCACAAAAGGAGATGACCGATGAAATTGCTGCGTTGTTCCTGGATTTGGATGGTGTGGTTGGGCATATTTGCCTGGGTATTACTGTTGCCTTCCCCGGTTAAATGTGCGGATTACCCGGCCGAAAAACGGACTCCGGTGGAAGACACACCTCTTATTATTGAGATTAACCCTCACACAGCCTACACCCCTACTTATACCATCACTCCCGCGGCTGGGCCGCATGGTACGATTTCACCTACGACACCGCAGGTGGTCCTTGAACACGATAATATTGTTTTCACGATGATTCCGGAGCTTCATTATGAAGTCGAGACCGTGACCGTGGATGGTATTCCCGTTTTCCGACCCACGAACCTTTACACTTTTACCAATGTTGTCGACAACCATACCATTTCGGCTACCTTTATCCTGGAGCAATTGCGTTTATCGGTCAGGGGAGAGGGGGCCGGTGTCGTCACCCGAAATCCCAGTCAGGCTATTTACCGGTATGGGGATCAGGTCCAGTTGACGGCTCATCCCAGCACTCTGGGGACCTTTGTGGGCTGGAGCGGTGCGATTACGGGCACGCAGAATCCCATTACCATCACGATTCAAGCGGATACCGTCATCACGGCCCACTTTAGCTATTCACCGACGCAGTTAAGGCTGTATGTGGATCGGGATGCGACCGGGACCAGCCATGACGGGTTGTCCTGGAGTACGGCTTACACCAATGTGCAGGAGGCCCTGGATCAGGCCAACCTCCATATCGGCAATAATTATGAAATCTGGGTGGCGCAGGGCGTTTACTATCCTGATGAGGGCGGGGCCCATCGCGCCAACGCCGTCACTGAAACGTTCCAGATCAACTGGAACAATGTTCAGCTTTACGGTGGTTTTGTGGGGACCGAGACCCTGCGTACCGAACGCGATTGGGTTGCCCATCCCACCATTCTCAGCGGGGATATCGATAACAACGATGTCAATACCGACAGCAATTATATCAGTGAAGTGTATACGGATACGGTGGGCGCCAATGCTTACCATGTCCTTTATCTCAACGGTACCGTCTGGCCCATTACCGCCGCTACTGTGATCGACGGCTTTATCATTACGGCGGGCAAAGCCATGCTGGATGTTAATACCTCGGAATCTGAGGGGGCCGGTCTCTTCTGCCAGGGAGAGGTCGAGGGGGATGCCTGTAGTCCTACGCTGACCGATCTTATTTTCAGCGGCAACCGTGCTCTCAATTCCGGCGGCGGCATTTTCAGTCTGGTGGAAGGATTTGGCAGTATCAATTCTCCTCATCTGACCCGGGTTACTTTTCAGGGAAACCGGGCTAAGACTGGCGGCGGAATGTTCCTTGCTGCCTGGGGAGACTACAATGAGGCCAGTCCGGTTCTCACTCAGGTAACTTTCCATGACAATCAAGCTTTGACCTGGGGAGGCGGGTTGCAGATCTCTGTTGGTGGTTCTGACAGTACCAGTAATGCAGTCCTGACCTACGTCACTTTCGACGGCAACCGCGTTTCGACGGAAGGGGGGCGCGGCGGGGGCATGGCCAATGAAGCGGGTGCTACGAGTACCAATCATGCCATGCTGCTTCATGCGCTGTTCATCAACAATGTTGCCGCCGAGGGCGGCGGGTTTTCTAACATGGGCTGGACCTTCGGCACCAGCAATCCGACTCTGAGTGATGTTTTGTTCGATGGTAATGTGGGGGCAAACTATGGCGGTGGGATGTACAACGAAAGTCAGTGGGGTACCGCCAGTCCTATCCTGAGCAATGTTGTGTTTAGCGGTAATCTGTCGTTGATCGGTTACATGTTTGTGGAAGTTCCTAAAGGCGGCGGTTTCTACAACAAGACCGGGGGGGCTTCCAGTGAGAGCCGTCCGGTTTTGACCAATGTGGTTTTCAAGGGCAATGCAGCCCAATCCGGCGGGGCCCTGGGCAATGAAAATTCCGACGGCACTTCAAATCTGACGCTGATCAACGTCCTTTTTAGCGGCAACCGCGCTTATAAAAACGGCGGGGCGATGTATGACGCGATTTACTCGACGGCTGCCAACGGGAGAAACTATCCCACGTTGATCAATACGACCTTCAGCGGCAATAAGGCCGATCTCGAGGGGGGCGCTATTTACCATTACAGCCAGGAGACCGGCGTTGCCAATCAACTGATGCTGGTCAACAGCATTCTCTGGGCCAATACCGCGATCACCAGTTCTCAGATTGCCAATTTCACTGCTACCGTCGTTGCCCAATACAGCGATATTCAGGGCGGGTACGCCGGGACAGGGAATCTCAATCTCAACCCTCAGTTTATTGCCCCTATTGCTGCGACGGCTGCCCCTACCATTACCGGCGATTATCATGTCAACTGGGGTTCTCCCGTTATCGATGCCGGCACTAATGTAAGTGTTACCGCCGCTACCGATATCGACGGCAACGACCGTATCATGGGGCCGGTGGTGGATATGGGCGCTTATGAAATTCCCGCCAGAAGTTTGACGGTCAACCGGTCTGCTTTTGGGGGGCTCATTACCAGCGATCCCCCGGGAATTGTCTGCGGCATCACCTGCACGTATGGTTTCGTTCCCGGCTCCGTCGTCACCCTGACCTATTCCGCGCCGTTCACCGGCACCTTCCTGGGGTGGGGCGGCGCTGTAACCACGACCACGACTCACATTCAACTGACGATGGGCACCAACCAAACTGTTGTGGCGAACTTGAATTTCCGGCAGGTTTTCCTGCCTTTGGTGTTGAAGCTTTACACGAAGTAGAGACTGAAAAGGGGCGGGGTAATTGAATAGTTTGGGCGCGTCTTAACAGGGCGCGCCCAAACTGTTTTAGATATCTCAGTTTGTTGGCATTTTTCTGGGGTCGCTTTTCGGGTGTAAGAATCAAAACCCTGTCAGGAATTATGATGATTTGGTGGGTTTAACGGTTACAACCGATAAAAGAAGTTATCCGCTGGTTTGATTTAAGTGAAACGGGAGTTTATACTTTAGCTGTTTCTAAAACAGTTACGATCGGAGATCCTGAGTTTTCTGTGGATCAGGATATCAGCAAAACGGCTGTAACTACATTTACTGTATTGCCGCCGGTGCCTTCTCAATAGTGATCAGTAATTGATCACAAGTTCACAGTTCAGCACTATCTAATGGAGAATACCATGCCTCAACCAGCAAACCCGGCCAGGCAGATTGTAGCTATCCTGACTGAAATGATCCCCAATGAGCATGGGGCGTCGGCTTCGGCCCGCCGGTTGAAGGCGGAGCTGCTTCCCGCAATTGAGGCCAACCCGGCCTATAGTCTGCTCTGGCGGCAGTTTCTGGCCGATCCTCAAGGACAGGCTGTTGTTTTGACCGGTATTATCCAGACGTTGCTGGCGGGGGATGCCGCTCTGGCCGGCCGCGTGGAGGCGCTGTTGGCGGCAGCTCCTGCCGTTCGATCGCCGATCTATACGGTCGGCGGGGATTATTACGGTAAGGTGCAGGTTGAGAACGGCGATTTTATCGGGGGCAGTAAACCCGACCTTATGGGGGACGGTAACGGGATCGCCAGCTCTGATCCTACGCCCTCCAGACAGATTGTCTGGGATGCATTGCGTGGCGAGCTGGATGAGGAACTGATCGATCGAAGAAAGGCCGGGTTTGCAGACCGATTTGCCGCTTTGATCGGGGACGAGGATGCTGATTACGATGTCGTTACGGTTGACGAGGGGAATTTTGAAGAGCGCGACCGGGTCCCGATGATAACTGCTGAGGCTGCGGCCCGGGAATTGTTGAGGCAATTGCCCCTTGATGTTTTCTCTGATGCGTTGCAAGCGGCCGCCGTGAGTTATTTCAACGATTTGTTGGATCGTTATCAGTATCTTGAGCTGAATGGGCTGGAATTTCCAGAGAGGATGCCGTTGTTGGATCTCTATGTGCCGTTACAGGCACGGTTGAAAGTTCCCGAGGGGGAAGCCTGGGATCAGATCGTGATTGTGGCGGGGCGGGAAGATGAGTTTTACCGCTTGAGTAAGTCGCAGCCGATTCTGGAGTTGTTGCAGCAGTCGTCGGGGTTGATCGTGTTGGGCGAGCCGGGGGTGGGAAAGACGACTTTTTTGAAATATTTGACGCTGCAACTGGTATGCGGTCAGGGGGATCCGTTGGGAATGGGCCGACGTTTCCCTGTGTGGGTGCCGCTTTCGGGATATGCGGCGGCCTTGCGCGGACGCTCTATGCGGCTGGATGATTATGTGGCGGAGCATTATCATACCTGGGGAGCGGGGGGGGCGTTGCGGGAATTGCCGGCGGAGGCGTTGAAGGCCGGGCAGGCGCTGATTTTGTTGGATGGATTGGATGGAGTGAAGGAGCCTGGCCTGCGCCGGGAAGTGGCCGGACAGATTGAGGAATTTTATTATCGGTATCAACCTGCCGGGAACCGGTTTGTGATAACGAGTCGGATTACAGGGTATCGGGATGTGCCGTTGGAAGCTGAGGAGTTGCGGGCCTGCGTAGTCGATGATTTTGATCAAGAGCAGATCCGGGGATTTGTGGAACGGTGGGCGACCGTCCTGGAACGGTCGGCGCCGGACGGCGATCTCCGGGCGGCGCGCGAACGACGGGAGTTGCTGGAGGCGGTGGCTTGCAATGTGGGCGTGCGGACTCTGGTTTCCAATCCGTTTTTACTGACGGTCGTGGCTTTGATGAAACGACAGGGTGTGACGCTGTCGGAGCGGCGGGTGGAGTTGTACGATCAGTTGGTGAAGACGTTGCTTGCGGGTTGGAACCGGGCGCGTGGGCGGGAGCTGGATGAGGCGCAGACGTTGCAGGTTCTGGCGCGGTTGGCGTTGCGGCTGTATGCCGCGAACCCCGGTCCGGTCGGAGAGGCAGATCTGCGGCGGGGGTTGGAGGCTGTGCATCGAGAGCTCCATGTGGCCGATCCTGAAGGAGCGGCGCGGCAGTTCCTGAGCGATGTGCGGGGATATCCGGGGCTGTTGGTGGAGCTGGGACCGGGCGAGTACGGCTTTATCCATTTAGCCGTGGAAGCTTATCTGGCGGGGAGGGCGATTGCGTCGTTAGGAGATGCTGATGAACGGCCTGTCGTGGATTGTTTGAGCCGTCATGTGGGGCAGCCGGTCTGGCGGGAGCCGTCGCTGCTCTCGATAGGGTATTGGGGTTTGATTCAACAGCAGGTATCGGCGGCCGGCCGGGTTGTGGAAGCGTTGGCGCAGGAAGCGCTCGGAGAACCACGGGGGGAAGCTGTGATATTGGCCGGTGCGGCGATCCTGGATGGCGGGCAGGCCGGAGTGCCGTCCTCCAGTCGAGACGTGGTGATCGAGAGGCTGGTACAGACGATGCAAAGCGATCAGGTAGCGGGTTTGTTGCGGCGAAAGGCCGGCCGGTTGTTGGGAAGGTTGGGTTGGGTGCCTGAGGATCTGGAGACCTTTCGGTTTGTGCCGCGGGGAAAGTTTTTGTGCGGCGACAAGAATAAGGAATGTGAGATTCTCCATGATTATTGGATCGGCCAATATCCGGTTACGAATTTGCAGTATGGGCGCTTCGTCGCCGCCGGGGGCTATGCGCAGCGGAAATGGTGGAGCGAAGCCGGATGGGAATGGCGAGAGAATGGGAATCGCATGAAACCGGAATATTGGGATACGGGGCGCTGGAACAACCCCATTTTTGCGGTGGTAGGGGTAACGCAATATGAAGCGGAAGCCTATTGCGCCTGGCTGTCGGCGCAATTGAACGCCGGCTCTTTTCATCTGGAACGTGGAACTGACGGCAGTTTTCGGATGGCGGCCGGACCGGGAGAAGCGCGGCCGGGGTGGCAGCTCCGGTTGCCCACCGATGAGGAGTGGGAGCGGGCGGCGCGTGGAACGGACGGTAGAAAATATCCCTGGGGCGATGACTTTGAGGTAGAGCGGGCAAATACCGACCGGTCGGGAGATGATATTGGGATGACGGCTGTCTGTACCTATCCTCAGGGGGTGAGTCCGGTCGGCGCCTGGGATATGAGCGGCTGCATTTGGGAATGGGCGGCGCAAGGCGTGCGGCGGGGTGGTTCCTGGATCAGTGAGCCCCGTTATGCCCGTTGTACCTCTCGGCTCACGGAGTCCCTCAGCGGTTTCAGCTCTTTCAATATCGGTTTTCGCGTGCTTCTGTCCTGAAAATAGCCCCCGGCCTTGTAACGTCCCGCAAATGGCCCATTCCCCATAAGATACGCCGCGCGGGATGGGGGGAGAGAGTTTTTTATTTATGTTTTCGGCGGCTTTCTGAAGCCGCCGAAAACATAAATAAAAGTCATGTTTTTTGCAACGAGACGCCCAGGCGGGTGAGGGCGGTGATGAGGCCGGATTGCAGGTCGCGCAGCGTTTCCACGCCTTCCCAGCTGATGCCGAGATCGACGATGGTTTCGGCGACGGCATCCGAGATGCCGGTGACGATGGTGTGGGTGCCCTTTAAGCGCGCTCCGGCGATGGTTTTGTTGAGATAGGAGGCCACGCCGCTGTCGACGATCGGAACTCCGGTGATGTCGATGATGACGACCCGGGCGCGATATCTGGTAATGCCTTCCAGCAGTTCGCGCATCAGATCTTTGGCCCGGCGGGCATCGATGGCACCGATCAAGGGCATGACGATGATTTGATCCATGATGGGGATGATGGGCGTGGAAAGTTCCTTTAAGGCGCGTTGTTGGGCGTCGATGATTTCCTGTTGCAGACGGGTTTGTTCGGCTTCACCCTGTTTGGTGACGGTGATGTCGCGCACCAGGGCCAGCGTTTCGCCGTTGCCGACGTAGACAAGGCGGGATTCGTAATCCCGGGGGGCTCCATCCGGACCCGGTAGTTGATATTCAAATCCGGTGGGTTTATGGGTTTCCAGCGTTTCTTTCATGGCTTTTAGAGCCGGTTCGGCAACCTGAGGCGGCATTACTTCATCGATTTTGTGGCCGAGGAAAACTTCCGGTGGGACGAGGAGATAATCGCTGGGTTTGAAATCCAGAAAGATGCCGTTTTCATCCAGCCGGAACATCAGATCGGGGATGGCATTGATCAAGGCGCGGGCGCGAGCTTCGCTGCGTTCGACTTTGGATCTCAGTTGAGCGGCTCTCAGGGCGACGGCGCCCTGCTCGGCCAGGGTACGATAAACGCTCAATCTTTCGGAGGTGAAGACGGCTCGTTTGCGGCTGATGGCCACCATGATGGCCAGCCAGTTGTCGTCTACGGTGAGCGGAAAAGCGGCCATGCTGGTCGTGCCGATGTCTTCGCCTAATTTTCGGCTGGCGGGATCGACCCGTTTATCGTTGAGATAATCATCGGTGATAAAGGGTTCGGTCGGGCTGAAAAGGGAGATCAGCGGGAACTGCGTGGAGGCGAATCGTCTGCCGATCAATTTGGTGGGTTCAAATCCGCTTTGAAAGGGATTGTCCCGGATCAGGGTGATGCCGCGCTCATTGCCTTTTTGGTCGAATTGGTAAATTGAAAAGCGGATTTCGGGGAAGAGGCCGGCATGTTCCGTTAGAACATCGAAGACCTGATCTTCGGTTTGGGCATTGATCAGGGCCTGGCTGATGCGTAAGCGGATTTCAGTTTCGCGCAGCAGCTGTTCGCGTTCTCTTTCAATACGTTTGTGCTCTCCGTTTGGACGCAGGATGCCGCCTACATAATGAGGGATGCCGTTTGCATCCCTTCCCAGCGGAAAGGCGGATGCGTCAACGGAGAAGAGGGTGCCGTCCTTGCGTTTTTGCAAGACTTCACCGCTCCAGCCTCCCTGTAGCAATTCAGGCAGGATTTCCCGGGTTAAACGTTCGAATCCTTCTTCATCCCAGAAGATTGTTCCGGGTTGCCCGACCATTTCTTCCGGGTCGTAGCCGAACATTTTATGCAGGGTGGGATTGCAGTAGATGATGATGGGGTCGCTGGCGGTTGTGAGAAAGATGCCGTCGAGGGAGGAATCGGCAATTGCTTTAAAGAGCATCAGGTTGT
>CAZCTC010000118.1:0-14981 GCA_964501335.1 uncultured Anaerolineales bacterium | reverse complement strand
ATGTGGCCGTCCTCGGGGAGATTTTTGCACGGCGTGGGCTATTTTCAGGACAGAAGCCCATGCCGGGGGCGGCACCCTGAAGGATGAAAATAGATTGTTGGGTTAGAGGGCGCCCACACAGGGGCGCCCCTACATTGGCGGCATTTGGGTAGGGGCGGCCCGATGTGGCCGTCCTCGGGGAGATTTTTGCACGGCGTGGGCTATTTTCAGGACAGAACGCCATGTAGGGGGCGGCACCCCGAAAAATGAAAATAGACGATTCGTCAGGATTGGGTACCCACAAGGGGTACCCCTACGGGAGACGTTTTCCGGGTAGGGGCGGCCCGATGTGGCCGCCCTCGGGGAGATTTTTGCACGGCGGGCCTATTTTCAGGACAGATAAGCAGATGAGGGAAGATGAGAGGAATCAATCGGCCTTTGGCTTTGATCGGAATGGATGTGTGCGGGAAGCGGTGTGCGGATCTGGACTCTTTGGCGCGGGGGGTGTATGCCGGCGCGCCTTTGTCGGTGGAAGGTGCGGTAGCGCTGGCCCCCGAGGAATGTCTGTTGCGGGCCGCGGCGAATGCGTTACTCGATGCCGGTATTGAGAGGACGACCCGTGTCGGGTTGATTCTGGCGGTGCCGGGGGATGGCCGCGGGGTTTTGGATCAGGTGGCGGGTCTGCATGATTTTGCGATCCGGCAGAGCGGGCCGGCGGAGGCGGGACTGCCGGCGGCGGCTTTGGTCTCGGCGGCGCGTCGGCTGGAGGCCGGTGATCTGGAGGCGGTGCTCGTGGGGGCGATCGGTGATGAAGGGGCGGCGGCGATCGTTCTGGCGCCGGCCGAGAAGGTGCGGTGGGCTTATGCGATTATCCGGGCTTTCGGGGCGGGGCCGGCAGGGGCGGCGGCAGATCTGCATCGCGCGGCGGGAATCCAACCGGCTGAGATCGGCTATGTGGAAATGTTGGGTGGCTGTCCCGGACTGGCGGAAGCCTATGGTCGGAGGGGAGCGGACCGCACGACGGCGGCGAGCGGTTTTGAGCCGGCGAGTTGGGGATTGCCGGGGTTGGTTGGTCTGATCAAAGCGGCGATTTGCCTGCATCGGCGGACGCTGCCGGTTGGAAGTCCCCTACCCGATCCTTCAGCCTGGGAAGCGAGTTCTTTTTATACGATTGCGGAATCACGTCCCTGGTTGTGCGGGCGAGGCGCGTTGCGTCGAGCGGCTTTGCATGGGAGGGCCGGGACGGAGTTTGTCCATTTGATTCTGGAGGAGCTGCCGGATCGCAGAGATCAACCGGCCGTGCGCGTTGCGCCCGGCGCTGTGGAGGCTCGGCTTTTCCTGGTTGCGGGCCACGATCAGGCGACTTTGTTGGAACGGTTGGATTCTCTGATTCAGGCCGGTGGAGTGACTTTAGAAGTGCTGGCGGCGCAGAGTTATGAATATTATCAACAGGAAGCTGATGCGCCCTACGTTCTGGCGTTGGTCGCTCACGATGGGGCCGAGTTGCAACGAGAGGTGGAATTTGCGCGGCAGGGTGTGGTGGCGGCCTTTGCGACCGGCAAGCCCTGGGTTTCGCCGGCCGGCGGCTATTTTACGGCGCGACCGTTGCGAGGGCCGGTGGCCTTTGTCTATCCGGGAGCCTTCAATTCTTATGTGGGGATGGGCCGGGAGCTCTTTCAACATTTCCCGACGCTGCATGAGGCCCTGGCTGAGGTGACTTCCAATGCGGCGGCGGCGCTGGCGGAGCCTTTTATCTTTCCGCGGGAGCTGGATGCAGCGACGCCGGGGGCAGAGGAACGGCTGGCGGAGAATATTACGGCTGTGATTCAGTCCGGGACCGGGCTGGCGGTATTGCTCACGCTGACTTTGCGGGAGGTTTTCGGTGTACAGCCTGGGGCGGCATTGGGTTACAGCCTGGGCGAGGCGAGCATGCTCTGGGCGACCGGGGTCTGGCGCGACGGCGACGGCGGCAGCGAGCGGTGGCACCATTCGCCGCTTTTCCGTACCCGGTTGGGTGGTGTGCGGGAAGCGGTGCGCGAAGCCTGGGATCTGGCGGCGGATGAGCCGGCCTCCTGGATCGTTTATCTGTTGAAAGCGCCGGCGGCGCGGGTGCAGGAGGCGTTGGCAACCGAGCCGCATGTCTATCTGACGATGATCAATGCGCCGGGTGAGGTCATCATTGCCGGCGATCCGGAGGGCTGTCGGCGGGTGATTGCTGCGTTGGGATGTCATGCGCTGCGGGCTCCCTTCGATTCAGTGTTGCATAATCCGGTCACCCGCGGGGAATATCCGGCGCTCGAGGAGCTTTTTTCCAATCCGACCAGTGAAGTGCGGGAGATCGATTTTTATTCGACGGCGAGCTATGGGACGCTGCGGTTGGAGCGTCGGTCGCTGGCCCGGGCGATGGCGGAGATGACCTGCGCGCCGGTCGATTTTCCGCGGCTGGTTCAGGCGGCTTATGCGGGCGGGGCGCGGATTTTTGTGGAACTGGGGCCGCAGGGGACCTGTACCCGGTGGATCCGGGGGATTTTGCGGGAGCAGGAGCATGCGGCCGTGGCGGCCAATCGGACGGGGTTGAGCGATTTCGATGGGTTTCTGGCCGTGCTGGCCCAACTGGTCAGCCATCGAGCCCCGATTGATCTATCGCCGCTCTATGCGCCGAGGGGGGAGAACTACCCGGCTTTACCGGAGCGGAAGCCCGGCGGGGGCCCGCAGCGTGGTGAAATCGCTCCCAACGGCTTTTATCAGCCGGAGATGGTGGCAGAGGCGCATGGGGCCTTTCTGGAGGCCCGTCGAGCGGCTGTGGAGCAAACCGGCGAGTTGATTCGGTTGCAGACGGCGACGGCACGGCAGTGGTTACAGGGGGCCGTTCCGTCAGCGCGGCCGGTGCGTTATACCCGTCGCCATTTGGAAGAATTTGCCAGCGGTTCGCTGGTGCGTTGTTTTGGGCCCATCTATCAGCTTTATGAGGGGCGGCGTACGCCGCGGATTCCCAACGGCGATCTGCTGTTGATCGATCGGGTGATGGAGATCGAAGGGGCGCTGGGAGAGATTCGGTCTGGTGCGACTCTGGTCAGTGAGTACGATGTGCCGGCCGGTGCCTGGTTCTATCGGGACAATGCGGCGCCGGTGGTGCCTTATTCGGTTTTGATGGAAATCGCTTTACAGCCATGTGGATTCCTTTCGGCTTATCAGGGAACCACACTCCCCTACTCCGAGGTGGATTTTTACTTCCGCAATCTGGACGGCGAAGCTCGCCTGCTGCGGGAGGTAGATCTGCGGGGGCGGACGGTGACGAATCGGGTGCAGTTGCAGGTCTCCACGGCGGTGGAGGGGATCATTATCCAGAAATATTCTTTCGAGCTGGCCTGTGAGGGCGAGCCTTTTTACCGGGGATCGTCGTCGTTTGGGTATTTCACGGCGGCCGCGCTGGACAATCAAGTGGGGCTGGATGGCGGACAGGCGAAATGGCCCTGGTACAAGGAGCAGCCGGGCGAATTGACGTTGCTGGATTTGCGTATGCTGCGGCAGGCTGGCGCGGGACGCCCGCATTACCGGCCGGCGCAGGGGCAGCTCAATTTCCTGGATGAAGTCTATTTTCAACCGGACGGCGGGAAGTATGGGCAGGGGTATATCTATGCCCGGGCGCGGGTCGATCCGCGGGCCTGGTTTTTTGCCTGCCATTTCTATCAAGATCCGGTGATGCCGGGGTCGTTGGGCGTGGAGGCGATGGTGCAGGCGATGCAGGCTTATGCGCTGCGGCAGGATTTGGGAAAAGGGTTCCGTTCGCCGCGGTTCGAGCAGGCGGTGGAGCATGGCGTGACGTGGAAATATCGCGGCCAGTTGACGCCGGGGAATGAAGCGCTGGCGCTGGAGATCCATCTGCATCGACCGGAGAGCCGGCCGGAGGGGCTGGTTTTGAGCGGCGATGCCAGTTTATGGAAGAACGATCTGCGGATTTACGCGGTCGATGGGATTGCGATCCGGTTGGCTGAAGCGTGAAAGGAAGGCGGGTTCAATGATGTTGCGTGTAATCAAAGAAGGGGTTGCCGGGCGGCGGTGGAGCGGGCCGGAGGAGTCGATTGCTTATGAACCGGCGGAGATTCAGGCGCGGCTGCGGGAGTTGTCGCGGCCCTGTTTTGTGGTCCGCAATGGACGGGGGCCGGGCGTCACGCATGAAGGCGGGCCGGGAACAGGCGCGGAGGGATTGGAGTCACCGGCGGCGGTGGGGCCCCTCTCTCCGGCTCAGTTCGGCGATTCGGGGTTTAACCGTACGTATGGGACCCGTTATGCTTACATGGGCGGCTCGATGGCCAACGGTATTTCCAGTGCGGCGATGGTGATTGCGTTGGGCCGGGCGGGGATGCTGGGTTCGTTTGGGGCCGGCGGGATGAATCCGCAGCGGCTGGTGGAGGCCATCCGGCAGGTGCAGGCGGCGCTGCCCGAGGGGCCTTATGCGTTCAATCTGATCCACAGTCCCCATGAGGCGGCGTTGGAACGCGGGGCGGTGGAGTTGTACCTTCAACATGGGGTGCGGACGGTCGAGGCTTCAGCCTATCTGGATCTGACGCCCTATGTGGTCTGGTATCGGGCGGCGGGGTTACGTCGCGCCGGCGAGGGGCGGATCGAGATCGGCAATCGGGTGATTGCCAAAATTTCGCGGCGGGAGGTGGCGACGAAGTTTATGCAGCCGGCGCCGGCGAAGCTGTTACAAGAACTGGTGGCCGAGGGCCGCATTACAGCGGAACAGGCGGAGATGGCGGCTCAGGTCCCGATGGCCGACGATGTGACGGTGGAGGCGGATTCGGGAGGGCATACGGACAATCGACCGCTGGTCTGTCTGATTCCTTCGCTGATCGAGTTGCGAGATGAGATCCAGGCTCGCTATGGGTATGCGGTTCCGGTGCGGGTCGGGGCCGGGGGCGGGATCGGTACGCCGGCGGCGGTGCTGGGGGCTTTTGCGATGGGCGCGGCGTATGTGGTCACGGGTTCGGTCAATCATGCCTGCGTGGAGGCGGGCACTTCGGACCATGTGAAGAAGTTGCTGGCGCAGGCGGAGATGGCCGATGTGATGATGGCGCCGGCCGCAGATATGTTCGAGCTGGGCGTCAATTTGCAGGTGTTGAAGCGGGGGACGCTTTTTCCGCTGCGGGCGAAGAAACTTTATGAGTTGTATCAGAGTTATGGTGCGATTGAGGAGATGCCGGCGGTGGAGCGGCAGAAGCTGGAGCAGCAGGTGTTCAAGCGAAATCTGGAGGGGGTCTGGGAGGAGTGTGTGGAGTTTTTCAATCGGCGCGATCCGGAGCAGATTGCCCGGGCGGCCGGGAATCCTAAACGGAAGATGGCGTTGATTTTTCGGTGGTATCTGGGGCTGGCGACGCGCTGGGGGATCACGGGTGAGAAGGGGCGGGAGATGGATTATCAGATCTGGTGCGGGCCGGCGATGGGGGCTTTTAACGATTGGGTGCGGGGGACGGAGCTGGAGCCGCCGGAGAACCGGCATGTGGATGAGGTGGGACGGCGGTTGATGGAGGGGGCGGCCTATCTTTACCGCTTGCAGGAGCTGCGCATGCAGGGGGTCTTTTTTAGTTAGGCTGTTTTTGGTGAAATGCGTCCCGCGGAGTTTTTTGACCTGTGCGGTGGTTTATTAGTGGGAATCAAAAACGGTTTTTATGCCCCGCACCAGGTGTTTTCCCTGTAAAAAGCGACGCGCTGGATGGGGGGAGAGAGTTTTCTTTTTTTATATTTTTGCACGCATTCTTATGCGTGCAAAAATATGGGCTTTTTTTGATGTGTGAGGGGGGTGTTTTTCGCGTCCCGCAGAGGGTTCCTGGCTGGTTGGATGCGACGCGCGGGATGGTGGGAGAGAATTATTATTTTTTGTGTTTTCGCGGGCTTTCTGAAGCCCGCGAAAACACAGGCTTTTTTTCGATGTGCGAGGGGGGAATATCTACGGGATTATCAATTGTCGAGGGGAAGATTTGGCGTAGAATGCAGGGTCGGGGCGGATGGCCCTGATTTCAAAGTGCGGGAGGCGTCATGGTTTCGAAGTTCCTGGAATTCCCGGAAGGTTTTCTGTGGGGGGCGGCGACGGCTGCTTATCAAATCGAAGGCGGCTGGAATGAAGACGGCAAGGGCGAATCGATCTGGGATCGATTTACGCATACACCGGGAAAGATTCAAGACGGCGGTACGGGCGATGTGGCCTGCGATCATTACCATCGCTGGCCGGAAGACATCGAGTTGATGAAGAAGCTGGGATTACAGGCTTATCGTTTTTCGATTTCCTGGCCGCGCATTTTGCCGACGGGCCGGGGCGCTGTCAATCAAGCCGGGCTGGATTATTACAGCCGGCTGGTTGATGCGTTGCTGACGGCCGGGATCAAGCCGGCGATTACGCTCAACCATTGGGATTTGCCGATGGGGTTGTTTGAGGAAGGCGGCTGGCCGGCGCGATCGACGGCGGAAGCCTTTGTCGAGTTTTCCGATGTGGTTTCTCGCACATTGGGCGATCGGGTGAAGCTGTGGGTCACGCACAATGAGCCGATGGTGGCCAGTCTGGTGGCCTATATCTTTGAAGGCCATGCGCCGGGATTGAAAGATCCGGCGGCGGCGATGGCCGCGGCACACCATATGCTGCTTTCGCATGGGATGGCGATTCCGGTGATCCATCGCAACAGCCCGGGCTCTGAGGTGGGGATCACGTTGAATCTGAATACCATCACGCCCGCTTCACCCAGCAAGGCGGATCACGATGCCGCGCGGGAGTACGACGGCTTGCTCAATCGCTGGTTCCTGGATCCGCTTTATGGACGGCATTATCCGGCCGATATGGTAGAGGCTTACGAAAAGCGGGGCTGGCTGCCGAAGGGGTTGGATTTCGTCCAGCCGGGCGATTGGGATGTGATTTCTACGCCGGCCGATTTCCTGGGATTGAATACATATACGCGCACCGTGGTGCGCAGTGATGCCATTCCTGAAGAGGAGAATGCGCCCCGTACAGTTTTCACGGCTCCGAAGTCGGAATGGACCGAGATGGACTGGGAGATCTCCCATGAGGCACTTTTCGATCTGTTGTGCCGGCTGCATTTTGAGTATCAGCCCGGCAAGATTTATATTACCGAAAACGGGGCCAGTTACAGCGACGGGCCGGATGTCGATGGGCGGATCCACGATCACCGACGGATTGCCTATTACAAGGGGCAGCTGACGTCGGTGCATCGGGCGATTCAGTGTGGGGTGCCGCTGGCGGGGTATTTTGCCTGGTCGTTGATGGATAATTTCGAGTGGGGGCGCGGTTATACGCAGCGGTTCGGGTTGATTTGGGTGGATTATGAGACGCTGGAACGTAAATTAAAGGACAGCGCTTACTGGTACAGCGATGTGGTTGGGCACAACTGGTTGGAGGGGTAATTTTTTAGTAGACAGTAGACGGTAGACAGCGGATTCTCAGTTAATTTGAGCCGGTAAGGCAAGGATGCGCTGGATGGGGGAGAGAATTTTTTTTGTTTATGTTTTGGCGCGCTTTCTGAAGCGCGCCAAAACATAGGCTTTTTTCCCTGCTTTTCAGGGGTAACTGCTCGGTGGAGAGTTGTTTGTTAATAAATTCGGCGGCTTCAGGAAGCCGCCGAATTTATTTTGTTTGATGTGTGGAGGCAGGTTTGTTTCAGGGTGTGGGTGTGGGGGCGGGCGAGGCGCCGCGGTAGTCGGCGCCCAGGATGACGACGATGTCGTATTCGGCGGTGGGATTGGATCCCTGGACGATTGCTGTTTTGGGCAGGTCCAGCGCTTTGAGGATTTGCTCGGCGGTGGCGGTTTTGGTGCGATTGAGGATTACCATCGAAGTTGAATAATCCTGGCGGTCGGCGTTGCTGTAGGTCGTGACTGTGATGCCGCGGGCCTGAAGGAAATTACTGGTGCTGCCGGCAAGTCCCTCCATGCTGGTGCCGTTGAGCACCGAGACGGTGGCCGCTTCCTGTTCCACGGTTTGTTGTTCTCCGGGAGCCATCCCCAATCCCATGAAATAATCGCGCTTTTTGCGGATCTCATCGCGCAGCGGGACCAGAATCTGCCATTGTTCTGGGGTAGTACGCGCCACGGTGCAATTCTGGTCGATGACGGCGAAGCGGATGGTGCTGCGATCCACTTTTTGGGCCAGGGCGGCCAGGGCAATGATCTGATCCAGGGCCATATCGGTTTTTACCGAATCTTCCAGCGTGATGAAGAGTTCGGGGGCGCGGCCGGCCAGCTGTGGGAGCATGTCGAGGCGGGAGACGCGATCAAGAATTGAGAGCATGACTTGTTGCTGGCGGTGGGCCCGATCGAAATCGCCCCAGCCGGAGTGGCGGGTGCGGGCATATTTCAGGGCCATTTCACCGTCGAAGTGTTGTTGTCCGGCTTCGATGTGTAAGGGGGAGTAGCCGTAGCCGGAATCGGGATATTCGGGATCGTCGAGCGTTTCCGGCACGTTGACGTCAACGCCGCCGATCAGGTCGACCAGCTTGACGAAGCCGTTGAAATTGACGCGGGCGTAATAGTCGATCTGGACGCCGAGATTGTATTCGACGGTTTCTACGGCAAGGGCCGGGCCGCCGCCGGGGTGTTCGTAAAGATCGCCCAGGAAATGAGCGGTATTGATGCGATCTTCGGTATAGCCGGGGATGGAGACCCAGAGGTCGCGGGGGATAGAGAGTACGCCGGCCTGCATGGTCACCGGGTCGAGGGTCAACAGCATCATGGTATCGGTGCGCCAGGGGCCTTCTTCCTGCTCGCGTTCGTCGATTCCCAGCACCAGGACGGTTATCCGGTCGGTGCCTTTCCAGACGGGCAGGGCTTTGCCGGCTTCATAGGAGACGTTCTGGCTGGGATTGTTGTCTTCACCGGCGCTGAATCCGGGAAGGGATTCCGTGTTGGCGATCGTAGTACGGACCTGGGCATAGACTACCAGACTGACCGTAAGGGTGACGATTACGTAGATCAAGACCAGACCGATTTTGATCAGCCGCATGTGAAGATCGACCCGGTTTTGGGTGGATTTAGAGGTTACAGTTTGAGCCATGGGCTTTTCCTTTCACCTTAGGGCGTCTGGGTTGAAACCGGAGGGCCGGCGTAATCAGCTCCCAGGATGATGGTGATGTCATTTTCGGCGCTGGGGTTGGCGGTCAGGGTGGCTGCGCTTTGGGGCAGGCCTAAAAGGGTGAGCAGGCGGGCGGTGGTGGCGGGTTTTTCACGGTTGATCAGGATGATGGTGGTGGCATAGTCCTGCCGGTCGGCATTGTTGTATTGGGCGATGGCGAGTCCCTGGGATTGCAGATATTGAGCCGTGGTTCCGGCCAGTCCAGCCCGGGAGGTGCCGTTGAGTACGACGATGGTAGCGGTTTCCGGTGTGGGGGTGATTTGGGGATTCCCGGCGGATTGCGGCAGATCGGCAGCAAAGACGTAATCGCGCATTTCGCGCATTTTGTCGCGTAAGGGGATTAACACCTGTCCACCCTGGGGGGTGGTCCAGGGGGAGGTGCAACTGTTGTCGATGACGGCGGTGCGGATGGTGCTGCGGTCGACTTTTTGGGCCAGGGTGGCCAGGGCCAGGATCTGGTCGACGGCCAGGTCGGTTTTGATTGAATCCTGGAGCGTCTGGTAAATTTCAGCGGATTTGGGGGCCAGCTGGGGAAGCAATTTCAGGTCGCTTACGCGGGCCAGGATGGCCAGCAGCACCTGTTGCTGGCGGCGGGCCCGGCCGAAGTCGGTGTCACCGTGGCGGGTACGGGCGTATTTCAGGGCCATCTCGCCGTCGAAATGGTGCTGGCCGGGTTCGATGTGGAGGGGATCGTAGTCGTAGTTTTTGCCGGGATAGGTGGGATCGTCGATGACTTTTTCCACATAGATATCGACGCCGCCGATCAGATCGACTAATTTTACAAAGCCGTCAAAGTTGACCCGGACGTAATAATTGACCGGGACGCCCAGGTTGTATTCTACGGTTTCTTTGGCGAGGGCGGGGCCGCCCCCGGGATAATCGTAAAGGTCGCCCAGAAAATGGGCGGTATTAATACGGCCCTGATCGTAACCGGGGATGGGAACCCAGAGGTCACGGGGGATGGAGAGCATGCCGGCTTGCAGGTTATTGGGGTCCAGGGTGGCGAGCATGATGGTATCGGTGCGCCAGGGACCGGTTTCTTGCGAGCGTTCGTCGATGCCGAGAACAAGGACCGTGACGCGGTCGGTTCCGGTCCAGGTAGGCAGGACCTGGCCAAACTGGTAGGTGACGTTTTCGCTGGGTTTGGCCTGGCCGGAAAGGATGCCGGGAATGTCGGTGCTCCCGCTGGCAAGGCCTTGAAGGAAGTTGACGAAGAAGAAGATGACGGCGATGCCGATCGCCAGTAAGAGCAGCGCCAGGATGATGGCGATCCACATGACGGGGTTCATGCCTTTTCGTTGGGAATATTTACTTCGACTCATTTTTACAACTCCTTGTGCATTCAGGGCGGATTATACCACACCCGCTCTGGGGAATCTTGAATCTGTGCAGTTTATTTTTAGCGTCCCGCAACAGGCACTTTTCAGGTAAGGGGCGACGCGCCGGATAGGGAGAGAGTTTTTTATTTGTGTTTTAGCGCGCATAAGAATGCGCGCTAAAACACGGGCTTTTTTTCTCCTGCTTTTCAGGCTAACCGCATGGCTTGAATTTTGAATCTGTGCGGTTTATTTTTAGCGTCCCGCAACAGGCATTTTTCAGGTAAGGGGCGACGCGTCGGATAGGGAGAGAGTTTTTTATTTGTGTTTTCGGCGTCTTCGGACAGCTGCCGAAAACATAGACATTTAAACAATGACGTACTGGATGGGAAGGGAGTTTCCGCGAGTTGTTGGGTCTTCATGCAGCCGGCCAGCGACGCGCGAAAGTCCGACCGTTGTTCTGATTTCTGAGGGGCAAAGGAATCGTTTATTTCTTTTGCAGCAGGGCGTCGATTTGACGGTCCCAGTGATCGAGGGCGGCTTCGGCGTCGTAGTGTTCGCGGATGAATTGCAATCCGTTGGCGCTGAGGCGCCGACGGGCGACCGGATCGTTCAGCAACTGGACGACGGCGGCGGCGAACTTTTCCGGATCATCGGCGACGAGCAGGGTTTCGCCGGGGGTGCCGCCGAGCCCGTGGTTGCTGCCGCTGGTGGCGACGACGGGAATTCCCAGGGTTAAAGCGTCGATGACTTTTTGCAGCAGGCCGCCGGCCACGCGCATGGGGGAGACGAACACTGTGGCGGCCTGATACCAGGGGGCCAGATCGGGGACAAAACCGGTGACAAAGCAATTCTCTCCATCGTGGTGGGCGCAGAGCCTTTCGGGAGGGCTGCCGCCGACCAGGTAAAAGCGCGCCTCGGGAACGGCGGTCAAAATGTGCGGCCAGATCTCTTCCAGGAACCAGGCGGCTGCATCGATATTGAAGACGCGCGAGAGCGCTCCGACGAAGACGATATTGTTGCCGGGGGGAACGGCCGGTTCGACATTTTCCGAGCGAGCCGTCATTGAGGCGAGCGGTAAGGTGTGAATCGGATGGGGAGCGCAGGCCGATTCAAGCAGGCGGCGATCTCCTTCAGAAATTGCGGCTACCAGATCAAACCGGCGATAGAGCCAGGGTTCGGTCAAGCGGAAAAAGGTCGAGAGCAGGCCGGCGCGCAGCTTTTTGAAGCCGTGAGCGGCGGCTTTTTGCTGATCCATGAGGAACCAGTTGATATCGTGAGCGCGGAAGGCGGTGCGGGGATAGCCGATTCCCAGAAGGGCCACGGCTGTCTGGGCGAATTCAATGTGAAAGAGGTCGGGTTTTACTTCCCGGAGGGTGTGTTGGGTGGCCTGGCGCAACATCCAATAGCTGCGGGCGATGGCGAGTGGACGCGGTCCGGGCAGGGAGTGGTGATGAGGGACGGTTTCGATCCGTTCGCAGAGCGGTTGAAGTTGTTCGAGTAGGGGACGCTCTTCGTCGCGGATGCGGGCGATCAGGGTGATCTGGTGACCGCGGCGGTGCAGGGCTTCGATCAGCCAGTAGACCGATTCTCCCCCGGCATGGCCTACCGAGCGGGCTGGAAATTGTTTATAGGCAATTAAGATGCGAGCCATATGAAACTTATTTTTAATTTATATTTTCGCGCGCATCCGCATGCGCGCGAAAATATGGACTTTAAATGGTTATTCGGGAATGGCGACGACGATCATGGTGGGGCGGCTTTTGGCTTCCTGATAGAAGAAGTCTGAAAGGGCCTTTTCGACAGCCTGTTCGATCAGGACGGGCGGTGCGCCGATTTTTACCTGTTGCATTACACGATGCAGAACTCCCTGGGCCTGTTCGATTAAGGGTTCAACCATTTCGGGGGTGGCCATGCCGCGAGTTTGAATGCGGGGGGTTCCCAGTATGAAATTTTCCTGGACTGAGTAACGGAAGACTGCCATACAGGTGCCGGAGGTGGCCAGTTGTTCGCGTTCCTGAATGACCGAGGGGCCGATGGCGTCGCCGATCCAGGGGCCGTCGACGAAGACATAGCCGCCGGGCACCCGCTCTCCAATTTCCAGGTTGTCGGGGGTCAGCCGCATGAGATAGCCGTTTTCGACAACGGCGGTGTTTTCTTTGGGGATGCCGACCTGCTGCGCCAGATTGGCGTGGTGTTTGAGGTGGCGGAGTTCGCCGTGGATGGGGATGAAGTATTTGGGGCGCAGGATATTGATCAGCATTTTCTGTTCTTCCTGGCTGGCGTGTCCCGAGACGTGGACGGGAGCGACCGGATGGTAGAAGACATTGGCGCCGCGTTGGAAGAGGCGGTTGATGACGCGGTGGACCGTTTCTTCGTTGCCGGGAATCGAGTGCGAGGAGAGGATTACCGTGTCGCCGGGGACGATGCGGACTGAGGGATGGCGGCCGGTAGCCAGCCGTCCCAATACGGAATTGGGCTCGCCTTGCGCTCCGGTGGTCAGGATGGTTACCTGATGGGGAGGCAAGCGGTTGATCTCTTCTAAGGAAAGGAGCACGCCTTCAGCGACCTGCATATAGCCCAGACGTTGGGCCATTTTGGTATTTTCGACCATCGTCGTGCCGGCGATGGCGACGCGCCGCCCGAAACGTTGGGCGACTTCGATGACCTGTTGAATGCGGGAAATCAAGGAGGCAAAGGTGGCGATCAGGACGCGGCCGCGTGCCTGACGGAAGACATCTTCCAGCGCGCCGGTCAGACTGCGTTCTGAGGGGGTGGTGCCGGGATGGTCGGCATTGGTGCTGTCGGAGAGTAAGGCCAGAACGCCCCGGCCGCTGAATTCGGCGAGTTTGGAGAAATCAGTGGGCCAGCCGTCCACAGGGGTATGATCCAGTTTGAAGTCGCCGCTATGGACGACCAGACCAGCCGGGGTGCCGATTCCCAATCCTACCGCATCGGGGATGCTGTGGCAGACGTGGTAGGGTTCGACCGTAAACGGGCCCATGCGGACCAGATCTCCGGGGGCGAAGGTGTTGACGGTGGCCTGTTGCAGGATATGTCCTTCCCTGAGTTTTACTTCAATGAGACCCCGGGTCAATTTGGTAGCATAGACCGGCACGTTGAATTCTCGCAGGAAGTAAGGCAGAGCGCCGATGTGATCTTCATGGCCGTGGGTGATGACCACACCGCGGATTTGATCCTTTTTGCTTTTCAGATAGCGATAGTCGGGAATGATGTAATCCACCCCCAGCATATCGCTTTCCGGGAACATGATCCCTGCATCAACGATGAGTACGTTGCGGCCATACTCGAGGGCTAACATATTTTTGCCCACTTCTCCCAGGCCGCCTAGCGGGATAAGTTGTAACTTTTCCATAACAGTCGGATACCTTTTGTAAATTAAAAACGTTGAGGATGCGGTAAGGCAATCTGGACCGTTTTTTAATTTATCTATCGTAGCATGAATAGGTCACGTGTCAAACCCAAGGCTTTTTTGACCTTTGCTGGGGGCATTTTTAGCCTCCCGCAAAGGTTTTTTGGCAATACCGCAAAAGTAACTCAGCGGCAAACTGAAAGAAATACACCGCGGAGGCGCAGAGATCGCCGAGAGAGGCAAAGGAGGCTTTTTAGTTTTTTCTTTGCGGTCTCTGCGTCTTGGCGGTGTATTCTGAGTAAATTTTGCGGTATTGCGTTTTTTGTTTATGTTTTCGCGGGCTTCAGAAAGCCCGCGAAAACATGGACTTTTTTCCCAGACTAACCGTACAGGTCAGGCCTTTTCAGTTTGGGAATGATTTCCCAAACGTTTTATATCCCAAATTTTGTTGGGATAATTTGGGATAATTTGGGTTTTGCAGGCAACGGGCTTTTCAGAAAAAGAGGCTTCAAAGCTCAGTCCTTCTTTTTAGGGCCTTGTTTTCCACTCCAGCTTTCGACCTGGATGGCGATGATTTCCACCGTATCCAGGGCGGCGAGGTTGCTCAATTGCTGCTGGCGGACCGTTTTGGAATCGGGGTCAATCTGGTCGATGAGCAATCCGAGGGCGTAAAGCTTTTGGGCGGGATCGGTGACGGGTGCGGCGTGACCACGAAACTGGATCGTGCGATAGGCGTGATCACATTTGCCCGGGAGATAGCCGCGATCTTCCAGAACCTGTCCCCAGACCAGGGGATTGGCCTGAAGGTAGTCGATTTTCTTACCGGTACGGGCGCTATGGAAAAAGAAGGTCTCTGTGGCGGGGTCGAAGGCGTAGTCGACGGTGACCAGATAGGGTTCGTTGTCTTTACAGAGGGCCAGGGTCATGATGCACTGGGTGGTGAGAATTTCCAGGCGGGTTTCCAGATCATCGATGCTTTTCTCACTGCGGCGTAAATGGTAGGGCATGGGAATTCCTTTTCACGCAGAGGTGGGATTTTTAACTCAGGCTCATTATACGCCACTTCGGGCTGGGAGGCTATTAAGAGAAGGTTTGTTTTTAGCGTCCCGCAAAGGTTTTTTTGTCTGGCAGGGTGCGACGCGCGGGATGGGGAGAGAGTTTTTTTGTTTATGTTTTC
>CAZCTC010000117.1:0-15909 GCA_964501335.1 uncultured Anaerolineales bacterium | reverse complement strand
TTTTGTTTATGTTTTCGGCGGCTTCAGAAAGCCGCCGAAAACATAGGCTTTTTTTGCCCCGTCGCGTTAGCAGGCGCCTTCTTAAGCCCTGAAGGGGCGCGCTAAGATAGCCTGGGGTCCGCAGGCCCCGGGAAACCGCGCCGGACAATCTATTTTCATCCTTCGGGGTGCTCCCCTGCATGGCCTTCCGTCCTGAAAACAAAAATAGCGCGCACTGACTGGCAATGCGCGCTACAACAAACCGGAACTATTCAATTAAAAAACAAATCTAATCGGAAACGGACGGGCGAGTCAACTCCATCAAGACATCGAAACGGTAATCGTAAATCAACTGCGCCATCGATTCGGCACGCTCCGGATGAGCGTCGCGAATCTGTTCCACCAGAGTCAACAGAGCCTCGCCGTCGGCCTGACAGGCTGCCTGATACAATGCCGTCTGCCATTCCCGGTCCAAAACGAGCACGCTTTCCCGGGTTAACGGATCATCCCCCCCTGAACCAGACGGTTGAGACGGCATTTCGTCGGCATAAATGAACCGCACCCCCAAATGCCGGGCCAGCCGCTCAAAAATCTCATCTTCCCGGAAAGGTTTGCGGACAAAATCGTCACATCCATCCGCCAGAATCACCCGCCGCTCTTCCTCAAAGACGCTGGCCGTCAACGCCACCACCACCGTTTTCTGCCCTTCCGGCGTCGCTTTGATCCGGCGGGTCGCTTCATACCCATCCATCACCGGCATCCGCATATCCATCCAGATCAGATGCGGCGCCCACGCCTGCCAGATCTGCAACGCCACTTCCCCGTTCACCGCTTCCCGCACCGCAAAGCCCAGGGATTCCAACAACTTGACCAACAACCGACGATTGGTCTCCCGATCTTCTACCACCAACAATCGATATTCTGGCTGCCCGGGAACAATCCCAACCACCTTCCGTGCCGGCAACGGTTCATCCGAAAGCCGCTCCACGACAGGCAGTGTCAGCGAAAAGCTAAAAACGCTCCCCGCACCCACCGCACTCTCCAGTTTCAAGGTTCCTCCCATCAGCCGTACAAACTGATGGCTGATCGACAATCCCAATCCGGTCCCCTCCTGAGAATGACGGCCGCTGGCGCTCTGAACAAAAGGCTCGAAAATGAGCGCCTGTTCTTCACGAGAAATTCCCGCGCCCGTATCCCGCACTGCAAAGCTCAATTCCACCCGGTCGTTCGGAAGCAAATGCCCTCCCACTTGCAGCATCACTTCTCCCTCGCGGGTAAATTTTACGGCATTGCCCAACAAATTGATCAAAACCTGCCGCAATTTCCCCTCATCGCCGGAAACGTAATGCGGCACATCGTGCCCGCGTTCAAACCGCAAACTCAGCCCCTTGGACTCAGCCCGCAGCCGGAACATCTCCTCCAAACCGTTCATCAGCCAATGCAGATCAAAATCCTGCTCCACCAGCACCGTCCGGCCGGCCTCGATCTTCGACATCTCCAGCACATCGTTGATCAAACCCAACAGCTGCTGCCCGCTGCGCTCTATAATCCCCAAATTCTCCTTTTGATCGGCCGCCAGCGTTTCATCCCGGGCCATCAATTGCGCAAACCCCAAAATAGCGTTCAAAGGAGTCCGCAGCTCATGGCTCATATTGGCCAGGAAAACGCTTTTCGACCGATTCGCCGCCTCGGCCTCTTCTTTTAACAAACGATACTGGTTCTCACTCTGGCGCAATGCCAGTTCAATCTGCTTGCGCACCGTAAAATCGTGCAAGACGATCAGCCGACCGGAAAAATTCATCCAGCGATCGTAAAGCGGCGAGATCCGCACCTCATAATACCGGGTCCCTTCGGCCCGCTCCAGCACCAGTTCCGTCTGAACCGCATACTGAGCCTCACACAACTGCGCCAGCCCGGCCCAGGACTGCAAAATTTCCAAAGCCGGACGCCCGATCGCCGCCGGCGTAATTCCCAAAATCCGTCGGGCCGAAGGATTGAAATCCACCACCCGCCCCCGATAATCCAGCACGATCATCCCATCGTTCATATTATCGACCAGGGCTTCTCGCGCCACTGGATGCAGGTCAAAAAGCTGATAGCGGAACATGCTCCAGGCAAACATAAAGCCGGTCACGGAAAAGGCCAGGGGGCTCAAATCATACAGATCAAAAGCATAGGAAATCATCCGAAACGTATAAAGCAAATTCAACACGCCCGGCAATAAAATGCTGCCGATCAAAGCCAGCGCCTGTACCCGATAAACCTTATTTGAACGGACCACTTTGACGATGAGAAGCGCCGTACCGGCAAACAACAGCAAAAAAGCATGAGACGCATGGATAATGTAGCCAATTTTAATAGTACCATTCCAATCGAACATCAATCCATGCCATGCATTGGTCCACATCCCCACCTGGACCAGCACGGGAACGATGAACAACCAGCTTATATAACGCCATCGAGCCCAACGCTCATGTCCACCGTACTGCAAGGCAAAGACAAACCAGGCCACTGGAGCCCCGGCAATGGCCATAAATTTCAAATTAGACCAGATATTCCCAGCCGGAGTACCATCCAAAGTGCCTTCAAAAACCACAACCACCGACCAGAACGCCACCAGGATCAACAAAACGCTGAACGCCTGAGCCCCAGGAGCAGAACCCCGCTGCCTCCAGGTATAAACAGCCAACCCGGTCAGACCTGCGGCAACGATCAGAGACGCCACACAAAAAGCGACCATGGGGGAAGTCATTCTTCTCCAACCCTTCCCGTCGGCAGGGTAAAACTGAACTGACTGCCCCCCCCCACACAACTCTCCACGCCGACCTGACCACCCAACCGCTCCACGATGCGATGGACAATCGAAAGCCCCAGCCCGTGCCCCTGCGCCCGCACCTGATGCAGCCGTTCAAAAGGAGTAAAAAGCCGGGCCTGATCCTCCGCCGTGATCCCGCTGCCGTTGTCGCGGACCCAGAACTGCACCCACTGCCCGCCCCAATCCGTCGCCCCCAACTCCACCCGGGGCGGCAAACCGCCATACTTGACCGCATTGCTGAGATAATTGACCCAGACTTCCTCCACCCAGGGCGCATAGCCCCAGGCTTCCGGCCAGCTCTCCGGCAAAACGATCTCCGCGCCCTTTTCCTCAATCAAATAGACCAGCCGGCTTTGCGCCTCGCGGATCACTCCCCCCATCTCTAACGGTTCCAGCATCACCCCATCCATCCCTCTAACGCTTGCCAACAACAACAACTCATCGACAATATTGCTCATCTTCCGGGCATTCTGCGCCAGCATCTGCACCGTCTCCCTTCGCCGCTCCTCCGTCATCCGTTCCCCACGTTTTTCCAACAAATCGCTAAAACCAATCAACGCAGTCAACGGATTCTTCAGATCGTGAGCCACCGTATGAGCAAAAGCATCCAACTCCTGCACCTGCCGCTCCAGAGTCACATTCGCTTGCTGTAACTGCTTCTGCATGGTCCGCAGCGCAATATGACTCTGAACGCGGGCCAGCACCTCGGCCAGATGAAAGGGCTTGGTGATATAATCCACCCCCCCGGCCGCAAAAGCCCGCACTTTATCATCCGTTTCACCCAACGCACTGATAAAAATTACCGGAATATCGGCCGTCTTGGGATCGGCCTTTAAACGCTGACAGACTTCGTAGCCGTTGATCTCCGGCATATTGATATCCAACAGAATCAGATCCGGCGGCGCCGCCTGAGCTGCGGTCAACGCCATGGCCCCGCTGATCACCGAACGCACTTTATAACCCTGCTCGCTCAACATCCCCGAAAGCAAACGCAAATTGGCAGGCGTGTCGTCAACGACCAGTAAATTTCCCGTCACAGTTCCCATATTATCCTCCTACCGGCTGTGGCTGCGTCAATGTCATTAAGAGGTCGAAGCGGAAATCATGTACCAGTTGCGTCAAATCGCCCACCAGACCGGTCTCCTGATCCCGATAAGGTTCCAGCAAAGTCAGGAAAAGATCGCCGTCGGCCTGACTCGCGGCTTGATAAAGGGCCGCCCGTTCGGAAGAAGGCAGAACGGCCAGCGCCTCCGGTGTCAGTTCGTCCCATTTATCCGGTGCAGGAGCCTGAACCGGTACATCAGGATCGTCGGCATAGATAAAGCGAATCCCCAGATGACGTTCCAACCGATCGAAGATCTCAGCTTCCTGGAACGGCTTGCGGACAAAGTCGTCACAGCCCTCTGAAAGGATCACCCGCCGATCCTCTTCAAAAGCACTGGCCGTCAAGGCAATCACCACCGTCGCCTGTCCCTGCGTCGTCGCTTTGATCCGGCGGGTAGCCTCATGCCCATCCATCACCGGCATCCGCATATCCATCCAGATCAGATGCGGCTGCCAGCGCTGCCAGACTTCCAGCGCTTCCTTACCGTTGACCGCTTCCAGCAGCTCAAACCCCAACGGCTGAAGCAACTTGACCAGCAGCCGGCGATTGGCTTCCCGATCCTCCACCACCAGCAGACGATAGACGGGCTGCCCCGGCTCCACACCCACCACCCGACGCCGCGGCTGTACCGTCGTCACATCCGCCGCCTCTGCCGGTTCGACCTGCACAAAGAATTTGAAAATGCTCCCCTGCCCCAGATCGCTCTGGACACTGATATCGCCACCCAGCAGATGAACAAATTCCCGACTGATAGGCAAACCCAACCCGGTCCCCTCCTGAGATTTCTGTCCATCGGCAGCCTGGACAAAGGGATTGAAGATCGATTCCAGTTCGCTCGCAGCAATGCCGGGACCGGTATCCTCCACCTCGAAACAAAGCCGTCGACCATCCTGCCCCGCCCCAATCCGCAGGGTCACCCCCCCCTCGCGGGTAAATTTGACCGCATTGCCGATGAGATTGACGAGCACCTGACGCAACTTGCTCTCATCGGTCTGTACAAACTGCGGGACATCGGGCGCCCGCTCCAACAGCAGCTGCAACCCCTTGCTCTCCGCCCGCATTCGGAACATCACTTCAAGATCATCCAGCATCTGATGCAGGTCGAAACTCTGCGCGACCAGGGTCGTACGACCGGCCTCGATCTTCGACATCTCCAACACATCGTTGATCAGGGTCAGCAAATGGCGACCGCTGCGGTTGATCGTCTCCAGATTTTCCTGCTGTTCGGGTTTCAACCCGGCATCCCGGGTCATCAATTCCGAGAAACCCAGAATGGCATTCAACGGCGTGCGCAGTTCATGGCTCATATTGGCGAGGAAGACGCTCTTGGCCCGATTGGCCGCCTCGGCCGCCTCTTTGGCCAACCGCAACTCCTCTTCGGCCTTTTTGCGATCGGTAATATCTTCATGGATTCCGGTAATCCGCAGCGGTCGGCCAGCAGCGTCGCGCGAAACGACCTGCCCCCGCTGCCGGGCCCACAATCCCCCGATAGCACCCGGCTGGGCCATCCGGAATTCCGCTTCATAATAAGGCGTCTCGCCCTGCATATGCCGGAGCATGGCATCCTGAACCGCCGCCCGATCTTCCGGCAGCACCATCAATGACCAATCGTCATGAGCAGTATCTTCAGGTTCATAGCCCCAGCCACCCTCCATATGATCATGCGCAACGATGGTCCGCCCGGTCACCAGATCCTGATCCCAGAGCGCCAGCCCGGCCGCTTCCATGGCCACCTTCAACCGCTCTTCGTTCTCGCGCAGCGCCTCTTCCATCCGCCGGCGTGCCGTAATATCGACCAGCGTCCCCTCGACATAGAGATTATCTTCCGGCCCCTCGGTGGAAATCTTGGCCCGGATCGAAACGACCAGCAGTTCCCCATCGGCCCGCCGGAAATGGGTCTCGAAATCTTCCACCGGCCCCTCTCTGAGCAATTCCAGCAGCCGCTTGCGATCGGCGGCATCGGCATAAAGATTGGTCAAACCGACAGCATTGGCCTCTTCCACCGATTCGTAACCCAAAAGCTCCAGCAACGCCGGATTGGATTCCACTATATAGCCGTCGGGTTGGGTACGGAAAATCCCAATGGGCAGGCGATTGAAAAGATCGCGATACTTCAATTCGGAAGCTTCACACTGCTCTTCGAGCAACTTCTCAGCCGTGACATCCTGAGAAGCGCCCACGATGCGAATCACCTGCTCCTGCTTTTCATCCCATACCGGCTTCCAGAAGTCGCGTTGCCAGCGGATCTCGCCGTTTTTGGTCCGAATCCGATATTCCCCGGACGCCGAATGGCCGGTATCGAACACTTTGCTGTAACATTCCTGATAGAGCGCCATATCGTCCGGATAAACCAGCGTCCCCCAACCGCCCGCCGCTTCCAAATCCTCCACGGTATAACCGGTAAACCGGGTAAAAGCATCCGTCGTCCAAATCAACCGCAACTCGCCCTTCGGGCCACGGCTCAACTTATAGACATAATCAGAAGTCAACTCGGAAATCGACCGGTAACGGGCTTCGCTTTCGCGGGCCGCCCGTTCGGCCTCTTCGCTGCGCTCCAGCGCCAGCTGCACGGAAGAGAAGAGACGGGCATTCTCCACGGCCACGCCGATCTGCTGCCCCACGGCAGAAAGCAGGTCCAGCTCGCGAGGAGGAAAGGTCCGCGAACGATAGGTGGCCAGCACCATCACGCCCAACGACTGACCATGAGCCAGCAAGGGCACCGTCGCCAGATTGCGCAATCCCGCCACCCCGTTCCAGCCGCTCTCTTCATCCGGACCGGCCGACCACAATGTCAGACGGCCCTCCGTCCCGGCCCACACCGGGCACTCCGGATTGGCTTCGATATGTTCCAAAATACGCAGCAAATCTTCATTCAGTCGGCGCTGCACCTGCATCCCCAACTGCCCGGCTTCCGGATCGTAGAACAAAATAGCCCCGCCATCCATATCCAGCAAAGAAATGGCCTCATCCAAAGCCGCACTCAACACCGTTTCCAGATCCAGAGAACGGCTGGTCACATCGGCCAGCTTATTCAACGTCGCCAGTTCCCGCGTCCGCTCCGTCACCCGACGTTCCAGTTGTTGATTGGCATCGGCCAGTTCCTGGGAAACTTTTTCCACCGACTCAAGGGACTTTCGCTGCAATCCATCAAAACGGACCAGCAGTACACCCACCATCCCCAAAATAAACATCATATTCAACAAAGCCGAAATCCAGCTCGAATCGAGCAATTCCACCCGCAGAGGCAAAATCACAGAAGGGAAATTACCGTTAGGAGCATTGCCGGAGGCGCTTACCATCACAAACGCATCCAGCTGGTGGAATCCGGCCAGCAGGATCATCAACACCACACTGACAGCCGTGGCGATCTTTCCGGCCCGCGGCCCCCCCAGGATCAAAGCCAGAACCGGCAAAGCCACCAGCATCACCTGCCCCGATCCTTCCAGCCCCCGTCCCACAAACATGGCAATCGCAGCCAGATAAAGCACAGCCATAGCCACCACACTGCGCTTCTGCAGATCGATTTTTTTCAACAACGCCAGGAGAATAAAAACGGGCGCAATCAGGAAGGCGTCGGCAAATCCCTGCCAATCGGCGGCCCCCGTGAATACACTGATTAAGGCCACGCACAGCTTCAACAGAGCTACAACTCCACCGCCGATAAAAAGGAGCTTAATCGTTCGATCCCGCCATAATTGCAAGGGATTTTTGGGGCGGCAAACTTCGCCGGAAACCGGCGATAATACACAAATCTTGTCCTCATCCATGGCATGCCTCCTTATACAATAGAAGCAGGAACTCTCCCAAAGGGGCTTAGACGAATAGCCTGCATTATACAGCAAGTTCATTACGAAGAAAAAACTACCGGTGAGAAAGGTTTTTTTGCAGTACCGCAAAAGCAACTCAGTGGTTTTCAAAGACGGCACTCCAAAGTTGCTCGATTTAAAAAACTGCCCTGAATTTGCCCGAACCGTGAGTCAGAATGCGCGCCAACACACAGGCTTTTTTCTCTCGCCTTTCTGAACTTACTGCACGGGTCCGAGATTGTTCTGTCTACTATCTACCTGCGACAGTCTACTTCCAGGTTAAATAGACAACTTTCTTCTTTGTGTTATGATGGAACATATTATACAGAAAAAATCAACGTAAAAGTCCCATCAATATAAAAGATAATTGCAAGAAAAACAAAGCCAGGATAACAGAAAATGACATTGCACCGAAAAACGCTGGTCCTTATCGGTCTGACTGTTATCGGATTGATCCTCGCCATGCAAATCACAGCCTCTGCCATTCTACTACGAGGATTTGAATGGATCGAACAACAGGAAATCCAGGAAAATGTCCAACGAGCGAAACAGGCTTTGGACGAAGAGCTGGAAAGTTTGCGTACCACAGCGCGAGATTATGCCCGATGGGACGACACCTACCAGTTTGAAGAAAACCACAACCCGGACTATCTGGCGATCAATTATTCCGACCCGGCCCTCTTCAATATCACAATCGACCTGATTGTAATCGTGGACCGCCACCATCAAATCCTCTATGCCCAGGGCTACGACCCGGAAACCGGAACCCGGATCCCCGCACCAACCAACCTGCCGGCCCTCTTCACAGACAACGGGCCCCTGGCAAAAACGCTGCCCGAAGAAGGTAAAACCGGAATCCTGGTACTTCCAGAGGGAACGCTGTTACTTTCCGCTCAATCCATCGGCCCCAGCCTGGGCAACGGCGAATTTCACGGTCAACTGTTGATGGGCCGCTTTCTGAATCCAGACCGATTGCAACATCTGGGCGAAATCACCGGGCTTTCCCTGGAAGCAAAACCTATCGACGATCCCGCCCTGCCGGCCGATTTTTCCACGGCATTGACCGAAATATCCGCCCAAATCACCACCCCCACCCGGGTCCTTAGTGCCAACCGGGTAGCCGGCTACCAGTTGATCTACAATCTGGAAAATCGCCCGGCCCTGCTCCTGAGGGTGGATACCGATCGTCCGATTTACCGGCAGGGATTGAGCAATGCCGCCTATCAAATCACGCTCACCTTCGCTCTAGGCCTGATCTTCCTCATTATTATATGGTTCCTCTTGAAACGGCTGGTCCTGGAGCGGCTAAGCAATCTCAACAACGCCGTCGCCGCCATCAGCTCCAGCAATATTCTGACCCACCGCGTGCCAACCCGGGGCCAGGATGAACTCTCCAATTTAGGCCAGGCCATCAACGATCTGCTGGAGCGTCTGAGCCAATCCCAGGCCGAACAACTCCGTACCGCCGCCACTTTACAGGTCAGCGAAAACCGCTATCGCTCGCTGGTCGAGCAAATCCCGGCCGTCATCTACATAAAAGCGGCCCCTCCCTCCCAGCAATTGAACTACATCAGTCCGCAGATCGAGGCCCTTACCGGTTATGCCCCCGCCGAATGGATCGCCCATCCTGACCTCTGGTTCAATCAGATCCATCCGGACGATCGCGCCCCCTTCCTGACCGAAAACTATGATAATGAAGGAACCCCGACAGCTCCGGTCATCCGGGAATATCGGCTGCTGACCCGCAATGGAGAAATCCGCTGGATCCGCGACGAAGCGGTAAAAATTACCACCACTGAGAACGGAGAGTCCACTGCATTCCGTCGCGGTATTATGATCGATATCACGGCACGCAAAGAGAGCGAAGAAAAACTGCGCCACTACACGGCGGAACTCCAGGCCCGCAATGAAGAACTGGATGCCTTCTCCCACATGGTCGCTCACGATTTGAAAAATCCACTGGCCCGGGTCATCGGCTTCGCCGAGTTGATCCTCTACAGCGATAAACCGCTCCCACAAGCCGAGTCTCAAAAATATCTCCAGATCGTCCGCCAGAGCGGCTTCAAGATGAAAAGCATCATCGAAGAACTGATGTTGCTGGCCGGCATCCGCAAAATCACCCATCTGCAATTGACGCGTCTGGATATGGCCCGAATTTTCGATGACGCCAGCCAGCGGATCAACTACCTGCTGGAAGACTCGCAAATGGAGATCAATCTGCCGGACGACTGGCCGGATGCATTGGGCCACGGGCCCTGGGTCGAAGAGATCTGGGTCAATTATCTGAGCAATGCGCTGAAATACGGCGGGAAGCCGCCCAAAATCGATATCGGCGCCGAGACCCAACCGGACGGCAAGGTACGATTCTGGGTCCACGACAACGGCCCGGGATTGACGCCAGAGCAGCAGTCGCGGCTTTTCACGCCCTTTGTCCGGTTGAATCAGATCCGCGCGGAAGGACATGGATTGGGGTTATCCATTGTACGGCGCATTGTGGAAAGGCTGGGCGGAGATGCCCGGGTGGAAAGCTCCGGCCGCCCCGGCGAAGGGAGTACCTTCAGTTTTACGTTGCCCCAGGCGCCGAACGATAACCGGCGCAATTAGTTTGTTTATGTTTTCGCGGGCTTAAGAAAGCCCGCGAAAACATAGTTTTTCCTTTCGCATTTTCCGCGCAGGAACCTTCCCCCTCTTAATTTCGTTATAACGCTATACCTCGATAGGAGATAACCCATGAAACTAATTTTTAGCCATCGGCTGATTTTCCCGCTGCTTGCCCTGATCCTGCTCAACAGCTGCGCCACCCCAATCCCAACCGCGATCCCCACCCAACTTCCAACTGACAACAACACCGCGACCGCCCAACCGGCGGCTACCATCCCCCCCCTGACGCCAACCACCGCCGACGCGACTCCCCCCCCTTTTCCGGGCGTGAAAGTCGCCCAATCCAGCGCCGCGCGGATCATGGCGCCGAACGCCCCCGAAGCAGATATCCGGGCACTCACAGCCGGCAACAGCGCCTTTGCCATCGACCTCTACCACAAACTGACGGAAACGAAGGAAAACCTCTTTTTCTCCCCCCACAGCATCTCCATCGCGCTCGCCATGACCTATGCCGGAGCCCGGGGAAAAACCGCTACGGATATGGCTCAAACGCTGCACTTCACCCTGCCGGCCGAACAGCTGCACCCGGCTTTCAATGCCTTGGATCTGACCCTGCAACCGGGACAGGCCTACCCCGAAGAACAACCGCTGGAACTCCATACCGCCAATTCCCTCTGGGCCCAATATGACGAGACCTTCCGCGCCGAATTCCTCGATCTGCTGGCGCAGAACTACGGCGCGGGATTGCAGCTGGTCGATTACGTCCACGAGACCGAACCGGCCCGCCAGGCCATCAACCAATGGGTCAGCAACCAGACCAAAGAACGGATCCAGAACCTGGTCCCGCAGGGCGCCGTCACTCCGGATACCCGATTGGTGCTGGTCAACGCTATCTATTTCAAAGGCGGCTGGCTCTATCCTTTTAACGAACAGGCCACGGCCGACGCGCCCTTCACCCGGCTGGACCAAAGCCAGGTCAATGTCCCTTTGATGAAATGGGTCGAAGCTCAAGAGGTAAACTACAGCCGCGACGTCAATTATCAGGCCGTAGAACTGCCCTATCAGGGCGGGAATGCCGTCCTGACCCTGCTGGTTCCCGATGAAGGCCAGTTCACCACTTTTGAACAGGGGCTGACGGCAGAACAGCTTACCAATGTACTGAACGGCATGGTCTACGAGAAAGTCCTGCTTTCCATGCCGCGCTTCCACAATGAAAGCGATTTCGATCTGACGGAGACGCTGGGAAAAATGGGGATGGGAGAAGCGATGGGTTCCTCGGCCGACTTTTCGGGGATGACCGGAGCGCCCGGCCTCTTTATCAGCCGGATCGTTCACAAATCGTTTGTGGATGTGGATGAAAAAGGGACCGAAGCCGCCGCCGCCACCGCGGTGATTATGAATAAGGGTATGGCGCCCTCGCCCAAACAGCCGGTTGAGTTGAAGGTCGATCGGCCTTTCATCTATTTGATTCGCGACACGCGCACGGGAGAAGTCCTTTTTATGGGACGGGTACTCGACCCGGGTCAATAAATCTGTTTTTTATTTTTAAATTTAAGATACTGGACAAGAAATGGACCCTATGCTAAGATGTGGCAGGCACCAAAGCCTGAATCTATTTTTAATCCATGTAGCCGATCTTTCGTACAAGGAGAATGTAGAATGGAACATAAATTACCCGAGCTGCCTTACGCCCTGGAGGCTCTGACCCCTTATCTCTCGAAAGAGACGCTGGAATATCACTACGGCAAACATCACGCCACCTATGTGACCAATCTCAACAAACTGATCGCCGGCACAGAATATGAAGCTCTGAGCCTGGAAGAAATTATTCAAAAAAGCTCCGGCGGCGTTTTCAATAACGCGGCCCAGGTCTGGAACCACACCTTTTACTGGAACTGTCTGAAACCTCAGGGCGGCGGAATGCCCAAGAGCGAGCTGGAAGCGGCCATCAGCAAACAGTTCGGCTCCTTCGACCAGTTCAAAGAAAAATTCACCAATGCCGCAGTGACCCTCTTCGGCTCCGGCTGGGCCTGGTTGATCAAGAATCCCGACGGATCATTGACCCTGGATACGACCAGCAATGCCGGGACACCGATCAAGGACAATCGGCGGGCAATCCTCACCTGCGATGTTTGGGAACATGCTTATTACATTGATTATCGCAATGCCCGGGCCAAGTATGTCGAGGCTTTCTGGCAGATGATCAATTGGGAATTCGTCGAGAAACAATTTGCTTAAATAATTCAAGTTGCTACCGCGATAAATACAACCCCGGCGCTGGATGGGGGAAGAGAGTTTTTTGTTTATGTTTTCGCGGGCTTCTGAAAGCCCGCGAAAACATGTTTTTTCTCTGCATTCTATCTGCGATATCTTCGATCAGCGCCTTTGCGGTGAAATCTGAGTAAATTATGCAGTACAGCCCTTTTCGGAGAGGTTCAGAGAGTGCGGTACTTCCACTCTCCGTCGACCATGGTCGCCAGGACGCGAGTCTCCAACAGGGCTTCAGACGGTAGGGCAAAGATATCCCGATCCAGCCGGACCAGATCGGCCCGGTACCCCGGCGCCAGCCTCCCCAGTTGCCGCTCCCGGCTTACTGCATAGGCAGCCCCCCAGGTATAAGCCTGAATCGCTTCTTCTAAGGAAAGGCGTTGCTCGGGCCGCCAGCCCTCCGGCCCCGGCGCGCCGTTTTCGTGCCGGCGCGTCACCGCTGCATAGAGCCCCAACAACGGCGCAAAGGGCTCGATAGGACAATCCGATCCAAAAGCCAGCACCGCCCCCGTCTGCTGCACAGAACGCCAGGCATAGGCCCCGCTTACCCGTTTCCCCCAATAGCGCTCCGCCATCGCGATATCGTGGGTGGCATGGATCGGTTGCATCGAAGCCACAATGCCGGCCCGCGCCAACCGGGGCAGATCTTCCGGCGTGATGAGCTGCACATGCTCGATCCGATGACGGGTCCCAACCGGGGCCGGCACCTGCTCCAACACATCCAACACCATCCGATTGGCACGGTCGCCGATGGCATGAACCGCCAACGGAATGCCGCCGGCCGCTGCCCGCCGGGCAATCTCTTCCAGCTGCGCCGGTTCGAGTGTGGGCACCCCGTAATTTTCAGGCTCGCCTTCATAAGGTTCCAACATCGCTCCCGTCCGGGCGCCCAGAGCACCGTCGGCAAAGAGCTTCAAGCCCCCAAAACAGAGCCGTTCATTGCCGAACCCCGCACGCAATCCCGCCGCCAGGGCTCCATCCAACGATTCCCACCGCAGATAAGAGACAATCCGCACATCGAGCCGGCCTTCGTCCCACAACGACTGATAAGCAGCAAAAGCCGGGGCGCCGTCCATATCGTGGATACCGGTCAGGCCGGCGGCCAGCAATTCAGGCTGGGCCTCGAGCAAAGCGGCCCGCACCGCCTCGGACGTCGGCTCGGGGATCACCGCAAAAATCAACTCCATGGCATTTTCAAAAAAGAGACCGTTGGGTTGACCGTCTGCATCCCGGCCGATCCGGCCATGGACGGGATCGGGCGTGTCGGCCGTCACACCGGCCAGACGGAGAGCGGCAGAATTCGCCACCAAGGCATGGGCGCTCTTGGCGATCAACATTGCGGGCCGATCGCCCGTCACGCTGTCGAGCAAAGCAGCGGTAGGAAAGGCCCGGTCAGGCCAGTGATTCTGATCCCATCCCCGGCCTTTCAACCATTGCCCCGGCGGCACCTGAGCCGCGGCGGCTTTCAGACGGCTCAGAAATTCCTCGCGGTCGGCTTCCCAGAGATCCAGTTCCTGCCGGGAGAGGGCATACCAGGTAAAGTGAATATGCGCATCGGTAAAACCGGGTAAAATCAAGGCACCGGACAGATCCTCTGCCGTTGCCCCTGGAGCCGTCAACCAGGACAAAGCCGCATCCCCCCAGGCCACAATCCAGCCGTTATCGATGGCCAGCGCCGAAGTCCAGGGCATGCGAGGATCGCCGGTGTAGATACGAGCGTGATGCAAAACTGTGATGGACATGAGGCACCCTCCGGGAAAAATGAAATTTTCGACCTGAAAAATGCGCATTTCTTTCTCTTGTTTTCCAGGCCGAGCGCACAGGTAGAAAAAGGAGCCGGTTATGTTTAAAATGCAAAGAATTACATATACTGAGGAATTGTGGTCCGGAACGGAAGTAGATCCGCGGCTGCAACTCTTACTGGAAGGGCCGGATTGCCTGATTGAAATTGCCTACGGCACCTCACCCTATGCCGTCGTCATCGGGGTACCTCACCAGGCCGCCTCGGGAACGCCGGACAGCGCCCTCAAATCGTTACGCGAGGCCGATGAATGTGCCGCGCTGCCGGCACTGGTGACCTTTTCCGCCCTGAAAAGACGGGCCATCCCCTGCAAACTGGTCATTGCAGCCCGCGCCACCGATCACGATCCCAATAAAACCGCCGAAAGCCCCTACTGGGCGAGTCTCTTTTCGGAGATACCCGCTCAAATCCTCCTGGAGATCCACGGCGCAGGAGAAAATCGCCGACACGAGTTGGAACTCACCTCCGGCAAAAATGAACGGGGCGATCCGCTCTGCCTGGGGACGCTGCTCAATTATGCCCTCGGCCGCCGACACGCGCTGGCCGTGCAAATCCATCCGGGGAACGGACAGGCCTTGATCATCACTCCCGACGGGATGGTCACCCCCGGTCGGTTGGAACTGCCCGCGCTCAACACGCCCTCCCTGATCGAGGCGGGCCATCATGGCATTGCCGCCTTCCATCTGGAAGCCCGGCCGCACTTTCGCCGGACCTTACAGGGCGATAACCGACTCACCCCCACCGGTCGCCAGCTGGGCCTGGCCCTGGCTCACGCCCTCAGCGCCTATCTGAAAATCATCGCAACCGAACCGCCAGCGACAATCCCAACAGAGCCATCAATGCCAGCATAGCCGTGCCGCAACCGCAGCCGGGTTTGCCCCAACGCGCTTTTCCAGTAGTCACGGTCACGCCGGGGCCGCTGGCGCTGGCGCTCACGCCGGTCGTGCTGACGTTGATGCCGGCCCCCCGACCGCCGATCCGAATCGAAGGGGGAATGATACGGAGGCCTCGCGGACTGATCACAACACGTGGTTTGCGAAAATGAATCCCCATAAATCCTCCAACTGGTTGTATTCTATCGCGGGTCCGCCCCCGACAGGCGATTCTGTCCTGAAAATAGCCGGGCCGTGCAAAAATCTCCCCGAGGGCGGCCACATCGGGTCGCCCCTACCCAAATGCCGCCAAGGTAGGGGCGGGGTTACCCCGCCCGGCCCATTCCAAAATCAATCTTCCCCAACGGAAAAGCATCCCCCACCGGGTAATTACCTTCGGAATCAATACATGGATACCTGCATCGGGCGAGGAAACCTCGCCCCTACCCGGAAAACGTCTCCCGTAGGGGTACCCCTTGTGGGTACCCAATCCTGACGAATCGTCTATTTTCATCTTTCGGGATGCCGGCCCCGGCATGGCCTTCTGTCCTGAAAATAGGCCGACCCTGTAACGTCCCGCAAATAGTCCTTGCCCGGTCAGATACGACGCGCTGGATGGCGAGAGAAAGTTTTTTTGTTTATGTTTTCGCGGGCTTCAGAAA
>CAZCTC010000116.1:0-16138 GCA_964501335.1 uncultured Anaerolineales bacterium | reverse complement strand
ACCCAATCCTGACGAATCGTCTATTTTCATCCTTCGGGGTGCCGCCCCCGGCATGGCCTTCTGTCCTGAAAATAGGCCGCTATAGTAAGGGCCGGGCCTTGTAACGTCCCGCAAATGGCCCTTCCCCCGTAAAACACGACGCGCTGGATCGGAAGAGAGAGTTTTTTTGTTTAAGGTGGCCTTTTCCAGAGCCGCACAGGCGACGCAGGCTGTCTACTGTCTACTTGCTGCTGTCTACTTCCGCTGAATTTTCATCTTTCGGGGTGCCGCCCCCGGCATGGCCTTCTGTCCTGAAAATAGCCCGCCCAAAGGTGCGACGCACTTTCTATCCCTGAAACCGACGATTCAAACGGCTCAACGTTGGAGCAAGTCGCCTGTCCTTGCAAGATCAGAGTGCGTTGCACCTCTTTGAGAAATCCTCCTCACCCGCACAAGGCCCCTCTCCTGTAAGTTGCGCCGCGCTGGATCGGAAGAGAGTTTTTTTGTTTATGTTTTGGTGCGCCTTCTGAGGCGCACCAAAACATAGGCTTTTCCAGAGCCGCACAGGCGACGCAGGCTGTCTACTGTCTACTTGCGGCTGTCTACTTTCTTTGGGCTTTTCCAGAACCGCCCCGGCGACACCCTATCAAAAAGCGCCCGAGTCGACAAACGCTTTTAACGCCGCCACATCCTCAAAGTCGTTCAAAGCCACGCCGCGCTCAGTCAGAAACTGCCGTAAATGTTGATCGAAATGCTCACACTGCCGGCGCAACCCGTCGAGATCGCCGGAAACAAGATAGGGCAGCAGATCGGGAAATCCCCAGGCCGTCAAATCCTGCTCGTATTCGGCCAGACAGTTGAAATCCGAATAGCGCACCCCGGTCGTCGCCTCCGCCAGATGGATCATCAACTCATGGTAAAGCGAAACCAGATTGAAGTTGAAAAGATCCCGCCGCTCGCAAGCCAGCATCAAATGCTGCAAATCCCCCTTCAATTCCGGATAGCCGGCACGGAAGACCCCCGGGAACGAAGCTGCCCCGCAATGGACCTCCCACTGCTCGCTTAACAACAGCTCCCGCGTCGAATTCAACAGCCGCTCGCACGCTTCCAGCAACTCATCCGGTTCACAGCTATGCGTCAATTGCTCCACCGTCTCTGTAAATCCCACCGGCAGCTTGGGTAACGCCTGCACCTGCGACAACTTCCGCGTATCGACGCAGACCTGATTACAAACGGCGAGACAGTGCAGCACCGATCGGAGAATCGACCGCGCCTCCTGCAAACAGGAAAGCCGATGGCCCTTCCTGACCTGCTGTTGCAGCAAATAATAGGCATACCCGGTCCCTTGAAAAATCTTCATCGCCTTGCTCAACATCCCCGGCCGGGCCTCCGGCGACTGCAAAGCCAGCAACCGCCCCGGCAAGGCCTTAAACCGCTCGGCCACGGCCTCAGAACGCTGATAGACAATCTCGTTCTTAAGCAACACCGTGCAGCTCACATCGTCGAAATTCGCCATCCGTTCCAATTGCGACCAGTGGATCGGGTAGAGATCGCACATCACATTGTCCACCATCACGGTAATGCTCTTCCAGGTAGACTCATGAGCCGGCACATAGGAAATATCCAGATCTGAGTAAGGATGCTCCGTCCCCTTCAAAAAAGAGCCATAGCGAAAAATCAAATCCACCTCATCCCCCAGTTCACGGAGAATGCCCGCTTTCAACACTTCAACAATCCGAATCAGATCTGGAGCCATAGAAAACCCCCTTCTTATCTATGATGCATCGAACACAAATCCTTTGAATTTTACTCCGATTGGACATTTATGTTAAACAAGAAGTAAGGTTGATTTTCTTTTTTATGATAAAATTCCTCCATTCCCCCACAAAACATAATCAAAGCTCTGTTTGAATCAAAAAAATTACAGCAAGGAGATTCCTATGAAGAGTTTTCGCCGTTCCAGAATCATCAAAACCTGCATTACTTTCTTCCTCTTGCTTCTGATCTGGGTTCCGGCGGGCGCGGCAAAAAACAACACCGATAACGAGCCGCACAACTCCACCCCCATCCAACTCTATGTGGATCAAGATGCCCCCGCCTCGTATCACGATGGACTCTCCTGGCGGACAGCCTACCTCACGCTCCAGGATGCCCTCGATTGGACCCATCTCCACGGCACGACGGATTACGAAATCTGGGTCGCCGAAGGGATCTACTACCCCGATGAAGGCCGCCAACACGCTTCCGGCGCCCTCACCGAAACCTTCACGATCACCTGGGATAATGTAAAACTCTACGGAGGCTTCACAGGCAACGAAACCTCCCGCACGCAGCGCAACTGGATCGCCCATCCTACCATCCTCAGCGGCGATCTCGACGGCAACGACCGCAACCTCGACGGCAACTTTATCAGCGAGATCTACTCCGACACGGTCGGCAATAACGCTTACCAGATCCTCTACCTCGACGGAGAAACCTATGAGCCCCTGACCGGCAACACGGTCATCGACGGTTTCATTATTACCGGCGCCAGAATTTCCGATCACGGTTCTTACCAAAGCGGTGGAGTGAACATCGCCGGAAAACACCTTGGCGGAGCCACCAGTACCCCCTATCTCGCCAATCTCATCATCAGCGGCAACCAGGGCGGCGGCGGATTGAACAATTCAGGCAACAGCAGTCCCACGCTGATCCACCTCACCCTTCAAGGCAATCGCTCCGATGACCTGGGGGGCGGAATGTACAATTACTGCCATGAAACCGTCAGTTGCAAAGCAACCTTGATCGATGTGGATTTCCTCAACAACCGGGCAGAAGAACGGGGCGGAGGCCTTTATATAAAAGGGATCAACGGAGCTGACTCCAGCATGACATTGCTCAATACAACGTTTCAGGGCAATTCAGCCGGCTGGTACGGCGGAGGAATCTACAACGAATGCAGCAGCAGTGGAACCTATAATCCCCGCTTCGTCAACGTCCTCATCAGCGGCAACGAATCAGGCCTTGGCGGAGGAGGGATGCTCAACGTCAACCCCATTTATGGCTCCCCTGACAGCTTCACCTACCCCATGATGATCAACGCCACCATCGTCGGGAATCGCTCCCAGGTCGGCGGCGGCATGAACAACGAACGCAGCTTTCCCACCCTCATCAACAGCATCGTCTGGAACAACGCGGCCGGCATCTCACCTCAAATTTACATCAGTGAGGGCAGCATCACCGTCACCAACAGCGATATCGAAGGAGGATTCCCCGGCACCGGCAACCTCAACGTCGATCCACAGTTCATCGCCCCCGTTCCCCCCGCCGCAGCCCCTACCTCGACCGGCAATTATCACCTGAGCAGTTCCTCCCCCTTGATCAATGTCGGAGATGACTCCGCCGTCACGGATCAAACCGACCTGGAAGGACGCCCTCGCATCCTCGGCTCCCATGTCGATCTGGGAGCTTACGAATTCAGCCGCTACCTCAGCATCGTCAAAACGGGCACCGGAACCGGCACCGTCACCAGCAATCCCCCCGGCATCCACTGCGGCAGCACCTGCTTTTACGAATTCGCCCCCGACACTCTCGTCACGCTGATGGCCGCCCCCGCCGTGGACTCAACCTTCTCCGGCTGGCAGGGCGCCGTGACAGGCCCGGCCGTCTCAATCACGGTGCGCATGAAAGATGCCCCCCACGTCACCGCCCTCTTCACCTATCTGCCCACCTTCATCATCACCCCCACCACCGGCCCGGGCGGCCATATCCTCCCGGCCACGCCTCAAACCGTAAAATATGAAGCGAGTACCGGCTTCATCTTTCAGCCGAACCCCGGTTACACCCTGGTCGATGTCGGCGTAGACGGCCTCTCCATCGGTCGGACAAGTCCCTACTCCTTCACCCAAGTCCACGCCAGCCACACGCTCACCGCCACCTTCAGCCCTATCCACTTCACCCTCACCGCGACCCCCTCGACCCTGATCGCCAACGGCGTCTCCACGGCCCTCCTCACGCTCTCGGCCGGCCCCCTCCTCGCCGGGCAGAAAGTCTTCCTCGATAACACGGGCGCCCCGCTCCAGCTAACCCTCGATCACACCGGCTCGGCCCAGACAACCTATACCGCCGGCCTCGCCGCCGGGACAGGCCTTTTTACCGCGACCCTGCCGGATATCGGGATCACTCACACCGCCACCTTCACGCTCCAACTGCTCCCCTCCCCGCTCCAGGGAACGTTGAATCAGGAAATCGAAGGCCACCTCATCACTTACACCTTCACCCTCACCAATGCCGCCGCCGTCACCCAGACCAACGTGGTCCTGACCGGCAACGTCGCCGCTCACACCGAATTGCTCCGGGCCTCGACGGTCTTCAGCTCCACGACGGGCGGAGAAAACGGCCAGGGCTATGTCACCGCAACGGTCTCTACCCTCGCCCCCGACCAAAGTATCCAGGTGAACTGGACCGTGCGCCTCCTCGATCCCTACCAAGAGATCGTCACCCAGGCCCACGGCCGAAGCGACACGGATCAACTGCGCCTGATCGCCCGTCACCAAGATTCCTATCGCCTCTGGCTGCCGATCATTGTGCGGAATTGAAATCGCAAGCAAAAGACCTCAAGGAGATTCTATCCATGAATATGACTCGTCGTTCCTGGCTTCAAACCATTGGCTCGATTCTGCTCGCCCTGGCCCTGATCGGCATCGCCGCCCCGCAGCCCGGAAAAGGCCGATCGTTCGATCCCCCCATCCGACTCTATGTAGATAAAGACGCCACCGGCGCCGGCAACGGCAGCTCCTGGACCGATGCCTATCCCCAACTCCAATCCGCCCTGGATCGAGTCAACGCCGACCGCACCGCCCCCTATGAAATCTGGGTCGCCGAAGGCCCCTACTACCCGGATGAAGGCAGCGGCCATGCCAACAACGTCGTCTCGGAAACCTTTACCCTCAGCCGGGACAACCTCCAGCTCTACGGCGGCTTTGTCGGAACCGAAACGCTGCGAAGCCAACGGAACTGGCTCACTCACCCTACCATCCTCAGCGGCGATATCGACAAAAACGACCGCAATGTCGACGACAATTACATCAATGAAGTCTATACCGACACCGTCGGCAACAATGCCTGGCATGTCCTTTATCTCGACGGCACAACCGACTCGTTCATTTCCCGCAACACAGTCATCGACGGCTTCACCATCACCGGAGGCGACGCCCGCAGCACCGGAAATATAAATCTCTCGAAAGGAGGAGGGCTTTATTGCACCGCGGACGGCCTCGCCCGGGAATGCAGCCCCACCTTGAGCCATCTTGTCGTCAGCGGCAATCAAGCCACCTATGGGGGGGGGATTTACAATGAAGCGCGCAACAACAGCCTCAGCAATCCCCTTTTAACCGATGTCGCGCTCAGCGGCAACAAAGCAACGGCCTGGGGCGGCGGAATGAACTGTACCGCAAGAGAGGGCAGCACAAGTAATCCGGCACTGATCGATGTCGCGTTCCGCGAAAACTCCGCCGATTCCGGCGGAGGAATGTATGTCATCGCCTATAATGAAGCCGAAAGCAGCCCTCAATTGCTGCGCGTCACTTTTACCGGCAACCGGGCAACAAAAGGCGGCGGACTTAAGATTGAAACCAGTCATATGGGCATCAGCCGGATAAGCCTGCGCGAAGTCGCCTTCGACAGCAATCAGGCGACAACCTTCGGCGGCGGGATCTATCTTTATCCCAGTTTCAGCTCAACCGCAGCCCCGGTATTAACCCAGGTCACCTTCCTCAACAATCGGGCAGGTAGTTATGGGGGAGCCGTCAGCATGGTAAGTTATTATGAAGGGATCAACGATCTCACCATGACTGATGCAACTCTGAAAAACAACCAGAGCAATTACGGTGGAGGAATTTCATTATACACCTACCAATACGGCACCAATAAACTCGCGCTCACCCATGTGGTTTTGGAAGGCAATCAGGCGCTCTATGACGGGGGAGGGATCTACAACAACAATTACTACTCCGAAAAAGACGAACACCGCACCGTTTTGGCCGATGTCAAATTTCTCGGCAACCACGCCGAACAGAACGGCGGCGGGATGTACCAAAACAGCGGCAATAAAAACGCCTACACCCGACTGACGTACGTCACTTTCAGCGGCAATAAAGCCGATCAGGACGGCGCCGGGCTCTATTGGGTTACCAACACCCCGGAAAGCACGTTTTCGATGGCCAACGGCCTCTTTACCGGCAATCAAGCCGACAGAACCGGCGGGGGAATCTACAGCTCGGGCACTCTGACCGGCACCAATCAGCTGAAACTAAGCAACGTGACCCTCAGCGGCAACTGGGCCGGCCACCGCGGCGGCGCCATCACCGCCCTGACCAATACCACGCTGTTGATGAACAACGGGCTGATCTGGAACAATACCGCCTCTCAAAACTCCTCCCTTTACATCCAGGACGCCACGCCCGTCATCGCCTACAGCGACATCGAAGGCGGCTATACCGGAACGAACAACCTCAACGTCGATCCGCAATTTGTGGCCCCCATCGATCCTATAGCTGCCCCCACGACCGCCGGCAATTATCGGCTCCGCAGCAACTCACCGATCGTCAACCGCGGCAACAATCTCAGTGTCGAGGTCTCGGTCGATCTCGACGGACGTCCTCGCATCCTCGACAATCAGGTCGACATGGGCGTCTATGAATTCAGCCGTTATCTGACCGTCTTCAAAAGCGGCACCGGCGGCGGAACCGTCACCAGTACCCCCGTCGGAATCGACTGCGGCACCGTCTGCCTTTTCGAATTTCCCGCCAACCAGAGCGTCACCCTGAATGCCACCCCGCTGCTCAGTTCTACCTTTGCCGGCTGGAAAGGCGACATTCCCACCACCACCAATCCGCTCATCGTCCCAGCAGGCACCACCCCCCATCTGATACCGGTTTTCACGCTGAAAACCTTCACCATCACCGCAACGGCCGGCTCCGGAGGCCACATTCTGAAGGAAGGCGCTCAAACCGTCAATTACGACAGCCGACCCGGCTTTCTCATCCGGCCCAAACCCAATTACATCATTCGAGATGTCGGCGTGGATGGTGTCCCCCTGGGGACCGTCAACTCCTATACCTTCGCCCCCGTTCAGGCCGATCACACTATCACCGCCACCTTCAGCCCCATCAGCTTCACGCTCACCGCTACTCCCACGGTCTTAAAAGCCAACGGCCTGGACAGTTCACTCCTGACCGTGTCGCTCCTCGACGAAACCGGCAACGGCGCTCCCTTTGCCGGCCAGATCGTCACCCTGGAGTGGTGGCGCGGCGCGGAAAGAAGTCCCCTTCAGTTAACGCTGGACGAAGACGGCACCGCCCGCTGGACTTACACCGCAGGTTATATCCCCGACGACGATATCATCACCGCCCGCTGGCAAAATGTGGGTAGTACTTATGAATGCAGCCAGACCATCGACCTGATCGAAAGTCCACTGCAAGGAACCCTCGACATGGGATTCAACGCCGGACTGATCGTCTACACCTTTACCGTGAAAAACAACCATGCAATCCTGCCCCAGACCAACCTCGTGATCAGCGGCAGCCTCCCCACCGGCACCGAATTGATCGGCGCCTCCGCCGGCCTCACCTTCAAAGAGGGGGGAGATTATGGAGCAGGCTACGTCGAAACCACGATGATCCCTTCGCTCGCCCCGGGAAGCAGCCGTCAAATACAATGGACCGTCCACCCCTCCATGCTCAACATCTACGGCCCGGCCCAGGCCCACGCCCGCAGTTCCAACGCACTCCTGCGCCTCATCGCCGGGCAGGCCCGCCCCTACGGGCTCTATCTGCCGATCACTCTACGCAACAGCCAACCGTAAAAATATCAGGAGAGAGAATTTGTTTTTTGGGGAATTTGCACGCCTCAGAAGGCGTGCAAATTCCCCTTTCCCCGTAAGGGATGCCGCGCTGGATGGGAAGAGAGGTTTTTTGTTGATGTTTTCTCGCGCATCAGAATGCGCGAGAAAACATGGCCTTTTCCAGAACCGCCCCGGCGATGCTCTCTAAGCCCTCCCCCTCATCTCCAGGCCAGCAGCGCATCGTCGCAAAGATTTGCCTGAAAGCGCGCTGCGCCTGTACAGCGACAGGGGGGAGGGTTGGGAGGGGGCCGCCGCCAAAACCATGGCCTTTTCCAGAACCGCCCCGGCGCTGCAAGCTGTCTACAGTCTACTTGCTGCTGTCTGCTTCCGCTAAATTACCCCAACTCTACGACCACGCCCTCATACGGCCGCAGCGTGAATTGCCCCGCCACCGCCTCTTCCCGATCGAGATGAGTCGAAATCGCAATCCGCCCGGCCGCCGGCGTGATTACCGGCTGCGCCTCCGTCCCGAAATTGAGCGCCACCAGCTTCCGCTCGCCCTCGACCTCCCGCAGATAGACAAAACAATCGTCCCCGGCCGGCAGCACTTCATACCGCCCGCCGTGAAGCGCCGCAGAGCCCCGACGATACCAGAGCAATCGCCGGTACAACGAAAGCATCGATTGAGGATCGGCAGACTGCGCCGCCACATTGCGCACCGCAGCATCCTCCGAAACCGGCAGCCAGGGCGTCCCGGTGGTAAACCCGGCATGCCGGCCGTGATCCCATTGCATCGGCGTCCGACAGACATCCCGCGTCCGCTCCGCCCCCAGATTGATCCCCTGCGGATCCTGGATCAATTCCGGCGGGATTTTGACATTCTCCATCCCCAGCTCATCGCCGTAATAGAGCGTCGGCGTGCCGCGCAGCGTCAACAGCATCATCGCCGCCACCCGCGCCTGCGCCTGCCCGCCGAATCGACTCGCCAGCCGGGGTTGATCGTGATTGCCCAGCACATAGTTCGGCCAGGCAAAGGCCGGCACGATTCCTTCCATGTCGGCCACCGAACGGCGCATCGCCGCCGCCGACCAGGGTTGCTCCATCAACCGAAAATTAAAGGGCAGATGCAGCCCCTCGCCGCTTTGACCATAATAGCGCACCCAGCGCGGCAACGGCCCCCAAAGCTCCCCGATGCCGCAGCGATCGTCGAACTCATCCAGCGTCCGACGGATCTCCCCGATCACCCCATGCACATCGTCCTGATCCCAGTTGTAGAGATGGATCTGCCGCCCGGCCAGATCGTTCGGCGGCAAATTGGGATTGGCGTCATGCCGAAGCGGATTGTCGCGCAGGTCGGGATCTTTGTAGATCATCCCGATCACATCCATCCGAAAGCCGTCCACCCCACGCCGCATCCAGAAACGCAGGACTTCCAGCATCGCCTCCTGCGTCTTCGGATTGCGCCAGTTAAGCTCGGGCTGCTCTTTGACGAACTGATGCAGATAATACTGCCCGGTCGTCGGATCGAAGGTCCAGGCCGGCCCGCCGAACATGCTACCCCAGTTGTTGGGCAGCGAACCGTCGGGCTTCGCATCGCGCCAGATATACCAGTCGCGGTAAGGATTGTCGCGGCTGCGGCGCGATTCCTGGAACCAGCGATGCCGATCGGAGGTGTGATTGGGGACATAATCGATAATGACCTTCATGCCGCGCCGATGCGCTTCGGCGACAAGCCGGTCGAAGGTCGCCAGATCGCCGAAAAGCGGCTCGATATCGCAATAATCGGCCACATCGTAACCGAAATCGGCCATCGGCGAAGGGAAGATCGGGCTGAACCAGATGGCATCCACACCCAACGAATTGGGCGTGCCGTCGTTCAAATAATCCAACCGCTCGATCACGCCGGCCAGATCACCGATGCCGTTCCCGGTAGAATCCTGAAAACTCCGGGGATAGATCTGATAGACCACGCCCCGCTGCCACCAACGAAAATTCGAACGATCCGCCATTTCCATTTTTCTGCTCCCACCAGCTACAATGATTCAACATTGTGATCCAATTTTCTATTCTGGCAATCTGAATCCGGCCTTGTAGCGTCCCGCACAGGGTACTTTCCCGGGCAGACACGCCGCGCAGGATGGGGAGAAAGTTTTTTTATTTATGTTTTCGGCGGCTTAAGAAAGCCGCCGAAAACATAGCCTTTTTCCAGAGCCCTCCCGGCAACATACTCTTACCCCTCTCCCTCCCGCCTCGCTCGCGGCGATCCCCCAAAACGCATCAACTCAAATCGCGTCGCTACTTAACAACAAAACAAGGGAGAGGGGGCAGGGGGTGAGGGCCGCACCAAAACATAGCCTTTTTCCAGAGCCCTCCCGGCGACGATTTCCAAGCCCCTCCCCCTCATCCCCATGCCGGCCGCGCATCTTCACCAGGAATCGCCTGAAAGCGCGTTTTCCCTGTACAACTGCATGGGGGAGGGGTTAGGGAGGGGGCCAACGCACCAAAACATAGCCTTTTTCCAGAGCCCTCCCGGCGACGATTTCCAAGCCCCTCCCCCTCATCCCCATGCCGGCCGCGCATCTTCACCAGGAATCGCCTGAAAGCGCGTTTTCCCTGTACAACTGCATGGGGGAGGGGTTGGGGAGGGGGCCAACGCACCAAAACATGGCCTTTTTCAAAGCCCTCCCGGCAACACAGCCTGTCTACTTGCTACTGTCTACTTCCCCTGGTAAAATGGGTGCGACCCCATTCTAACCGGGAGGCCTGCACCCTTGAAAACCCTGGGATTTCTCTTCACCTACGCCCGGCGCTACCTGCGCCCCCTTATCGTCACCGTCATCAGCATGATCGCCCTCGTCGCCGTGCAACTGCTGGCGCCCTGGATCGTCAAAACCCTCATCGCCGCAGTGAAAGATCAGGTTGCCGGCGCCAATCCCGCCGCCACCGATCTCGTCACTCAGCTGGCCCTACTGGCCCTGGGCCTCTATCTGCTGCGCGCCTTCCTGCAATTCCTGCGCAGCTACATGGCGCACATCGCCGGCTGGGGCGTCGTCGCCGATGCCCGCCAGGAAATCTACGAACACCTGCAACGGCTCTCCCTGCGCTTCTACGAAGACAAGCAAACCGGAAATCTGATGTCGCGGGTGGTCAACGACTCCGACATGTTCGAGCGGCTCATCTCCCACGCCATCCCCGATGTCGCCGTCAACGCCATCACCTTCATCGGCGTCAGCATCGTCCTCTTCACCATGAACCGCCAGTTGATGCTGCTCAGCCTCATCCCCATCCCCTTCGTCATCCTCGCCATGCAGGGCTTTGCAAAATATGTCCGTCCGGCCTTCACCGAACGCCAGAAGGAACTGGGCGAACTCAATGCCACCCTCAACGACAACCTCTCCGGCATCCGCGAAATCAAAGCCTTCACCCGCGAAGAGATGGAAGCCGCCCGGGTCAACCACCGCATCATCCGCTATCGCGATTCCCTGCTGCGGGCGCTCCGGCTGATGGCCACCTTCGAACCCTTCATCGAACTCTCTTCCTCGCTGGGCACCATCCTGTTGATCTACTTCGGCGGCCGTCTGGCCCTGACCCAACAGCTCTCCATCGAAGATCTGGTCGCCTTCTTCCTTTATCTCGATATGTTCTACCAACCCATCCGCGCCCTCAGCGGCGCCTGGGAACAGGTCCAGGAATCCCTGGCCAGCGCCGAACGGGTCAACGAACTGCTCACCGAAGATCCCGACATCAAAGACGCCCCCCATGCCCGCACCCTGGAAAAGCCCGCCGAAGGCCGTCTTCAACTCAACGACATCAGCTTCCGCTACAGCCAGGGCGACACCGTCCTCGATCACGTCAGCCTGGACATCCCGGCCCACGCCGTCGTCGCCCTGGTCGGACCGACCGGCGTCGGCAAGACGACCCTGGCCAGCCTCATTCCCCGCTTCTACGATGTCTGCGAGGGCAACATCACCCTCGACGGCCGGGACATCCGCGACCTCACGCTACGCAGCCTGCGCCAGCAGATCAGCATCGTCCTGCAGGATGTCTTCCTCTTCCACGGCACCGCCCGGGAAAACATCCTCTTCGGCAAACCCGACGCCACCGAAGACGAGATCATCGCCGCCGCCCGGATCGCCAATGCCCACGAATTCATCACCCGGCTGCCGAACGGATACGATACCATGCTCGGCGAGCGGGGCGTCAAGCTGTCGGGAGGACAGAAACAACGGATCGCCATCGCCCGCGCGGTCCTCAAAGATGCGCCCATCCTGATCCTCGACGAAGCGACCTCCGCCGTGGATACGGAAACCGAGCTGCTGATCCAGCAGGCGCTGGAACGGCTGATGGTCGGCAAGACCACCATCATCATCGCCCATCGGCTCTCCACGATCCGCAACGCGGACATGATTGTGGTCCTCGAAGAGAATCACATCCGCGAACAGGGCACCCACGACGAACTGATGGAGTTGAACGGCCTCTACCGTCGCCTTAACGAAGTCCAGCGCCAACTGGCACCATAACAATTATTTTTTGAAGCCGTCGCCCTTCGGGCGACGGCTTCAAAAAATCTATATACCTACAGGAGGCTATCTTATGAACCGTGATGCAGTCCAGGCCCCGGGCGCAGCCGCCATCGGCCCCTACTCCCATGCCGTCTGGAGCGAAAACCTGCTCTACCTCTCCGGCCAGACCCCACTCGATCCGGCCACCGGCAAACTGATCGAAGGCGATGTCGCGGCTCAAACCGCCCAATGCTTCAAGAACCTCTTCGCCGTCCTGGAAGCCGCCGGCCTGACGCCCGGCCACGTCGTCAAAGTCAATGTCTACCTGATCGATATGGCCGACTTTGTCGCCATGAACGCCGTCTACGCCGTCCAATTCGAGAAACCCTACCCGGCCCGCACCACGATCGGCGTCGCCGCCCTCCCCCTCGGCGCCCGCGTCGAAATCGAACTGATCGCCCGCCGCAGTTGATTCATGCTGAGAAAAAACGCAGAGACGCAGAGAAACAAAGGCGCAGAGATCTTTATTTTATCTCTGTGTCCTCTGCGTCTCTCCGTTGAATTCCCTGCCCGTTATCTCGGTTTATCCCTGCCCCGACAACTTTATTGAACTCCCGGAGTTCATCGTTCAACTCCCGGAGTTCATCGTTCAACTCTCCGGAGTTCATCGTCGAACTCCCGGAGTTCATCGTCGAACTCCCGGAGTCCATCGTTCAACTCCCAGAGTTCATCGTTCAACTCTCCGGAGTTCATCGTTCAACTTCCAGCGTTCATCGTTGAACTTCCAGCGTTCATCGCTCAACTTCCAGCGTTCATCGTTCAACTCTCCGGAGTTCATCATTCAACTCCCGGAGTTCATCGTTCAACTTCCAGCGTTCATCGTTGAACTTCCAGCGTTCATCGCTCAACTTCCAGCGTTCATCGTTCAACTTCCAGCGTTCATCGTTCAACTCCCGGAGTTCATCGTCGAACTCCCGGTTTACTTCCGATAAGGTTTGTTTTTAACGTCCCGCAAATAACTTTTCACAACCCGCGCAGTTAGTCCGGGAAAAAGCCCCTATTTTCGACCTATGCGATTGTTTATGAGTGGGAATTAAAAACGGTTTTCGCGTCCCGCAAAAAGTTTTTGTCTGGCTTGAAGCGCCGCGCTGGATGGGGGGAGAGAGTTTTTTTGTTTATGTTTTCGTGGTTTACCACTTCAGAAAGCCCGCGAAAACATAGGCTTTTTTTCCAGACTAACCGCACAGGTCGCCTATTTTCACGCTGACAGTGCGAAAACAGGAATAAAAACAACTCTCTGCCTGCTTCGCACAGCGCGTCGTTCTTTACCAGGAAAGCACCTGTTGCGGGATGAAAAAACCGGGGGATAAGCAAACCAACAAACAACCGCAGAGGTCGAACGTTTTTACTTATGTTTGCGCGCGCATTTTTATGCGCGCGCAAACATGGTTTTTTTCAGGCTGCGGCCACGATCGCCTGATCGGCACTCCAGTGAATCCGCTCCGCGCCGATCCGCTCCGTCAGCCCGCCGCGCTCCAGCATGGTCAACACGCCCGGCTGCACACCCGCCAACCGCACCGTGCAGCCCTCCTTGTGCGCCCGCTCGCAAAGCTGCTCCAACGCCTGCAACCCTGAGGTATCCACAAACGGCACCCCACGCATCGAAAGGATCAACGTCTTCGCCCCGTTCAAATGCGCAAAGGCCTCATTGAAATGACCCACCGCCGCAAAGAAAAGCGGCCCGGTGAGATAGGCCACCCGGGTATGCTCGCAATGCCGCCCGGCCTCGATCCCCCGCTCGCGCAGTTTTTCCGGATCGACCGACTGAACCTCGATCTGCAACTGAGAAATCTGGCTCAGGAAAAACAGCGCCGAAATCACCACTCCGATCAAAATGGCCTGGGTCAGATCCAGCGTGATCGTCGCAATCATGGTCACTCCGAAAGAGAGAATAGCCGTCTTGAAACGATGGCTGAAAATATACTGAATGCTCTCCCACTCGTTCATCCGCCAAGCCGTGACCATCAAAACACCGGCCAGCGCCGCCAGCGGAATTCGCGACATCACCGGCGCCAGCACGAACATCGAAGCCAGCAACCCCAACGCATGGATCACACTGGTCAGCCGGGTCTGCCCGCCCGACTTGATCCCCACGCTGGTCCGCGCAATCGCCGCCGTGGCCGGCACGCCGCCGAAGAACGGCAGCAGCATATTCCCCAGCCCCTGCGCGATCAACTCCTGGTTGGCCTGCAACCGGATTCCCGTCATATTGCTGGCTACAGCCCCGCAGAGCAGGCTCTCGATCATCCCCAGCGCCGTGATTGTCAACGTCGGCGCGATAAATTCATTTAAACGATCCCAGGGAATGGTACTGAAATTCAGTCGATCTTCCAGCAACAACGACTGAGGAATCGACCCGACGGTCGCTACCGGCCAGTTGAAGATCAAGTTCACAATCAGCGCCAGAATAATCCCTACTAATGAAGAAGGCACCCGCGCCTGCCACTTCTTAGGCCAGAGCACCATGGTGGCAATCACCAGACCGCCCAGAACCAGCGCATGCCAGTCCGGCGTAAAGCCGCCCCGGAAATAGCCGCCAAACTTCAACGCCGCCGAATCCGCCCCGGCCGTCTTCACGCCGATCAAATTGTCGATCTGCCCGATAGCAATGATCAACGCAATCCCCGAAGTAAAACCGGTGATCACCGGCGCCGGGATGTAAGCGATCAACCGTCCCAACCGCAACAACCCAATAATCAACAGCAACACGCCCGAGAAAAAACCGGTGATCCACAGCCCCGAAAGGCCATACTTCTGCACCAGCAAAATCAAAACCGCGCTCATCGCTCCCGTCGGCCCCGAAATCTGATAGGGAGCACCGGAAAGCGCTCCGATCACCAGCCCGGCCAGAATCGCCGTCACCAATCCGGAAGCCGCCGTGGCTCCGGAAGCCACCCCAAAAGCCAGGGCCAGCGGCAAAGCAACCGCAGCCACCGTCAACCCGGCCAGCAGATCCTGTTGAAACTTACCGGGCGTGTAACTGGAGAACTCCTGTCTCCACAATTCCACTAAACTGCGTCTAGGCATGATAAAAAAACTCCCCTCAAGGTTTAAAAAATCAGAAATCCCGACGCTTTTATTCAACAAAATAAAGCGCCGGGAAATTCCGGGGTCAATCGTAACACAAAAGCTCAAATCGACAAGGAAACCAAAGATGAAAATGGGTTTCGCACGCTGGCCCTCTCCCTAATCCCTGTTTCGCACCATGCGGTTGTGAAGGCACAACGCGCTTCCAGGAGATTCGTGGCGAAGATACGCCGCCGGCATCGGAGTGAGGGGGAGGGACTTCAGAGTGCGTTGCCGGGGCGGCTCTGGAAAAGCCCATGTTTTCGCGGGCTTTCTGAAGCCCGCGAAAACATAAACAAAAAAACTCTCTTCCGATCCAGCGCGTCGTGTTTTACGGGGGAAGGGCCTTGTGCGGGTGAGGAGGATTTCTCAAAGAGGTGCAACGCACTCTGATCTTGCAAGGACAGGCGACTTGCTCCAACGTTGAGCCGTTTGAATCGTCGGTTTCAGGAATAGAAAGTGCGTCGCACCTTTGGGGGGCTATTTTCAGGACAGATGGAAGACAGATAGCCGCTTTTGCCAATTTCAGAAGAGTGCCTTATACTATAAAGCAATCAGGAAATGACTTCCCCCCTTAATAAAAATCAGTCAGCTGGCTCTGATAGAGGAGGCTTCCGATGTCCGACTTTGACGCAGCGCTCAGTAAAACCGGTGACAACCTGATGCTCTTTAAAGCAATTGCCGATTCCTCCCTCGACGGCATCTTTCT
>CAZCTC010000115.1:0-16801 GCA_964501335.1 uncultured Anaerolineales bacterium | reverse complement strand
CCCGCGAAAACATAAATAAAAAACGACCTGTGCGGTTAGTCTGGAAAAAAAGCCCTTGTTTTCAACAGCTTTCAAAAGCCCGCGAAAACATAAATAAAAAACGACCTGTGCGGTTAGTCTGGAAAAAAAGCCCATATTTTCGGCGGCTTTCTGAAGCCGCCGAAAATATGAATAAAATAACTCTCTCTCCCTATCCAGCGCGTCGACTCTCACCGAAAAAGAAACATTTGCGGGACGCTAAAACGCTCAGACATAAAGATTATGAAGAATAACAAACACAACATCTCTCCTAAAACCCCACCTTCAGCAGCCGAAAGAAGAAAGGCCTGATGGCTTCAGGAATTCCTCAACAGGAACGACAGGCCCTCTTTGCCCTCTACCGCTACACCGGCGGCGAAAACTGGCGCAGACGGGACGGCTGGTTAAGCACCACCGACCCCGACTACGAACCCTGGTACGGCGTCACCTGCGAAGAAGGCCATGTCACCCACCTCTCCCTTCCCGCCAATACCCTGCAAGGCTCCATTCCCCCCCAGCTGGGACAACTCACCCGCCTGGTCGAACTCGACCTGGGAGATAACCAGCTGCAAGGCCCGCTGCCACCGCAACTCGGCCATCTGCGTCAGTTAGTCCAACTCAACCTCGCCAACAACCAGCTGCGCGGCCCCCTCCCTCAACGGCTGCGGCTGCTCATCCATCTGCAAATGCTCGACCTGCACGGCAACCGCTTCTCCGGACCTTTGCCGCCCTTCTTAAGCGATCTCACCCACCTCACCCAACTCAACCTCTCCAACAACCAGTTCCAGGGCTCCATCCCCCCCCAATGGGGCCGATTGGATGCTCTGGAAGAATTGAACCTTTCGCACAATCCGCTCACCGGCCCCCTGCCCCACACCTTCATCCAGCTCAGCCACCTCACCGTGCTGCGCTTCGGCGAAACCGAACTTTCCGAACCCGGCGATGAAGCTTTCCAAAACTGGATCAGGGGACGGATCGTCGTGGAACGCAACGGCCACATCTTCTTCCCTTCCGGCCGGCCGAATATCCCCTGGTGGGTCACCTTCGCCGAACTGAGCGCCGGCGGCTCCATCTTCGCCCTCGTCTGGCTGCTCTCCCTCCCCGTCGTCGGCCCCGGCCCCGGTCTGATACTCGCCCTGGCCGGTTCATCCGGAGCTCATCTCGCCGCGCGCCGGCTCCGCCCGGCCCCCGCACTGCCGATGCTCCCGGCCCCCCGCCAGCGCTGGACCTCCGAACAGCTGGCCGAACGGCTGCAAGGCGAAATCGACTCCCTGCGCAATCGGGCGCCGCAAGAAGTAATCCAGCAGGCCGAAAGCCTCCAACAGCTCCTGCTCGAAGTCCTGCCGCGCATCCCGGATATCAATCAAGGCGATCGGGATATCTACCTGGTCCGCCAGACCATCCTCGACTACCTCCCCGAAGCCCTGGCCGCCTATCGCGCCCTGCCGCCCGCCGAGGCCGCCACCCGCCCCATCCGCCACGGTCGCACCGCCCAACAACACCTGATCGAACAGCTGCAACTGATGGAACGCGGAATCCGGCAAATTGAAAGCCGCCTTTCCTACGCCCCCACCCAACAATTGCTCAGCCTGGGCCGCTTCCTCGAAGAACGCTTCGACGAAAACAAAACCGACCTCCCCGACGACACCGAATCCACCCCCCCCCGCCTCCCCAAACCCCGCCCCTGAAAACAAGCCAAACAAAACCCATCATTTCGGCGGCTTTCTGAAGCCTGTAAAACCATCTCCCCGCCCTTGAAAACAAGTCAAACAAAAACCCATCATTTCGGCGGCTTTCTGAAGCCGCCGAAATGATAAATAAAATAACTCTCCCCCTGCTTCGCACCGCCCGTCGCAACTTACCCTCAACAACACCCCTTGCGGGACGCTAAAAGGCCACAACATCGCTAAAAAATCCTCGCAGCCCTGAAAATCACAAAAGAAAACCCATGTTTTGGCGGGCTTCAGAAAGCCCGCCAAAACATAAAAAAAGAACTCTCCCCCTGCTTCGCACCGCGCGTCGCAACTCACCTCAAAAGCACCCCTTGCGGGACGCTAAAAAACCCTTGTGCAAAACAGATCCTCCGCCAACCTTTACTTGTCACAATATCAAAACCCCTTTATAATGGATAGCCAGATCCGTTTATATTCTCCGGGCCTGTCCAGTTAGAAATACATATTGTCGGTAACCTGCCGGGTGATTGATTTTCCTATGCGCGTTCCGGATCTGACGCGCTTCACAAAAAAATTTCCCTATTTGGAAATGCCTTGGGAATTTCAGTCTGTCTTTTATCAGCTACTCCTATTCCCAATCTCAATCGACTGTGCAACCAGCAACAGGAGTCATGAATGAGTTCGCATAAACCAACCACCGAGAAGCAGGTCGAAAAACAACGTCAACCGACCCAAACTCAACCTGTAATCGAACAACAAGGCCCGGTATCGGCATTACCCGATGCTTCCATGCTTTTCAACAAAGGAAGCAGCCAATCTCAAACCGATGCTTTGCAGCGCATGAACGCAATTCAGCGCCAGGCAGGCATGAAAGAGATCAACCGCGTCCAGGGTAACCGCCATGTCCAGGGACTTGTTGCCACCATGCGGGCTTCCACGCCCCCTCCCACGGTCCAACCCAAGCTCAGTGTCAGCCAACCCGGCGATCAATTCGAGCAGGAAGCCGATCGTGTTGCAGATGAAGTCATGCGCATGCCCGCATCGGCTACCCCACCGCCGCCGCCCGGCGACGCCGGCGACAAAAACAACAAACCGACCCTCTCCGCCCGCCCGCAGGCGCTGGACCGCTACGTCCAGCGCGCTCCCAAAGATCCCGTCGCCGGTCAACCGGTCAACAACAACGTGGAATCCAAGATTTCCGATATGCGGCGCAGCGGCGGCGACCCGCTTCCAGACACAGAGCGGAATTTCTTTGAATCTCGCATGGGTGTCGATTTGAGCGGGGTCAAAGTCCATACCGATTCCACCGCCGTGCAAACCTCGCGTGACCTCAATGCCCGGGCCTATACAGTAGGATCGGATGTCGCCTTCAACTCCGGTGAATATCAACCCGGCACCCCTGAAGGCCGCCGCCTGATGGCCCACGAATTGACCCATGTCGTACAGCAGGGCGGCGCCGGCAACCTGGAACGAAAAGTCCAGCGCGCCCAGCAGGTTGAACTGCCGGTCGCCGGCCCCGAAGCGGAAGAAAAGAAAGCCGAAGAGGCCAAATCCGGCAAAGAAGAAAAGAAAGCCGGTGTTGAAGCCAAAGCAGCCGGCACGGCTCCCACAGCCGAAAAGAAAGTCGGCAGCGAAACCAAAGAACCCGCCGAAAAGAAAACCGACGGCGAAGCCAAAGCAACCGGCACGGCCCCTGCGGCTGAAAAGAAAACCGACAGCGAAGCCAAAGAGCCCGCTGAAAAGAAAGCCGGCGGCGAAGCCAAAGAAGAAAAAGCCGAGAAGAAGGAAAAGCCGGAAGAGAAAGCTCGCACGGCCAAACCCACCCTCGAAGAAAAGAAAGCCGCCGCTCCGGCTGCCGCCACCCCCGCGGGTGAAAAAGCCATTACCAAAGCCCGGCAAATGGAAAAAGACGGAGCCGGTGAAGAAAAAGTCGCCGAACTGGCCGAAAAGGCCGCCGGAATCAAAGGCAAGCTTGAAGCCACGCTCAGCGAAAAAGGCGGCGACGACAAAAAAGAAGGCGCCGAAGCTCTCCCCGGCGAGGATAAGAAAGCCGCCGCTGATCCAGCCATGAAAGCGCTCAATCCGGCCGACGACAAAAAAGGCCAGGAAAGCAAGGACGAACTGGATAAGAAGGCTGCCGAACTGCAAGCCCTGACCAACCCGCAGATCACCTTCGCCGAAGAAAAGGATGCCGGCGGTCCCGCCACCGTCATCTCCCGCGCTCCCATGAACGAAGGCGAAGGCCCGACGCCTGCGGAACTGGCCGCCATGCGCCAGCGCTCTCAGCAAATGCTTAGCCAGTTCATCGGCCAGAACGCCACCCGCGCTACCAAAATCACCGCGACAGCCCAGGCCGCTCCGGCCCGTCTGACCGCCACTGCGCAGCAAATGAGCGCCAACATCCAGGCTCAAATCGCCCAGAATCAGGCCCTCATCAAAAACACAATCGAGCAATCTCGCCAGCGCGCCCGCGCTTCGGCCACCAACAGCGCCGGCCTGATCAAATCGGATTCTGCTGCGGCCAAAGGTGAAATCGAAAAAGCTCGCGACGATGCCGTCAAACAGCTCGACACCGATCTGGAACAGAAGGTCAAGGAACTCGGGCTGAACGGCGGTGGTGGGATCCTCGGAGAAGCCAATAAAAACATCGATGCCGCCTTCACGACCGGCCAGAGCGCCATCCAAAAAGTCACCGGTGAGATCATCACCAAAGCCAAAACCGACAGCAGTGCGGCCACCGAATCGGTCGCCAAGCAATACGACGGCCGGAAAGGCGATTTCTTCGAAGGCGAAGATTATTATCAGAAGAAAGCCAGCGCCGCTCGCGACGCCGGCGCTCAAACCTGCAATGCCTATGTCGCCGAATACACCAAACAGGGCGACGACGCCTCGTCTCAACTGCCCGGCGGTAAATCCGATGTCGTCAATACGTTGACCCAAAGCCTGAACGCCACCAAAGACAAGCTCCAGGCCGAACACGACGCCGCCAAGACCGAAATCCAAAAGATGGCGACCGAAGCCCTCACCAAACTGAGCCAGACTGAAGCGGAAAAACTGGCCCTCCTCAATCAAAGCCTGCAGGAAACCCTTAACAGTCTGAACGGTGTGGAACAAAAGCTCCTGGCCCAGAGTGCCCAGAGCGGCCAGCAACAACAACAGGGCGTTGTCCAAACCGCTCAACAGGCCAGCGCCCAGCTGCAACAGGCAGCCAGTCAGGCCGCCGGCTCGTTGACTCAAAAGTTGAATGAGCTGTCCGGTCAGGCCAGCAGCGCCCCGGCACCCGATCCCGACAATCTGCAAGGCGCCCTCAATGCCGCTCAGAATCAGGTCAGTGCCGCCACCGCCCAGCTCGAAGCCACCATCGGGAACCAGATCCAGGTCGCCGATCAATCGCTCCAGGGCCAGATGCAGCAGGCCGCTATGACGGCCGCCCTCTTCAGCCAGCAGGCCACGGCCCAGGTCACGCCGATCGACGCCGCTTTCACCACTCAGGCTCAGACTCAATGCCAGGAAGCACAGAAAGCCTTTGCCGATATCAAGGGTGTAGTCGAGCAGATCAAAGGCCGCCAGGAAAAAGCTACCTCTACCATGAAGGCAGACTTCACGGCCGGGAAAGACGAAGCGAAAAAGATCGTCGACGCGCTCAAGCAAGGGTTGGAAAATTACGCCAACACCAAATTTAAAGACGAACTGTCCGGCTCGCTGGGCAAATGCGTCTCTGAAGTCAAGACCAAAGCTCAGGAAGCCGCGGACAAAGTCCAGCCGGCCTGGAAGAGCGTGGTCTCTATGATCGTCAGCATCGTGGTCAGCATCGCGCTGGCCGTCGCCATCGGCCTGCTCGTCGCCTCCGGCGTCGGCTTCTTCGTCGGTCTGTTGATCGCGATCGGCCTGGGCGCCCTGGCCGGTGGGATCAAAGGCGCCGTGGATAACTGGAGCAAAGGCGAGGAATGGAGCAAGAACCTGGGCGTCAATATGCTCATCGGTGGTATCGAAGGCGGCCTGATGTTCGCCGGCGGTGCCCTCGTCGGCAAAGTTGGCGGTTTGATGAAGGAAGGACTCAAGAAAGTCGTCGTGGAAGCCGGGATCGATGTCCTGGCCGGTACGGTCACGGATACGATCGTCGCCGCCGGCCAGCTGATCCGCGATGGACAGTTCACGCTGGCCCGGGTAGGACAGGCCTTCGTCGAATCGCTCGCCGTCAACACGATTACCAAAGTGCTCTTCCTGGGCTCCGGTCCGGCCAAGAAGTTGCTCGGCAAGATCGGGGATAAGATCGGCGGCACCAAGTTCGGCCAGTTCGTGGGCGATGTCGGCTCAACGGTCAAAGGCTGGGCCGGCAGCGTTTCCGACGGCGCCGGCAAGCTCTTTGGCAAAGTGGGCGGGGCCATCGCCGATTCACCGGTCGGCAAACTCTTCGGCAAAGCCAGCGAAGGGTTGACCTCCCTCAAAGACAAAGCCTTCGATGCCATTTCGACCAAGTTCAAGAACATGGCCAAAGACAATCCTGACGGCCTCATCATGAAGCTCTACAACAAGCTGGATACAGCCCGGATGAAGAGCCCGCAGGCCGGCGATCCTCATCCCTGGACCAAAACGCCCCAGGGCGTCAGCGAAAAAGCGGCCTGGGAAAAGGGATACGGCGCCCCGCCGCCCGGCTACAAGTGGACCGGCAATCCCGATAAACTGGAACTGGCACCGATCGTCAAGAACGGCCCGACAACGCTGCCCAAACTGGTCGTTAAAGACGGCAAGCTCTACTACAAGAACGGCACCAAGGGACTCTACCAGGGCGTGCCGCAGATGCCAACCAACCCGGTGGGCCAGTTCTTCGATCTCCTGAAGACCCCGGATGCCGTCAAGGGCGCCCAGGATGCCTTCAAGGGTGAATCGATCAAGCAAGGGGTCTCCAATATCCCGGTCGTCCCGGGAGCCAATGGAGCCCAGCCGTTAGTGCCCGGGGTCGCCGACAACATGGGCGGCAGCCTGAAAAGCAAGTTGGATGCCGATCAACAGGCCAAGGATAAACAACAGACGGCGGACCAAAACAAGACGAATGCTCAGCAAAACGTCCCGAATATGACCGACGCCGACAGCAAGTTCAACTGGAACGACACCTGGGCTCAGCAGAAACCACCGCAGACGCCGCAGACGCAAAATGTGCCGTTAAATCCGGATGATCAAACGGGCAATCCTTAGGATCTTTAGGGTTAAGGAATGGACAATCCTAAATTCATCCTCTGGCTCAGTTTGAGCGAACCGCGTTACTTTTGGATCCCCGTCGGGCAATCCCTGCCCGACGGGGATTACCCTATCCGTACTCTGACCGGCAAACAGGCCTCCGTCTCCCTGGAAGCGCTCGCCACCTGGGAAATCCCGGCCTCCGAAGCCGAAACCCTCGCCAAAGAAGAAGCTCGCCTGCTGATGGGAAGCTTCCCCAACCTTTTCAACCCCGCCGCCGCTTCTGCCGGCACTCAATCCCGGTTCCTTGAACAACTGGCCTTTTTCCTGGGCATTGAACCGCAAACCCTTCAGGAAGAGCCGGAAGCGGGACGGGAAAGCCTGCAACGGGTACTCAAGGGAACGACCGCGATCATGGAAGATGCCGTCGCCGACGATCCCGCCCGACAGGAACGGGCCCGGGAAACGCTCCGCGGCCTGCAACAACAATTTGCCAAAGGCTTTGGGAGCCTGCCGCTGCCGCTGACCGCCCTCCCGGGCTGGCTGCGCAGCTGGCATCAACAGCCCGGCAATGCGCCTAAATTCGAGACTCTGCTCCAAAAAATGCACGAGGCCCTCACCCAACTGGAAACTCCGGTCGCCTCCGGCGGGGCTTCCATCACCTCGATCCTCGAATCCCTCCTGCAAACCGTGAAGATGTTGCCCGAGGAAGAAACTCCCGAGCAATTCCAGGCCCGCCTGCGCGAACAGGCCCGCCGTGATATCGGTACAGTCTCCAAATTCAATTTCAATGAAGTCTGGGAAGCCTATAAAAAAGACTCCCCCGACAAAGACAAATCCTAAGCGTTAGAATATCGTCAGGTTTGCGTCAAGTTAACGCCGCGGATCTGTTCTATAATCAAATTGAGTTTGGGGTAAAAAAAAGCGATTCTCCTCCTTCTGTGAAATCGGGGGCTTGGGGCAGCCCCCGATTTTGCGCGTCTCATACCCGACATCAATACCTCGCCCTCCTGCATGACCTTCTGTCCTGAAAATAGGGCCAGAAAAAATTCACCGCCGATCGAAGATATTGCAAATAGGCGCAGAGAACACAGAGAAAAATCAGAAAACTCTTCCCTTCCTCTCTGCGATTTCTGCGTGCTCTGTGGTGAAATCTCTGCTCTTTTTCATCTTTCGGGGTGCTCCCCTGCATGGCCTTCTGTCCTGAAAATAGGGCTCTATGGCATGGCCCCGGCCTTGTAACGTCCCGCAAATGATCTTTTCCCGGCCTGATACGCCGCGCTGGATGGGGAGAGAGTTTTTTTGTTTATGTTTTCGTGCGCCTCAGAAGGCGCACGAAAACATGGCCTTTTCCAGATCCGCACAGGCGACGCAGGCTGTCTACTTGCTGCTGTCTACTTCCGCTGAATTTTCATCCTTCGCGGTGCCGCCCCCGCATAGATTCTCCCACAAACACCCCTCCACAAAAATCTGGTAAAACCAGTTTACCTTTTTTCGTTTTATAGTAAAATAACATCTGGGACCCTTCCCAATATCCACCATATTAATCTTTTAGGAGTAGAACAATGCGTGGTTACATTCGAACGGCTCTGGTTTTAACACTCATCGGTCTGATTGCCCTCAGCTTCACAAGCATTCTCAGCTTAACGCCAGCTACTATCCACGCCGCCGGCCTGCGGGCAGCCGCCGACCCCTTTGAACCCGACGGCAGTTGTCAACAAGCCCAACCCTTGCTTGTCAATAGTGGAATTCAAACCCATACCTTCAGCACGATCACCGATACCGATTGGATCAGCTTCACCGCTCAGGCCGGCAAAACCTATGCCATCCAGGCCGGTGGCGTCACCACCACCACAGCCATCTCGCTCGCCCTCAGCTCATCCTGCACGGCCGGCCATGCCAACATGGAATGTCAGCTCCTGCCGCTTCAATCGCCGGGATTTGAGGGAGCAGCCCAGGAAGTCTTCGAGTTCTGGAAGGCCGGCGGGGAAGGAGCCTTCCAGCGTTCTTCAGCCGCGTTCTATTCAGGAAGTTTCGCCCTGCGCATGCACGCCTCACTAGGAACAGTCCCTTGCAGCGAAAGCATCCTGCGCCCCTATCTCTATCAAGTCATCACCCTTCCCCAGAAAATCGCGGTAAGCAGCACGCTAAATATCAAAGGCGCCTACCGAATCGAAGGCAGCCTCTTAACCTGTAGCGTACCCAATCAACCTGATGTGGATGATCTGCTGCAATTCTCTCTGGTCACCACGGAAGGCACCACCATCACCCCCAAAATCGAGATTCTCAATGGCGGGGAACTCAGTCAAACCTGGCACCTGAAAGAAATTACCCCCACGAATTACTTCACCACACTATCCTCTTATGCCGGGACTCCGCTTCAGTTCCATTGGGCCGGATTCAACGATGCCGATATGAATGGAACTTTCTTCTACCTCGATGACCTCGAAGCTCAGCTCTGTCAACCCATCCCCGAAATCAACACTCTGACTTACTGGACGGCGCCCAGCGACGGCATCTACTATCTTCGGACAACCCCCGGCAACGGAGCCATCCTCAACACCGACTACACCCTCTCCGTCCGGGAAACGATGCGGCTCTATCTGCCCCTGGTCCTGCGCTCCAGCCCGGCGCGCTAAAAACTCTCAACCCGGGCGGTAAGCCCAGAACACGAAAAAAACATATTTTCGGCGGCTTTCTAAAGCCGCCGAAAATATGAATAAAGAAACTCTCTCCCTCGCGTAGCATCCTGTACGTCGTTTTAAGCCGAACAAAAGCCGGCTGCGGGACACAAAAATACCCACCCTCCAGGTCAAAAAAAATCCTCCCGATACAGCTATACTCCCAAAAGCGGAAAAAACTCTCGACCTATGCGGTTAGTCTGGAAAAAACCCCTATTTTTGCGCGCATTCTTATGCGCGCAAAAATATAAACAAAAAAACTCTCTCCCCCTGCTTCGCACTGCGCGTCGTTTCAAACCCAACAAAAGCCCTTTGCGGGACGCTAAAATGCCCACCCCATAGGCTGAAAAACAGATAAAAGAAAAACCCAAAAGTTTGTGGTATACTTCGCCGAAACGATAACCCAGCCCAAAATCGATCGAAACAGGCATGACCAAAACTGCAGCCTCACATTCCCATTCAAAAACCCGCATATTTCTGACCCTGGCACTCTTACCGGCTCTGGCTTTGCGCCTCGGCACCCTCGCCACCACCGGCCTCTGGTACGATGAAGCCTATTGCTGGTGGGTCTCCACCGCCGTTCCCTTGAGCAAAACCGTGGAACTCGCCAATCGCGAACTGATCCCCCCCGTCTACTACTTCTTCCTGCGCCTCTGGATTCCGCTGGCCGGCGATTCCGAATTCGCCCTGCGCCTGCCCTCCGCCTTGATGGGCCTCCTGGCCGTCGCCGCCGCCGTCAGACTCGTCCGAACCCTCACCCGCCAAAATCTGGCCGCCTTCGCCGCCCTCATCCTCTTCTCAATTGCCCCGCCGCTGCTCTGGGCTGCCCACGAAGTCCGTATGTACGGCCCGCTGCTTACCTGGACGCTGCTCTCCGGGGCGGCTCTCGTCGAAGTCGTGCAAAACACCACCCCTCGCCGCCAGAAACGCTGGGCCTGGATCTGGGCCGCCGCCACGCTGGCCTCGCTCTACCATCTGGTTCTTGTAGGATTCTGGCTGCTGGGACAGGGCCTCTTTGCCCTCTACGCCCTGGCACGCCAGGGACAAACCGCCCTGCGCCGCGGCATCTTGACCCTGCTGGGCCCGGCCCTCACAATCGTCATCCTCTACGCCCCCTGGGCCTGGACTGCCCTCCATAGCCTCAGCCATAATGCCACCTATTGGGCCGGACATCTCCCCATCGCCTATTTCGCCGAAATCACCGTTCGCGGCATCCTCCTGATCGAACACTTCCCCCCGGAAAACGCCGCCGGCATCAGCGCTGCCGTTTTATTATTGATTGTCCTCTCCCTGCTCCTGGCCCGCTATCGCCCACTGGCCGCATTCTATCCTATCTGTTACGCCCTCCCCCTGGGATTGCTGGCCTATCTCTTTCTCAATATGCCCAAATGGGGCTCACAACACACCACACTCTTCGCCCCCGCCCCTTATCTGGCCCTGGCCGTCGCCTGGGGCAGCGCCGGCGCCGCCGCATCCCGACGCAAACCGCTCTTTCTGGCCCTGCTCATTCCCGGCACCCTGTTGATCCTGGCCCCGATATTGATTGCCGATTACAATTTACTCATCCCTTCCGAATATTCCTACGCCGATTGGCGCGGCGCCGCCCGTTACGTACAGGAACACCGGGCCCCCGGCGAAGTCGTCATCATTGAAACCGGTTCTGTCTATCAGACCTGGCTTTACTACGACCGAAATGCGACCCTCATCCCCCTGCCGCCCGACGAATTGCTCAATGTCGACCATGTCGTCAACTATTATGATGCCGCAGCCGGTCTCAACCAGGGCCTGCAAGAAGCGACCGGAGTCTGGTGGATCGGCTGGCTCGATACCGTCACCGATCCCACTGAAGTGGTCACTACCCTGCTCGAAGAACTGGGCCCGGAAACAGACGCGCTCCCCACTTTCCACGATTTGAAATTGCGCCACTTCACCCTGAAACAAACCGCGGAGTTCCCCGCGGAACCGCCGACCACCGCCCGCCCCAACCAGACCCTGCTGCCCGATTTACAACTGTGGGGCTATGAACTGCCCACCCCCCCTCATCCGATCGATCAGCCGCTGGAACTACGGGCCTGGTGGACCACCTCAAATCCCGCCACCCACATCGCCCATTTCTACATGGCGCTCTTTACCCTGAACGATGCCGCCGGCACCCGCCGGGCACAAATCGACACACCGGCCGCCAACGGCGACTTCCGCCCCGAACATTGGAGCACCGGCATTCCCGTCCTGGGACGCTATCAGCTCGTTCTACCCGACGACCTTCCGCTGGGGATTTACACCCCCACGCTTACACTTTACGCACCGGGCGTAGGAGAAGGGAGCTACCCCCTTCCCCCCATCACCATCACCCATCCCCTCCAACCACCTGCCGTACCGGAATCCGCCTCCCCGGTTACCGCCACCGGAAAGACAGGCCCCATAAAACTGCTTGCCGTACAACTGAACTCCACCCTCGTCACCCCTTGCGGAGAAGTCGCCGGCCGTCTCTATTGGGAAGCCGAACAAACAGTGACGACCTCCTATCGAACCGCGGTCACCCTCGACAATTACGCCGCTCAAATCGATTTACCCGTCCCCCCTGACGGCCCCTGGCAACCCGGCGATCGCTGGATCACCCACTTCAATTTCACCATCCCCTGCCGGGCGCCCGATCTAAAAACAGCGCTTCAAATTGAATTACTGGATGACGCCACCGCTACCACCGGCATCGGCTGGCAAGGTCCCCACATAGACATCCAGGGCAACCGCAACTTTACCCCCCCCGACATCCGCCTCCCGGTCGAAGCAAACTTCGGCCCCGACTTCGCCAACTTGATCGGTTATCGCCTCGACCCACCCCAGCTCACCGCCAATCAACCCTTTACCCTCACACTGACCTGGCGCGCCGGCACGACCCCGGACATCCCCTATTCCATCTTCGTCCACGTCGTCCCGGCCGACAACCCCGCCGCCATCCCCATCGCTCAGAATGATTCGTGGCCCGCTCAAGGCACACGCCCCACGCATACCTGGCTGCCCGGCGAGTATATCCTCGACTCGCATCCGCTACCCGCCCTGCCGGCCGGCCGCTATCTTCTGCGCATTGGACTTTACGCCGGAGACCAACGGCTGCCCATTTCAATGCCCACCGGTGCTCCGGCCGACAATGCCCTTGAGTTGCCGCTCGACATAGAAGAAAAATAAACAAAAAACAACCCCTTCTCTCCATTCGATAGGACCACAGTTAACCATGGATGAATTTTTCTCGCAAAAAAACATTTTGTTTATTTTTTCGCACGCCGCAGACGGCGCGCGAAAAAATGGGCTTTTAGCGCGTATCCCCCTCGCCTTAGGGATTCTGCTGCTGGCCTTCACCGGTCTGGTCCTGCTCCACAGCCTGACCACCCCGCTCTTCGAAGCCCCCGACGAAGCCCAACATTATGCCTACCTCCGCTGGATCGCCGAAGGCCACGGCCTCCCTTCGATGGAAGACAACAGCAGCGGTGCCAATCAAGAAGTCTCTCAGCCGCCGCTCTACTACCTCGTGGCCGCCCTCTTCAGCGCTCCCTTCAACGATGAAAATCTGACCCTACTCGATGAACACAATCCCAACTTCGGCTACCAATCGCCCGGAAACTCCGCCGACAACAAAAATATGCTGATCCACACGGATCAAGAATCGTGGCCCTGGTCCCGCGGCGTCCTCGCCGTCCGCGCCGCCCGCTTCACCTCCTGGCTTTTCGGCCTGTTGACCGTCATCGCCGCCTGGGGACTGGGCTATGAAACCTTCGGCAACCGTAAAGGAGCCCTCTTGACCGCGGCCCTGGTCGCCTTCCAGCCCCAATTCATCTTCCTCTGCGGCGTCGCCAGCAATGACAGCGCCAGCGCCGCCCTTGCCGCCTCCGCCCTCTGGAGCGCCGCCCGCATTCTCCGTCACGGCCTCACCCTGCGCCGCGCCGCCCTCGCCGGCATGATCACCGGACTGGCCCTTTTGACCAAAACCAGCGCCCTCCCGCTCCTGGGATTGGTCGGACTGGCGCTGCTGGCCGCCGGACTGCGCCGCTCACCCGGCGAGCCGCTCCCTGCCGCCTTCCGCCGCAGCATTGTCCCCTTGATCGGCTACAGCACAGCCGCCCTGCTCACCGGCGGAAGCTGGTATCTACGCAATTTCCTGCTCTATGGCGATCCCATCGGACTCTCCAACCATCTCAAAACACTCTGGGGGCGCCCGGCGCCCATCTCCCTCTTCGCCCTCTGGCCCGAATACCCCCTCCTGATCCGCTCTTTCTGGGCCGCCTATGGCTGGGGACACATCTTCTGGCCGGATCCCATCTACCTTATCCTGAGCCTCGCCGGACTGACCCTGCTGGTGTGGGGAACACTCGCCCTCTTCCGACGTCCCGCGCAAGAACGCGGCGCCGGAATCCTGGCCGCCGCCTGGTTCTTCACCATCCTGGCCCTGCTGTTGCAATGGATGCGCGAAGTAGAAGCCCCCCACGGCCGCCTGCTCTTCCCGGCCCTTGCCGCCTGGGCCCTGCTGCTGGCCGCCGGAATGCTCTCCCTGCCCCGCCGGCTGGATTTCCTGAACCGCAGCTTTCTCCTGCTCCTGGCCCTGCTGGCCGCCCTCGCCCCCGGCGCCCGCCTGCTGAGCACCTTCGCACTCCCCCGCCTCTACAACGCCGGGACACTGCCGGCCGACATTACCCCGATAGCCCTGAACTACAATGAAAATGCCGCCCTGATCGGCCTGCACCTCGATTCCCACCGCCTCCATCCCGGCGACAACCTCTCCGTCAGAGCCTGCTGGAAGGCCCTGCAAGCCATGGAAAAGGACTATTCGGTCTTCATCCACCTCCTGGGCCCCCAAAACCAGATCGTCGCCTCACGCCACACCTACCCGGGCCTGGGGCGCCTGCCCACCAGCCATTGGCCCCTCGGGCAAACCTTCTGCGACACATACCGCCTGACCATCGATCCCCAGGCGGAGACTCCGCTCCGCTACCGGCTGGAAATCGGACTCTTCATCCCGGAAACGCAGGAACGCATGGGAGCCCGTGCCGCCGACGGCACCCCCCTGGAACCGCCCATCGTAGCCGCCGTCGATCTCGTCCCGGCCCGGACAAAACAACCCACCCCCGAACATCCGCTCGATGCCCGTCTGGGAACGGCCGTCATCCTGCGCGGGGCCGACTATGCCCCTATGGCAACGGCAGGACAAGCGTTCACCGTCACGCTCCACTGGAACGCCGTCGCCGCCCCCGAACCCGATTTGATCGCCTTCGTCCATCTCTGGAACCCCGGAGAGCCCCAGCCCTTCGCCCAAAACGATGCCCCACCTCGCGGGGACGGCTATCCCACCGCAGTCTGGCAGCCGGGCGATGAAATCCCCGATATCCATCAGTTGGAAATCCCGGCCGACCTGCCGCCCGGACGCTATCCTCTCTGGGCCGGCCTCTACCGCGCAACCGATGGCACCCGCCTGACCGCCTCCGGCGCCGCCGGCCCCTATCCTTACGATCTCGTTCCCCTGGGTGAAATCGAAATCCAGAACCCAACGCCATGAAAAAAATGCACGGCACGCCCACACTCAAACCTTTGTCGGTCATTCAGGTCGGATCGATCTACTTTTTCGCCTTCGGCATGCCCAACCTGATTGCAGTGCAAATCCTCTCACTCTTTCTATCACACCTCATCCGCACGCCCGCCGATCAGGAAATCGTTTTACAAACGCTGAAAGGATCCACCGCCGTCACCATCGCCACCTTCCTCATCCCCATCCTCGTTTCCGGCTTCTACCTTTATCCCATCGGCAAAGCCTGCATCACAAAAACCAGCTCCGATTTAGCCCGCCGGCGAATCCTCAACGCCCCCCTGATCCTCAGTCTGATCGGTATGAGTGGCTGGCTGATGGAATGTCTTTATTTCACTTACAGCTTCTATCAACACTATGCCTCCGTCTTTACCCATTCAGTCCTGACCTTCAACCTCAGCCAGATCATCACCGGCAGTCTGGTCTTTGTCATCACCTACTATCTGGTAGAATTTATCAACCGCCAGGAATTCATCCCCCGCTTTTTTCCCAAAGGAGATCTCTCCACTGCGCCCGGAACCATTCATCTTTCCATTTCGGCCCGCTTCTACATCTACTTTTTCGCCGTCTCCATTTTCCCGCTCATCCTGTTCTACAGCATCATCCTGGCTCAATTCGAGTCCGAACTGTATAACACCCTGATCCTGCAATTTGGACTCATCGCTATTGCACTGATTGTCGTAGGAGCCTGGCTTACCCGGTTGGTCGCCCGCTCCTATCAGACTCCCCTCGTCGCCATGCAGCAGGCCGCCGCTCAAATCCAGGCCGGAAACTACGATCAGCACATTACCGTCATCTCAAACGATGAGATCGGCAATCTGGGGGAAGGACTCAACGCCACGGCTGCTTCACTACGCGAAAAAGAGCTGATCAAGGATACCTTCGGCCGGCTGGTCGATCCCCGTGTCCGTGATTATGTCCTGGCCGGCCATCTGGAACTGGGAGGAGAAATCCGTACCGCCACTATCCTGATGTGCGATATCCGCGGCTTCACTACCCTCTCCGAAAAAATGCGCCCCGACCAGATCGTCGCCTGGCTCAACCGCTATCTGGACGCCATGAGCAGCTGTATTACCGCCGAAGGAGGCCTGGTCAACAAATATATCGGAGATGCCATCCTGGCCGTCTTCGGCGTCCCGATCACCGATCCGGATCACGCCGCCGCCGCCGTGCGCGCCGCACAACGCATCCGGAAAGCCCGGCTCATCCTTAACGCTGAACTAACTGCCGCCGACCTCCCCGCTATCCACAATGGCATCGGCATCCACACCGGCCCGGTACTGGCCGGCAATATCGGCTCCAGCTCCCGCATGGAATACACGGTCATCGGCGATGCCGTCAACTTGACCTCACGGATCGAATCGCTCTGCAAAGAGTTGCAGCACGATCTCTTGATCTCCGAAAGCACAGTGGCCAATCTACCCGAGGAATTCCAGCCCCGCTACCTGGAAACCGTCACCGTTCGCGGGAAAGAACAACCAATCCGGCTGTTCACCCTGTCCTGAAAATAGGGCTCTATAGCCTGGTAACGTCCCGCAAATGATCTTTTTCCCGTAAACATGACGCACGGTGCGAAGCAGGCAGAGAGCGTTTTTTTGTGTATGTTTTCGTGCGCATCAGAATGCGCACGAAAACATGGGCTTTTCCGGAACCATCCCGGCGACGCACTCTGCGCCCCT
>CAZCTC010000114.1:0-17108 GCA_964501335.1 uncultured Anaerolineales bacterium | reverse complement strand
AGCCGGTTTTTGTCGGAAATTTTATCGATAGGGAGGCTTTCATGAAAACACTGCGTTGGATCTATTCCCTGGGCCTGTTGGCCTTGTTGCTCTTCTCCGTCTCGGCCGTGACCGCCCGGCCTGCGGGCACAGTCCTCTATGTGGACCGGGACGCCGCGGGTCCCCTTCACGATGGGCTTTCGTGGACCACGGCCTATACCACCGTGCAGAATGCGCTGGATTGGACCAACACGCATACCGCGACGACTTACGAGATCTGGGTGGCGGAAGGGGTTTATTATCCGGATGAGGGCGGGCTGCATGTGGATAATGCCGTCACGGAGACCTTTCTCATCGCCTGGAACAACGTGCAGCTCTACGGCGGCTTTGCAGCCACGGAGACTGCGCGTAGTCAGAGAGATTGGGCGGTCCATCCGACGGTGCTGAGCGGGGACATCGATCATAACGATCTCAATGCCGACGGGAATTTCATCAATGAGGTCTATTCGGATACGGTAGGCAGTAATGCTTATCACGTGATGTACCTGGACGGCGCGACGAATGAGCCGTTGACGGCAGAGACGGTGATCGACGGGTTTACGATCACGGGGGGAAAGGCGGATTCTTCGAGTAACGAAAGTGGTTGGGACATAATAACTGGCGGAGGACTCTATTGTAACGGAAGTGGCGGTGGACATGGTTGTAATCCGGTCATATCCCGGGTCATTTTTAACGGTAATTACGCTTCTTATTGGGGCGGTGGGATGTATAACGATGGTTCCTTTGGTGGAGATGCCAGCGGGTTATTGGCTGAAGTTGTTTTTCAAGGCAATGGATCTGACTGGTGGGGTGGTGGATTGGGCAATAATCCTTCCGGTGGTGGTACCAGTAGTCCAATCTTGATATCAGTGGTTTTTGAGGGTAATTATTCCCATGCTGGAGGTGGCGGCATGGCCAATGTGGGTTATCCTGGCGGCAACAGCAATCCTATATTGCACTATGTTGTTTTTAAACGCAATCATGCTCCCTTTTCATACGGCGGGGGAATGTATAACTTTGGTTTTAAGGAAGGCCATTGCCGCCCAATTTTGATCGATGTCATTTTTGAGGGTAATGATGCCAACGTTGGCGGGGGGATGTTTAGTGACGGCACACAAAAAGGCACCAGTAATTCATGGTTGGTTAACGTCGTTTTTAAAGATAATGAGGCTACTGCAGCGGGAGGAATGGGCACTTGGGGACATCTGAGTGGCTCCAGTAATTCGGTTCTAATGGATGTTGTTTTTGAGAACAACCATGTAACTGAGGAAGGTGGTGGATTATTGATCTATGAGGCCGGGGGAATGAGCAAAGCGTTTCTGACGAATGTCATTTTTCGAGGTAATGAAGCCGGTTTGGATGGTGGGGGCGCTTATGTTTGGAGCAGCACTGATGTTGATGATTCAAGATGGATGAATGTTGTTTTTAGCGGGAATCGAGCCGGAAGAAACGGTGGTGGAATTTGCCTGGATGATGTGACGCCTGCATTTGTAGGCAATCCAAGGTTCATCAATGTTACTTTTGCTGGAAATCAGGCAGGAGGTGACGGCGGTGCCTTGTACCACAGAATTGCTCGCCCGGTGTTGGTCAATAGTATTTTATGGGGAAACCGTGCGAATGGGGGGGCTCAAATTTATAATATGACCGATGAATATACTCCTGTCGTTCTTTTCAGCGACATCGAAGGGGGCTACACCGGGACCGCAGTCTTGAACGTCGATCCGCAGTTCGTGCAGCCGATCTCGGCGACCTTTGCACCGACGACGACGGGGGATTACCATCTGCGGCGGGGATCTCCGTTGATCAATGCCGGGAACAATCTCAGTGTGACGACGGCGACGGATCTGGACGGTCGGCCGCGGGTGATCGACGGGCGGGTGGACATGGGTGCCTACGAGTATAGTCCCTACATGACGGTGGTGAAGACGGGCAACGGCGACGGGACGGTGACCAGCCAGCTGGCGGGGATTTTGTGCGGCCTGGCCTGCGCTTACACCTTCCCGCCGAATGCGGTGGTCACCCTGACCGCCGCGCCGATGCTCAGCTCGACCTTCGACGGCTGGGTGGGCATGCCGGCGGGCACCCAGGCGATTACCCTGTTAATGAAGGAAGGCGCCCATGCGACGGCGATCTTCAATCTGAAGGTCTTTACGATCACGGCGGGATCGAATGCGGGCGGGCAGATCCTGCCGGGCGGGGCGCAGACGGCGACTTACGGCAGCCGGCGGGTCTTTGCGATCCGACCGGCGACGGGCTATGCGCTGGTCGATGTGGGCGTGGACGGCGTTTCGGTGGGGCGGGTGGATCTCTATGCTTTCAACAACGTGACGGCCGGGCATACGATCAGCGCGACCTTTGTCCCGGTCAGCTTCACGGTGACGGTCACGCCGGCGAGCCTGCCGGCGGATGGCCTCTCGATGGCGACCGTGACGGTCCGGGCGACGGAGCCTGGGGGCCGGGTATCGTTTGCCGGGCGGGAGGTGGAGCTGAGCTGGGCGCGGGGCAGTGACGTGAGCCCGGTCAAAGTGACGCTGGATGAGGACGGCGCGGCCTCCTGGCTCTACACGGCGGGGGCGCTGGCCGGCATGGAAGTCATTACGGCGACGTTGCCCGATGTGGGGATCACGCATGTCGCCACGGCGGGGCTGGAACTGACGGCGGCGCCGTTGCAGGGGCGTCTCACGTATGAACGGGCGGCAGATCTGGTCACCTATACTTTCGTCCTGAGCAATGCCGGGATGGGGATCACGCAGACGCACGTCGTGATGACGGGCAGCGTGCCGTTGCACACGGAGCTGGTCACGGCCTCAACTAACCTGACCTTTACGGCGGGCGGGGATTACGGCGTGGGCTATGTCGCCTTGCCGGAGATCGCGGCGCTGGGGCCGGGCGAGAGCGCGGAGCTGCGCTGGACCGTCCGGCGGCTGGACCCGGTGGCGGATCTCGTCACACAGGGGCATGGGCAGAGCGATGGGGCGGCACTGCGGGTCATTGCGCGCTGGCAGGCGTGGAAGGTGCTGCTGCCGGGGGTGTTCAAGCGGTGAGAGAGAGAAGAGATTTCACCACGGAGACACAGAGGGCACAGAGAAGAGGGAAAGAGTTTTTTGAATTCCTTCTGGTTTTGTGAAGATACGCCGCCGGGCCGGTTCTGAAAAAAGGGCATGTTTTCGCGGGCTTTCTGAAGCCCGCGAAAACATAAACAAAAAACCTCCCTAAGAGGCCGGCTTTCGCTTTATCCTTTGCGGACAACGATCGGGAGCATGACGTGGTGGATGTTGGTGCGCGCCACAATCCGCAGGTTGTTATTGTTGCTTTGAGCGTGGGCCTGGGTTTCAATCATGGTGAGCGTATTCGATCGGCTTACTGTCCAGCTGAGTTGCAGGCTGCTGCCGGGAGCAATGGTGGGAATGACCGAGCTCTGGACATAGCCCTGCCCGTAATCGCCGCCGATGGGCGAGGTCAACAGGGTGGAGGCCCAGATCAGGGTCGTGCCGGCGGGAATGCTGCCGCTCATGACGGTATTGAGCTGGGGATTGACCTGATCGGTGTTGGTGACGGTGAAAATGTAAGTGATGGTATTGCCGCGCATCTGGCCGCTCAATTGTCCGTTCAGCGATGGGGCGACCAGGTGCAGGGTGGTGGTAGAGACGTAGGTGTATTGCGATTCCGTCAGGGTTGCCGTGATGATATCGTTTCCGATCCCGGTGCCGGCCGTATAGATCCATTGGGCGGTGCCGTCGGCGCCCAGAGTCACGGTTACCGGCGCCGGGGTGTTGCTTTTGTTCCAGGTGAGGGTGGCGATCTTTCCGGCCAGGGGAGCCCCCTGACCGTTTTGATCGGTGGCCGCGAGGGTCAGTACCGATGTGGCGATCCCGTTGGCGAGCAGGGTGGTGGGGGTGGCGGTGAGTGTCAGATGGATGGTGGTGAAGGTTGCCGTCAAGGTATGGTCTGCCGTGACGTTAGTGAAGGTGTAGTGGCCGTTGTTGCCGACCGAGAGGCCGTCGACGCCTACGTCCACGATCACATAGCCTGGATCGGCAAGGATGGCGAAGGCTGCATCATTGCCGTAGGCTACCGTTTGTGGGGTGGTGGGGAGAATCCGGCCGTGTAAACCGGCGGTGGGGGTGATGATGAAGGCTTTGAGATCAAAGGTGGCTGTCAGCTCCTGAGTTCCTGTGATCTGGAACGTAATTGGATTGGAGGTATTGTTGGCAGCACCGCTCCAGCCGACAAAGGTCGAGCTGATCAGCGGCGTGGCTGTCAGCGTGATCACAGCATTGGAATCAAAATCGGCCGTGCAGGTGATGCCGCAGTCGATTCCAGCCGGTTCGCTGGTGATATGACCGGCGCCATGGCCTCCTTGATGGACAGTCAGGGTGGATACGAATTCATAGGCGCCCATATCGACCCCGGTGCCGACGATCCGGGGGTGCCCATCCAGGTCGGTGGCGACCGTGACGCTGGCGTTGTTGCCGGCGTCGATGGCCGGGGAGTTGCCATTCAGGCGATAATTTCCGGTGGTGGTAGGGGCGGCAGTGGCGGTGATGGGATTGATGAATTGGGGATCGATGTCGATATTGGCCGTGCCGGCATAGCCGCCCTCGATATCGCTGTTGCTGATCGTGGTGACGGCGTTGTAGTTGTAGATCTGAGATCCCAGCGCGGCTACGTTGCCCCAGAGAATGCTGTTGGTCAGTGTGATGCCGGAATTGCTGGAGGCTGTTTCATTGAAATTAAACAAGGCTCCGCCCTGTTGTTGAGCCTTATTGCCGCTGAATGTCGCGTTGATCAGGGTAGGGGCATTGATGCTGGGAGCATAGCCGGCATTGAACATTCCGCCGCCCGCCTCAGACCAGTTTCCCATGAAAATCGTATTGATCAGGGTTGGGCTGCCTGTACCGCCGCTTCGGGTCATATTGATCATCCCACCCCCACTGTTGCTTTTGTTGGCGCTGAAAGTCACGTTGGTCAGGGTGGGGTTGCTGACGCCGTTGTTCTGGCTATGGTTGGCCATGCCGCCGCCGCTATTGGCAGAATCATTGCCGATAAAGGCAACGTCGGTCAACGTGGGATTGCTGGTGCCCCCGTTGCTGTAGTTGTAAAATCCGGCGCCGATGGCCATCATGTTGTCGGCACAGGTTGTACTGCCGGCGGCGATTTTATTGCCGATGAATGTGACCCGGGTAAGCACCGGGTTGTTGAGGCCGTTGGTTTGGCTTTCGTTGAGCAGGCCGCTGCCGCAATTGCTCGCGTTGTTTTTGAAGAGGATGTCGTTCAGGAGGGGACTGCTGACGCCTCCGTTGCTGCTGGTATTGAACATGCCGCCGCCGCTGCCGGCGGAATTATTGATGAAGGTGACATTGTTCAGCGTGGGACTGCTGAGGCCGCCGTTTCCGGCATCGTTATAGATCCCGCCGCCGCTATTCGTGACGATCTGATCGGTGATGGTGACATTGGTCAGGACCGGGCTGCTGTTGCCGGAGCCGGAACCGTTGTTATAGAGGGCTCCCCCGTTGGTTCCAAAGTTTTGTTTGAAGGTAAGATTGCTCAGGGTCGGGCTGCACGCTTTCCCGCTGCCGTTGCCGGCACAATAAAGGCCGCCGCCGTTCTGATCGAGGGTGGTGCTGCCGGAGGCCGATCCGATGGTGACGATAAAGCCGTCGATAACGGTAGTTTCCGTCAGCGGTTCATGGGTGATGCCGTCGAGGTAAAAGACGTGATAGGCATTTCCGCTGTCGTAAGGTCCGTCTTGTTTCAGGTCGCCGCTCAAGGTGACGGGATGGGTGGCCCAATTGCGTTGGGTGCGCAGGGTCTCGGTGGCGGCAAAACCGCCGTAGAGCTGGACATTATCCCGGGAAATACGGAAGGTTTCGGTGACGGCGTTGTTGACATGTCCGGACCCTTCATCGGGATAGTAGGTGCCTTCCGCGACCCAGATTTCGAAATCCATCGAGCTGTGGCCGTTGGTCCAATCCAGAGCCGGCTGGAGGGTGGTGTAGGCATCGGCCCACGAGTTGCCGTTGTTGGCGCCGGCGGCATCTTTGTCTACATAGATCAGAGTGGTCGCGGAGGCCTGGGGAACGGTGTTGCTTTCCGCCCGGATGACCGGAACCCGGATCAGAGTGAAAACAATCAGGATCGACCACAAGAGACGCAGGTTGTTCATGGTAATCTCCTCGAGAATGATGGAATTGATTCTATAAATATTGCATCGCATTCGATCTTGGTTTCTTAATACGTGCATATTGCACATTATACTACACAATTCAAGTAATAGCCTCAATAAATCAAGTTCGTTATTCAAGATCCTGAAAATGAACCATCCCAGAATCAGCCATATTAATTAAGCCATAAATTCTCCCCCGGTTGGATAGACATGGGAAGTTTATCTTTTATACTAGAGAATCTAAAGATCAAGGAGCCGTTCATGTCCACGAATTATCGTCTGGTTCTGGTGTTGTTTATCCTGGTATGTGGGCTCACCGGTTGTACTTCTTCCGTAACCCCGACTCTGTTCTCTGCAACCAACACTCCCCTTTCGGCCACTCCAATTCCACCCGTTCCTACGGCTGATATCAAGGGTATTTATCTGGGACAAGCGCTGCCCGGAGTAACGCCGCAAGTTTTTGCTCCCGGCCTGGTTTCAATCCCGGCGGCCGTTGATTATGGGGGCACATTTTCAGCAGACGGCACCGAGTTTTATTTTACGCGCAGAATGAACGATAGTAAGGATCAGAATATCTATGAAATGCATCAGGTCAATGGCTTCTGGACTGAACCGGCTCCGGTAGTTTTTTCGGCCGGTTATAACGCCAATGAACCCCATGTGACCGCAGATAATCAAACTCTGTACTTTGGCTGGACTCATCCGCGTCCCTCCGAAAATGAGAGCGATCCAGACGCTAACAGCATTTGGGCCACGGATAGAACTGCTGAGGGATGGTCGGCTCCCCGTTATGTGGGTGACGGCATGGCGGTCAGTTCGGATCAAAATGGACAACTTTATGTTACCGGGTTCGCGACAAATGGGGCTCCCAGCCTCAACCGCGTTAAGCTTGTTGATGGATTGTTTGCCGATTTTGAACGCCTCACGAGCGGAGTCCATCCGGCGATTGCGCCCGACGGCAGTTATCTGGTTTACGATAATGGGGATGGAAACTTGCGGGTTAGATTTCGCCTGGCTGATGATACCTGGGGAGCGGCTCAGTCTTTGACGACCCAGGGGATACCGGAGAGCGCGGCTATTGCTTCCATCTCGCCGGACGGCAACTACTTATTTTATACCGACCAACAAGATATCTATTGGGTAAGCACCGAAATTATCCAGAAATTAAATTCCACTCAGAAACCCGTCACCTTATCTCCGGTTACTCCCAGTCCCACACTCGATCCCACTGTTAAGCGGGCCCTGATGGTGATCTTTGATCAGTTCGCAGACAAGGAATATAATATTCCCTACGCGCTGTTGAAAGCGGATGGGATTGTCATCAGCGTGGCTTCCTCGACTCTGGATCGGGTGCGCAGCGCGGGAGGGAAATATGTGCGGCCCGATCTGTTGCTAAGCGAGGTCAACACGGCCGATTACACCGCGATTATTTTTGTGGGGGGGGAAGGGTACGAAATGGACAACGCAGACGCGATGCGGATAGCCCAAGAGGCCGCGGCTCAAAACAAGGTGTTGGGTGCAATTTGCGTCGCGCCGATCACACTGGCCCGGGCCGGCGTACTTCAAGGAAAACGCGCTACCTCTTCCCTGCCGCCCTCACTCCTGGAGCGAGAAGGTGCTACCGACACCGAAGCAACCGTTGAACGCGACGGTTTTATCATCACGGCCAATGGTCCTGGCGCCTCTCAGGCTTTTGGGGAAGCTCTGGTAGCGGCCTTAAGAGAACTCCATTAGAAAAAAATTTCAGGAACGCTGTTATGCCGACTTATCCACGTTATATAGGATCTCCGTTACCCCAGGTATTGAATCCTCTAAATCCGTCGCATTACCTTATGCTGCTGGATTGGATCTTTTTCAAGCCCTCGCGGTTCAAACATTATCTCTGGGACGCAGACCCTGAGTTATACAGGGAAAGGGGTTTGACCGCATTGGAACAATCCTTGCACCTGCCGGCCTATCGAAATTTGCTTGGGATGGCCTCTTTTATTACCCTCCTGTTGTCGCTTTTGCTTGTGGGCGCGCTGTCCTGGATTCAGGGAACTGAAATTCGATGGGGCGCGTGGGCCTTTAGTGTGATGGTGGGCATGGCGATGGGCGTGGGGGCCGGTGCAAGGCTCGGCGCAACGAGGAGCGTGGCGTGGGGTGTAACCTTTGGCGTGACGTTTGGGGTGCTGTTTGGGATGGCGATGGGCACGGCGGGCGGCGCGGCCTTGAGCGTGACAGCCGGGGTGCTGTTTGGCCTGGCGTTTGCTACGGCGTTTGGGACGACCGCGGGCGTGGCGGCGGGCGTGGCGGCGGGGATGATGTTTGGCCTGGCGTTTGGGGTGGCGATGGGCCTTACAATGGGGGTGGCCGTCGTGGCCGGTGCCTTACGGCTGCCTTTTTACCTTTTTCAGTTCTGGCCGGCGTTGGGATGGGCCATTTTCCCGCAAGGATTATCCGTTCGTCATCCCATGATGGAGGATGAACTGGCTGTGTTGCCGTTTCCCGGGGCGGAGCGATGGCTGAGGGCGCTGTCGGCACGGGATATCGTTCAGTGGCGGAGGGCGATGCGAGAGATCTTGCGCAATCCATTTCAACGCGGAACGGTGGTAGGGCTTTTGACGCAGGATTGGAGCCGATCGATCGATCCCCTGTCGCAGTTTTACCCGATACTGGCCAGGACTGAGTTGGGTGAATATATTGTGGAACCGATTGAGCAGGAGGATTTTCAAAATTATCTTTCAGTTCAAAAGGTATGGTTAAGCCAGGTTGGTGATGTCTTTCTTGCTGAGACGGGTTGGAATAATCGTATATTTACAGAACCTGCATGGAGCTTTAACCAAATTTCCCGCGAGAATCTGGATCCCCACATTGGGCCCCTGGCCCGATTGTTACTGGTTTTGGTGGATGAAGAGACGATTGCCGCGTCGGGCGTGCCTCAGGAATTGCTGGAAGAGACGGCGCATAGCATTTCCCATCTTCCGTACGGTTACGAAGTTACGCTTTCTCTGGAACGATTGGCGAAGATGATTCAGGTCTGGGATCTCGAAGGAATGGCCCTTTTTCAGCAATTGGGATCCGAGCTGCAAGAGCTGGAAGCCCCTTTGTTACGCCCCCAGGTGATAGAGGCGATGCGCGGCCTGGGCCATGTGGCCCTGGAAGTCGCACGCCATCAGCAAGAAAACAGCCCGGCCATGCAGGCGAGCGCGCTCGACCCGGCCATTGCAATGCTCCATAAACTGGCCGAAGACGTGGAATCCCTGAATTTGCCGGAGAGGACGCTGCTCAAATTAACGGTTAAACGCTGGCAGAGGCTGGTGGTAGAGAGATCCAGATATTGAGGGTAGTAAGGGCGGCCACATCGGGCCGCCCTTGCGCTAACAATTTTTTATTTCCCTTTACCGGCAATGATGTCCAGGTCACGCAGGACTTCGCTGAGGATCATGGAGGGGATCTCATTCAGGCGAAGTGCGCGCTGACTATAGTTGTGGCCGATGCGGGAATCCTGACCTTTCACGAAGAGGCAACGGACAATTTTCTGGTCTTCCCAACTGCCGACAGAACCGACGGGGAGGCCGTTGTATTCCGCGACGGCCGTGAGACCGGCGCTGGGGAAAATGCGGAAATGTGTGTAAAAAATGCCGGCATCCTCTACCGGGCCCCGCTGCCAGCCCAATCGTTCCAAAGTTCCCATAAGCGCAACGGCCGGAATCTGGATGTTGTCCCAGCGAGTAATCTCTTTGCCTTGCAATTCTTCCGCCGTAGCGGTGTAGATTTCACGGCTGAGTTGGGGGAAGGGGGTGAGGATTTCGTAATCGCTGAAGAGTTCACCCCAGGCGCTTTTTTGTTCAGCGGCAAGGTGCAGCGGATGGACGATTCCGATGTCCCAATCGTCGCTCAGGATAAGCGGATCGTCATGAATGTCGGCGAAGGTCTGATCTTCGGTGATGCGGAAGGTAGCGGCGAGCCGCCCGTCCGGGCCATAACCGCCCCAAAGGAGCATGCGGGCCAGATTGACCATGAGCGGATGGCGGACGAAGAGAAGCTGAAATTCTTCGGGATGCCAGCGGCGCTCGGCAATCATGGCCTGTTCGAGGCGGACCGCCTGAACGCCGGCGATCTCCCGGATCTGTTTTTTGAGCAGTTTCCAGTCGGCGACGGCCTGGGCGGATTTTTCCGGATCGTCTTTGCTGTTGGGCCTGGGTAGATCGGCTTTGAGATTGCCGTCGCCGTCGCGCACCATCGGTTTGAGTTCGGAACCGAGCGCGAATTGGAACTGCCGCGGGCCGAAGTCGAAAATGCGACTGCCCTTTTCGTTCAGCTCACAGTCGGGGACGATGCGGTCTTCCAGTTCGGTACGGGTGAGCCGGCGTTCCTGGGCGATGGCTTCCATGGCCCACCGGGCGCGCGTTTTGAGCGCTTTGAAGGGGATTTTCTCGGCAATGCTGTTGATCTGCATCAGTGCCAGATCGGTGCCGATGGCTTTCAGACATCCCAGTCCCATGATGGCGCGGTCGTTCTGGTTCTCGCCCGGCCAGCGGCGGATCATCGGCGTCAATTTGAGGACCACGCTGTCGTCGCCGAACAGGCCCAGAGACTGCATGGCCCATTTCTCGGTGGCAGGAGCGCTGTCTTTGAGCCACAGGGCAAAGAGTTCCCAGACAAATTTGCTCAAGGTGTCCCGGCGGGCCTCTTTTTTCAATCCGACAACAAGCGGGTGCCCGGAATTGAAGGATGACAATTTCAAGGCGGTCAGGAGCGCTTCTGTTTGAGCCTGATCCAGCCGACAGCCGTTGGCGATGATGGGCGGCAACATGACCGGATCGATCCAGGCCGGCTTTTTTTCCGAGACGGTTTGGGCATCCGGCAGGTTGTCCGCCAGCCAGGTCGGCACGGTTCCAGGAGCGAAAGTCGGGATGGCTTCATCGCTGTTTTCCAGGATTTCGGCGGTAATTTGGGCCGCGGCCACCGGCGAAAGGGTGGGGAGTTGGGCCCGGATCAGCTCATGGTAGCCCTTGCGGGAAAAGATGCGGAGCCAGTCCAAAGCGGCGGAGCTGAGGCCGGCGTGGGTGCCGACCAGCGGCGCCAGTCCGACGACCGCAGCTTCCGGATGAGCGAGCAGCCATTGACGCGGTTGGATAGAATTGGGGCTGCGAAGGTAGAGTTCCAACATGGGGCGGGCCGCTTCCGGGGCCTCGACCAGGGCCAGAACTTTGATGTGCGGGGCGATTGCCTCACTGAGTTTTTTTCGTTCATTCGCGGTCCAATCTGGAGACTCGCTGCCGTCGGGATCGATCGAGCAGAAGGAAAAGAGGCTGCGGACAATCATATCCAGGTCGTCCAGGCCGGTCAGAGCCAGCCAGGCGCGAATCTGTTCCGGCGTATCCAGAAGCAGATTGAGGCGGCGCATTTCCGAGATAATCCGTTCGCTGTTTTCCAGTCCAAAGACAATTTCCTGGGGGGTCTGGTATTTCAGGAGCGCTTTTTGATTTTGCAGCAGGGCGGGCAGGGCGTCATGCCGGCCGACGAGAGCCGCAAGACGGTAATAGCCCTGTTCTTCGGCGGGATCCGGGGTCGATAAGGGGGCCAGCAGTTCGCGCAGTCGAGCCACTTCAGCCGGCGTAAGATACGGGAGCACGAGGGTCCGAAAGCCGGTGATGAGTGTAAAGAGAAGTTTATTGCGGGTTTCCGCCGTTATGCCGAACCGGAAAGAGAAATGCTCTGTTTTTGACAAATTTTCGGCAGAGAAGGCCCGGGCATGCGAAAACAATTCCACCAGTTGTTCGACCGGTAAGAGATGGAACAAAGGCAGGATGAATTCTGGGGTAATGTAATGGGGGGCACGAAGGAGCCGGTACCGAATTTCATCGAGGGGGAGGGGAGCGGTGAGATCCATAGCCAGGATTTGGGTCGGGAAGCCGGCCAGGAAGTTTTTTCGATCATTCCACTCCATATTGTCTTTTCGCGGGAGTTCGGTCATGGCATAGAACCAGAAATGGGCTTCTTCGGTGGAGATGGCCGGCGCAATATGGGCCAGACGCCAGTTGGGAAGGATATCGGGGTGCGTGGTGTAAACCTTGTGAAGAAGAGCGCTTGCAGTTTCGGGATTGAACGGTTTGATTTTAGGGCGGCTGAGTGGGGTGTGTTCCTGCCAGGTCATCCAGAGGTAATCCACAGGCGAGAGTTCGATGGAAATTTGCGTTGGTTGCGTCATCAAGGGCTCCTTTGAGTTTGATATGTAAAGCTTGATGATTGATTTAATTTCCCCTATCCCCCCATCTCAGGCAACTTAAGGCGCTGCGCGATAGATCCCGGCCTTGTAGCGTCCCGCAAAGGGTATTTTCCTCGTGAGAAACGATGCGCAGGGTTGGGGGAGAGGTTTTTTGTTAATTTTTTCGCGCGCCGCGAACGGCGCGCGAAAAAATGAGGGTTTCTTTTCTGTGTTTTCCGGGCAAACCGCGCAGCTTGCTCTTTGCGGTTTGTCGCCGGATCTTCTTAGTTTTCGGCCAGGATCAGGCCGGCCTGTTGTTGCAGTTTCGGCGTGATCTTGCGCGGGAGACGCCCTTTCCCTGTGTTCTGCGCCGGCGTCAACAGTCCCTGCGCTTCCCATGCCTTACCTCGCTCCTCAACGCGCCAGCGAGGAATGCCGGTCAGGCGGGCGATGTCGGCCACATGGAAGATATCGCCCAATTCAACCGCCGCCCGGATCATGCGGATTTCTTCGTCCGAGAAGGCGAGGGGGGCCGGGCCGGCAGTGACCGGAGTCGCCTGCGTTGGGCCGCCTTGCAATCGGGTTACTTCATCCACGAGCATCTGATCGGAAACGTAGTACCCCTGAACTTCGAAGAATCCGGCATCCCATTTGATCAGGAAGCGTCCCGGCGTGGAGGGCAGGGTTTCCGCTCCCCAGCGCCCCAGGGCCACATTGCTGGCGGGCCCGTCCGGCAGGAAGAAGCTGATGCGGGTGGGCAGATTGACCTTCATGAGCGACGGGATGTTATTCCGGTCGGGCACATGGAAGATCAGGATCGGGATCACCCCGGCGTCTCCGCCTTTGGTGATCAGTTCCTGCATCATGGCTTCCACGCCGTCCACTTTGAGGGCCAGCGCGGCTTCATCGACCAGGATGACCAGGTAGGGCGGCCGTTCCTCCGCCGGCAGGTTCATGATGTGCTGCACGCCGCGTTCGCGCATCATGGCCCAGCGGGTAGCGACCTTTTCCCGGACATTGGCCAGCGCCTGAGCCAGTTCGATCCCGGTGCCGGCCACGGCTTCCACGCCGGGCAGCCCTTCGTAGAGTCCGAACTTGGCCTTTTCCTTGCCGTCGAAGAGGATCAGGCGGACATTGGAGATCCGGCGCCCGTTCGCGCCGGTCGGCATCTTTTGAGCGTACCGCAGCATGGCGAGAATCCACGAATGGATCAACGACGTTTTCCCATGCTGCCGGGCGCCGGCGATGAGCACCGCATTGAGTTCCGTGAGCGGCAGTTCCATGGGGCCGTTCATCCCGACTCCCAAGGGAATCATCAGCGGCCGGGTATGGGTTGCCGGGTTGTATTCCACGAAATCCGGAATCGTGCGGACCTTCATCGGATCCCAGCCGATCTGGAAAGCGATGCACCGGCTATTGGTGACAATGACCGGGCGTCCGTCCAGGTTGGTCTGGAGCGCATGTTCAAAGCGCGGGTTGCTCAGGCGCTCAACCTGCCCCTTGAAGGTGCTCAGGTCCATAATGAAAACAACCCGATCCGCCCGCGGAATGACCCAGAAGCGCGGCATGGGTTCATCCGGCCGCAGGATGTTCCGCTGCCGGAAGGTCTGTTCAACTTTTTGACCGATGTAATTGACTAAGGTTTTTCGGGTTTCCGGTAATGTTATTTGTGTGCCCATAGTCTTTACGTCCTTCGTGCCAGGCCGGTGCCGGGCTTCCGCTTTTCCCAGTCCTGATCGATGGCCGTCATCACTTCACCATCCAGGACTTTAGGGGCCTGATCCTCGGCCACCAGAATGAAAGTCGGCGGTGCAAATCCCGTATTTTTGGGAAGTTCACTGTTTTTGCTGCGATTACTGTTTCCGCCGGCGGCGGCCGCGGTTAAACGGATGAAGCCGGCGCGGCGATTTTCCTGTTCCTGTTGTTCCGGATCCCCTACGAGGGGCACTTCATTCCGGCCCATCCAGGTTTTGACGATCGGGCCGGTCGCACGTAACGGATCGATCGCGGCTACTCCGGCGATCCAGGCCAGGAAGGCCGGCACCACCAGGGTTCCGTCGGGCATGCGCCGCGTGGATTGTACCGTGACGAATGCCAGCAAGCCGATGATAAATAACAGGCACGCCACGACGATCCCCGCGATACCTCCATACAGTTTCAACGTGTTAACGGTCATTTGGTTTTGCATCGCGGCCATCGCGGGCGTCAGGGTCAACGGCAGTACGGAATTTTGCCGTTCCTGGGCCATGATTTGAGCTGTGGCGCGGGCCGCCGCGTCCATTTCTTCGACCCGCAGGGCTGTTTGCGTCCCCTGCCAGGCCATCGCATCGGCAGTCGCCTGCCAGGCCGTGGTGGCGGTTGCGCGCGCGGCTGTTTGTTGTTGTTCCCATTGGGCCGTCGCCGTGGCCCGCGCTACCGCCTGGTTATATTCCAACTGGCTCCACTGCGCCGTCGCTGTGGCCCCGGCGATAGCCATTTCGCGTTGTTGCTGTTGTACCGCCATCGCTGTGGCGGTTTGCTGCGCGCCGTAACGCGCGGCGGCTTCCATGTACTCGGTAAGGGCCTCCTCGGATTGCGTGGTCGGCATTACAAAGGCCTCGACGGGTTCCGGGTGAGGGGATAGCGTCGGTTGGATTGTCGGTGCATAGGAAGTGGGTTGACAGGCGACCATCATCAACACGCCAATCAAAAGGAGCGCCATGAGACCCAATGTGGTGGAGTTACGCATTTCCCTTTTCCTGATTAAAAACAATCCGATGGTTGCAATCCTTAGTGTTTTGCCATTCGTAACAACTGAGTCAGTTCTTCCGGTTTGATGATCTCCTCAGATGCGAAATCTGCCGGTATTGTGCGAGCCAGATAATTTCGGGTCCACAGGGTTGGAACCCGGTGAAGTTCTTTGTAAATGTGATAAAGCGAGGCGGTCCGCCGTTTGCAAGTTTTTACAATCTCTTCGGCCGAGTCCGCCGGCCAGGCGGCCACTCTCAGCGAGACATGGTTTAATGCCACTTCCATTTTGAGCAACTGCCAATGCCGCTCTTCACATATTTCGATAATCATCCGCCGGCATTCGCTGCCAATTTCTCCCGTCAACAACTCTTTTCCTCGCTTGGTCGGCCAGGCGAGGTCGTAAATAATGTCGAATAACCGGGTTTCGTCTTTCATCTTTTAATTTCTCTGTTTGTTTTTTATCATATGTCTGTCAACAATTAGATTATACGACAGCTTTTGGGTGTGTCAATATTTCACAATTATTTTGCGAGCTGTGCGGTTGTTTATCAGCGTGAACCAAAAACGGTTTTAGCGTCCCGCAAAAGACTTTTGCTTGGCTTGATACGACGCGCTGTGCGAAGCAGGGGGGAGAGAGTTATTTTTATTCATATTTTCGGCGGCTTCAGAAAGCCGCCGAAAATATGGGGCTTTTTCCCAGAGTAACCCCACAGGTCGTCAATTGGTTTTATATAAAGGCTGAAAAGAGAGGAGGCGGTTCAATCTGGTTTTTGCGGTTTTCCGTTATCTGCGTTAAACTCCAGGCGCAAAGGGCATTCTCTTTCATTATTACTAACCCAAGTTGCTACCTTTAAAAGACGTGCTTTCTATTTAAGCTTTTTTGCATGCAAAGGTTTAGTAGAAAGTAGACGGTAGACAGTAGACAGCGGATTTCCAGTCCATTTGAGCCGGTAAGGCGAAGATTTTTGCTGTCTACTGTCTACTTGCTGCTGTCTACTTTTGGACGGCATGCAGCGGATCTTGAATAATGGGCTGGATTTATCGAGGTGGCAACTTGAATTATTATTAGTCAAAAGATTGTGGAAGGTTATCGAGTTGAATCGCTATGGATAAATATTTTGTCCTGGTTCGAAAATGTTTTGAAGGGCTTTTAGCCCGGTACGGGTTTACGGTAACTCAGGAAATTGTGGTTGATTTTTGCGACAACCGATTTGTCCTGCTGGAATCGGATTCGTTTTTGATCAGCCTGGAAAAAGATCGGGGGTATACAAGTGTCCGTCTTGCCCGGCCGCCGGCAAAAGAATGGCATCCCGAGAATCTTTACAGCGGAGACTGGTGCGATTTAACTATCGCTCTGGCTTATTTGGGGATAGAAGAGCCGGCTTTGCCGCAAGAGCAGAAAAAACGTTTCGGGCTTTTTAGACCCCCTGAAAATCGAGAGAAAAGCGTGCTTTCCTACATGGCCCGACAGATCGAGCAATATTATTCTCAACTGCGGGAGTTATATCTGTCGATGGACATAACGCTCACATTGATGGATTTTCGGCATGAATACTGGAGGAAATTTTATGGGCGATGAAAGCTCGAAGATTGCTTATTGGGAAGACCGGGTGATGGTCCATAAAACGGACGGAATGGAAGAATTCGGTATCCATGAAGTCTATTTTGGAGAAGATGGAGAGGTTGTAACGTACACCGAAGATGTTTTATCTCCTCGGGCGGGTTCAGTGGAGGAATTGAAGCGACTGTTGCTGGAACTGCTCGACCAGGAAGGCGATGAGGTTGTCAGCGGGGATTTTGGGTACAGCTATCCCAAAGAGGTTATTCGAGACTGGCTTGACTGTGTTGATGAGCCTGTCCTGGAGTACAGGGAGTGACGGTTTTAAGGGAAATTGTCGGGGTTGGATCGACACTGGGGGTGAGGGACTTCAGAAAGCGTTGCCGAGGCGGTTCTGGAAAAGGCCATGTTTTGGTGCGCCTTCTGAGGCGCACCAAAACATA
>CAZCTC010000113.1:0-17676 GCA_964501335.1 uncultured Anaerolineales bacterium | reverse complement strand
TTTCAGGCCCATTATACGTGCGACGCGGCTAAAAACCTAACCGCACAGGTCGATAATTCAAGGCGCCACCTTGTGAAATCTCGATCGGTCTCCCGGTTGATTTTGCATTTCAGGTACGGAAGAACGGAGGAATGGAAGAATGGAAGACCTTCCTGGCTTCCATCTTCCATTTTTCCTATACAGGAAATGCATAAGCTGCCCGGGTTATTTATTTTTCATTGAGGGGCGGCAAAGGCGATGACATGGCCGTCCAGGTCGAGCGAGTAGGCGGCGGTATCTCCCCAATCCCTCAAAAGCAGCGGGCTGAGTTCGGTCGCGCCGGCGGCCAGCGCCCGGCGATGATAGTTTTCCGGACGATCGACCCGGAGATATAACTCGGCCCGCGGAATCCCCCGGGCCTGCCGGGGATCGGGCAGTGACGGTCCCAGCAGGCGGTTGATCCCCTCTTCCGGCATGAGTCCCAGAATTACCCCCTCATTTAAGGTGAATTCGGTCATGCCGGGGACGTTCAAGGCCGGCGTAATTCCCAGCACGACGGTGTAGAAGGTGGTGCTGCGGGCCTGATCGGCGACGTAAAGGATTAAATGGGTTGTGGTAATCATAGGGAAGCCTCTTTTCTAAGGGTTATGCCGTGGGATTGAGCCATTCGCAGGCCGCTCCAGAAGAGGTAGCCGGCGACGATGATGGAGCCGATTACGTCCACATAGCGGGTGGCAGGGTGGAGGGGGGCCAGGGTGACGGCGGTCAGGGCGGCGACCACGCAGAAATCGACACTGGTTTTGGCGCGATAGAGTTTTTGTTGGGCGGCGATGACGGAGCTGTATTGCTCGCGGGTTAAGGCGGCGTAGCGCCACCAGAACCAGCCGTTGGTGAGCAGGCCCAACAGCGCAATGACGAGGCCTGAGATAGCGTTGCCGGTCGGGGCATAGATCGCCAGCCGGGAGAGTGTCACGATCGACATGATGAGGCCCGAACCCATCATCACGCCGGCAACGGTCAGACCGGCGGTGCGTTCCAGGCGGGCCTGATCCACTTCGTTCAGTGCGGTATTCCGCTGTATCTGACGGAAGACCCACCAGGAGAGAAAGAGGGCGACCAGTTCCATCGTTCGCCGCATAAAATCGGCGAGCTGGGTGGTGGAATGGCTGGAGAAGGCGGCGAAGCCGGTCACCAGCGGGCCCGGCGCGCTCAGCAGCAGCGCGGTCAACAGCGTTTTTTCACGGCTGGCGATTTGTTCTTTGGAAAGATCGGTCATGTTATATCCCCAGGAAAGAGATGAGTGTCATGAGCGGCAGCAGGGCGCCCGCTGTGGCCAGCGGTACGGTGATTGTATCGATCGCTCCGGGAGAGAAGAGTTCGACGACGGCGCAGACCGGGGCGACGAGCAGCGCGACCGTGATGCTTATATACCAGGGCTGGCCGGCATAGAGCAGCAGGGTGAAGAAGATGGCGAGGGCGGCGACGACGAACATGGCGGCCGTCCCCTCTACCGTTTTCCGGCCGGCGATGTGGGGATGTTGAATCGGGCGGCGGCCGAAAGTTTTGCCGATCAGGGCGGCGGCGGCATCTCCGAATCCCCAGCCCATGATGGCGACCACGGCGATGTATTGCCGTTCAATTCCCAGCAGGCCCCAGAAAACCGTGATCAGAATAATCATCGAGAGCAGGACAATGAGGAGGCTTTTCTTAAATTCGCCGCCGGTGCGTTCCACGGCGATCTGTTTGTAGAACGCGGTGCGCTCTATGACGACAAGAATGGGGTAGATGAGCAGTCCGAACATCAAGGCGGCCAGGGCGGCCATGTACCAGCTGCTGAACAATTTCAGCAGCGGAAAGATCGACAGGGTCATGACCATATGGAGGATTTTGCGCGTTATTTCAAACGGGGCTTTAAAGCATACTCTGAGCAAGAAGAGCGGGATGATCCCTGCTACGATAAAATATCCCAGGAAGAGTCCGAATCCCATCAGGTCGTTATCTTGCATCTCTCTTTCTCCTTTATTTTTTTGCTGGCTCACGGGCAAAATTTTCGGAAATACGGCCGAAGAGATTGAGGAAGTAAAGGAATTCTTCCTGGGAGATGCCTTCCAGGGCCAGCGTGTAGACGTGATTGTAGATCTGTTCTACGGTCGGGCCGATCTCCCGGGCTTTTTCGGTCAATCGAATCCGATGGGTGCGTTTGTCGTGCGGGGTGGATTCCCGGAGGATGTATCCACGGCTTTCCAGGGAATTCAGCGTGCGAGAGATGGCGGGGTTGCTGACATCCAGCTGTTCGGCCAGTTGTTCCTGGCTCATTTCTTCCCCCTGGGTCAATAGATGGAGCAGGATATTGCCTTCGGCGCTGGTGAGGCCTAATGGGTGCAGCTCTTTGTTGATGATGTGCCGGGCCGAGCGGATAATGTTATGGGCATGCAGCCAGATGGATTTGATTTCGAGCATAGTTTTCCCCGCAGCGCTTTTGTTAACATGTTAACTAATGGTCTAACCAGATTATATCCATTTAGGGTGGGTTGTCAATGGGGGCAGAAAGAGAAATTTCACCACAGAGGCGCAGAGAGCACGGAGAAGAAGAGAAGAGTTCTCTCTAAATTCTTTTCTGTGTCCTTCGGGTACAGCTGCGAGCGATGCGGGAAGGAGAGGGGGAAGAAGGTGCGTCGCTGGGACGGTTCTGGAAAAGCCTATGTTTTCGGCGGCTTTCCGAAGCCGCCGAAAACATAAACAAAAAACTCTTTTCCCCCCATCCAGCGCGGCGTATCTTACCGGCAAGGACTATTTGCGGGACGCTATAAGGCCGGGGCCATGCCATAGAGCCCTATTTTCAGGACAGGTTTACGCTGGAAAGGCGGTTGCTTTGACGAAAGCCGTATATTTATCCCAAACCAGACGGTAGAAGGCTTTGCGGGCGCCGGGTTGATGCGGAAAAGGGAACAGTACGCGGTTTAAATGGTTGTCTTCGGGTCGGATATAGCGGAAAGTTTTGATCCCATCGGATTTCCAGTGGGGAGTATATCCCCAAGAGTCGTTGACTTTGATTTTGGGGGAAGCCAGCGGGGTGAGGATGGGTTCACCCAGGGTAATGACCGGGGCATGGGAGAAAGGCGCCAGTTCCTCTTGTAGTAGAGGCATCCAGTAGGGGGCAAAGGCGGAAAAGATATCCACTTCCCTTATTTCGGTCGGCGGATCGATGAAGAAATTCTTGTACAGGTTGGTGGCGTAGATATTGTCCAACCCGAGGCCCAGAGCGGCGCATAGCTGAGTCAGATAGGCGGTCAGACTGCCGCGGCGATCCAGATTCAATACGGTGGTGATTTTTTCGCGTTGAGATTGGTTGCGGATGGTAGGGTCCTGGCCCAGTACGATCAGTTTGATATCGGCCCGGCCTTGATAGGGTTGGGGAAGCGGCAGGTTGAAATCGACATAGGGGCTGAGCCGGGGATCGTTTTTGATATCGGCAAGGATGGTTTGGGCTTTCAGCATGATTGGGCCGGGCATGGGAGAAGTCCTTTTTATACAATCACGGGTAGTCGTTCGGCTACCCGTGATTGTATATGGTGAGAGTAACTTTAGGAAGGTGTTTTTAGTTGGAACTATCTTGCATTTGTTGGAGTGCCAATCGATTAAGGGTAGGTAATAGCGGCATATTGATGCGCATTCGTTGGAAGAAGTTCTGGGCATATTCCCGGGCATAGGGCCATAAGAGAGTGACTGCAGAAAGTTCTTCAAATTCTTTCCATAGGGTTTCTTCTATGTCGGAAAATGCAGACTGCGTTTCAAATATGCCTTCAAGGGTGAATTCCAGATGGAATTCAGGATCATCGCTATTCAATCCTTTGATTTCAAGGTTCAAGAAAACTGAGATCCGATTATGTTGATCCTGACGTTGAATTTTTGTGTTTATGGATAAGAAAGGTGCAATGTGCCTTTCTGTTGTTTCAGATGTTGTTGATTTAGGCGTCAGGCGTTTGATCGTGGCTGTATACAACCGCACATCCAGCAATTGGAATGGATAACGTGTTTGTGGGTCCATAAGTTTTCAATCCTTTTTAAGCGGCACAGGAGGGAAGGATTTGGGCAAAGCGTTCTTTTATGGAAGTGAAACCTGTCCATTGAACTGTTTTTTCGGATTGTTGTGGGAGATCAGTCCATAATGGTTCGCTTTTAACGATGCCTTCATAATTGAATCCGGTATGTGTGATGGGAACTTCTTCTTGGAGATCAGGATCTTCCAATATTTCATCGTTCGCGTCGCGGTCTAATTCATATTCTTGAATGAGGACTCCTGCCGGAATCCCCAGTCCTTTTTCCAGATTGCGGATCATATTTAAAGTTAAATGGCGTTTGCGATTGAGGATCTCGGAAACGCGGGCGCGACTCCCAATATAAGGTTCCAGATCTTTGCGTGTAAGTCCCAATCTTTCCATATGAAACTCGATGGCTGCAATCGGGGCGGGCAGTGGAATGGGATAATGTTCGGTTTCATAGGCTTCGATCAAGATAGAGAGAACTTCTAATTGATCGTATTCAGGGGTTCCCGGACGGGCATCGATGAGCCGGTCAAGTTCTTTGAGCGCAGCGTCGTAATCATCTTCCGTGCGGATCGGTTTTATAGTCATTTTATTAATCCTTTCAAACCACAGAAGCGTCCCGAAGGCGGTCATATTCCTGGTGGGTGCCGATGAACCGTATGTAGACTGTCTGTGATTCATACTGCAATTTGACGATCAGGCGGTAGTTCCCGCCTTTGATGTCAAAGACAACACGATCGTTTGCCAGAAAGCTGGCGTTACCGTAATCACTTTTTATGTCTGTCGGGGAGTTCCATTGAGCATGCGCTACATGGTGATGCCAGGCTTTTAAAGGCTCTTCGATGTCGGCGTGCTTTTCCCAAAACTCTTTAAGCCTTTTTAAGGCAATGATGTGCATAAATTTTATTACCTTTATTATATCATGTTCCCAAAATGGGAACAGGGCAATTGAGAAATGATGCCGGGTTTAAAGGTCTCCATTATAGGAAGATGACCAACCAAAGAGCTTGCGCCATTTTTGCGAGGGGTTAAACCTGAAGATGGAGGTTTCTTTTCCTTCTTTGACGTAAAATGTGCCGAAGTTACGCAATGAAACGCTTTCATAATGTTTCATCGATTGATAAATTTCATCCAACGCGGCTTCTAAGATTGGCTCGACGGCTTCCGGGGAGATGTCCAGTCGTTGGGCTATTCGCGCGATCAGTTCCGGTTTTTCTATTCGGTCGGACATGCTTCTCCTTATCTTTTTCTTAAAATATTTGACCTGTGCGGTTTTTTATTAACATGGATTAAAAACGGTTTTCGCCTTCTGCAACTGGTGCCCTCCCGGTAAAAGCGCCGCGCTGTGCGAAGCAGGGGGAGGGAGTTGTTTGTTTATGTTTGCGCACTGTCAGTGCGCAAACATAGTTCTTTTCTCCTGCTGTATTGGCTAACTGCACAGGTTGATATCAAAAGGGTACGTCTTTAATTTTGACGTACCCTTTTTTTCTGGCTGAGGCTTAACTTTTAAAGTTCTCTTAGATGTCCAGATTCGCCACTTCGCGGGCGTGACTCTGGATGAAGCGCTTGCGGGGACCGACTTCGTCGCCCATGAGCATGTTGAAGGTGCGGTCGGCGTCGGCGGCGTCTTCGATGGTGACCTGGACCAGGGTGCGGTGGGCCGGGTCCATGGTGGTTTCCCACAGCTGCTGCGGGTTCATTTCACCCAACCCTTTGTAGCGCTGGATGTTGAGGTTGTGGGCGGTGATCTTCCGGGCCAGGCTCTTGACGATGTCGTCGCGTTCCTGTTCGGAGTAGGCATACTGAACTTCTTTGCCGACCTGGATGCGGAAGAGCGGCGGCTGGGCGATGTAGAGGTGGCCTTTGTCGATCAAGGGCTGCATATAGCGGAAGAAGAAGGTCAATAAGAGGGTGCGGATGTGAGCGCCGTCAACGTCGGCGTCGGTATTGTGAGCGCAAAGTCCTCCCAGGCCGCAGATAAAGTTTTCATCGCCGGCTACAGAGAAATCATAAACTTTACGTCGAACAGCTTCTGTTGGCCGTACGGAGCGCACTTTCAGTCCGATTAAATGTCCGTTTAACAAGCGATCCGGTTTAGGGCCCCCCAGACCGTGCGGCCCATTTAACCAGGCTCTCAATTCATCTGCTTGAGCGTGATCGCACCAGATGGGTTCCAAGGCGCGTAGGGATTCATACCCGGAGATGGAGAGATAGTAAGCCGGTTGGCGAGTGATGACGGGTTTTCCGCGGATCATGCCGCTGGGTTCTCCGGTGGGGTGATGGACGTTTAAGGAAACCTGAATACCTTGGGCCAGGAATAGATACATCAATTGATTGGCCAGCGTCTCCGAAACTGTGGCAAAGGCAATTTGATGATGTCCTACAGTTCCATCGCCTTGAAAGTACCCATGCAGAAAGGCCTGTTGTAAACGGGGTTCGACATTGAATACGAGGTCAGGAATATGTTTTTTCTCTGCGTGGGTACCGTCAAAACCGAAAATTAATCCGAAGACATTGGAGATAACACGGTTAAGAATACGGAGTTCTGCGGCACGTCCGTCAGGTCCTTCATAGAGTTTCGGTTCTACGCCGAAAACTTCCCGGATCATAGCAATGAGATTGGGGAGTTGCGGTCGATTGCGGGCTCCAATGGCTAAGCGTATACCGTTGCGGCGGCTGAAGGAACCTTCTGCTACAAAGAATCCCAACAGGAAGAGCAGCGATTCGTTGACCGGCAGGTAGCGTGGCACAGCCTGCTCTGCATGATGTAATGGAGTAAGGACGATATCTTCAACTATGCCTTCCAGATCAGCTTCTTTCAAGGCATTGACGGACACATAAGGGCGGACGCGATTCGCCGGAGCACCGCGGTATTGTGTGTTCCATTGGTGATCTAACTGGCTGTCTCCTATTTGTATCTGTTGCATTAAGCCGTCCAGATCCAATCCCAGGGTTTCAATGTAACGTTTGAAATAACGTAACGTGGGCCGTGAACGGCCTTGCTCCCAGGCATAGAATGTGACCGGTTGACGAATGCCGACGGCGTCACAGACTTCTTGATTGCTCAATCCCATTGCGTGGCGTTGTTGACGTAATTGCTCTCCCACAGCTGCCGGAATGGTGACTCGCGGTTCTGTCATGTCGTCATCGGCATGTTCAGCACGGATTTTGGTTTTATACCATTCCTCTATCCCAATGCCGCGTGCCATCAGTTCGATTTTTTCTTCCGCGTTCAATTCAACGAAGGAACGCAACAAATCGATTTGAACCGGTCCCGAGTTCCCACTGAGGGGGAGTTGTGCCGGTCCGACCATGCGATCTCCCGCCTGGATTTGATCACCACGTTTGAGCGCGGGGCGACCCCATTCATCAACCACAAAGATGCTATGGGCGGCAGTAACCCGCAGCCGCCGACCGTAAGTGGTTTCGATTTCAAACAGTGATTCATCATGATCGTGACTGATAACGCTTTTCAAGGGACGGAAGCGTGTTTCACCGGTTTCAACATCGAAACATAAGACTTGATATTCGGAGGGGTTTCTTCGGGTTTCCATCAACCGATCGATAAAAGGTCCGATTTTGACCGGCGCTATTTGCCCTTCCGGATCTTTGACGAAGGTCATTTCTTCACCGTCAACGCTCATAATAATAGTGCGTTCGTACCTTAATCCTGTAAGATCAAATTGATTGCCTACGCCGCAGCCCAGGGCCGAGATCAGGGCCTGGACTTCTTTGTTGCTCAAGATCTTATCCAGGCTGGCGCGCTCGGTGTTGAGGATTTTACCGCGCAAAGGAAGAATCGCCTGGAAGTGCCGGTCGCGTCCCTGCTTGGCACTGTTGTGGACGAAGATGCCGCCGGCGAGCGCGAAGTTGTGTGTTCCGGGGACTTCCAGATCGTAGACATCGATCGGCTCGGTTAAATGTTCAACAGAAACGATGGTAATATGAATCGCCTCACCATTGGATGGTTGGGGCAACGGCATCAGCGAATCTTCCGCTGTCAGTTCCGCGGCGGCTTTGTAGCTGCCGTCTCGCAGCATGAAGCGATGATCCGGCGTACAGATCAACGTTTCGCCGTTGTCTAACGTAACTTTGATGACTGCGGCATTGGTACGGGTGCGGCGAACTTCTGTAAGTCGTTCTACGCCGATTTTTCCGTCGTTACGGATGGTATAGCCGAAATGCTCTTTCCCTTCGGCCTGTTCGGCCATGAGTTCCAGGAAGCTGAGTGCTCGACCGTCGGCAAGGGCGATTTGGGTTTCACCCGCAAAACAGCCGCCGGCCGAGTCGCCTTCGACGATGTAGAGTTCGGCGCCGGCGGGATCGCGGCGGGAGCAGTCGGCCAGTTTGCCGGGCAGGGTCATGGAGTCGATGGCGCTCTTGCGGATGACCAGGTCGCGCGCTTTGCGGGCGGCGGCCCGGGCCCGGGAGGTGGTGAGACATTTTTCAACGATGCGCCGGGCGGCCCGGGAATCTTTGTCCAGGAATTGCCCCAGGACATCGGAGACGGCTGCTTCGACCGCCGACTTGACTTCGGGGTTCATCAATTTGACTTTGGTCTGGCTTTCAAATTGCGGCTCGGGCACTTTGACGCTGATGACGGCGGTGAGCCCTTCGCGGACATCGTCGCCGGTGAGGTTGGTGTCGGCATCTTTGATCACGCCGGCTTTGCGGCCCACATCGTTGATGGTGCGGGTGAGCGCCGAGCGGAAGCCGGTGAGATGCGTCCCGCCGTCGATGGTGTTGATGGTGTTGGCGAAGGTGAGCATCGTTTCGGTGTAGCCGTCGGTGTATTGCAAGGCCACTTCGACATGCACGCCTTCCAGCTCTTTTTCTACGTAGACCGGCTCGTGCAGCGCATCGCGTCCCCGATCCAGATAGCGGACGAAGGAGAGGATGCCGCCTTCAAAATGGAAGGTCATCTTGCGGGGGAAGGATTCCGTGCGCTTGTCGATGAGATCGATGGTGACGCCGCGGGCCACAAAGGCCATTTCGCGGAAGCGCTGAGCCAGGGTGTCGAAGCTGAAATCCACTTCGTGGAAGATGGTGGGATCGAAGCGGAAGGTGATGGTGGTGCCGGTTTCTTCGCTTTTGGCTTTGCCGATCCGTTCCACGGCGGTGACGGGGATGCCCCGTTCGTAGCGTTGATGGTAGAGGCCGCCGTCGCGGCTGACTTCGGCTTCGAGCCATTCGGAGAGCGCGTTGACGGCGGAAACGCCGACGCCGTGCAGACCGCCGGAAACTTTGTAGCCGCCGCCGCCGAATTTACCCCCGGCGTGCAGCGTGGTCATGACCAGTTGCAGAGCCGAGATATGTTTATCGGGATGTTCGCCGACCGGGATACCGCGCCCGTTGTCGCTTACCGAGATGCTGCGATCCGCATTGATGATGATGCGGATATGGTTACAGACGCCGGCAAGGGCTTCGTCGATGGAGTTGTCGACCACCTCATAAACCAGGTGGTGCAGTGCGCGGATGTCGGTGCCGCCGACGTACATGCCGGGGCGTTTGCGGACAGCTTCCAGACCTTCCAGGACCTGAATTGCGGAAGCATCATATTGCATCGTGGTGCCGTTCGTTACTACTTTTTCAACCATGCGACCTCTGATCCAAGACTTAATGACAAAACATGAGTTAAAGGCGGTTTTCACCGCCAACAATCAATGAAAAAAGGATTCCCTGCCAGGGGAATACAGGAGGCCCTAAGAGACCCCCTATATTTTCTCACAAAAAGGGAAAGATTCAAGGGACAAAAGGATTCCCCTTTCCTGCACGGTGCTGGCTTTTTAGCGTCCCGCAGCGGGTGTTTTTTCCGTAAGATGCGACGCGCGGGATGGGAGGAGAGAATTTTTTTTGTTTGTATTTTCGTGCGCTTCAGAAAGCGCACGAAAATACAGGCTTTTTCTATCTGTGCGGTTAGTCTGAAAAACAAGGAAAAGAAAAGCCGGTTTTTTCGCGCGCCGTCTGCGGCGCGCGAAAAAATAAATAAAAAATTTCTCTGCCTATCCAGCGTGTCGTTTTTTACCGGGAAAGTATCTGTTGCGGAACGCAAAAAACTAATTTAATTTATGACCTGTGCGATGAGCATTTTAGCGTCCCGCAAGAGGCTTTTGGTTGGCTCGAAACGCCGCGCAGGATGGGGGGAGAATGTTTTTGTTTATGTTTTCGCGGGCTTCAGAAAGCCCGCGAAAACATGGGCTTTTTCTCTGTGTTCTCGGCGCCTTGGCAGTGAAATCTGCGTTAATTATGCGGTATTGCGTTTTTTTCATAGGTGGCAACGGTGGCTATTTGATTATCCAGGCGGTGAAGCTGAGTTGCAGCCGGTTGTCCAGGGGGGTGAATCGGTCGATATGTGCTCTCACGATTGTCCCATTGCCGGTCAGGATGCAGAGATAAATGCCCTCATAGACCTGGGAAACGGCTTCCGTGCTTTTGGCGGCCTGATAGCAGGCGGCGTAGTCGGGTTCTCCGCTCCTGGAATAGGCTACGGCGGTGGCGTTGTTAACCGGTTGGAGCAGGTAGGGGTGCCCGGGGCCGTCGCTGATGAGGAAGTGCAGGTCGGCGCTGCTGGATTCCCGTTCGTTGCCGCTGTCCAGATCGATGTAACTGTCGGTGATTTCCGGGTTTTCGCTGCCGGCGTAGAGGGGGCGATAGCCGGAGAATTCAGAGAGGGGAACCGGCACGCCTTCCGGCATGGGGGTGCTGGAGGTCGGGGCGGCGGTGGGGAGCATGGCGGTGGTGGCGGCCGGGGCAACGGGGGCCGCCGGGGGTGTGGCTGTGGGGGTGACGGCGCAGCCGCTCAGCAAGATCAGCATTCCGGCCAGCTGCCGGAGGGTAAGTCCTTTTTTCATGGAAGGCTCCTTGTCTGTTCATATTTTCGCGCGCCCCGCAGGGGCGCGCGAAAATATGAATTTTGATTTTTGCATTATTCCTATCGGCTGATTTTAGCTTATTGTTTTAGTCTGCCAAGCTATAAAGGGCTCCGGTGCTGAGCGCTACATAGAGCCGGCCGGCGGTCAGGGCGCCGCCGCGGATCTGGCCTGGCGTCAGTTCTGTTTGCCAGAGCGGGGTTTCCGACTGAGTGGAGAGGGCCGTGCAGATGGCATTGTTATTGCGGCTGCGGATGCCACAGATGTAGCCGATGTTGTCTTTGTCGAGGGCCAGCAGCTGGCTGTTGGTGACCTCATCGTCGGTGGCGATGCCGAGGATTTTTCCTTCCATATTGATCCAGACCAGCGCGGAATTCTGATATGAGACATAGAAGAGCCAGGCGGTTTGATCGGCGGTCACGCCGGCGTTTTTGGGCGCAAGGAAGGTGAATTGATCGTTATCCCAGGTGGCGCTGCGCAGGATCTGGAAATCTTCTCCTGTGGCGGTCCATTGCATGATGATGGCGGCGGAACGCAGGTAATCGCGGCCGTCGGCGCCGGTGATACAGGTGTCGGAACGGTCCAACACCTCGTAGGTGAGGGGGGCGCCGGTCAGGCTGTCGAAGAGGAGGTTGCGCCAGGCCAGCCGGCGGCCGCCGGCGGTGAGCTGGGGTGGGACGGTGCGGGAGGCCGGCGGGACGGGGCTGTGCCAGACGGCTTTTCCTTCCGGGGAGACCGCCTGTAAATTGCTGCCGTAGCCGTAATAGATCGTGCCGTCGGGACCGACGATCGGTCCGGCGGAGGCGATTTTGGGATTGTCCGGGACGAAGCGCCAGCGTTCTTTTCCGGCCGGGGTGAAAGCGATCAGCCCGCCCGATTTTTCTACGAGATAGAGAGTCCCGTCGGCGGCGAGAGCCGGGGTATCGACGGTGGGGGTGACCGGCAGGGGGGCACTCCAGAGCTGTTTTCCCTCGGGATCGAGGGCGTAGAGGGTGTCGGTGTCGGCCAGATAGAGCGTTCCATCGGCGGCAATGGCCGGGCCGCCCGTCAGTTCTTTGGGCGTCTGGAAGATCAGGCGGCTTTGCGGGTTCTGGGGCCCCTGGACCGGGACGGCGAGGGTGCCGTAGGGATCGCGGCGTGGGCCGCTCCAGAGGTGGCCGCCCGGAACGGTGATTTCTGCGACCTGAAGGGCGGGGTTTTGTTGGGCCCCGGCCTGCGATCGTTGCCACAAGATCCCGGCTCCGATCAGCATACAGCCGAGCAGGGCGATCAGGCCGGCGCGGAGGGGGGAGCGGCGCATCCAGTTGCGCGCGGGAATCCAGATCCGGTTGTGCAGGCCGGGGAAGAGGGTGTCCGTGATCCAGGCCTGCAATGAATAGTGGCTCAGGCGATCCATGCTCAGGCGCAGGCGCAGGCCTTCTCCCAGCAGGTTGAATCCCAGGACCATGATGAAGATGACTGAGCCGACGATGACCATCCCCCAGGGTTGATCGATGCGGATGCGGGAGGTGGCCAGCATCTGGCCCAGTTCGGGGACGCCGCTGGCCCGGCGGGCGACCCAATCGGCGACGACGATCCAGACATCTCCGCCGACGTAGTAACCGAGGAAGCCGAGGCCGGCGGTGGTGGTCAGGGTGTTGCTGACTTCGAAGGAGAGCAGCATCCAGATCATCGGGGCGAGCTGGCGCAGGACATGGGTGGTGATGATTTGAAAATTGGAGGCGCCACAGGCTCGGGCGGCTTCGATGTAGGCCTGCTGTTTGATCATGCGGGTCTGTTCGCGGATGACCTGGGCGGTTTCGGCCCAGCCCGTGATGGAAAGGCCGAAGATAAAGGCCCAGATGCCGAGTTCAACGCCGATGGCGGCGATGGCGACCAGGGCGATCATCAGGCCCGGGATGGCCAGGGCTGCGGAGATCAGGGTGTCGAACTGGTGGCTGGCGCGTCCTTCCGACCAGCCGGCTCCCAGACCGATGAAGAGTCCCAGCGTCAGACGCACGGCGGCGACGATCAACACCATCACCAGCGTCGGGCGGATGGCCCAGAGCAGCTGGCTGAGCATATCACGCCCGAAGCGGTCGGAACCCAGGGGGAATTCTGCGATGCTGAAGGCGGGAAAAGGCGGGGTGTACCAGCGTTCGCCGCTTTTGACCACGCGGTTTTCTTCGAGGGGATCGCGGGGCGCCAGGGCCGGGCCGAAAAAAGCGGCCACGGCAATGCAGAGGACGATGAGCAATCCCAACCAAAGGGGCCAGTTGAGGGTGGGGATGTGGATTTTAGACATGGGAGACCTCCGGTTCTTCTGCAATGTGCAGCCGTGGATCGATGACGCGGACGGTAATGGCGGCGATCAGGTCGAGGGTCAGGAAAAGTCCGCCGAAGACTGTGAAGAGCGCGGCGACCGTGGGGGGATCAAGGAAGAGGGCGCCGCCCAAGGCCCCGCTGAAATCGGCCGGGATCAGGGTAGTGGCGAGCAATCTGCCCAGGCCGGGCCATTGGAAGAGCCACTCGACGATGATCAACTCGCCCATCAACAGGCGGAAGGCGCTGCCGACCGTCAGGATCAGGGTGGCAAGGATATTGCGCAGGACATGGCGTCGGCGGACGACGCTCCAGGAGAGGCCGATGCTGCGGGCGGTGGTGACATATTGTTTCCCCAGTTCCGCCGTCATCATGGCGCTGGTTACCTGGGCGATCTGGACCGCGGGGTGCAGCATCAGGGTGAGCGTGGGGAGGATGAGATGGTTATCCCAGCCGAATCCGGCGGTGGGGGTGATCAGGCCGGCGGTGGCGTTGTGGCCGTAAAGGATCAGATAAAACATGGACAGAATCAGCATGCTGCCCAGGTAGAAGCTGGGGGTGGCCAGGCCGAGGGTCGAGAGGATCATCAGCCAGCGGGCGGTGCGGGGCGGGTCATTTTGGGTGGCCAGCAGGCCCAGGATGAGGCCGACGACGACGGCGAGTCCCAGGGCAACGGCGAGCAGGCCGAGGCTGGCGGCGCCGGTACGCAGAATGGTGGTGCTGATGGGCTCCTGGGTCGTTGAGGGGAGTGTGCCGAAATCAAGCTGGAGGCTGTTTTGCAGGTAGGTGCCGTAGGTCGGCAACAGGGGGGGAGTATCCTGGGCGATCCAGGCCAGGGAGGGATTGCGGGCGGCACGGAGCGGGCGCGCCAGGTGGGCGTAGGCAAATCCGATGAAGTTGAGGCAGAAGAGGGCCAGTGGAATGAGGGAGAGTCGCCGTAAGATAAAACGTGCCATGGTGATGCATCCTTTGTTCTCGGTGTTTCCGGCTGTGCGGGTAACGAATCTTCGATCTGTTTTTAGCGTCCCGCAAAAGGTTTTCGTTCGGCTCGAAGCGACGCGCAGGATGGGGAGAGAGTTATTTTTATTCATTTTTCGGCGGCTTCAGAAAGCCGCCGAAAAATGGTTTTTTTCTTCCGCTTGTTTTCTGGGCTCGCTGCACAGGTCGCGGATTTTTTGTTATCCGGCTTATAGTATAGCCGATTTCGGGGAATTTGGTTTAATTTGCAGGCTTTGTATTTAACTTTAGGGGCGGCGTTTTTCTCGTGAGCGGCGTTGCGCGGGATGCTACACGAGGGAGTGAGCTTTTTGTTTATGGCTTCGCGCGCATTCCGATGCGCGCGAAGCCATAAACTTTTTTCTTTTTAATCGACGACGTGGGCGGTGCGGGGCGAGCGGGTTTGCTGCAAGGTTTTCAGGTAGGCCAGGCGTTCTTGATAGAAGATAAAGAGGGCCGCCGTCAGGGCCGTTACCATCAGAGAATGGCCGATAATTCCGATGAGAAAAGTCCAATCGGAAGCCTCGGGGAGCATCCAGACATAGTTAAGTCCCTGGGAGATCAACAGACAGGCCAGGAAGAGAAACATTGAACCAAAGAAATCCATTTGGGTGAGGATGATGCTTTCCTGGACGGCTTTGATCAACGGCCGTTTCAGCAGGACCAGGGCGGGGATCGCCAATACCAGATGGAAGACGATATAAACCGGAATGGAGACGATCAGGGCTCCCAGCAGTTGGCCCCATTGGTTATCCATAATGCCCATATTGATAAAGATGCCCAGGACAATCAAAATGGCGACGATTAAGGGGAGCAGGGCCAGTCCCAGCATCACCAGTTGAATCCAGAGAACGGTCAGGGGAGCCGGGGCGGGGAGCGGGGATTCCATGAATTCGACGGTGCGGCGTCCGATCGCTTGCAGGTAAATTGCATTGAGCGCGATGCCGACCAGCGGCAGGATAATCGCGAGCGGGATGAATTCATACCAGGTATTGATCGAGAGCGCGAGGCGGGGGCCGAAGGGCGACTCGGGTGAGAAGAAGCTTTTCGGCAGGCTGGAAATGCCCAACAGGGGCGCCGGATTCAATAACAACAGGAAGTTTTTCCAGCTTTCGATCAGATTATTAAAGGGCGTCTGCAGGATAGCGATCGATTCCGGATCGCCGGCGGTGAACCATTGGTAGATCTGTTGGAGGGCCGGGGCCGGCGAAAGGTAAGGGCCCAACCAGATGAATAGATCCAGGATCAGAGGAGGGAGGGCTAGGGCCGGATATCTGGAGACTACCTGGAATCCAGTGGTGAGGCAGGCCATCACACCCAGGGGATGTTTCTCTTCTTCTTGATTCTGGGAGGTATTGTTCACCTTGATTTACCTTTTTATGGTTGCGTTAGGGGGCGACTTGCAGATTCAGCGGGACGGCCGAATTGCCGGGCCAGCTTTCCAGCGTCACCGCGGGGTCGTCGAACCAGGTGTGATAAAGTTCGGCATAGGAACCATCGGCTTGCAGCCACATCAATGTGAGATTGACCAGGTCTCGATAGGCGGAATCTCCCTGGGGCAGGACGAAGCAGATGGGGCGATTGGTGAAACGGGCGTCGGTCAGGGTAAGGCCGGGAGTGTTGTAGAGCGGGTCCAGGACGAGAATCCGCTCGGCCAGGATGGCGCTGATCTGGCCGTTTTGGAGGGCGCTGATGGCGGTCGGGACGTCAGGGTAGGTCATGGGACTCAGGCCGATGCCGCCGGCCTGGCTCAGTTCGGGAACTGCGGCGGCGCCGGCCGAACCGGCGATCACGCCGACCGATTTGCCGGACAGTTCCGTGAGACTGTTGATCGGTGCCATCGTTAAGGAAAGGATGCCCACGCCGTCATTGTTGATGGGGATGGAGTAGTCGTATTTCAACTCGCCGGGGCGGTTGGGAGTCCAGGCGCCGACGAGCAGGTCGACTTCGCCGGAATCCAGTTTTTGAGGGCCGGTTTCCCGGGTCACCGGGACAAAGGTGATGGCTTCCCGATTGCCCAACCAGCGTTCGGCCAGTCGCATGGCCAGGCGGACTTCAAAGCCGGTCTGGACCCCGTCATCGCGATCGCCGCTGTAAGGCCAGAGTCCCTGGATGTAGCCGACCGAAAGCTTGCCGCGTTGGCGAATTCGTTCTTCGACATTTAAGGTGGCCAGGGTAGGGGAAGATTGCGCCAGCGTGGGCGGGACGGCACTGCCGGGGAGCTGGTAGAAGGAGGGCAGGGGCGTGCCGGGCAGCCATTTACTGTAGAGCTGATCCAGGGTGCCGTCGAGGCGCATGTCCTGGAAAGTGAGCAAGACCAGGTTGGAAAAATCAGGATCATTGGAGCGGTAAAGCAGGCTGTAAGGTTCCCGGGTATATTGTCCGATGATGATCGTGCCGTTGACCAGGCGCCGTCCCCGTTCCAGCCGGTGGCGCTGGTCGGCATAGACATCGATCTGGCGGGTGCGCAGGGCATCGACGACCTGGAAGAAGTTTTCATAGGAGGAGTAGGTAGGAGAGATTTCCGTGGCGGCTGCAGCCAGGGTCTGTCCGCTTTTGGTCCAGGAGAGCAGGCCGACCCGGCGATTGGTGAGATCGTTAAGGCTTTGAATTCCCAATTCGGGGTAGGCCAGGAGGGCCTGTCCGTTGACGAAGTAATCCGGGCCGAAATCGCCGCTGGCTTCGACCTGTTGGGTATGGACGATGCCGGCCAGGGCGAAATCAATATCGCTGTTTTGAATGTGGGAGAGAGCGGTATCCGTGCGTACCTGGCGGAAATGGACGGCATTGGGATCGCCGAGCCACCGGCGGGCCAGTTCGTGGGCCAGATCGATTTCCAGTCCCGACAGATCGCCTTCTTCGGATGAAATGAAAGAGAAGGGTTCCAGATCGTAGCGGACGCCGACAATGATTTCCCCCCGGGATTGGATGCGGGCGGCGGTGGACATTTCCGAGGGGTAGGCCGCAGAGGCGGTGGGCGTTGTATCCGCCGAGGGATCGGTGGAACCTGTATTTCCGGTGCGAGGCAACCCGGTACATCCGGCCAGCAGCAGGATTACCAGGAGCGAGAGCAAGGTACGACGCATAAAGACATCCTCCAGGAAAACATGGGGGCAGCTTTGAGGAGGCCGCCCCCATAAATGTACCACAAAGGCCAGGAGGAGCAACTGAGGTCCTGGCATGCGGGGGCGGCCCCCCGAAGGATGGAAAAGAGATTTCACCACAGAGGCCCAGAGAGCACGGAGAAGATAGAGAAGAGATTTTATGAAACGTAAAACGTAAAAGAGAACGTCGCCGGGGTGGCTCTGGAACAGGCCCATGTTTTTGCGCGCATCAGAATGCGCGCAAAAACATGAAGAAAATCCCCCTCACCCCGGCCCCTCTCCCGCGCGCGGGAGAGGGGTTGGGGTCATATTAGGCAACTTAAGCTATTTGCAACCGCAATCACCCGGAAAAGAAGGGAAGAAAAAGCCCATTTTTTCGCG
>CAZCTC010000112.1:0-17797 GCA_964501335.1 uncultured Anaerolineales bacterium | reverse complement strand
CGGAAGAGAGAGTTTTTTTGTTTAAGGTGGCCTTTTCCAGAGCCGCACAGGCGACGCAGGCTGTTTACTGTCTACTGATCAGAGGCAGGTAGACTGTGTAGCTGAAGACGATCGGATTGGCGTCCCGCACCAGCCGCACGTAATCGGAATTGCGGAGCGCATCGCCCTGCGGCCCCCGGCCGTAGGCGGTGCCGCCGTTACAGGCCGTCCCGATCACGACCAGGCCGCTGCTCTCTTTGGGATCACTGCGCTGAGCCCCCGCCCCATGGACATCGTAGAGCGTATAACAGGTGGCCGCCGGCGTGGCTTTCTGCCAGCCGGTTGCCCGGCCGAAGGCCAGGTAGACGGCGGAATAGGCCGTGCCCGTCTCGTTCGCATGGCTGGTCGAAGTCCAATACCAGCCCCAGTCCTGCTGCCCGCCCTCATTGATAAACGCCGTCGCGGTGAAAACCGCCGCCAGCGCGGCCGAACCGGTGGTCGCAGGAGAACGGCTGTAATCGACGATGCTCTGCAACTCTTTGGCATTCGGCAGACGCCAGTCATTATGGCCCAGATAGTTCTCCTGGTTTTTCTGCGCCACCCAGGCCAGCGCACTTTGCCAGTTCATCGCCGTGCCGCTGTCCGATTGACTCCACATCAGGCCTGTCGCATTGTCGGTAATGGTCTGATCGCCGTTATCCACAAAGGCATTGACACCGTAGCCGGTATTGCCCCGCACGCACATCACAAAGAAGGTCTTCGCGCTGCCGTTGACGACCAACCCGTACCCCTTGATCCGCCCGTCGGCAAAGTTCACGCCGAACATCGTGGTATCTCCCATCTGTCCTGTGGTCGTCACATAGAGCGTGCTGCTGGCATATTGCGCATCGATGATCCGCTCCCCCGCCGCCGTATCTCCATACGCAAAGTTGAAATACGCAGTGTCGATAAAGGGCGTCAGGCCGCTGGTATCAGTGCCCGCCATACCGCTGGGATCGGTCCCATTGAATTTGATCAACGAATAGAGCGTTTTGATATCGGGCAGGCGCCAGTCGTCATAGCCGCCCAGCACCAGATTCTGGCAATAAGGACCGGCCGCTGAATAGGTGAGCTTATCCGTCGCATTGATCGTGCCGTTGCCGTCTCGATCCGGGCTCTTCTGCCACATCAAGCCCGTCACATTATCCGTAATCGTGCCGTTACCGTTGTTCGTATACGAGGGCGTCCGGCCGACAAACTGGGCATCCTGCCCATAGAAAGCGGCTCCGGCCGCCGGACAGCTGATCTCCGCCCCGCCGCCGGCATAACATTTGCTCTGTCCCGTATCCACAACGGGATAAGTAACCGCCGTGGGCGCCGCCAGCGTTTGACCGTAAATGGACGCGGCCAGAATCACTCCCAGGGCCGCCGTCAACCAGGAACCTGTTTTCCGCAATATCGTTTTCATCGTTGCCTCCTCTGCCGGTAGAACATTCTTCTATGGCTCTACTTTATCCGATCCCTACCCCGGCGGGGAGTGTTTTCAACCACGATTTTCCCAGGTTGCCCATGACTGGAATCATGAAACGTGAAGAGGAGAAAGATTTCACCACAAAGAGACACAGAGAGCACTGAGAAAGAAATTATCGATTTATAAAGTTAACCCGGAGAAGGCAAAAAAGCCGATGTTTGGGTGCGCCTCAGAAGGCGCACCCAAACATCAAAAAACTCCTCTACCAGATCCCGGGAAGCAGACGATAACGGGTCTTCTTCATATAATCCGTATACCCCTTCAGATCCCGCTGAAGGACGCTCTCTTCATTACCAATGCGTGCGATGATGATCGGAACCACCAACAGCGCCGGGATCACCGCCCAATAAGAACCCAGGGCCAGCGGCGAGAAGATATACATCAACAACAGCCCTGAATACATGGGGTGGCGCACCAGAGCATAGGGGCCGGTGGTAATCACCGTTTGCGACTTTTCCACTTCGATCACGCGAGAAGCATAATGGTTTTCCCGCAACACCAGAAAGAAGGCGATATACCCCAGGACAAAAAGAAGATCGGCCACGATCACCAGCCAGACCGGTACCTGGGACCAGCCGAAACGCCGGTCGAAACCAGGCAACAGATAGGCCAGGAGAAAGGGCAGATAAGAGAGCTTGATCAGCAGGCTCTGTTCCGACTCCTTCTCTTTCATCCGCATCCGGCGCTCCAGCACCGCCGGATCGTTCTTCATAAAGTAGACCAGGATAAAAAGCATGAGAGCAAAGAGCAGGATCAGATAGACCCAGGCCTGCCAGTAATCAAAGGTCCCTGCCGGCCAGAAGAATAGCGCGCCCAGGGCCGGAATCGACAGGACCAGGCGGACCAGAACCATCTTCAGCAAAGCCCCCTGTGAAAGCGAACTCGTGCTCATACCAGCCTCCTTTTCAAGTAGCTCCTTTGATTATATTTTCTAAATAAAATTAGCGAAAGCCAAAAGGCTCTGTTTTTAGCGTCCCGCAAATAATCCTTTTCCGGGCGGATGCGACGCGCGGGAGGGGCAGAGAGGTTTTTTGTTGATGTTTTCGCGGGCTTCAGAAAGCCCGCGAAAACATGGACTTTTTTCTCTCGCGCCTTTCAGGTTAACCGCACAGGTAGAAAGGTTTTTGGGAGTCATGTTTTCACGCTGTCAGTGCGAAAACATGGACTTTTCTTTCCCTTGTTTTTCGGGCCCACTTGTTTTTCGGGCTCACTTGTTTTTCGGGCTCACTTGTTTTTCGGGCCCACTTGTTTTTCGGGCCCACTTGTTTTTCGGGCCCACTGCACAAATCGGAAAAAACCGGTGTTTTTGCGCGCATTCTTATGCGCGCAAAAACACCAACAAAACACCTCTCTCTCCCTGCTTCGCACAGCGCGTCGCTTTTTACCTGGAAAACACCTGTTGCGGGACGTTAAAAGTCAATACCGGGACTGGCATCGATTCAAGATTGCCATACAATAAAATCTGATTAACGCTTTGGAGATCAGTCCCAGGAGAAGCTATGGAATACGAACGGGCCCTACAACAATTGACGGAACATGCTTTAAATTTCCACAACGCCCTGGTTGCAGGGGAAGTTTATATCTCCCCCCTCACCCGGGAAGAGTTTCTAAACCAGACCCAACAGCATCTCTCACGCACGGCCAGAAATATAGCCCGGGGCAGTGGAAATTTTGAGCTGGCTCACTTCAGCCTGCCCTATTTCCTGATCTTCGACCTTAAGGACTGGCTGCCTGTAACAGGCTGGGATTACGAATTCGGATATGAAGCCTTTTTGCAAGATCTGGAAAAGCTTTTCGAAAAAATCGGCCGGCCGTTTTCCTGGTCTTACAACCCGACCTTGAAGTTGCTCCAATATGAACTCTCCGACATAAAATGGGGCACGCTTATCGAAAAATGGGAATATTACATCGATCCCCGAATTTATCTTGAAATCGAGGGAAATCTCACCGATGGGCTGGAAGATCAGGACCTGACCCTCTATGACATCACGACGGGCGATCAAACCGGCATGCTGGCCGTGATCCCGATAGCCGCCATTCCTCTGATCCAGGATTACTGGATTTCCGTACAGGACCCCCGATCGAATTGGTTCTACAACGGCATCCCGGACGGGAAACGCTCAACGTGAAACGTAAAACATAATGATCTGTTGTCAGGAGACAAGGGTCAGGCGAGGGTACGATAAAATCATGCTACCTGTGCGGTCGTTCATAAGTGTGGATTAAAAACGGTTTTTACACCCCGCAACAGCTGCTTTCGGGGTAAAAAACGACGCGCCGGGCGAAGCAGGGGGAGAGAGTTATTTTTATTCATATTTTCGGCGGCTTTCTGAAGCCGCCGAAAATATGTTTTTTTCCAGACTAACCGCACAGGTCGAAATCATGTAAAAAGCAGGGTGACGGTTACCCGATCGCTGTCGGCCCATACCGGCTGGGAAGCGGTGCCCCGCACCAGCACACCCCATCGCCCGGGCGCGCCTTCGCGGCGAACCTGCACCGTCGCCCCCTGCCGTTCCACATGGAAAAGGGCGTAGGGATGACCGGCGGTATCAGGAATCGTCACCTCGATGGCCGCGCCGTCGCGGATATGGAAGAGATGTAGGGTCACGCCGTCGGCATAATCGTAATCCGGGCGCTCTTCCACCGCCCCCACCGGGATGACGGTATTTTCAGGAACCCAGAGCGGAATGGAAAGATAATCGACGTTGTCGCGCCGCCAGCCGCCGCCGGCAACCGTCTCGTCGGTAAGGAAATGCGTCCAGGTGCCGGCCGGCAGATAGTAATCCACCCGGCTGTCCTCACGGAAAACCGGAGCCACCAGCAAAGAGTCACCGAGCATATACTGGCGATCCAGCGTCTCGCAGGCCGGATCTTGAGGATAGGCCAGCATCATCGGACGGAGCATCGGCGTGCCGGTCAGATGGGCCTGAACCGCCGCCCCGTACAGATAGGGCATCAGGCGGGCCTTGAGCCGGGTGAAGGTACGGACGACATCCACCGCCTCATCGTCATAGAGCCAGGGCACGCGGTAACTGGTGCTGCCGTGCAGCCGGCTGTGAGAAGAAAGCAGGCCGAAAGCGCACCACCGCTTGTAAACCGCGGCCGAAGCGGTCTGCTCAAAGCCGCCGATATCGTGGCTCCAGAAACCGAATCCCGAAAGGTGCAGCGACAATCCTCCCCGCAGGCTTTCGGCCATCGATTCAAAGGTGGCGGTGCAATCGCCGCCCCAATGGACCGGGAACTGCTGCCCGCCCGCCGTCGCCGAACGGGCAAAGACCACAGCATCGCCCTCGCCCCGATGGGCTTTGACGGCGTTGAAGACCGTCTGGTTGTAGAGCTGAGTGTAATAGTTGTGCATCTTCTGGGGATCGGAGCCGTCGAACCAGACCACATCGGTCGGGATACGCTCGCCGAAGTCCGTCTTAAAGGTATCCACCCCCATATCCAGCAAAGCAGTCAACTTTTCCGCAAACCAGGCGCAGGCCGCCGGATTGGTAAAATCCACGATCCCCATGCCCGCCTGCCAGAGATCCCACTGCCAGACCGTCCCGTCTGGCCGTTTGACCAGATAGCCCTTTTCGGCGGCCTCGTCGAAAAGCACCGACCGCTGAGCGATGTAAGAATTGATCCACACGCAGACTTTCAGCCCCCGCTCGTGCAGACGCTTGAGCAAATTCACGGGATCGGGAAAGACCCGGGAATCCCAGACCAGATCGGTCCAGTTGAATTCGCGCATCCAGAAACAATCGAAATGGAAGACGCTCAGCGGAATTCCCCGTTCGGCCATGCCGTCGATGAACTCCATCACGGTCGCTTCATCGTAGTTGGTCGTAAACGAGGTGGAGAGCCACAAGCCGAACGACCAGGCCGGAGGCAGCGCCGGCCGCCCGGTGAGAGCGGTATAGCGCTCTAAAATCTCGCGGGGAGTCGGACCGTAGATCACAAAATAATCCAGCCGCTCGCCCGGCACGCTGAACTGCACCCGCTCCACCTTCTCAGAACCGACTTCAAAGGAGACCTTCTCCGGATGGTTGACGAAGATCCCATAGCCGCGATTGGTAAGGTAAAAGGGGATGTTTTTATAGGCCTGTTCGCTGGCCGTGCCGCCGTCTTCATTCCAGATATCCACGACCTGGCCGTTTTTGATGAAGGGGGTGAACCGTTCCCCCATCCCATAAACATATTCGCCCACACCCAGATTCAACTGTTCGTGAATATACCGGCCGTCGGGCGTATCCACAAAGCCCAGAGCGCGCCAGCCGCTCCCGGTCAGGGGCTCTCCCCCGGCGTGGAAGAGGACATCCCAGGCCTTGCCCCGATTGATCCGCACCGCCAGCCCGCCCGAAACCAGTTCCGCAACGGAATCATGGATCTCAATCCGGGGGGCGACAGCCGTCTGGGAAACAGGGAACTGCGGCTGAGGCGGTTTTCCTCCTTTGTGATGCACGACCTGCACCCGGATCACACCTTCCAACGGGGATGAGTAGTGCAGCGTCAACATCGGCAAATTGAGTGTATCGCCGCGATGGCCGATCGGCCGGGTGGGAGCATAGACTGTCAGCGATTGGCCGTCGGACTCGATATCGTAGGCCTGGGCGGCAAAATTAGGATTACAACCGGGGCGCATCTGCCAGTAACCATCGGTGAATTTCATAGATCACATCCTTTACGCTTTAATTCATATACGATTAACCTGGAAGCAAGAAAAAAAACGCATGTTTTCGGCGGCTTTCTGAAGCCGCCGAAAACATAAAAAACAGATTTCTCTTCCCATCCAGCGCGTCGCCTTTTATCAGGCAAGAACCTTTTGCGGGACGCAAGAAAAGAGTTTCTTTGTCGACCTGTGCGGCCTGTTTTAACATCCCGCAAAAGGCTTTTGTCCGGCATGAAACGACGCGCGGGACAAAGGGAGAAGAGTTTTTTCATTTTTTCGCGCGCCGTCTGCGGCGCGCGAAAAAATGGGCTTTTTACTTCAACGTCAATTCAATGACGGGGACGATCACATCCGGCTTTCTGACCGGCAGAAAGAGCAATTGCGTGTCGGGCTTCAAATCCATCTGCCGGGTCTCCCATTCGCTGCCCGTCAACGGCACTTCGCTGCCGTCGTGCAGGAAACGGGCATAGTCGACCAACCCGACCATGTGGGGCAGGTGCAAATGCTTGAAAGGCCAGGCAAAGATATGCACATAGACCTTCTTGCCCTTTTGAGTCAGACGGCAGTCCTGCGGCGGCTGGAATTCGCCGGCGGTGCAGCCGTAAATCGCCTCGCTGTGATAATCCATCCAGTCGCGGTAGACAGCCAGCGCTTTGACGGCCCGCGGATCAAAGGTGCCCAACGGCGTGGGCCCCACATTCATCAGCAGATTGCCGCCGATCGAGACCGTATTGATCAGCATCATAATCAACTGCTCGGGGCTTTTCCACGAATCTTCGTCGCGGTGATAGCCCCAGGAACCGCTGAAGGTCTGGCAGGTTTCCCAGACGACGGGCTCGCCCTCTACCCGCACCCACTCGACCGGCTGAATCTGCTCGGGCGTATAGACATCGGCGCGCACGTCGGGCAGATCCATCCGGTTATTGAGGATGATCTTCGGACTGAGTTCCCGGATCAATCCGTAGAGCTTTTCGCTCTCCCAGTCGGCTCGCCCCTTGCCGGGCAACCCCTGATAAGCGGCGTCGGGATAAGAGAAGTCGCACCAGAGGATGTCGGGATCGAACCGGGTCAGCAGTTCGCGCACCTGATCGCGCATATAGCCGGCATAGCGCGGCATGGAGCGCTCCGCATTCAGGCGGGCCGCCTCCGGATGGTCGCGCAAAGGATGGTAGATGTCGATCGTGAAATCGGGATGATGCCAGTCGAGCAGCGAATAGTAGAGGCCCACTTTCAACCCTTCGGCGCGAAAGGCCTCCACAAACGGAGCCAGCAGATCTTTGCCGTAGGGCGTGTTGGTCACCTTGTAGTCGGTGCAATCGCTGTCCCACAGGCAAAAGCCCTCGTGATGTTTCGCCGTCAGAATGACATACTTCATCCCCGCCTCGCGGGCGAGACGCGCCCAAAGCCGGGGGTCATAGCGCGTCGGATTGAAATGGGCCAGGTAACGATCGGCATAAAGCGCGGGATCGAGCTTTTCTACGGAAAGCACCCACTCATGACGAGCCGGCAGAGCATAGAGACCCCAATGGATAAACATCCCGAAGCGGTCATGGACAAACCAGCCGGTATCGCCGGCCGTGGGCCGCGGGGCGATCATAATTTCTCCCGGCCGGCCGGCCCCATGACGACCACCACCCGATTCACCTCTGCCAACTGATCGACCGGCAGCAGATTGCCGGGAAGCGCCACACCGTTAAGGGTCATGGATTGCACCCCCTTGCAGAGGCCCTGGGGATTCCGGACTTCGATCTCGATCGTCTTGCCGCGAAAGCGACGCGTGGCGGTGAAACCCGGCCAATCGGCCAGAATGCAGGGATCAAGGCGCAGCCCGTTCAACTCCGGCCGGATGCCCAAGATATAGTGAACGGCGCTGTAATAGGCCCAGGGCGCGGCGCCGGAGAGCCAGGAGGTACGCGTGTTGCCGGCGCAGGGAGCAAAGGTCGAGTAGGTCGTTTGAGCCTGGACATAAGGTTCGCTCTGGCGAATCTCGGCGCGATCGTTGTAGGCCGCCGGCATGAAAGCGCGGTAATAGTCGTAGGCCCGGTCGCCGTGGCCGAGCAACGTTTCCGCCATCACGCCCCAGCCCTGGGTATGGTTGAAAATCCCGGCGTTCTCTTTGATGCCGCTCAGGAAGAGGACCGCGCGCATCACATCGAAGGGCGTCTTCTCGAAGGGCGGAGCGGAGAGCATCAGGCCGTAAGGCGTGGCCAGCCGCTGCCGGACGGTCTCCATGCACTTTTCGGCCTGTTCCGGAGTCGCCGCCCCGCTGATGACCGCCCAGACCTGAGTGTTCAGATAGACCTGTCCTTCTTCGTAATCCTTCGTCCCGTAGACCGTGCCGTCTTCCCCGACGGCCCAGATAAACCAGTCGCCGTCCCAGCAGCTCTTCTGGATCTTCTCGCCCAGGCTTTCGCGCTGGGCCTGCGCCCAGGCCGCTTCGGCCGGCTGTCCCAACAGATCCGCTACTTCCGCGTAGATGTTCAGCCCCAGGTAGACCTGGAAGGAGACAAAGAGACTCTCGCCGTAATAACCGAGCTTGAGACAATCGTTCCAATCGGCGGCCAGACCGCAGGGCAGACCGTTGCGCCCGGTGCGCCCCAGATTGAATTCCAGGGCACGCCGCAGATGGCCCAGCACGGTGGCTTCTCCCTGGTCGGCGTAGGGTAAAACCTGATGGTAGAAGTCCAGATCGCCGGTTTCAAATACATAAGCGGGAACGGCATTGAACAACCACAGGCAGTCGTCGGAGCGAAATTCTTCCGCCCGGGGCGCCCGCTCCTGGCCGGGCTGATGGGCAAAGGGCTTGATCAACGGCATGGCACCGCCGCAGGCCGTCTGCCCGGTAAGCATCAACTCCAGCCGGCGGCGCGCTTCGGTCGGGATGGAAGAAGTGACGCCCAGCACATCCTGCACCGAATCGCGATAGCCGAGCCCGTCGCGCTCGCCGTTATAGATCAAACTGGCGGCCCGGGACCAGGCAAAGGTAATCAGGGCATTGTAAGGCGCCCAGGTATTCATCATCGAGTCGAACTGCGGGTCGGGCGTATGGACCGTCAGCGCCTGGAGTTTGGAATGCCAGTTCTCCTTCAGTCGGGAGAACTCCTGCCCGGCACGCTCCAGAGAACCGAACTCCCGCACCGTCGGCTGTCCGACCTGCTCCGCATCCCCGATGCCGAGCATGACCAGGATCTCGCGGCTCTCACCGGGCTGCAAGGTCAGTCGCACCTGCAAAGCGCCGCAGGCATTGTCGCCGTAAAGGTTGCTGTTGGTGCATTGCCCCTGCTCCACGGCGGCGGGCCGGTCATAAGAGCGATAGTTGCCCAAAAAGGCCGCCCGGCTGGTGTCATATCCGGCCAGGGGGGCTCCGACCAGCGCCATCCAGAGCCGGCGGCTGCGTTCGGAATCCAGATTACCCTCCGTATCCAGCGGCATATGCGGATTGCAGATAATGTGCAGCAGATCATGGCGCAATTCCCCCCGGGTGATAAAGAGGGAATATTGCAGATTGACCAGATCCTGATCGTTGATCCAGCTGTTGGAAAATTCGCAGTAGGTGAAGCCCGAGAGCTCGCGCGGCCGGTCGCCAACATTGGTCACCTTCAAGCGCCAGTATTCAAAGAGCTGACCGAGCGGCACAAAATAGGTCGCTTCGGCCTGAATCCCGGAATATTCGGAAGCGATCACCGTATAGGCGGTGCCGTGGCGGCAGGTGGACTTAAATTGATCGAGCGGTTTGCCGACGGGTTGCCAGGAAACCGACCAGAAATCCTGGCTGTCGTGGTCGTGCAGATAAAAATAGCGCCCCGGCTGATCCATGGGGATGCTGTTGAAGCGCAGGCGCATAAAACGCCCCTGCGCGCCCGATTTATAAAATCCGTAGCCGCCGGCATTGTTGGTAATAATCGCCCCGTAATCCGTAGAGCCGAGGTAATTGCTCCACGAGGCAGGCGTATCGGGACGGGTGATCACGTACTCTTTATTTTCGTCGTCGAAATAACCATATTGCATAGAAGCCTCCATCTGATCTGAGGATCGAAAATCTATTGTCTGTCTTGAAAATAGGCTGCGCTGGCCCTCTATCCCCCCTGCCCCCCTTTCCCCCAAAGACGCAGATGGGGGAAAGGGGGGGCTTGCTGTTAAGGGGAATTTGCACGCCTCAGAAGGCGTGCAAATTCCCCCTTCCCCTTTTTAAAGTGCCTTGCCGGAAAATTGCTTTCTTAAGCCCTGAAGGTGCGTGCTAAGGTAGCCGGGGGTTCGCAGACCCCAGGGAACCACGCGGGATGGGAAGAAAGTTTTCGACCTGTGCGGTTAGGCTGAGAAAAAAGCCTATATTTTCGGCGGCTTTCTGAAGCCGCCGAAAATATGAATAAAAATAACTCTCTCCCCCCTATCCAGCGCGTCGCTTTTTACCAGGAAAGCACTTGTTGCGGGGCGCGAAACCGTTTTTAATCTACCCTGATGAACAACCCACAGGTGGCAAATTCACGCTTCACGTTTTACGTTTTATTCCTTCACCGACCCCATGGTAATCCCATGGATGAAATATCTCTGCAACAGGGGGTAGATCAACAGGATCGGGATCATGGCGATGAAGATCTTGGCGGCATTCAACGTTTGATTGGAAATCGTGTTCAGCACCTGGAGCTGATCCGGGTTCATATTGGAGGTATCGATAACCACCACCATCTGCTGAATGTAGGTTTGTAAAGGATAGAAAGCCTGGCGGGTAGAAAGCACCAGCCCGTTGAAGAATTCATTCCAGTGATAAACGATGCTGAAAAGCGCTACTGTCGCGATCACCGGTTTGGAAAGCGGCAGATAAATTTTCAAGAAAAGATCCAGGGGGTCGGCTCCGTCGATCAGAGCAGCCTCTTCGATTTCCTTAGGAATGTTACGGAAGAAGTTGACCACCAGGATGATATTGAAGATAGGGAGCGAATTACCCAACACCAGCCCCCAAATGTTATTGGTCAGACGCAGCGTTTTCATAGTTTGATACCAGGGAATCAAACCGCCGGAAAAGAGCATGGCAAAAACCAGGACCCACATAATGACATTTCGAGGCGGAAATTGTTTGGTGGTCCTTGAAAGCGGAAAGGCGATTAACAAAGTGGCGGAAAGTTCAGCCACGGTCCCCAACCCTACCCGTTGAAAAGAAATCCACAACGAATTAAAGAAGTTGGCGTCTCCCAGGATCGATTGATAGGAAGTCAGGTTGAAACCGACCGGCCATAAGGTCACCAATCCGGCAGCCACCGCAGATTTATCGCTCAACGAAACGCACAGGGTATACCACAACGGCAAAATACATAAAACGGCCAGAATCACCGAAACTACGGTCGAGACGACATCGATCAGGAGAGATTCAAGCGTATTGTCTTTGATCACGTTCAATGCTCCTGAAATTAGAAAATGTTGTAATTGGCATATTTACGGGCGAGGACATAGGACAAACCGATCATGCCGAAACCGATCACCGACTTCAACAGCTCCACCGCCGTCGCCAGGGAATATTGCATCTGCAACAGCCCCATACGATAGACCCAGGTGTCGATAATATCGCCCGTCGAATAGACCAGAGGATTATACAAATTGAAAACCTGATCGAAATTTGCATTCAGGACATTGCGCAGACTTAAAGCCGCCATCAAAATAATGGTGGCGCTGATGCCGGGAAGGGTGATGTACCGGATCCGTTGGAAACGGCTGGCCCCGTCCATAGCCGCAGCCTCATACAGGTCGGGATTGATAGCGGTCAGAGCAGCCAGATAAACCACGGCATTGAAACCGAACTCTTTCCAGATCTCTGTGCCGACCACCAGGGGAACAAACCATTCAGCTTTGGAAAAGAAAAGGATCGGTTCCATACCCCACGAAGTGAGCAGGGCGTTGATCGGTCCTTTGTAACCAAAAATATCCAGCGTAATCCCTGCCAGGATGACCCACGACATAAAGTGAGGCAGGTAAACGATCGTCTGAACTCCCCGCTTCAAAGCGGAGAGGCGCAGTTCATTTAATAAAATCGCTACCGTAATAGGAGCAACCAGATTGCCGATAATTTTCCAGCCGGCAATGGTAAAGGTATTGAAAAAGATCGTCCGGCTGTCGGCCAGCTGGAACATGTAGGCGAAATTTTTAAGACCGACCCAGGAGGACCCCAAAATCCCTTTGCCCGGGTTGAAATTTTGGAACGCCATGACCAGGCCAAAGAGAGGAACGATTTTGAAGATGATGATCCAGATCAGGCCGGGCAGGAGCATCAAATAATAATATTTATAAAACGATTTTGCTCGCAAGGCCGCGCTCCTTTTTGAGATTTTTGTTTATTTTTTAGGGGCGGCTTCGCAAAGCCGCCCCCAAAATGCCGCTCAATTAACCCGAAATTTATTTAACCAGGGCCTGCACTTCGGCCGTGATCTCGTCGCCGCCCTGAGCTTTCCAATCGGTCACGAATTTATCAAAAGCATCGATCGGCAGCGCACCCGTAATGATCTTCAAAAAGATTTCATCTTCCATTTTCTTGAGATTGGCCCATTTGTCGATCATGGTCGGGGTGGAAGCATAGGTGGCGCTGAAGAACAAATTGACCTTGTCTTTGCCGCCGATGGGATTATAAATGGCGCCGTCGCCCACCAGAATCGAATACATGCGGCTCATGGCGCTGGTGTCGCCTTCAGGAGTCCAGTATTGCATATCCATGTTGTCGAACGGAGCGCCCTTGACCAACGCAACCTTCGCCACATCGTCGGCCAGCAATTTGTAAGCCGCATATTCGGGAGTTTTAAAATCTTCAGGGCTGGCTTTGCCGTTCAACACATCCATCAGAGCCTGATAAGTAACCTGACCTTCATCGTACATGGCCTGGGGAATGCGCAGCACTTCATTGGCCAGGCTGCCCTTGGTCAGATCGAATTTGGATTCGTCGCGGTTGAACAGATTGACGATCTTCATCGCGGCTTCGGGATGTTCATAGCCCTTGCGCACCACCACAAACGACGTGGCCGGAATGCCCTGGTGCGGCGTCCACATGCCGTCGCTGTCCAACGGCACGGCATAAGCCTGCCAGTTGGCATCCGGGTTGTTCTTCCAGGCATCGGGCATCGGCCAGTAACCGTTCCACCATTCGCCGAAATAAATGCCGACGGTGCCGTTGGCCAGAGGAACGCTGGATTCCTTGCGAATGCTCAACTCAGGATCGAGCAGGCCCTTTTTGTACAGATCCGCCAGGCGAGCCAGAGCCGCTTTGGTTTCCGGCTGAGTCGCGCCGTAGGCCACTTTGCCGTCCGCCCCCGTGACCCAGTAGCCGGGATAAGCGTGATAGGCGCTGAAAATCGGGTCCAAAGCAAACATACCGTTGGTGGGATTCAAAAAATCAGTATACAACAGACCGCCGCTCTGCGGTCCCAAAATGCCCATCGTCTGACCGGCGCCGTTGCCGCCGGGATCTTTTTCCATAAAAGCCTGGGCCGTCTTTTCGATATCGTCAACCGTCAAAGGAATGGGCAGGCCCAGTTTATCCAGCCAGTCTTTGCGAATCCACATCAATTGATAGCCGTCATCCGGCACAGTCAAAGCGGGAATCGCCATAATTTTCCCATCGAAGGTCACCACATCCAGCGCAATCCCCTTCGAGCTGTCCATCATCTGCCTGACGGAGGGGGAAGCGTAGGTGTTATAGACATCGGTCAGATCGGCGAGCTGACCGGCATTCACCATCTGAGTCAATTGGGTCAAATTTACGACCATGGCATCGGGCAGATCGTCGGTCCCGATCGTGAGGTTTACTTTCTGAGTGTAATCGGCGGTAGAGGAAGTCCAGAGATACTGAACATCGATATTCAGATTGTCCTTGACGTAGCGGGTATACTGGTTGTTTTCCGGAGTGTCTCCGTCGGGCAGCTTCTCATTGGTTTCAAACGAGCGCACAGAGGTCAAGACGATGGGGGACTCATACTTACCATAAGGATCAACCGCCTCAACCGTCGGAGCATCGGTGGGCGCGGCGCCGGCATCGGCCGGAGTGGCGGCGGCATCGGTCGGTGCAGCTCCGGAATCGACGGGCGGAGCCGCAGTCGGAGAGCCACAGGCAGTCAAAAGCATACTCAACAAAAGGACGAAATTAAGGATCAGGGCAATTTTACGCATGTCTTCCTCCAGTCGAAGCTTGATTACTAAACATCTTTATTATACAGTGATATTTTATTTTTATCAACAGAAAAACGGATTTTGTTTAATGAATAACACCGTTTTCACGGATTGATTTTTATGTTTTATTCTTGTATAATAAACAAGATCGAACTAATTCTCATTTACGACGATTTTTAAAATTGGATGGAGCAGTCAAAACCTTATGCCACGCCCCAAGAAAACAACTTCCCAACCGAATATCCGCACGGTGGCCGAACTCGCCCAGCTTTCTCCCACGACCGTTTCGCTGGCCCTCCGGGGTCACGAAAGCATTCCGGAAGAAACCCGTGAGCGCGTGTTGACCGCGGCGGCCCAATTAGGTTATCAATATGAACCTCGCGCCTCCAAAAAGGAAGAGGTAAATGCCGAGGTCGTTCCCGAACCGATGCGCAGCCTTTTATACGTGGTCCATGATTACGGGGATACCCCCCTGTTGTCTAATCCCTTCTACGGCGCCCTGCTGAACGGGGCCGTCGGGATCAGTCAATCTTACAACTCCTACGTCCATCCGGTCATTCTGCAACACGAACACCCGCTCGACACCCCGCTGCCGGAGGGACTGAACAACAAACCGGACGGCATTCTGATGGCCAGCCCTTATTCCGCCGCGCTGATCCAACAGGTCGCCGAGACGGTCAACTGTCCGATGGTGCTGATCGACAACCTGATCCCCGGCAGTCCTTACGATGCGATCATGAACGACGACTTCGGCGGCGCCTATCAAGCCACCCAACATCTGCTGGAACTGGGCCACCGCTACATCTTCATGGTAATGGGCCCCCTCAAAAAACCGGGGGTGGCCCCGCACGTCCCGCCCAGCGTATTGGATCGTTATCGCGGTTACAGCGCCGCCCTGTCCGATGCCGGCCTGCCCCCCTACCCGGCCGTCGAAATGCCGCTGGCCTACAACCAGACCATGCCGGATCGCAAAGAGCTGCCGCAGTGGTTGAGCCAGCTGCTCGCGCGCACCCCGCGTCCTACCGCGCTCTTCTGCAACATCGATTTCTATGCCGCCCACATCATCTCTGCCCTCACCACCCTGGGCTACCGCGTCCCGGACGACATCTCCGTAGTCGGCTTCGACGACCTGGACATCGCCCAGCTGACCCATCCCCAGCTCACCACCGTGCGCATCAACCGCAGCGCGATGAGCCATGTCGCCATGCAGCGTCTGATCACCCGCATCGAAGGCGACGATACCCCGCCGCTCACCATCCATGTCGGGGCAAAGCTGGTGGTGCGGGAATCCACAATGAAAAATTCAGGTTAAATCTATGACGATCCATTTTGGTGCCGCCTATTACCCCGAACACTGGCCCCCAGCCGAATGGGCCGCAGATATTCAATTAATGAAGGAAGCCGGCTTCACCGTGGTCCGTATGGCCGAGTTTGCCTGGTCGAGCATGGAACCGGCGGAAGGCCGTTTCGAGTTCGACTGGCTGGAAGAGGCCGTCGCCCGGTTGGCCGAAGCCGGCATCCAGACGGTGCTGGGCACCCCCACGGCCGCCCCACCCGCCTGGCTGACCCAGACCTATCCCCAGACCCTCGCCGTCGAGGAGACCGGGCGGCGGGTCCAACACGGCAACCGCTGCCACTACTGCGTCAATTCGCCGGCCTACCATGCAGCGGCCCGCCGCATCGCCGGAGCCATGGCCGGTCGCTTCGGCAAAAATCCCCACGTCATCGGCTGGCAGATCGATAACGAATTCTGCCGCCCCTGCTACTGCGAAAGCTGTCAGGCCGAATTCATCCGCTTCCTCCAGTCCCGCTACGGCAACCTGGAGACGCTCAATCGCCGCTGGTCCACCGCCTATTGGAGCCAGACTTACTCCAGCTGGGACCAGATCCCCGTTCCCTGGGGCGGCCACAACCCCGGCCTGATGCTGGAACATCGCCGCTTTATCACCCGGAGCTACTGCCGTTTCCAGAAAGCCCAGATCGAGGCGATGCGGCCCCATCTGAACCCGGCGGCCTGGATTACCCATAACTTCATGGGCTGGTTCGACGGCTTCGATCACTACGATCTCAGCCGCGACCTCGACCTGGCCAGTTGGGACTGGTATGTGGGCACCGGCACCAACGACTATGCATTTTCCGGAGCCATGCACAACATCGCCCGCGGCTACAAGAACCACAATTTCTGGATCATGGAAACCCAGCCCAATACGGTCAATTGGGCGGCGCTCAACAATCCGCTGCGGCCGGGCGAAACCAACGCCCTGGCCTGGCACGCCATCGGCCATGGAGCCGATGCCTGGCTCTACTGGCAATGGCGCTCCGCCTACGGCGGGCAGGAACAATATCACGGCACGCTGGTCGATCAATCCGGTCAGCCCCGCCCCTTCTACTTCGACGCCCAGGCCCTCGCCGCCGACCTGAAAACCGCCTCCCCCCTTCTCGAAGAGAGCGCCCCGGTGGGAGAAGCCGCCCTGCTCTATTCATTCGACAGCCGCTGGGCCGTTCAAAATCAACGCCACAGCCGCGACTTTGACTATGTCAATTACATGGCGGCCTGCTATCGGCCGCTCTTTGCCCGAAACATCCCGACCCACATCGTCTCCCCCGACACATTCCTGATCGGCTATAAACTCGTGATCGCGCCGGCCCTGAATCTACTCACGCAATCCCAGGCCTACTCCCTGATGGAATATGCTTACCAGGGCGGCCATCTGGTGCTCACCCCCCGCACCGGCATGAAAGACGACGCCAATGCCCTGCTGCCCCAGCGCCAGCCCGGCTTCCTGCGCGAAGCGGCCGGCGCGGAGATAGAAGATTATTATGCGCTGATAGACCCGGTCGAAATAGAGGGGGAAATTAACGGCCAGTGCATCATCTGGGGCGAACGCATCAAAATTCTGGACGAATCCAACAGTCGGATTCTGGCGCACTACGGAGAAGGTCTGGGATGGCTGACCGGTCAACCGGCCGTCACGGTCCATAATTATGGAAAAGGCAAAGTTTACCTGGTCGGCGCCGTTCTGGACGACAAAACGCAGGAAGCCTTGTTTGAACGGATCCTGCACGAGGCGAAGCTGGCCGCTCCCCTGGTCACTCCCCCCGGCGTGGAATGCTGCCTGAGAGAAAAGCCCGACGGCAGCCGGATCTACATTCTCATCAATGAAACGACGAAACCTCAAGAAATCGCTCTGACCGGATCGCACACCAATCACCTGACCGGGGAGACCGGCTCGCAGCTTCGGCTCAAGCCTTTCGGCGCGGCCGTACTGACCTTTGAATAAAGCCTTCTGTCCTGAAAATAGACCTTTATGACATGGCACCGGCCTTGTAACGTCCCGCAAATGATCTTTTCCCGGTCAGATACGACGCGCGGTGCGAAGCAGGGAAAGAGAGTTTTTTTGTTGATGTTTTGGTGCGCCTCAGAAGGCGCACCAAAACATGGCCTTTTCCAGAACCGCACAGGCGACGCAGGCTGTCTACTTGCTGCTGTCTACTTCCGCTGAATTTTC
>CAZCTC010000111.1:12501-19815 GCA_964501335.1 uncultured Anaerolineales bacterium | reverse complement strand
TTGCGGGACGCTATGAGGCCGGAGCCATGCCATAGAGCCCTATTTTCAGGACAGAGGCAACAAAAAGGCCCTTTCCTGAGCCAGGAAAGGGCCTTTTTGTATTTTATTGAATTAGATCGTGGCCGGCGACGGTTTGATCAGGGCATCGTTAGGGGTGAGCCCTTCTTTGCCGGAGCGCCGTTCCGGGAGCGGGCGACCTTCGAAGACGGCCACAAATTCATCGGCCTGTAGCGTTTCGCGTTCCAGCAGAGTCTTGACGACGCGATCGAGCTGTTCCCGGTGATCGGTGATGACCGCCTTGGCCCGTTCAAAGGCCCGATGGACCAGCGACTGCACTTCTTCGTCGATGGCCTGGGCCATCGCTTCGCTGTAATCGCGTTGTTCGCCGATTTCTTTGCCCAGGAAGACGAGTTCTTCCTTTTTGCCGTAGACCAGGGGGCCCAGTTTTTCGCTCATACCGTAGCGCATGACCATCGCGCGGGCCATCTTGGTGATCTGTTCCAGATCGTTCGCTGCGCCGGTGCTGGCTTCTCCGAAGATGATCTGCTCGGCGGCGCGTCCGCCCAAGCCGTAAGCCATGTCGTCTTCCAGTTTGCTGCGCAGGATAACGTACCGATCTTCAACCGGCATTGTGATTGTATATCCGCCGGCCATTCCGCGAGCCACGATTGAGACCTTGCGCACGGGATCGCATTTGGGCAGCATGTGAGCTACCACGGCATGTCCTGCTTCATGGTAGGCGAAGACCCGGCGTTCCTGATCGGAGATGATGCGGCTACGGCGTTCCGGGCCGGCGATCACCCGTTCGATGGCTTCCTGGAATTCGGACATGCTGATGCGCTTCTTGTTACGGCGGGCCGCCAGGATGGCAGCTTCATTGACCGCATTTTCAATGTCGGCCCCGACGAATCCCGGGGTGGCCGCGGCCAGTTCATGGAGATCGACCGAAGGATCGACCGGTTTGCCACGGGTATGGACCCGGAAAATGGCTTCGCGGCCGCGAATGTCGGGTTGATCCAGGACGACGCGCCGGTCGAAACGGCCGGGGCGTAACAGCGCCGGGTCCAGGATATCGGGACGGTTGGTGGCGGCGATAATAATGATATTGGTATCGGTATCAAAGCCATCCATTTCGACCAGAATCTGGTTGAGGGTTTGTTCGCGTTCATCGTGAGAACCGCCCAAGCCGGCCCCGCGATACCGGCCGACTGCATCGATTTCATCGATAAAGATGATGCAGGGGCTGTGGCGGCGCGCCTGATCGAACAGGTCCCGGACGCGGCTGGCCCCGACGCCGACAAACATTTCAACGAATTCAGAACCCGAGATATTAAAGAACGGCACCCCGGCTTCGCCAGCCACGGCTTTGGCCATTAAGGTTTTACCCGTTCCTGGAGAACCGACCAGAAGCACGCCTTTAGGAATACGGGCGCCAAGGGTGACGAATTTCTGGGGTTCTTTTAGAAATTCAACTACTTCTTGTAGTTCTTCTTTCGATTCCTCTACACCTGCTACATCGTCAAAGGTGATGGTGGGACGGTCCCCGCTGAACATCCGGGCACGGCTCTTGCCGAAGGACATGGCCTGGTTGTTGACTCCCTGGAACTGGCGGATGATGAGGTATGCCATGGCTCCCAGAGCTCCAATCGCCAACAGCGTCAATCCAATGTTGAGGGCTGTACTGGGATCAAAGGGGGATTCGGCAAGAACTTTGACTTTAGAGTTAAGCTGTTCTTCCGTGATACCATAGGCTTGCAACTGTTGTACCAGAGTAGATTCAGCTTCTTTTTGGGTTTTTTCGGTTTGGCCACTTACATACTTAATGGTCAATTCATTTCCCGAGACTGTAATCGTATCGATCTTGCCGTCTTTTATATCTTGAGCCACCTGTTGTAACGAGGTTTGAGACGTAACGGTTGTGGGTCCCATCGCTCTCCACAGAATCGCTACAACGGCGATAATCATAACGATGTAGAGGAACATGTTGTTGCCCTGTCTTGACTTCATCGAACCTCCTAAGCCCCATATGTGGGGGGATATCTTTTTGTCAACCCTTTTTGCTCTTTATGCGTCAGCCGGGTATTTTCGTAGATCATTATACCAGAAAACGGACAAAAGTTTAGGTCTGAGCGTTATTTCTTACGTACTTCTAAGGTTGGATCGTGACCTGAGTTACAAGGATGCTGTTATCGGTGACACTGGCGCGGCCGGGATCTACAACCGGCAACCGGCCAGCGGCATTATAAAAGCCGACCCGGATTTGATAGGTGCCAGCAGGAGTTCCTTCCGGGATTTTTATCTGATGAGGATCCACAATCAGTTCGCCGGGCTGCCAGGAATCGGTCGAGCGCATGCCGTTGACCGGTTCGCTGTCCTGCTGGGCGATCAATTCGCCGGCGCCATTGAACAGATGGACAAAGATGGTGTAACGTTCGGGTATTTGCTGGCTGGCTTTGGCCCGCAGGGTGACGGGAATGCTGTCGCCGGGGCGGAACGTGGCCTGCGGCATCAAGGCGTCTTGAAGCAGGATCAGGTTGTTGAGGTTGACCTGGAGTGAAAGGGGATATTCCAATCCACCGCTGACGGTAAGGGTGATCGTGGTGCCGGCGCGGATGAGGGTGTTGGCCGGTGGGTTCTGGTTGACAATGCGACCGGCGGGGGCCGCGCTCCAGGTTTCATCGACCGTTACGAGCAATCCTTGAGTTTCCAGTTGAGGCCGGATCATATCCAGAGAATATTCCGTTACCTGAGGCATGGTGAAGGTGCGTCCGGCGGCCAGAATTACATTGATGGTGGAGTTGACCGGCGTTCGGGCGCCGGGGCGGGGATCTTGTTCCAGGACACTGCCGGGGAGGCTCTCATTGTTTTCTTTTTCACCGGTGACCGTCAGTACCAGGCCCATTCCTTCCGCCAGGCGTTGGGCCTGGGGGGCGCTGAGTCCAATGAGATTGGGGACATTGACCATTTGTCCTGGTTGTGGGGTGGCCGTCGCGGGGGTGGTGATGGGGTTGGTGGATGGTTTATTGGGATACATGCGACTGATGACCGTGCCCCACAAAGGGATCAGTCCGATTACGGCGATAATGGCGACCGCGAGCAATATCCATGTCATCGGTTCCGAGCTTTCCCGGGTCGGTTCTTCTCGAATGGGCGGGGTGGGGATCTTCTCGGGTTCGACCGGCGGTGTGAGCGGGACCGGGACCGGAGCTGGCGGGGGCGGCGTGGATCGGCCCTGGGCTACGGGGTGAGGAATGGTGGATTCTTCTCCCTGGCGTTGATAGGCTTCCAGCACGATGTAGAGCTGGTCGGCGTTACGATAGCGGTTCGAGGGTTCTTTGGAGAGTATTTTCAGGACCAGAGAGTCGAGACGCGGCGGTACCCGAGGATTGAGCGAGACCATCGGCTGCGGCGCTTCGTTTAGTTGTTTATTGACCAGTTCGTTGGGATCTTCGGAATGGAAGGGGGGGACGCCGGTTAACATCTCATAAAGGATGATGCCGATACTGTAGACATCGGAGGCCGGCGTGGGAGCATGGCCGGCGGCCTGTTCGGGCGCGATGTAATGGGGACTGCCCCAGACGACCTGTTCTTCCGGCTGTGGCGTTTCTTCAGCCTGAAAGGCGCGGGCAATGCCGAAGTCGGCAATTTTGACCTGCCCGCTGGGGGTGATCAGGATGTTCTGCGGTTTCAGATCGCAGTGGACGAGGTTGTTTTTGTGGGCATATCCGACCCCGGCGCAGATCTGTTTTCCCAAATCCAATGCCTGCGGGATCGGCAGGGGGCCCTGGTTCAGGATCAACTTTTTGAGGTCTTTGCCCTCTACGAGCTCCATAATAATGTAGGGTTGATGATCGTGCTCGCCGACATCGTAGGCCCGGATGATGTTGGGGTGGTCCAGCCGAGCCGCCGCACGGGCTTCTGCCAGGAAGCGATCGCGGAAGGCGGGATCGCTGGCGTAGGGCTCGCGCAGCACTTTGACGGCGACCAGCCGGTCAAGCCGCTGATCGTGACCCCGGTAGACGGTGGCCATGCCGCCAGTGCCGATTAGTTCCAACAGGCGGTAGCGTTGATTTAGAATCACAGGTTCCATCAGGCATTCTCCTTGTAGTTTGCAGCGATATGGATGATGGATCTGACAGGTTTCGTGGGCTCGGGCTGAACCACAGTTTTTCACGAAGAGTCCCGCAAAATCACAGCGGCAAACTACTTGATGTCGTCGCTATTCTAACTCGAAATGGAGTAAATGCCAATTGCCTTAATTGACAGAATGCTGTTTCCGGGCCAAAATCGGATTGTCTTTTGTCTTCTTTATTAAGCTATCTGTGTAATGGTTCGTAGGGGCCAAGGGGCGGCTTTTTATGTCCCGCAGCGGGCATTCTTTATGTAAAAAGCGACGCGCTGGGCGAAGCAGGGGGAGAGTTTTTTTGTTTATGTTTTCGGCGGCTTTCTGAAGCTGCCGAAAACCTGAGCTTTTTTTCTTGCTTTTCCGGGTTCACTGCACCGGTGGAAATCGGATCAAGGTTATAGAGCCCTATTTTCAAGACAGAGACTCTTTTAAGGAAGAGGAGGATGGCGATGGCTACAGTTCCAGGGGGGATCGAGTCTTTAGAACAGAAAGTGCAGCGGGCGGTGTTGATGTTGCGCCAGGGAGAGAAGGCGGCCGGGCGGCAATTGCTCAAGGATGTGCTGGCCCAGGATCGCGAAAATTATGCTGCCTGGGCGGCTCTGGCTGCTTATGCGGAAAACGGTAAGGAGGCCGAATTTTGTTTAAAGCAGGTTTTGAGACTGCGCCCGAATGATGCCTGGGCTCAGCGTAAGCTCCAGGAATTGCAGGGTTCTGTCGAAGAAGCTGTAAAGTCGACTTCTGTGGCGGTCAATCCGCCGTCTGTTTCTCCGCCCGTGTTGTCTTCCGGGGGACCGGTCATTCCTGAAACCGTAGCTGTGCCAGAGGGGACTCCGCGGCAATCTCCGAGAGAGGCGGCGGCTCAACGTCGGGCCGAGGCGGAGCGAGAAGCGGCGCAGATGCAGCGATCGATGCTGATCGCCGGCGGCGTGATTGGAGCGCTGGTGTTGTTGGCGGCTGTGTTTGTCTGGTGGGAGTATTTTGCCGTCCATCCGGGAGATAAGGAAGCGATTGTGACGGCGGCACGCTCCTGGACCTATGTTCAGTATCGTATGGATTATGAAGGGATGCAGAAATTGGGCTGTAGCAGTATGAGAACTTCATCTCTTGATCCGACTTCTTTATGGAAAGGTTGATGGGGGAATTAGGCAAGCTGGGCGCCAGCGACCCACCGGCTAATTTGCAATATCAGATTGTTGAGCAGCAGGGACCCAATGCGAAGGTGAAGGTGTCGGGATTTGCTCCGGGGTATGATGAGATCTTGAACAGTCGGCTTTATCTGATGACCCGGGAAGGGGGACAGTGGTATTGGTGTGGGCTTGATTACGATCTGGGACTCCCTTTCCCTTAGGTTAGATTTCCTTTGGTTTGAACTGCTGGCAACTTGAATTATAATAACCCTATCCCCTGCGGCATTTTGTGGTGACAGATCGTAGTTGTGCCTGTCACTTTAATAACGCCGGGCGATTTTGCCGAACAAGGAGGAGCTCGATGTTGGATTTGGATCTTATTCGACGTAATCCTGATCTGGTGCGTGAGGCTTTGCGCAAACGGAACGATAATCCGGCGATGGTGGATGAGGTCCTGAGTCTGGACTCTCGCCGGCGTGAATTGTTGTCTGAAGTGGAGACGCTGCGCGCGGAGCGCAATCGGGTATCTAAGGAGATCGGGCGGATGAAAGATCCGACCGAACGCGAGGCCCGAATTGCCGAAATGCGCGGGGTAGGGGATCGGATTTCGGCTGAGGAAGAAGGGCTTCGGCAGCTGGATGCGGACCTGAATACCAAATTGTTGTGGTTGCCCAATATTCCGCACGAGAGTGTGCCTCTGGGTCCGGATGACAGCGGCAATGTCGTCAATCGTACGTGGGGCGAGCCCCGGGATTTCACGGCGGCCGGATTCCAGCCGATTGCCCATTGGGATTTGGGGCCGGAGCTGGATATTTTGGATTTCGAACGGGGAACGCGGCTTTCGGGCAGCCGGTTTTATGTGTTGAAAGGGGCCGGGGCCCGTTTGCAGCGGTCGTTGATTGCCTGGATGCTGGATATGCACACCCGACGCCATGGTTATACGGAGGCCTATCTGCCGTTTGTGGTCAAACGGGAGATCCTGGAAGGCTCGGGCCAGTTGCCGAAGTTTGAGGATAACCTGTACCGGGATATTGAGGACGATCTCTGGCTGGTGCCGACGGCGGAAGTGCCGTTGACGGCGATGCACCGGGATGAGATTATCGATCCGGGGAAGTTGCCGTTGTATTATGTGGCCTACACTCCCTGTTTCCGCCGGGAAAAGATGAGCGCGGGGCGGGATGTGCGCGGGATCAAGCGCGGCCATCAGTTCGACAAGGTGGAGATGTACAAGTTTGTCGAGCCGGAGACCAGCTATGAGGAGCTGGAGAAGATGGTGCACGATGCCGAGGAGCTGTTGCAGGCGTTGGAGCTGCCCTATCGGGTGGTGGAGATCTGCACCGGCGATATGGGGTTCGGCGCAGCCAAGACCTACGACCTGGAAGTCTGGTCGCCGGGCCAGGGTGAGTGGTTGGAAGTGAGTTCGTGCAGCAATGTGGAGGATTTCCAGGCGCGGCGCTCGAATATCCGCTATCGCCCGGCTGCGGGAGCCAAGCCGCGCTATCCGCACACGTTGAACGGATCGGGGACGGCGTTGCCGCGGGTGATGATTGCGATTATGGAGACCTATCAACAGGCCGACGGTTCGATTACCGTGCCGGAGGTTTTGCGGCCCTGGATGGGGGGGATTACTTCCATTCGCCGGCCGGAACGCTAGAATTTTTTGTTTGTGTTTTCGCGCGCATCCGAATGCGCGCGAAAACACAGGCTTTTTTTGTTTTTTCGGTTTGCGCGGCCTGAAAATTGACCCTGGGGTGTTTTTGACAAAAGTTAAAGCCGTGGTATACTCTGCGCTACGAGGGACTGAGCGGAACCACGGAGGGATGGCCGAGCGGTTTAAGGCAACGGTCTTGAAAACCGTCGTGGCTTAATAGTCACCGTGGGTTCGAATCCCACTCCCTCCGCCTGTTAACAAGTGAATAAATTTTTGGGGAGGTGCCGGAGTGGTCTATCGGGACCGCCTGCTAAGCGGTTAGGGGGTCATAAAAACTCCCTCCAGGGTTCAAATCCCTGCCTCCCCGCTGGTTTGTTTTTTTGATTGTGCCCCTGTAGCCCAGACTGGAT
>CAZCTC010000111.1:0-12401 GCA_964501335.1 uncultured Anaerolineales bacterium | reverse complement strand
AGGGCGACTGCTTGCGGAGCAGTAGGTCACAGGTTCGAATCCTGTCAGGGGTACTGCGGTTGAGTTGGAATGCCCCTGTAGCCCAGACTGGATAGGGCGACTGCTTGCGGAGCAGTAGGTCACAGGTTCGAATCCTGTCAGGGGTACTTTCGAAATCAGACATTAAAAGCCCTGAGGAATATTCCTCAGGGCTTTTTTTGTTTGGTGGACTGTTTTACCAATTGTGATAGACTGGATCGGGAAATCAGCCAAACTATGGAGGAATCATCGATGAACTGGGCTTTGACATTGCTGGCGCTGTGTTGTTATTCTCTTCTGGGGTTGACGCTGAAGAGCGCAGCGATGAAGGACAACAATCCAGGGCGGCTGATTTGGGTGGCGCTGGTGGTGGTTTCGGTGATCAGCCTGACGTTGGGGCTGGTCAGCGGGGCGGTGTGGACCTGGCAGGCGGTGTTGTTAGGGCTGGCCAGCGGGGCTTTTTTCTATCTGGCCAGTGTGGAACGGGTCAAGGCGCTGCAAACCACGCCGGCCGGGGTGGTTTTTGCGGTGACCAACCTCGATCTGGTGGTGAATTCGGTGGTGGTGGCGTTGATCCCCTTTTTCCACAGTCCTTTTACGCCGGCTAAGGGGGCGGCGGCTGCGCTGGCCGGGGCTGCTATCGTCATGACGGTCTGGTCGCGAGAGGCGAAGGCTTCCGGTTCGATCAGCCTTCATACCTATATTTCATTGGGATTGCTGGTGTTTGCGGGGATGGGTTTTACATTGTATTCTCAGCTGGCGATGCCGGTGGCGCTTTTTATGTTTTTTGACCATGTGGCCGGGGTGGGATTGAATATCCGCGAGGCCCGCAATGTGACCTCCGGTGAGATCCGCTGGGGGCTGGGCGTGGGAGCGTTGATGTTTGTGGGGCTGTGGAGCCTGATGACCTCAATGTCGATGGCGCCGACCCTGATCAGCCAGACGTTGATTGTGGTCAGTATGAATACGGTGGCGGTAGCCGTATTGAGCTGGGTGGTGTTGAAGGAAAAGCTGTCTCAGCGGCAGGTCCTGGCCTTGCTGCTGGCCGTGGGCGCCTGTATCGTGAGTGCCCTGGCGTAAAGTAAAAGAGGAGGCTTGAAATGATCGTTATTCGGAAAGAGCTTTGTCCACAGAATCATCCCTGTCCTATGGTGAAGGTCTGCCCGGTCGGCGCGATTTCTCAGGTCAAATACGAAGCGCCGACGGTCGATGACGATAAGTGCATCGGGTGTTGTAAGTGTGTGGCGCGGTGTGCTGTTTTTACTCCTATCGGATGTTGTGATAAGGGCGCCGATCCTCGCATGGGATGATTCCCGATGGCGCTTAAACTTTTAGTTTTTGGGGTGGGATCTTTGGGATTGTTCTATCTGACGCGGCATTCGCTGCGGCGGCGGGGGGCCCATGGCTTCTACCGTTTTTTCGCCTGGGAGGCCGTTCTGGCCCTGGTGTTGCTCAATCTGGAATTTTGGTTCCATGACCCCTTATCCCCCTTGCAAATCGGTTCCTGGATTTTATTGATGATTTCGCTGGTATTGGTGGTGACCAGTGTGAAGGGATTGGTCCAGCGCGGCCGGCCGGACGGCAGCCGCACGGATCCGGCCTTGATGGGGTTTGAGCGGACGACGGCCCTGGTGACGACCGGCGTCTATCGTTATTTCCGGCATCCTTTGTATAGTTCGTTGCTTTATCTGGCCTGGGGGATTTTGTTCAAGGATCTTTCCTGGGCGGCGTTGGGATTGGCGGTGGTCGCTACGATCTTTCTGTTTTTGACAGCTCGCGCCGAAGAGGCGGAGAATCTGCGCTATTTCGGGGCGGCGTACGGGGACTATATGCAGCATACAAAGCGGTTTATCCCTGGAATTTGGTGAGTGTTTAACCAAGGAGGGGGATGATGGATGATACTTTTGCTCCCAGCGAGTTGGTCTGGCTGCATGGCGAGGCTTTTGCCGATGCAGCTCTTTCGACCGATACGGCGGTTCGGTTGTTGCATTCTGCGCAAGATGTGGTGGCCGGGCAATTGATTACGGCGGTCTGGACGGTGGCATTTCTTTCTAATGAGCAGGCCGGCACCCTGGAGATCCAGCTGCGCGATGTCCGTACGGGCTTTTTGAGTTTGGGTAAGGCGCGGTTGATTTATGCGGAGCCGACGAAGGTGGCGGCTCATTGGCCTGAGCCGAGCCTGGAACTGGAGCTGTTGAGGCAGGCGCAGAAGCTGTATGCTAAAGGCGGCAAGAACGATGTGGCCAGTGTGATGCAGGCCTTGGGCGGCCGCGACGGGGTGATCGAATGGATTGAGGCGGCGTTGGTGCAGCGGGGTTTGATGCAGACTTATGAAGAGAAGTCCGGGGGAAAACGGGGGCCCCGTTATCTGTTGCCCGACAGTACGGCTCGGATGGCGGCGGCACAATCGATCGGGGTGATTCAGGAACGGTTGCTGGTGAGTGAAGAACGGCGGCCGAAGTTGCACAGTCTGTTGCTTGAACAAATTGAACGCGGAGGGTGACGATGCGGATCAGCCGGAGAATGCTTTTATGGTGCGGATTGGGACTGTTGATTTGGGGGCTGGCGGCCTGTACGACTGCGACAGTGAGCCCGCCTGCACCTTCTCCGGCTGTGACACCGACGGCGCTGTCTGTGGAAGCGGTCCTGGATGATGCCGGTCTCCCAGAGCGTTATCCGGTCGATCGTCCTCTGGCGATTCGGTTTAATCAGCCGATGGAGCCGGACAGTGCGAAGAAGCCTTTAATCCTTTCACCGACGGTGAAGGGGAGTTGGACGTGGAATTCCGAGGCCACGGAGCTGGTTTTTACACCGACCGTGGGTTTTGAACCGGGAACGCGCTATCAGATTTCCCTCGATCCGGCGTTAAGGGCGGCGGCCGGCGTGACGGTGACGGAGCGGCCGGTTTGGGAGATCGAGATTGCACGGTTGGTGACGGTGTCGGGGTGCGAGATCGCCGAAGTCGGGCCGTGCGAGGAGCTTTCTATTTCTATCGAACGACAACCGATCGTCCATCTTACTTTCAGCGAGCTGATGGATGAGGCGGCGGTGCGGAAGGCGTTGGCGGTAACCCCCGCGGTGAAGTTTGCGCTGACATTGCAAGGGAGTGAGCTGTGGATCACGCCGACGGAGCCTTTGACGCCGGAGACGGCCTATCAATTTGTGCTGGCGAAGACGGCGACCGATCTGGACGGTCGGCCGCTGGCGCAGGCTTATTCCTGGGGGGTGCGGGTCGAGCCGCCGGCTGTGACGGCGGAATGGCCCGCCCGGCCTGAGCTTTCGGATGCGATTGTGACGACTTTCAAGCAGCCGATGGATCCTGCCTCAGTGCAGGCGGCCTGGCTGTTGACCCCGGCATTGCCGGGCGAATTGAGCTGGGATGAGGCCGGGCAGGTTTTCACCTGGACGGTGGCTACGGTCGTGACTCCGGAGTTGAAGGTGACGCTGGGTTTCAGCGGGGTGCTGACGGATGCAGAGCAGACGGTGGTGCCGCTGCCTGGCCCCTTTGATTTGCAGGCGCCGCCGTTGATTTTGGGGGTGACGCCCCGCGGCGATGCGGCCACACCGGCTGCGGCGTTTCAGATTGCTTTTGCCCGGCGGATGGATAAAAAGGCGGTGCAGGCTGCTTTTTCGATCACGCCGACGCTGGAGGGCGATTTTTCCTGGGAGGGAAATCAGCTCAGCTTCAATTTAAAGGAAGGCTGTTTCTCGACCGGGGCGCGTTATACGGTGACGCTTTCCGAATTTTTGACCGATACCGAGGGGGTCAGCTGGACGGTGGCCTCTCCGGTCTGGTCTTTTGGGGTGGGGGAGGCTGCGCAGAATGCCTTTTTTGCGGCCGATCTGGCCGACGGTTCCCGGTTGGAGGTGATTGGGATCGGCGGGCGGCGCAATCTGCCTTTTAAATTTTCCCGGGAGAACGACCCGCTGGCGCGCTGTGTGACGGCGGCGATCTATCCTTTGACGCCGGCCCAATTTGTGGCGCAGTACCGGTTGGATGTGCCGGGCGCGACAAGTGAGGCGACTTCTTCTTTGCAGATGGCGGATCTGACCCTGGCCCGGCGCTGGGCAGTGGGAATTCGGGATGCGGGGGCGGAGAACTGGCAGGAATTGCGTATTCCGACGCGGGTAGCCTCCGGGCTTTACTGGTTGGTGCTGGAGGAGGCCGGTCGGCCGCGGCGGCCGATTCTGGTGGTTTTGACTCAGAATACGGTGCTGGTGAAGCGAAGTGGGGCTGAGGTCTTTACCTGGGTCAGCGATCTGGACGGCAAGCCGTTGGAGAACCTGTCGGTGCAGGTCTATGGGGCTTCTTCCGGGCCTTTATTGGTGGGAAATACCGATGCTCAGGGGATCTTTCGGGGCGTGGTGCCGGCGAATGTGCAGCCGCTTTTGCTGCTGGTCGGCGACGGCGACAATGTGACGGCGGCCGGTTTGACTTCCGAATGGCAGAGCACGGAGAGCCGGTGGGCCGGCTGGCGGATTCCTCAGCCCATCTCCCGGCAATATCCGGCCTATCTCTACACCGATCGTCCGCTCTATCAACCCGGCGAGGAGGTCAATTTTAAGGCGGTGATGGCGATCGACAGCGGGGTGTCGCTTTCGCGGATGCCGGACGGCGTGCGGGTGATGGCGCGGATGCGAGATGCCGGCGGTGAGATCATCGTCAGCCGAAGTTTGACGGTCAGTGTCTTTGGGACAATCAGCGGCACCTTCTCGCTGGCTAAAGAGGCCCTGCCGGGGCGTTACGGCATCGAGCTGGATATCAATTCGGAGATTCAGCGCCACGATTTTTGGGTGGAGTCGGTGCCGGAGATGCAGGGGCGGGTGACCGTGGTGCCTTCGCAGGCGGCGTTGGCGGTTCACGAGCCGTTGAGCCTGACCGTGACGGCGTGGGATAAGGCCGGCACGGTGCTGGCCGGGGCGCCGGTAACGCTGACGATGTTCGAGCGGGTGATGGTGGGGCCGGAATGGGATCCGGTACCCTCATGGGTGAAGCTGGGGGTGCTGGCGACCGGCAAGACGGATGCGCAGGGTGTTTTCTCGTATACGTTGCCGATGACCTTGAGCGAGGCGGTGATTTCGGAAGATGCCGCCGGCCGCCTGGGCCCGGTTTTCCGCGGTTTCGAGGCGCAGGTCGGCAAGGGAGAGAATGCGGCAAGCCGGTTTACGACCGTGCAGCTTTTCAAGGCGGCGGAGCGCATTTCGGGGCAATTGAGTGGGATTATCCGGCCGGTGAGCCAGACCGTGACCTCGACGTTCAGTGTGGGCACTCTGGCGGGATTGCCGGTGGGAGGACGGGCTTTGAACGTTTCGCTGCGCAGCTGGAATACCGGCGCGAGGGCTTATCGGGAAATTACGACGGCGTTGCAGGTGCAGACCCGGGACGACGGTCTGGTGGATGTGCCGGTGACGCTGGATCAACCGGGGCAGTATGAACTGGTGGTGAGTGGGAAGGATGCCCTGGGCAATGCGATGAGTTTTACGACGTTGCTTTTTGGGATGGCGGGTGATTTGAACGGCTGGCGCAGCGGGCCGGAGTTGTTGTCGCTGGTGCTCGATCGGGAGAGTTATAACAGCGGAGAGTCGGCGCAGCTGTTGATCGGCTCGAATTATACCGGAACGGCGCTGTTGACCTTTGAGCGCAGTCAGGTGCGGTCGGCGCAGGTGGTGACGTTGACGCCGCCGGCGACGATTTTGAAGATTCCGGTGCAGGTTGAGGATATGGCGAATCTGTATGTGGCGCTGCACGGTTGGCGGGCCTATGCCAGTGGGGCTGAGAATCCGGGTGGGATTCTGTCGGCAGATTCGGGGCTTTATCGTTCGGTGGGGATTTTGAATATGCCGACGGCCAATCGACGGCTTTTTGTGACGGCTTCGCCGGATCGTCTTTTTTATGCGCCGGGTGATGAGATTACCCTGACCGTGCGGGTAGGGGATTCCACCGGGCAGGGGGTGTCGGCGGAACTCTCTCTGGATCTGGCCGATGAGACGTTGTATCAATTGAACGGAGTGGTCGAGCCTTCGATTTACGATGCTTTCTATCAGGAGCGCGGCAATCGGGTGCGGAATTTCGACGCTTTTGGATGGCGACGGGGGGTGATGGCGGAGGCCGGGGAGGCGGTGGAATTGCCGACCTGGGAGCAGATGCCGCACAGTGCTTTTACGACGGTTTCGTGGTGGCTGCCGGTGCATACGGTGCCGGCTGACGGGGTGGGGGCAGTGCAGTTCAAGTTGCCGGATCAGTCCGGTCTCTGGCGGATTACGGTGCGCGCCGTTACGGAAGCAATGCAGGTAGGCGAGGCGACGGTGACGGTGGTGACGCAGAAGTAGACAGGTTTTAAAAATTATATTATTTCGCGCGCCTTTGGCGCGCGAAATAATATACAAAAACTTCTCTTTTTAAGAAAGGGATGGGGGATGAGACGTTGGTATGAATGGTTGATCGGGGGGGCTTTGCTGGTGTTGTTGCTGGCTGCCTGTGAGGCAGATTGGATGGTTTCTCCCACGACGATACCGACGCCCGTAAGTGTGCCTCTGGCGGCCCTGGTGGAGCCGTCGTCTCTGTCGAGCTATCCGGCTCAGCGCCCGCTGGTCATCCGTTTCACCGAAGCGATGGATCCTCGCAGCGCTTCTTCTCCTTTGATTATTGAACCGCCTACGAAAGGGGTCTGGGCCTGGAATGCCGAGGCGACGGAGCTGACCTTCCGACCGGAGCGGAATTTTGTGCCGGGGCAACGTTACCGGATTGCGCTGGACCCGGCACTGGCGGCGACTTCGGGCGTGACCCTGGCGCAACAGAGCGATTGGCACATCCGGATTGCCCGCCCTCCGGTGGTTTTCAACGGTCAGGTCGGCGAGGCCGGGGAATATTCCCAGAATGCCAATGGGGTGGTGTCGTTGCAGCCGACGATCCTGATTGCTTTCAACCAGGAGATGCAGCCGGAGACGGTGGTCGGCGCTGTGCAGATCAGCCCGACGGTGGCTTATACGGCGACGGCGGCGGGGCGCAGTGTGCGGATCACGCCGACGGAAAAGCTGGCGCCGGGGGCGAGTTATGCGGTGACGATTTCTTCCACAGCTCAAAGTCTGGATGGATCGATTCTCAATTCTCCCTACACGTTAAATTTTAAGGTGGCCCGGCTGGATGTTTCTGCGTATGACTGGCTGTCGATGCCGGAAGGGGCGAGGGTGCGGTTTAACTATGCGCTGGACCCGGAGAGCGTACAGGCGGCCTGGCAGCTGACCCCGGCGTTGACGGGGACGTTGAGCTGGGACGAGGCGGGGCGGGTTTATACCTGGACGGCCGGGGCTCCGGTCACGCCGGGGTTGAGGGTCCGCCTGAGTCTGAACGGGGAGGTTTATTCTCCGAATGGGGATGTTTTCACCCGGACGCAGAGCACGGTTTATCAGGCGCCGCCGTTGATTGCCTATGTCAGCCCGTCAGGCAAGGCGAAGGGGCCGCACAGTGTGGTGGATTTCAAATTCAACCGGGAGATGGATGAGGCATCGCTGCGGGCGTCGTTCCATATTACGCCGGCGGTGGCCGGGACCCTTTCTGTAACGGCGAAGAGTTTGCTTTTTACTCCGGAAAGTTGTCTGGTGGAAGGCAGCGTGTATGAGATGTCGCTCGATTCTACGTTGCAGGATGCGACCGGTCATGCCTGGCTGGAAGGGCCTTATCGGACGGTTTTTACGGTCGGAGCGGCGGATGAAAGGGCTTCCTTTGGTTACAGATCCCGCTTGCAGGTCATGCCGGCTGATATTCAGCGGGCAATGCCGGTGGAGGTGCAAGCCGGTTCTATGGATGAGGCGCCCTGTTTGTCGGCGGTGCTCTATCGACTGACCTGGGGGGAATTTTGGGAACGTTACCAGGCCTTGCTGGACGACGAATCGCCGGATCGTTTTTGGGAATCAGGGGTGGTAAGGGAGGATCTCTCCGCGTTTTTACCGGTGGAGGATCTGGAGCTGGCGGCGACTTTGCCGGTTTCCTATGAAGAACCGGGGCGGCAGGCGATTGTTTTCCCTGAGGATGTGGCGCCCGGGCTCTATGTGTTGGAATTGCGCGGCGGGAGCAAACCGCTGGATCGGATGTTGACGGTATTGACGCAGCGTTTTCTGATGGTCAAGGCGGCCGGGCCTCAGGTGACGGCCTGGGTGACGGAGGCTGAAGGCGAGCCGGCGGTGGATGTCCCGGTGACTTTTTACGATCCGGCGGGGAAGGTCGTGCTGACCGGCCGGACCAATGCGGAGGGCATTTTCAGCGGCCGGGCCGGAGGCGAGGCGATGCCGGCGCTGGCTACGGCGGGCGAGGGGAAAGATATTGCGATCAGCGGGATGAATCAGGCCTGGAGCCGCGATCTCTGGAACTCCGGCGGCGATGGTTGGGGGCCGCCGCGGATCAATGCTCCGACGCCGCAGGAATGGCTGGTCTATCTTTATACCGATCGGCTACTCTATCGCGCCGGGCAGACGGTGGCTTTCAAAGGGTGGGTGCGCCGCGACGGCGATGGGGAGCTGGAACCCCTGCCGCAGGGGCAGGCGGTGACGGTGCGGCTGTTGGATGCGCGGGGCAATCTGGTGCAGAGCCGGGAGTTGACGACGGGACGGTTCGGGACGATCTCCGGGACCTTTGCGCTGGCGGAGGGTGGTACTCTGGGAAATTATACCCTGGAGGCCGTGGTGGCCGGCGAGCGCCATCACCTGGATTTCAAGGTGGAGGATTATCGCAAGCCCGATTATCAGGTGCAGGTGACGGCCGATCGAGCGCAGGTGTTGGATGGGGAGACGATCACCCTGACCGTTTCCAGCGCCTATTGGTTTGGGCAGCCGGTGGCCGGGGCCGCGATTACTTTGAATCAGTATATGGAGGCCCGGAATTATTGGGATGAGGAACCTCGCTGGTATTTCCAGAAGCAATTGCTGGTCGGAAAAACCGATGCCGCGGGCTTTTTCACCGTGACGGTGCCGATCTCTCCCGTGGAGCCGGAGACGATGGGGGATTATCTGTCATGGTATGACGAGAATCCCTGGGAATATGCGTTTCCGGCGGTTTCCAATTGGGGAAGGTCTCTCTGGAATCGGTGGGGATTTGAGGCGGTGGTGGATGACGACAGCCGGCAGGCGGTGAGCGGATTGGTAGGGGTGCAGGTTCTGGAAAACGAAGAGCGATTGGAGATGAGTACCCTGCCGGATGGGGTAGCGGTAGGGATGCCTTTTACCGTTACGGCGACTGTTCTGGATCTGGATGGGGCGCCGGTATCCGGCCGGCTTTTGACGGCAACGTTGGAGCTGGATGATGAATGGAAGACCCCTTTGATCACTCAGACGGCCACAACGGGAGAATACGGGCGGGTAACTTTCTCGTCGGTGTTGACGGGAACGGAAAGCTATGTTTTGCACATTGGGGGGCGCGATGCCGCCGGGCGGGAGCTGTCCCGCCGGGTACAGATTTATGGAAGAGATCCGGCGGATTTATCTGAAGGATGGGGAGATTATCTGATTTTGAATGCCGACCGGTTGCGTTATGCCGTGGGGGAGACGGCGCTGTTGACGGTCACTTCGCCGTTCAGTGGGCCGGCGCTGTTGACGGTGGAACGGGGGCAGGTGCGGCGCAGCCGGCTGATTGCGTTGCAGGCGCCGGAGACTCCGATCAAACTGCCTATCGAAGCCGGGGACGGGCCCAACATTTTTGTCAAAGTCAGTGCCTGGCATGAGAGTAAGGATTATTACAGCGGTTTTCCTTACGGCCGGCTGGCGGATGCGGTGGTGATGTTGCAGGTTCCGCCGGCGGAGCGTCCGCTCAGCGTGACCGTGGCTGCGGATCGGGCGGATTATGCGCCGGGAGAGCCGGCGACGGTGACCGTGCGGGTGCTCGATGCGGAGGGCCGGCCGGTGCAGGCGGAGCTGTCGCTGGCGATGACCGATGTGGGGTTGGAGGCGCTGGCGGCCGGCAATTCTTTGCCGATCGATGAGGCCGTTTATGCGATGCGTGAAAACGCGGTGTTGAATTATGACTCTCTGGCGCTGAGGGTTTCCAGCGGTGAGAACGGCGGCGGGGGACGGGAGTTGTTGCCCGGAGCAGCGCTGCGGAGCGATTTCCCCGATACGGCGTTGTGGATTCCGGCGCTGGAGACGGATGCCGAAGGATGGGTCACGACGACGGTGCAGTTGCCCGATTCCATTACTCAGTGGCGGGTGACGGCGCGGGCGGTGACGGTGGGCAATGCGGTCGGCGAGGGCGGGCTGGTGATTACGACCGGTCAGGAGCTGGCGGCGCAGCCGCTCTTCCCGCGGCAGTTGACGGTGGGCGATGTGGTATCGTTGACGGCGCGGGTGCAGGCGACGGAAGCGGCGAGTGGGGCGTTGACGGCGACATTGAGCGGGATGCCGGTCACGACGGCGGTGCAGAGTGCAATCGTGGGCGGGGGCGTGCCGCTGGTATTGAACTGGACGGCAATGGTGACCGAAACGGGGCTTTTTACGCCGATGGTGCAGGTGGAGTCCGAGACGGGCCTCGCCGATGCGATCCAGGCGGTGATTCCGGTGCAGTTGTTGGCGGCAAGAGAGCAGAGCGGAGCGGCCGGGCTTTTTCAGCAGGGGCTGACGCTGCCGGTGACGTTGCCCGTGGGCGTTTTGCCGACGAGCCGGGTGCGGTTGACGCTCAATCCGGCGGCGGGGGTGGTGCTGGAGGGGGTGGATTATCTGGTGGGCTATCCCTACGGCTGTGTGGAGCAGACGACCAGCCGGTTGGTGGCTGATCTGGTAGCCGTGCGGACGCTGCGGCAGTTGGAGCTGGCGCGTCCCGATCTGGAGGCGCAGCTGCCGGAATGGGTCAACGCCAGTGTGCAGCGGATCTATGGATTTCAGCATGAGAACGGCGGCTGGGGCTGGTGGTATGAGAGTGAGGGCGATACCTATCAGACGGCCTGGGTGCTTTTCGGGTTGGGGACAACGGCCGGGGCCGGCTATGAGGTCGATCCGGCGGTGGCGGCGCGGGGCGCAGCCTGGCTGGATGAGAATATGGGGCAGAAGGATCTTTCGTTGCAGGCTTATGCCCTTTACAGTATGGCGGCGGTCGGGCATCCCGATCTGACGGCGACTTTGAAACTGGTTGAACGCACGGAGGAGTTGGACGCCTTTGGGCTGGCGGCGCTGGCGCTGGCATTGGATGAGGTGGGTGAGCAGAAACAGGCCGGGGTGGTGATCGATATTCTGGCGGCTCAGGCGATCCAGCAGGATGGGTTGGTTTCCTGGGCGGCGGCGACTGAGAATTCCGACGGGGAGCGGCGGATGTCGGCTTCGGAGATCCATGCCACGGCGCTGGCGTTGAGCGCGCTGGCCCGGGTCAGTCCGGGCCATGAACTGGCGGGGGGAGCCGTTCTATGGCTGCTGGCCCATCGTACCGGCGAGGGGTGGGGGAATACGAATGAGACGGCCTTTGCGGTGCTGGCGTTGACGGATTATCTGGCTGAGGGAGAGGTCGGGCCGGCGAGCGGGGCTTATTCAGTGGAACTCAACGGCGCGGTATTGGCGAAGGGGAAGCTGGGGGCCGGGCAGCAGACCGTCGAGGTGGAGTTGACGCCGGGGGATTTCCAGACGGGGACGAACGTGTTGCAGGTCAATTATGCCGGCGCGGGACTCTCTTACCGGCTGGTGCAGGACTGGCAGGTGGCGCAGACGGCCGTCGAGCCGGCGGGGCCGATCAGTGTGACGCGGATCTATCGGAATGCGGTGAGCGGCGAGGTGATCACGCAGGCGACTGCGGGGCAGTTGGTCGATGTGGAGGTGTCGGTGGTCATGCCGGCGGTGGGGAGTTATGTGATTGTGGAAGACAGTCTGCCGGGCGGATTGGAGCCGTTGAATGAGCGTCTCAGCCGGAACGCGGCCCGGGTCGATCCTTATGTTTGGGGGGAGAGTGAGGAGCGTTCTTATGCCTATGATTACAAAGAGGTGCGGGCCGGGCGGGTGGATTTCTTCTTCACCCGGTTGACGAAGGGGCCCCATCAATTTCACTATCTGGCGCGGGCGGTGGCGGGTGGGCAATTTACGGCGGTCCCGGCGCAGTGTTGGGCGATGTACGACCCGGCGCTGTGGGGGATGTCGGAGAGCGTGCGGTTTGCGATCCAGCCGTGAGGGGGCAAGAAAAGAGATTTCACCGTAGAGATGCGGAGGGCGGCACCCCGAAGGATGAAAATGGTTTTCAGGCGCTGCCTGTTGGCCCTCATCCTCCCCCCGGCCCCCTCCTCGCGAAGCACCCCAACGAACACGCGGGAACGGGGATCTGGTTCCTGAATGTTGATTGCTCTGTGGGGGAAGGAGGGGGAGAGAACGTCACCGGGGCGGCTCTGGAAAAGGGCTATGTTTTCGCGGGCTTTCTGAAGCCC
>CAZCTC010000110.1:0-19884 GCA_964501335.1 uncultured Anaerolineales bacterium | reverse complement strand
GGGGCCTTGTGCGGGTGAGGAGGATTTCTCAAAGAGGTGCAACGCACTCTGATCTGCAATGACAGGCGGTTTGCTTTCAGGTTGAGTCGTTTGAATCGTCGGTTTGAGGGATAGAAAGTGCGTCGCACCTTTGGGGGGCTATTTTCAGGACAGAAGGCCATGCAAGGGGCGGCACCCCGAAAAATGAAAATAGACGATTCGTCAGGATTGGGTACCCACAAGGGGTACCCCTACGGGAGACGTTTTCCGGGTAGGGGCGGCCCGATGTGGCCACCCTGGGGGAGATTTTTTGCACGGCATGGGCTATTTTCAAGACAGAAGCACAAGCAAAAACAGTAAGCGGCCTGGATACATCCAGACCGCATCTGAACCATCTAGCTTAGAGGAGGAATCATGAAAACATTCGAAAAATATCTGGCCGTCTGGGTGGCACTCTGTATGCTCGCCGGAATCCTGCTTTCACAGACCGTCCCCGGCATCGGAGAAGCCATCAACTCCTGGCAAATCCGCGGGATCTCCATCCCCATCGGCATCTGCCTCTTTTTGATGATGTACCCGGCCCTCTTGAACTTACAGGTCTCCGAACTGAAACGGCTCCGCGACAACCCCAAGCCGATCCTGCTCAGCATCATCTCCAACTGGATTGTAGCGCCGATCGTCGCCGCCGTGCTGGCCCGCCTCTTCCTCAAAGACAACCCCCAGCTGGCCGTCGCCGTCATCCTCCTGGGAGCCAGTCCCTGCACCGCCATGGTACTGGTCTGGGGCCGGTTGGCTGAAGGAAACCAGGAACAAAATGTCATCAACACCAGCCTGAACACCCTCACCATCATGGTCCTCTACGTCCCCATCGTCTCATTCCTGACCGGCATCCAGGGCATCCCCCTGGACTGGGTACTGCTGGCAATTTCAGCCCTGATCTTCATCGGCGTCCCCCTGGTATTGGGGATCATCTCCAAACGGCTGCTCGTACAGGCAAAAGGTGAAACCTGGTTCCAGCGCACCTACCGGCCCATCGTAGAAAAGATCTCCATCGGCGCCCTGCTGACAACGCTGGTTGTCCTCTTCTCCCTGAACGGGCAGGTCTTGATCAATCATTTCGACGCTCTGTTGCTCATCTCAGTCCCCTTATTGCTGGGATTCGTCATCGTAGTAAGTTACAACATCGTCATGACCCGACTCTTCAAACTGGCCTACCGCGAAGCCATCATCACCGTCATCATCGGCTCTTCCAGTCACTTTGAAATTGCCATCGCCACCGCAGTAGCCATGTACGGCGTCGGCTCCTACGCCGCACTCGGCACCACCATGGGATTATTCTGGGAAGTCCCCATCATGCTGAGCCTGGTCTATTTTGGAAAAATGCTGCAAAAGCGCGGATTCTGGAGCCCGGCCCCCCGTCCGGCCGTCGCCCCCGCCACTGATTAAGAAATTGAACTCTGTAGGGTTAAGCCCTTTTTCGGCGGCTTGAGAAAGCCGCCGAAAAAATGAATAAAAAATAATTCTCTTTGCCTGCTTCGCACAGCGCGTCGCTTCTTACCCGGCGGAAACATAGTGCGGGGCGCAAATCAAAATTCCCTGATTCGAAAGGAATCTTCCATGCTAAACCAATCCATAGGATTTATCGGCGGCGGCCGCGTCACACGCCTCATGCTCACCGGATTTAAACGGGCCGACCGGCTGCCACGGCAAATCGTAGTCAGCGACACCAACGCCGAAGTATTGGCACGCTTACAGGCCGCATTCCCTGAAATCACCATCACAGGAACCGACAACCGGGCCCCCGCCGCCCAACAGATCGTCTTCTTAGCACTGCACCCGCCGGCTATGGGCCCTGTATTAGAAGATATCCGCCCCGTCCTGAAATCCGACGCCGTCGTAATCTCCCTCGCCCCCAAACTCTCCCTGGAGAAACTCTCCGCCGGGCTGAACGGATTTGACCGACTGGCCCGGATGATCCCCAACGCCCCGTCCATCGTCAATGCCGGCTACAACCCCATGGCCTGGAGCGCCGGATTAACGGGTGATGAAAAAACAGCCCTTTGCGACTGGTTGGGCACGCTGGGAACCTGCCCCGAAGTCGCCGAAGAAAAACTGGAGACCTACGCCATCATCACCGCCATGGGCCCCACCTATTTCTGGTTCCAGTGGGAAGAACTTTCCCACCTGGGCCTGACCTTTGGACTCGATCCCGAAGAAATCGAAACCGGCCTCTCCGCCATGATCACCGGCGCCATGGCCACCCGGCGCCAGGCCGGCCTGTCGCCGGCCGAAGTCATGGACCTCATTCCGGTCAAACCGCTCGGAGAGGACGAAGAAACCATCCGCGCCATCTATCAATCCCGGCTCGAAGCAGTCTACCGCCGGTTAAAAGGCTGAAATGAGCGAATCCCTCGAACTGACCGTCGATAAATTTGTCTTTCAAATCCCCCAGGATCGCCGTTACACCGCAGAAGGGCTCTGGTTCTTGCAGGAAGGTTCAAAGGTGCGCGTAGGAGTAAGCGACTTCATCCAGCAGATCCATGGAGATGTAGCCTTTGTGCATCTGGAGACGCCGGGAACGGTGCTCGAAGCCGGCGATGAACTGGTAGAAATCGAAACCATCAAAACCGTCTACATATTGGAAATCCCGGTGCCTGCCACCATCCACGAGGTCAACCCCGCGCTGGAACAGACCCCGGAACTGGTCAACAACGACCCCTACGGAACAGGCTGGCTCGCCCTCCTCGACGGCATGGATTGGGAAAACGCAACCGCCGCCCTACTCACAGCCGAAGCCTACCTGGAATCGGCGCGTATCCAGGCCGATAAAGAAAGATAAATCACCCAAAAGCCCATTTTTGCGGCGGCTTCAGAAAGCCGCCGCAAACATAAATAATTCAAGTTGCCACCTCGATAAATCCAGCCCATGATTCAAGATCCGCTGCATGCCGTCCCAAAGTAGACAGCAGCAAGTAGACAGTAGACAGCAAAAATCTTCGCCTTACCGGCTCAAATGGACTGGAAATCCGCTGTCTACTGTCTACCGTCTACTTTCTACTAAACCTTTGCATGCAAAAAAGCTTAAATAGAAAGCACGTCTTTTAAAGGTAGCAACTTGGGTTAAATAAAAAATAATCTCTCTCCATCCCGCGCGGCGCCCTTTACCAAACAAAAGCCTTTTGCGGGACGCTAAAATACTCACTGCATAAATCAAACAAAAAAAGCCCATGTTTTCGGCGGCTTTCTGAAGCCGCCGAAAACATAAATAAAAAATAATCTCTCTCCATCCCGCGCGTCGCCCTTTACCAAACAAAAGCCTTTTGCGGGACGCTAAAATGCTAACCGCACAGGTGAAAAACAACCCATGCAATTGAGCCGGAAAACAAAAGAAAAAGCCCGTATTTTCGCGAGCTTTCCGAAGCCCGCGAAAATACCAACAACGAAAGGACCCTTCCATGAAAAAAATCTTACTGATCCCCTGTAGCGGCATCGGCAAAGCCTTCGGCAGCGTCGGCCGCGAAGCCGTCTATCGCGTCCTCGACGAACTGAGACCCCAACAAACCGCCACCCTCTGCCTCTCCCGTCTAACCCTCGGCGACCTCGAAGCGCAAGCCCGGGTAACCGACTGCCCCACCATCACCGTAGACGGCTGCCCTAAAGGCTGCGCCCGCGTCAACGTAGAGCAGGCCGGCGCCACCCCCGCGGCTGCCCTGCGCGTCTTCGACAGCTATCGCGCTCACCCCGACTGCAAAGCCGAAGGCGTGGTAGAAATCGGCTCCGGAGGCCGCGCATTGGCGGGCCATCTGGCCGACGAAATTACAGCCCATGTCGACGCCCTGCTCGCCGACAAAACAGAGGAGAAATAAACCATGCCCGACCTGCCCCCTAAAAAGATCGGTTTGATTGCATGCAGCGGCGAAGAACTCGCCGGCGGAACCGTAACCCGCCTGGCCGTGCGCAAAGTGCTGGAAGAATTGCGCCCCGATGCCACCGTAACGCTTTGCCTTCCCCTCTTTCTGGCAGGAGAAGAACGCGAGCGCGCCTTTGCCCGCTTCTATCCCACCATCGCCATCGACGGATGCAGCCTGCGTTGTGCCGCCCGCGCCACCGAAAAGTACAGCGCAGCGCCGGCCGCCTCGCTCGTGGTTCCCGATGGATTACAGGGCAGCCCCCGTCACCTGGATGAAACAGGGATGGCCGCCGTAGCCGACATGGCCGCAGAGATCGCCGCCAAAGTAGATCAATTGCTGGGAGGCTGCATTCCCGCCGCCTCAGCCGAACTGACCGTCGGCGAATGCGCCTGCGGCTCCGGAATCCCCGTGGCCCGCCTGGAACTGGAAGGCCGAACGCTGGAACTGCTGGCGCTGCCCGCCATCCTGGACGCCTTCCGCAATCAAGGCCGGCCGGCCGACAGCGCTACCCTGGATGCACTCATGGAACAGATACGGATCTACAACGCCCTGGCTCCGGAAGATGAAACACCGGTACGAGCCGCCGTGGATCGAGCCTACCGGGCAAGCCTGGGAGAATGAAATAATGGATACCATCTACACCACAGAAGTCCATTGGACCGCCGGCCATCAGGGTGAAGTCCAGATGGGCAACGGCCCCCATCTGCCCTTCTCCGCCCCTCCTGACGCCCACGGCATGGCCGGCGTACTGACTCCGGAAGACGCCTTCGTCGCCGCCGTCAACAGCTGCATCATGTTGATGTTCCTGTGGGCCTGCGAGCGGTTTAAGATTGAACTGGTAGCATATGATTGTCACGCCGAAGGGACCAAGCACATCGAACTGGACCGCACCGAAATCTTCAACAAAGTGGTACTGCGCCCCCGAATTACCGTGCGGAACGCCGAACAGCGGCAGGTAGAACGTGCCCTGCAATCGGCCCGCAAATACAGCCTGGTCGCCAACTCAATCAAAGGAACAGTTGAAATAGAACCCGAGATCATTTGCCTTAGTTAATATTGAATTTTAGCAGGTTTGTGATACACTAAATTCCCGAAGAACAAATAGATGTTACACAGATCTAAAAACAAAATAAAAACCATATTTTCGGCGGCTTTCTCAAGCCGCCGAAAATATAAATAAAAATACGCTCTCTCCCTGCTTCGCACCACGCATCGATTCTTAAGGGGAAAATACCCGGTGCGAGACGCTAAATGCATAAATCAAACAAAAACAACCCGTGCAATTGACCGAAAAAAGACAGAAAAAGCCTGTATTGAGCTGATACAAAAAACCTGTGTTTTCGGCGGCTTTCTGAAGCCGCCGAAAACACAAATAAAAATATTCTCTCCCCCCATCCAGCGCGTCGCATCTTACCGGAAAAATGCCCGGTGCGGGACGCTAAAATTTCACAACCCTAAACAAGGAGGTACCCATGACCTGGTTTCGCGATTTCACCACCCCCCTTTGGGAAATCTTCGGCGGAAATCTCCTCTTATTGATCACCCTCATCTTCTACATCGCCTGGTGGACATTGGAATTCGGTCCCAAAGGCAAAACCGCCGGCGCCGGCCTCTTCATGGCCGCCGCCGTCTTCGTCGGATTCACCGCCATCGCCGTCCTCGCCCTCGGCATCAACGCCCTGTCCCCCACAACCGCAGGAATCCCCGTCCCTTACATCCTGATAGGAGCCGTAGCCCTTTACTTCCTCCTCCTGGCCGTCACCACCACCCTCTTTCACCGCGCCCACACCGCAGAACTGCCGTTGATCGTCCTCTGGGTCGCCCTGGAAGGAGCCGCCGTCGCCGTCTTGCAGGGAAACGGCCGGCTCGGCACGGGCCAAACCGCCCTGCTCATCGTTCTGATAGGACTCGCCACCCTGGTCGGTCTCGTCTGCTACATCCTGCACTATCGTTTCGACGAACCGGCCCGCTTCTGGAACGGCCTCATCCCCCTGATCGGGGACGCCGGCATGGTTGCCGCCTTTCTGGCCATCCTGGGAGTTTCCTGAAAAATGATTGATAAAAATACTGACACCTTTATAACTCTGACTTTCATTCTCCACCTGGGGGGGTATTCGTTGGTTCGGTTAATAACCGACTTTTTGCATTCCACCCAGAACACTTTTTCTATGAGATGCCGCACACAAGTGGGGGGGAGAGAGTTTTTTCGTCTATTTTTTCGCGCGCCGCAGACGGCGCGCGAAAAAATGGGCTTTTCTCTCAGCAAACCGCACAGGTTGTGCCTCCTCGCATTGACCTTAACCGCCTGCGCCGCCACCCCAACGCCGGGATGCATCCTGCCCACCACCCAACCTACATACACACCCCAACCCACCCTCACCCCCACGCCCGAACCCTTTCATCCCACCCCCACTCCCCGCTCGCCCATCATCATCACCCCCATGCCCACCACCCCCATCGAATTCTATCAAGATGATACGGGAACACTGGAAGAACAATGCCACCTGCAACATACCGCCACCAGAGTTGGTATCGGATTTCATGGACTCTATGCTTTGGATAAAAAAACCGCCTTCCTATGGGGAGTCGCCGGAAATGTTGAAGGCGGAGGACTTCGTCGCTCAATTCTGCTGAAAACCACGGACGGCGGCCGGCATTGGATCGAAACCATGCTGCCGGTGGTAAGCAGCGATATCCAGCAACTGACCTTTCTGGACAACGGCCAGGGTTGGGCCTTGATCATCTGGACCGTCGAAAGTACGGGCTGGCCTCGAGTTTCCCGCACCCAAGACTACGGACAAACCTGGGATAAACCGGTTAGAATTCCCACATCGGAATGGTATGGATATTCCACTCAAATGCAGTTCTTCGATGAACAAAACGGTCAGGTTGTAATATTCTACGACATCGAAGATCCCACCCAAATTGCCTTTGCGACCACCTCCGACGGCGGTCAAACCTGGCAAGAAACCCGCCGCATCTTCTTCGCCAAAGGCTCGCCTGAGGAGAAGAAACTCGTCAACCGTTACCATGACTGGTATCCGCACCGCTTTGAATCCACCGGCCGGGATGGAGTCCTCTGGAAAGTAACCCGCACCCCCGCCAACTGGCGATATTACTCAGGACAATTTATCATCAGCCAACAGCTTAAAGCCGAAGGAGAATGGATCGTCGTCAGCGCCCTCCCACAATACTTGAGATGCATCGACGGCCATCTGGCCCTGCCTTGAAAAATCAAGGGCGGCCACCTCGGGCCGCCCCTACAAAAAGGCCCTCTGACGTAGGGGCGCCCCTGCGTGGGCGCCCTAAACTGGCCGTGTAAAACCCTTGCGGAACGCTAAAAAGCCGCCAATTCGCCAAACTCTCAAACAGGCATACAATCCGCAGTCTACTGTCCGCTTGTTAAGGAGATTCGTATGGATAACAAACCCGCTCTCCCCTTTACGCTGCCGCTCGGCGCCCCCCGCGCCGCCCTCGAAACCGCCGGCGGCAAAGGAGCCTCCCTGGCCCGCCTGATCAACGCCGGATTGCCGGTCCCGCCCGGCTTCCACATCACCACCGCCGCCTATAACCACTTCGTCGCCCAAAACGACTTGCAGGAAAAAATCCTGGCCGCCCTCGCCGCCGTACAGATCGACCATCCCGCCACGCTGGAAGACGCCGCCCGGCAGATCCTGGACCTCTTCATGGCCGCCCCCCTCCCACCCGAAATCGCAACGGCCGTCCGGCAGGCCGCGCTGGAGCTGGGAACCGACCAGCCCGTCGCGGTCCGCTCCTCCGCCACCGCCGAAGATCTGCCCGGCCTCTCCTTCGCCGGCCAACAGGAAAGCTACCTCAATATCCTGGGCGAACAGCCCCTTTTGGAAGCCGTCAAACGCTGCTGGGCCTCCCTCTGGACCGCCCGCGCCGTCGACTATCGAGCCCGCCACAACATCCCGCCGCAAGAAGTCAGCCTCGCCGTCGTCGTCCAAAAAATGATCCCGGCCGACGTCGCCGGAGTCCTCTTTACCGCCGATCCCCTCACCGGCGCCCGCGACCACGCCATGATCAATGCCGCCTGGGGCCTGGGCGAAACGCTGGTCAGCGGACGGGTCATCCCCGACACCTTCATCCTCGACAAAAACAACGGCCAGATCATCTCCCAACAGATCAACGACAAAGCCCTGATGGCCGTCGGCTCGGAAAACGGTACGCAAGAAATCGCCGTCCCACCCGAACAACGCCGCCGCCCCACCCTCACCGCAGAACAGGCCGCCCGGCTCAATCAACTGGGCCTCCGGATCGAGCAGCTTTACGGCTGCCCCATGGACATCGAATGGACGCTCCTGGCCGATCAGTTCTCTATCGTCCAGGCCCGCCCCATCACCACCCTCGATCAATCCCTGGTCCCCGAAGTCTGGAACGACACCCTGGACAACGATTACCTCTGGACCAACGGTAATTTCGGTGAAGCCATCCCTGATGTCATGACCCCCTGCACCAAATCTCTCTGTGCGATCTTCACCGCCGGAGCCATGGGCACCGGCACAATTCCCGGCTATCGCATCTACGGCGACATCGGCGGTCGCCCCTATATGAACATGAGCACGACCACCGCCATCGCGGATGCCTTCGGAATGAAAAAAAAGCTCGCCGAAGCCAATGAACAGGTCTTCGGTAAATTCCCTCCGGGGATGGAAATCCCGGCCTTACCCATCTCCCGTTGGAAAATCATCGGCGCCCTCCTGCCCCAAATCGTTCGCGTCCTGCGCCGAGTCTCCGCCCACCAGAAAAAACTGCCGGAATTTCTGGTTCAGGGCGTCGCCCGCTGCGAAACCATGCGCCGCCGGATCCAGGAAATCTCCACCCCGGCCGCCCTGTTTGAATTCTGGCAGGACGAACTCCGCCCCTACTTCGATCTCGCCAGCCAGATGCTCGAAGCCTCCAACCGCCAGGACCGCAATTCCCTCGTAACCGTACGTCTGGAACTCCAAAAGCTGGTCGGCGATGCCGACGCCAACGCCATGCTCACCAGCCCCCAGACCGGAAGTGATTCCATGGCCAGCCTCGGCCTGCTCATCGGATTGACCCGTCTGGCTCAGGGAGAAATCGACCGCGCGACCTTTGCCCGGGAATACGGCCATCGCAGCCCTCACGAATTTGAAATCTCCACCCCCCGCCCCGGAGAAGATCCGGCCTGGGTCGATCGCCAGCTGGCCGGCCTGAAAGAATCCCGGGAAAGCCTCCAATCGCTGCTGACGCGCCAGGAAAAGGTCCGCGACGCCGCCTGGGGCCGCTTCCGCGCCCGCTATCCTGGAAAAGAAGTCGCCATGCGGCGCAAAATCGAGCGCTGGACCGCTATCTCCCGCTCCCGCGAGGCCGCCCGCTCGGAAGTCATCCGCACCTTCTGGGTGCTGCGCGACTTCGTCCTGCGCGCCGGCCTCCTGACCGGCAAGGGAGAAGAACTCTTCTTCCTCCATATTGATGAAATCCTGGCCCTGTTGCACGGCGACTCGGCCGTATTAGAGAAAGTCCCGGTCCGGCGCCTCACCTACCAATGCTACGCCGCCCTCCCCGCCTATCCCGCCATCATCCGCGGCCGGTTCGATCCCTTCAAATGGGCCGCCGATCCCCACCGCCGCAACGACTACTTTGACGCCACCCACCCCGAAGCCCCCATCAGCGACACCATCTCCGGCTTCTCCGGCGTCCCCGGCATCGTTGAAGGCCGGGCCCGGGTCATCTTCTCGCCCGAAGAAGGAGAAACCCTGCAATCCGGCGAAATTCTGGTCACCACCATCACCAACGTCGGTTGGACACCCATCTTCCCCCGCGCCGCCGCCATCGTCACGGATGTAGGCGCCCCCCTCTCCCATGCCGTCATCGTCGCCCGCGAATTGGGCATCCCGGCCGTCGTCAGCTGCGGCAACGCCACCATGCGGATTCACACGGGCGACTGGATTCGGGTCAATGGGGATCAGGGCACCGTCGAAGTATTGCAAAACAAATGATAATCCTGAGCTGAAAATAGCCCGGCCTAAGGTGCGACGCACTTTCTACCCGTACAACCGACGATTCAAACGTTCCAACTTGAAGGCAAGCCGCCGGTAATTGCAAAATCATAGTGCGGTGCACCTCTTTGGAAAATTCCCCGCACCTGGCCCTTTCCCCCGTAAAATACGCCGCGCCGGATGGGGGGAGAGAGTTTTTTTGTGTATGTTTTGGTGCGCCTCAGAAGGCGCACCAAAACATGTCCCTTTTCCAGAGCCGCCCCGGCGGCGCAGGCTGCTACTGTCTACTTGCCGCTGTCTACTTGCCGCTGTCTACTTGCTGCTGTCTACTTGCCGCTGTCTGCTTTCTTTGATCTTTTCCAGAACCGTCCCGACGATGTACCTTCACAACAGCTCATCACGTTTTACGTTTCACGCTTCACGCTTCACAGGATCTCCACCGACCCCTTCCCGCCGTCCACCCGCACCCGATCGCCGGTCTTCAACCGCATCGTGGCATCGCCGCACCCCACCACCGCCGGAATCCCCAGCTCGCGGGCCACAATCGCCGCATGGCTGAGCGGAGCCCCCAGATCGGTAATGATCGCCGCCGCCCGCGGGAAGAGCGGAGTCCAACCGATATTGGTCATCGTCGTCACCAGAATTTCGCCGGCCTGGAAAGAGCTGCTCTCATCCAACCCCTCCAGACAGCGCACCGTACCTTCGACCACCCCCAGCGCCCCGGCAAATCCCCGGATGACATTCGCCTCTTTTTCAGGGAGGGCCGTCGCCGCTGCTTGCGTCACCCCATCATAGAGATCCGAACGCCGGTTGGGATCGGCCGCCCAGGCAAACGGATCGAAACGCCCACAGATCAAAGCCGGATAGGGAGGCAATGCGCGGTAACGCTCATAAGTCTCTTTACGCAACGGGATATACTGACAGGCCGCCGGCTTTCCCCGCCCCGCCAAAGCCTCCAGAATCTCCGTAATGGTCAGAAAAAAAACATCCTCCCCCACCCCCAGCAACTCTCCAGCCCGCAGCACAAACGCCCGCAGCACCGTCATTCCCCGCGTAGCCTCCGAACGTACCTTCTCCCGCCGCTGCGCGGCCTTGCCGGCCTCCGCCAACCGCTTCTCCATCGCCTTCACTTTTTTCGGAGCCTTCTCGCAGAATCGAGCCCATGCCGCCTCATAAGCTGCATGTTGCCGCGCCAGCATAGCCTCCACATCCATCGGCGATCGCTGCCATTCCGCCAGTTGTCGATCCAGCCACTGCGGATCTTCCGCCGGCCGCGGCCAGGCCACCTCCCCCTCATTGACTCCCCGATGGCCGTAATTCTCGATATATTCCTCGCGGCTCATCTCTCCCCGCAGCACCATTCCCAAACCGACCATCGGCCCCAGGCTCTCCAACCGGGAAGACGCCCCCCCCAGATTGGAAAGCAAAGCATTGGCATCCTCCGGCCCGACCAGATCGCGCAGCTCGCGTTCCACCCGCATCTGCACATCGGATGAAACCGCCACGATGGAAAAAAGCGAATCCCGATAGAGCGGATAGATCTCCTGATCCCAAAGCGCCAGCAACCCGGACTTCGACGATTCGTTTTTGATCTTCGCTCGCAGCCCGGCACACTTCGTCCGGCTCTGCGCAACAAACGTCTCCGCCTGCTTGCGATACTTGCCGAACTGACCGTTGGAGCGCAGCAACCCCGGCATCACCCCCTGGAACCAATCCGATCCGGTCAACGGCAACACCGGGATCTCCATCCCTTCCGGAATTTCGCCCCACCACCCTGCCAGCTCGCGATAGGCCCGGCGGGTATCACCTTTAAAAAGGCGCACAAACGCCGAAACCTGCACCGTAATATTGGAATAAAAACGTCCGCCGATGATCCCATTCAACGGATAGTTCTTCACCGTCAGCGCCGGCCCACCATGTTGATTTAAATATGGAAGGAAAGAAGCCGTCAGAGGGGTCAATACCTCCGGGCTCGCCTCCATCAGATTGGTCGCCGACCAGAGGAAATTGCCCTTCATACTGTCATTCCACACCGCCGTGACCGGATTGTAACCGCTCAACGTGGTGATCGGACGCGCCTGCAAGATAAAAACCCGGCCTCCCGCCGTCGCCCATTCGATATCCTGCGGACAGCCCATCTCATTCTCGATGGCGTGAGCCTCCCAATGGAGAATCTTCGCCGTCGCACTGAGTTCAGCCGGCCCGTGATAGGTGCCGCCCGGACGATCAAAGGTAAAAGTCTGGGCCGTCACCTGCCCCGAGACCAACTTCTCGCCGATACCCTTCACAAAATTGCCCGACATCTGGCTCAAATTGCCCGTCAACGGATCGGCGGTGAACAAAACCCCCGCAAAATCGGGCTGAATCAGCTTCTGAATCACCACAGCAATGGAGTGTTCTCCGGCCTCAAACCCCTGCGCCTGAGTGTAGCTCTGCACCCGCGCACTGTGACGGGATTTCAGCACCTCACGCACAGCTACCCGGATCTCATCGTCGGATTTGACATCCAACACACTCTCAAATTCACCCGCAAAAGAAGCCTGCGCCGAATCCTCCTGCAACGCCGAAGAACGCACCGCAAACGAAATCGTTTTCCCCCTACGGAGCCGGCCCAGCTGCCGTTTCACCTGCTCCCAGGCCTCCGGCCGCAGATCGTCCTGCTCAAAAGCGCCGGGAAGCAAAATACAACCGTCCGGCACAGGGTGTCCCGCCTGATACATCTTGGCCAGCGACAGCCCCTTCCCGCCCGCCAGAGAAGCCTCCGGCGCCTCGATCGGGAACCGACCGAAAGCCAACACCCCTTCACGAATCTGTCCCCGCGTCAACCGTTTTTCCAGCTGCAATGCCTGAGTCACCAGCACCATCACTACAATATTCGCCACCGTACCGGCCAGGGTCGCCAGCAGCAGCAACCCCCAAATATTATGGATTCCACTGAAAAAGAACACCGACATGGCCGCAGCCGAAGAAGCGACCGAAGACAGCACCTTAACGATTACACTCCGACTCTTATCATTCATTTTTATCGCCTTTTGAAAGATCGAAATTCCCTTCCAACAACGCCCGAATCCCTGGGTGCCTGTCCAGTAAAGCCGAGGCCTTGATCAAAGCCAACCCCTGCTCCAGATCTCCCAACACCAGCAACTTATCCCCCACCTCAATGTGAAAATCCCGCCGCGCTTCAGCGGGAATGACAATCTGCCCTCTCTCGCTGACCGTAATGGCTCCATAGAATCGTTTTCCTTCCGGTAGCTTGCTCATCTCATACTCCTTGCAAGATATATCTTGTATACAAGACATATCTTACTTCTCATTGCCTTTTTGTCAACTCAGAAACCTATGTTTTCGCGCGCATCAGAATGCGCGCGAAAACATAAACAAAAAAATCCTCTCCCCCCATCCCGCGCGTCGCCTTTTACCCGACAAAAAACCCTTGCGGGACGCTACAGAAAATAGTTGAGCTTTTTCTCGTTTATGCTAAACTGACTCTGGTAAAAACATTACTTATAAATGTTTCAGAGGAAAGATATGTCAACCAACACAACCGACATCTTCCGATCCGCCAACGAAATCCGAAAAGCCGGCGATGAATCTTTAAACAACAGCCATTACACTTTAGCAAATAAACACTATGAAATCGCACTGTAACTCTACCGGGCAATCTCAAAAAAGACTCTGCCGATTTAAATTCTTTAATTGAACGCCATGAACACAAACACTCGAATCACAACAGCAAAACAGGCTGCTGAAATCCTGGAAAACTTCCCCATCTGCGATACATCAGCAAAAATCTCCGCCCTGGAATTGCTGAAAACCCTTACAAAACGTAAAACATGGACCTCCCTCCTGTTCCTACCCCGGCTGGATATACTCTTAACCGACTACGAAAAACATGAATCGCAATTGTGGGCCATGCAACAACCGAATGGAATAAACTGGTTGAGAATCCAGCCCTATCCTCACCTGCGAACCACAGCTTCACTCTATCTACAACTGTTCGACCATCTGCCCGATCCCCGCACCGCAGTCATCTTTCAGCGGGCGCTCAACTTCACCGATCCCCAACTGAAATACTTTGCCGCTGCCGGCCTGCTCCATCAAGGACAAACCATCCCGGCCTCCATTTACCAAAGCATCGCAGCTTCCGCCGAAATGCGCAATCGCCTCTTCGACGAATTGAAACGACTGAAACAATTGGACCTTTTTCCCAAAGAATTTCACACCCAGGCTGCCCTGGCGGAATCCACCATGGTCAATTGGCTGTCGTACACCTCTCTGGGATCTGTACCCGATGAAATTGAACTGATGGGAATCGTCTCAAAACTGGGAACGGTCGGAAAAAGAATGAAAGACGGCCTGCTCGACTACTATATATTCCGATTTCGCATGGCAGAACCTCACCCGGAAGCCCGCAAAGGTTGGATGTCCGGCATGGCCGGCCCCTTCGCCCGACACGCACCGCCCTCAACGTTATGCTATGGCTCCACCTTCAGCGACTTTCAACCCGGGGGAACCAAGTCTTTAGAAGCACAACTATACGACATACAAAAAGTCATGATCGACTGCTAAAATATCCGGAAAGGATAATCATGGACGATATATTCCAACTCCCACTCAAAAAAGACTCCGCCGATTTAAATTCCTTAATCGAAACCCGCGCCAGGACAGCCGGATCATTTTGGGTTCCTCCCTACGGAGAACCGCTCTGGTGCGTCATCCCGGCAGGGAAGTTTCTGACCCGGGATGCCGATGACGGTGAACCTTACGAAGCCGCCCTGGAACTCTACTTCATCTCCACTACCCCCATCACCAACGCCCAATACGCCCTCTTTGTCCATTCCACCCAATATACCGCCCCTATCGGTTGGAAACAACAACAGCCGCCCCCCGGCAAAGAAAACCACCCCGTCGTCTTCGTCAACTGGTTTGATGTCACCGAATATTGCCGCTGGCTCTCGAAAAGCATCAATCGGCGGGTTACCCTCCCGACCATTATGGAATGGGAAAAGGCAGTCCATGGAGATTTAACCCTGCAAAAGTTTTCCGCCCCGCCGTTGACCGAAGGTCAGGCCAACACCCTGGAACTGGGACTGAACGACACAACCCCCGTCGGCATCTTCCCGGAAAGCATCAGCCCCTACGGCGTGCTCGATATGCGCGGCAACGTCTGGGAATGGATGCTGTCCCGCGGCAGTCGAGGCGGCTCCTGGCAATCAAATCTCCTGACCGCCCAAAGCTACAACCGTTACACCAAACCCCCTACAGAAAAAGCGCCCGATCATGGCTTTCGGGTCGTCTTGCACCCTTCGATGGACGATTATTATGATGAAAGCGAGAACTCCGACAGCCTCTGGATCGTTGACTAAACCGTGGCTCGAAATTCCAGTCAAGCTCCATTTGCCTTTATGAAGATTTAATCTATAATTTTCTTACAAAGACCCCCAAAAACATAAATAGAAACACACTCTCTATCCATCCAGTGCGTTGCTTCACACCGAACAAAAACCCTTTGGGGGATGCTAAAAAGCATCTACTGCACAAATCGGAAAATTGCCCCTTGCAATGAACCCTCAAAACACGAGAAAAAGCCTTAACCTGTGCGGTTAGTCTGAAAAAACTCATATTTTCGGCGGCTTCAGAAAGCCGCCGAAAATATGAATAAAAATAATCTCCCCCCATCCAGCGCGGCGCTTCGAGCAAACAAAAGCCTGTTGCGGAATGCTAAAAAGCTAACCACACAGGTAATTTTTTCTTAACCGATAGCGGAAAGGAGAAAATAAATGGCTTTAATTCATTGCAACTTCGCATCCTATGTATTGGGCATCCAATCTTCAATGGATGTCATCCTCCCCCAACCTTACATCAGCATAAACAGCCCCATCTCAAAACCTCCCAAAAAGTACCCCGTACTCTACCTGTTACACGGACTCACCGAAGATCACACCGCATGGCAACGCGCCACCTCTATCGAACGCTACGCCAGCGAATACGACCTGATCATTGTAATGCCGGCAGCCGCACGCGCTTTCTACACTGACATGGTAACCGGATATCGCTACGGCACCTTCATCAGCGAAGAATTACCACGCATCGTAAACACCTTCTTCCCCACTGAAACCGATCGCCACCACACTTACCTGGCCGGGACCTCTATGGGAGGCTATGGAGCTTTCAAGTTCGGACTTACCTACCCCAACCGCTATCGTCTCGTAGGCAGCTTATCCGGCGCTCTCGACATCGTGAAACTGGCCACAACCATGGTCAACCCTGAATGGCGGGCTGAACTGGGATGGATCTTCGGAGATTTCAGCCATCTGCCCGGCAGCCAGCACGATCTCTTCCATCTGGCCACCGTTCTGGCTGAATCGGGCGGCCCCTGCCCCCAGTTCTATCAAGGCTGCGGGACCGAAGACTACTTCTACAGCGATAATACCCTCTTCCGTGATCACGCCCTGAACCTTGGCCTCCCGTTGACCTACGAAGAAGGCCCCGGCGGACACAATTGGGTTTTCTGGGATCCCCAAATCAAGCATTTCCTGGAAATCCTCCCCCTGGAGAAACGGAAGAGCCTCGACATCGAACCCACCCTCGGTCCGGAAATGATCTTTGAATCTACACAAAGAGTCACTCCCCAACGAGAAAGCAACCTGAACTAACCCGCAAACTATCCGGCGAAACATATCTCGATGGAAAAACTCGCAGCTTGCCCCCAATAACGAACAAGAATATAATAGCTCGCCAATACAACTATAGTTGAAGAACAACCCATACAATGAACCTGGAAAACGCGAGAAGGAAAAGATCATGTTTTCGGCGGCTTCAGAAAGCCGCCGAAAACATAAATAAAAATTCTCCCATCCCGCGCGTCGTACCTGACCGGAAAAAGTCATTTAGGGGACGGAAAAAACAGGAAGCTCACCTATGACAACAATAGCCTTCGCCATTCTGATACTTGGATTGCTCATGATCGTCGGCAGCCTGTTCAGCCACAATCAACAAAGCGGCGCAGGCGAACTGCACGGCCCCGCCGCCCGCGTCATCGGCTTCTGGCTCATAGTCTTTGCCATCGCACTCTATGTGACCAACACATGGCTGCTCCCCCTGGCCCGCCCCCTCACCGGTATTTCGACAGCCGTCCCCACAAAAAGCATCGCCACTCCCCCCTGGCCCACGCCCACAGCCACCGCCACACCCGACATGACTCCCACCCCGACCTACACAATCACCAACGTCAAACTACCACCGGAATGTTATTCCCGCAGAAATATCCCGGCCGATACTCTGCCCTGTGAAAAATTTCAATATTCGCCGGACAAACGCTATCTCGGCTTCCGCTACGGCCCGAACATCTGCGGCCGCGCCGCTATGATCGTGAACGCAGAAACCGGTGACTTAATCTACCAGGGCGCAGAAGGGACAACACAGGAGTACACCTATCTGGATAACGGTAAAATCTGGATCACACACAGAGACTGCGAGGATTCCCATATCTGGCTACTCGATCCCCAGACGAAAAAAACCGTTTTTCTGGGTGAAAAAACCGGCGAAGAAACATGGAATGCCGCTCACACAGCCATAGCCGGCCTGAACCACAACTCTTATTACCACATCGACGCCGGGCTTTGGGGTTATAACAGCGAAAAAGACTTCATATTTGCATCCACTCCCGATCACAAAAACATCCGTGACGATCGCCCCCTCTGGACACCCGACGACAACTATCTCCTCTATCAACATCGACTTATGAACTACCTCGGAGACACCCTCATCTTCTCTGAATCCGTAAAAATCATGCGCATTGACATCAATACCGGCGAACAGACTGCCCTTGCCGCCGATCCCGCCTACAATTACTACCTCTGCAAACCGGAAACCCCGGAATGCAACTGGAAAAATAGCGATTGGATTCAGGTGCTTCGGCTTCCCTTCGCACCGCTGGCCTTTTCCGAAGAGGATTATCTGAAAGGGAATCAAGAACAATGCGTACGCTACGGTCTAAATTGCCCAAACCCGGCCGAACTTTTCGCACTTAACTGGCGCACAGGTGAACTGCTTCCATGGAGCACAGTGCAGCCATAAGAATTTTGTATCAACCCATACAATGAACCCGAAAAACACGAAAAAGAAAAGGCCTTGTTTTCGCACTGACAGTGCAAAAACATAAAAAACTCTCTCCCCCTGCTTCGCACCGCGCATCGTATCTGACCGAAAAAACCTTTGCGGGACGCTAAGAATGCCCTGCCCAGGTACGGGTCATCCCCAAACACTTTGATTTCATCTACCCATTAATAAAATTGATGCTATAGTAAGCATACCAGCTGCCATTTGCAAACCGATCACTGCATTCATCAAAAAACTCTCGGTTGTCAATAGCTGCTATCCTGATCTTCATTCCATTAATTCCGGGAGGCAGTTCTATGTTGTCCTATCTACTCCTTGTCAACCATCATCGCCACCTGCTCTCATATACCATCCCCGTTTCGCTTGATCCCCCCTGGATCTTCTTTCCTATCCCCTTAGCGGTTTTCTGCGCCCCATAGCGGACTCTTTTACCCAATTCGCCGGTTCCCTCAAGATAAAAACTCCTGGGGACATAATCTCATTCAACTTACCTGACACAAGGAGGGCAAAAAAGAAAATTTCAACCGATGTGATGGTTCGTAGGCCGGCTGACAACCGGTTTGACATCCTGCGCCTGACATTTTTTCCGTAAGATATGCCACGCAGGATCGAAGAAGAGAGCTTTTTTATTTATGTTTTCGCGCGCCGACTGCGTAGCGTGACGTGCGAAAACATGGGCTTTTTCTTCCACTCGAAAAATGTGAACGTTTCACGTTTCACATTTTCCCTTTCACATTTTCCCTTTCACGTTTCACGTTTTAGTAAAGGAGCCTTACCCATGAAACTCGTCCGTCTTCTCTGGATCATCCTGCCTGCTCTGCTCTGGGCACTTCTCGTCCCTACCGCCCTCAAAGCCTCAGAAGATCTTCCCCCACAAGGATCTCAAGCCCCGGCCGCTACGGTGATCTATGTCGATCGTGACGCCGCCGGTGCTACCCACAACGGCCAATCCTGGGCCACCGCCTACACCTACCTCCAGGACGCCCTCGATTGGACCAACATCCATACCACCACCGCCTATGAAATCTGGGTGGCCGAAGGCGTCTACTACCCCGACGAAGGCGCCGGCCACGTCAATAACGCCATCACCGAAACCTATTGGATCAAAACCGCCAATGTTCAGCTCTACGGCGGCTTCGGCGGCACCGAAATCAGCCGCGATCAGCGCGACTGGACCGCCCATCCCACCATCCTCAGCGGCGATATCGACCAAAACGACATCAACAGCGACGGTAACTTCGTCGATGAAGTCTACTCCGACATCGCCGGCAACAATGCCGGCAGAATAATGTATATCAGTAACTACATCCCTGGCAACATCCTCCCGGTAGCTCTTGACGGGTTTATCGTCACCGGCGCCGCCTGGAACAGCCTGTATACGGCCTGTAACTCAAATTCAAACAATTCACTCTGCATCACCACACTGAACAACCTTACCTTCAGCGGCAATCGAGGTGGAGATGGCGCGGGAGTATACATCGGTCAAAATTGCCAGGAACACAGCCTGACGACGTTGACCAATGTTGCCTTCACCGGCAACTTTGCCTCCCGTGCCGGCGCCGCACTCCGCACCATGAACAACTGCGACGGTATCCTCGACGTTACATTGAACCACGTCACCTTTACCCATAACGAAGTCCAGCACACCACAACCAAAAACCTCTGGCCGCCTGACTTCCCACCGGAGCCCTATGCCGGAGGCGGCGCAATCGCCAATGAGGTTCAATATTACCTGGACGGCGTCATCAATATGACGTTGATCGACACCCTCTTCATCGGGAACAAATCCAATGTCGGCGGCGGTGCAATGCTGAACTCCACTCAAAATTACGGCAAAGGGATTACGGTCACCCTGCAAAATGTGGACTTCATTCAGAATGAAA
>CAZCTC010000109.1:0-20125 GCA_964501335.1 uncultured Anaerolineales bacterium | reverse complement strand
AAGCGCGTCACACCTGTACAACTACATGGGGGAGGGATGGGGAGGGGGCCAGCGCGCAAAAACATGGACCTTTCCAGAGCCGCCCCGGCGACGCAGGCTGTCTACTTTATACTTTCTACTGTCTACTTCCCATTTTACCATAAACCCTGACACAAGATGTCAGGGTAAAAATCGTATACTCATCTCAGATCGTCGACAGAAAATCAACCATAAGGAGAAAAATCATGAACTCGATCGATGTGCGGATTGTAAAGCTGGAACCGATGCATGTAGCCGCTTTCCATGGCTTCGGCGAAGGGCCGGAAATGCTGGCCTGGGATAAACTCGTCACCTGGGCAGAGCCGAAGGGCCTGCTCGATTACTCCGACGAGCACATCATCTTCGGTTTCAACAACCCGTCGCCCTCCCCCAGCAGCCCGAACTACGGCTACGAATACTGGATGAAAGTCGATCCTTCAGTGCAGTCGGAAGGGGAAATGAAAGTCAAGGAATTCGCCGGAGGACTCTACGCCGTCACCCGCTGCGAGGTGGTAGGCGACGCTTACGACACAATCCCGGAAACCTGGCAGAAACTGCTCGCCTGGCGCGAAAACAGCCCGTACAAAGGGGGGAACCACCAGTGGCTGGAACGGCACATCAAAGTCCAGCAAAAAGGAGAAAACTTCATCCTCGATCTCTACCTGCCGATCACAGAATAGAAAATCTGTTAGCGCGCACAACTTCTGAGATCAAGGGCGGCCTGATGGGGCCGCCCTAGTCTGGCCTTGTAAAACTGTATTTGCGCGCGCATTCGGATGCGCGCGCAAATACAAATAAAAAATTCTCCCCCCATCCAGCGCGTCGCTACCTGCTGAAAAAGAACCTGCTGCGGAACGCTAAAAACCGTTTTTGATCCACTCTGATAAACAACCGCACAGGTCGAAAAATTCTCTTCCTGTTTCACACAGCGCGTCGCATCGGACCGGAAAAAGCACCCGCTGCGGTTGGCTCGAACAAACAGGAGTAAAAAACCCGTATTTTTGCGCGCATAAGAATGCGCGCAAAAATACAAATAAAAAAACTCTCTCTTCCCATCCAGCGCGTCGCTTTTTACCAGGAAGGTACCTGTTGCGGGACGCTAAAAATGCCCGCCGCACAAATCACGAACTATTCACTCAACGCAGCCAGGCAGTTATCCAGCCACAAATCGTACCACTGCGCAAAAGTGACCAGATACGGAATCGGACCGCGTCGGACCTCTTTGCCCTCGCCCGCCAGCGGATACCACTGCGGACAATAGCGATCCCCATCATGGCTCCACATCGTCCCGATCAATTCCCCCTCCATCACCAACACACTCACACAACCGCACCCCTCCTCGCACAGATCGACAATCCCGTCCGGATCGTTCTCAAAGATAAAACGCTCCTCTTCGGGATTCTCGAAATAGCGAGAAAGTTCATCCTGCGAAACCGGAAAAGGCCGGGCCGGACTGATCCGGGGCAGATCGCACGACTCGCTCCAATCCTGCGCCTCTATCAACCGAGTCAAAACTTCATCCGGGGAAAAAAGCCCGTAGAACGGCCCCGCGCCCCAGCCCACTTCGAGCCAGTGCCGGCGCAATTCCAGAGGCACGGCCATCCCTATGCCCGTTTCGAGTTCCTCGATTTCGGCATTCGTAACTCCATACAACTCATAGCGATGCCCCGAAGCGCCGAACAACCGGCAATCGGGATCTCGCTGTTGCAACAGCTTTACGGCTTCAACAATTTCCTGACTGGTCCGTACCATTGATTAGCCTCTCTCATTTTTATCGACCCGCGCAGCCGTTCATTAGCATGGATTAAAAAACAGTTTTCACGTCCCGCACATAACACTTTTCCAGTAAGCTACGACGCGCGGAAAGGGGAAAAAAAGTTTTGTTGTTTGTATTTTCGCGCGCTTCGGAAAGCGCGCGAAAATACAGTCTTTTTTCCCTGCTTTTGAGTGATGGCTAACTACACAGATCGAATCTTTGGTTTATGTTTGCGCGCGCATCAGAATGCGCGCGCAAACATAGACTCTTTTCTTCCGCTCTTCCAATCTTCCAGTCTTCCAGTCTTCCAGTCTTACAGTGCCATCTCCAGGATCTTTTTGACATCCGCACGGTTAAGCTGCTTGAAAACGCCCACCATCCCGTTCGAATCCACCGTCTCCTCGACAATGTGATCGAAAGAATCGGCGCTCACCCCAACCTCCGAGAGCCGGGCCGGCAGACCCATACCGTTGTAGAAATCGCGCAGCGCCTTGATTCCCTTCCGGGCCGCCGCCATATCGTCGGCATCGGTAATGCCCCAGACATTCCGGGCAAAAGTCGCCAGCTTGCCGGCCGTCGAGTCATCCAGGATATACTCCATCCAATACGGCGTCAAAATAGCCAGCCCTGCCCCATGCGTCACATCGTAGACCGCGCTGACGCCATGCTCGGCCAGATGATTGAACCCATCGAATGCCTTGCCCGCAATCGCCACGCCATTGAGCGCCATGCTGCTCGCCCACATCAAATTGGCCCGCGCCTCGTAATTTTCCGGCTCCTCGCAGGCAATCGGCCCGAAATGAATGCAGGTCTTCAACACAGCTTCGGAAAAGGCATCCTGAAGATAGGCCTGATCCGAAGGGCTGAAATAGAACTCGAAAATATGGGTCATAATGTCGGCGGTGCCGGCCGCGGTTTGACTCTTCGGCACGCTGTACGTGTAAATCGGATCGAGAATAGAGAACTGCGGCACGACCGCCATCGCCCCCATCCCATGCTTCTGCCGGGTCTCTTCATTGGTCACTACCGTCGATTCATTCATCTCCGACCCGGTAGCCGAAAGCGTCAAAATCGAAGCCAGCGGCAAGGCCTGAGTCACCCGCACCTTCCACATCCAGAAATCCCAGGGATCGCCGTCGTAAAGGGCCGCCGCCGCAATCCCCTTGGCACAGTCGATCACGCTGCCGCCGCCCACGGCCAGGACAAAGCCTAAATTATGTTCACGACAAAGGCGGGCCCCTTCCCGCACCGTGGAAATACGAGGATTGGGATCGACCCCGCTCAATTCCACATAGTGAATGCCGTGAGCTTTGAGCTGAGCCACCGTCGCATCATAAATGCCGTTCTTCTTGATACTGTTCTTGCCGTACAGCAACAAAATGCGGTCGGAATATTTCTTAACCTGTGCTCCCAGAACCTCGATCTTTCCAGGTCCGAAGAAAATCTTGGTCGGCATATTGAAAACGAACTCTAACATGGTTGGCTCCTTTTTGTTTATTTTTTCGCGCGCCGCCTGCGTAGCGTGGCGCGCGAAAAAACAGCTTCTTTGCTGTCTACTTTCTACTGTTTACTTCTTGGCTGCCGATCGGCAACCTTACCCGGAAAGTGCTCCCCTGCCCCACCACACTCTCGGCCGTCACCGAGCCCTGCATGGCCTCCGTCAATTCTTTGACCAGCGCCAGCCCCAGCCCGGCCCCATTACCGTCCTCATCCCGGGCCCGGCTGCCGCGATAAAAACGCTCCCAAATATGAGGCAGCTCTTCGGCCGGAATTCCTTCTCCCGTATCGCGGACCTCCACACAAAGCGCCTCCGGCTCTACACTCACCACCGTGGCCACAATCCCCCCGGGCGGCGTATGCCGGATTCCATTGCGCAGCAAATTGATCAGAATCTGCTGAAAACGTTCTCGATCGATACAGGCCGCCGGCAGGGTCTTCGGAATCTCCGACACCACTTCAATCCGACCGTTTTCCCAGGCCAGCGGAGCAATCGCCTCCACTGTCATCTTGACCAGCGGACCGATCTCCGTCAAATCGCATTCCAGCGCCAGCCGCCCGGCCTCGGTACGGGAAAGGGTAAAAAGATCCTCGATCAACCGCTGCAACCGCTGGATCTCGCCGTCCATGATCTCCAAATCGTGCCGCAACGTCACCGGCGGCTCCTGCTGCCAGCTGTCCAGATCCGATTCCAGCATCGCCCGCACGGTCGCCACGGGCGTCCGCAGCTCATGCGAGACCGCCGCCACCAGCTCCCGGCGTGATTGCAACAGCGCCTCCACCCGATCCCGCTCCGTCTGCAAGTCGCGCAGGGTACGCTCCAACGCTTCCGCCATCCCATTGAAATCCGACTGGAGCTGCGCCAGCTCATCCTCGCCATCCACCGCCACGCGGGCGCTGTAATTGCCCCGGCGCAAGGCTCCGGCGGCCGCCGTCAACCGTTCCAACCGGCGAGTCGTCCGGCGCGCCACGATGAAAGAGAAAATCGCCGAAGGCGGCAAAACCACGGTCAAAGCCATCAGGGTCAATACCACCGCAATGGCTGTCGAAGGAAAAATGCTCAGCAGAATCTGCAAAAGCATCACGGTGATTGGATCGTCCACCGAGGATTGAGTCACATGCGCCGTGGCATAGTACGGAGAAACCGCCATTAAAGTCAGGGCCCCCAACACCGCCACCATCACCACGACCGTCAACAAGGCATGGGTGAGCGACCAGAGCATTCGCTTGCGCCGGATTCGATCCCAAAAAATCCAGATCCGCACCAAAACCCGGGTTCCCAGATAACCGGGGCCGGTCGACAGCAATAACAACGCCACCCCGGCATCGTTCCCCATATTGGAATTGTTCCAGAATTCGGTCCACCCCCCGAAGCTCAAACTGAACCATTCCAGAGAGCCCATCAACAGGCTGACCAGAATGGCGGCCCCGAACTCCCACAGAATCTGCTTCCACCACACCATCACCGGTAAGCGGGTACGCAACACCATCCACATCCCGCAGGCCCCGCACAACAGAAAAAAGCCGCTGCTGAAAACGTAAGGCTCCAGCCGGTTCAACAGGCGATAGAGGCTGAACATGATCAGCCAACCCAGCAAAAAGGTCTCCAGCAACGCCTGCGGCAGGGAAACCGCCAGGAAAAACTTAAAAGGTTTCATCAAGAAAGCGGCCGCAGGCGATAGCCCACGCTCCACACCGTCTCAATCGCATCGCCCAACGTCCCCAGCTTCTTGCGCAAACGCAACACCGCATTATCGACCGAGCGATCGCCCACCACATACGATTCCCCCCAGACCGTATCCAAAAGGTAGGTCCGGCTGAAAGCCCGGCCGGGATAACGCAGCAGCAGATAAAGCAAATCGAACTCCGTGCGGGTCAGATCCAAAACGGCCCCATCCAGCACCGCTTGATAACCGGCCGGATCGAGACGCAGCCCGGCATAAGAGACCGGTGCCGCGCTGATCTCCCGATCGGCAGCCAGGATCTGCTGGACATTTTCAATCCGCCGCAACAGGGCCCGAATCCGGGCAATCAATTCCCGCATGCTGAAAGGCTTGGTAAGATAATCGTCGGCGCCAACCTCCAAACCGATAACCCGATCGGCCTCCTCGGCCCGGGCCGTCAACATCAGCACCGGCACGGCCGACTGCTGACGAATCCGCCGCAGTACCTCCAGACCATCCATTTTGGGAAGCATCCAGTCCAGAATCACCAGATCGGGCCGATGATCGTTGTAGAACTGCACCCCGGCCACCCCATCGGCGGCATGGAAAACGCGATAACCGGCCGCTTCCAGGTCACGAACGACAACTTGCGCTAAATCGCGGGCATCTTCGATCAGTAAAATAGTAGCCATAGCGCGATATTTTACCACTTTCTGAAGAATTACAATCGCTCACGGAGTCGCTTTTTGCAAAGCGGCCACCAACGCCACCGGGTCGAGAATCGGTCCCAGCACCCGCTCCTCAGATCCACGCTTCAAATGTAAGGTCGTCCCCGTCTCCAACGCCGTCTGCCAGAAACGCTCCGGAGTAATCGTCGGATCGACCTGAGCCGCCAGCGCATAAGTCCCCGCGATGTAAGGGATCGCCCAACTCCAACCGCCGGCTCGATAGAAAACATAATCGCTATCGCCGGTAAAACTGGCCGTCGTCCGGGAATCCATCGGCACCAGCAACCGATCGCCGCCCACCGGCTGATCCCAGAACATGTTGGCCCAGAACAATCCCGGCCCATAGGAAGTCGCCAGATCGGGATCGGCCAGAGGAGACCGCCCCAAAGCATCAAACTTCAATCCATGGACAGCAGGATCCTCAATCGAGCTACAAACAACCAGCATACCCTCAGCCTTCGCCTCGGCCACCGCCGCCGTGATCGCATCGTAGCCCTTCATATCGGACGACCAACCAATCGACATGCTGATCACCCGGATCTTACGCCCCTCAGGCAAACGGCGATTGATCTCCACCACCCGCCGTACCGCCCCGGCCAGAAACGTAAAATCAAGTTCCTGAGATCCCGCACTCACGCCTAAAACCGAAGCGATGAAATAGAGATCGGCTCCCGGTGCCACCCCAACCGATTTGCCGACGGCAATCGAAGCCACCGCCGGTCCATGCAATTGCGCCCGCAACCAATCCCCGTTGACATCCGAAGTCTCTTCATACAGCCGCAGTGCGTGGACATACTCCTCATGGTTGACCAGCAAAGGTTGATCGATAATCGCAATCCCTACCCCCTTTCCGGTGATCCCCAACTGGTGCAATTCCCGAACCCGCAGACCGGGATTCCTGCCCAGCTCCATCACCTGGCGATAATCATAATCGGTCGGCATTTTATCCGCCGGCGGCCAGATCGTCCGATCATCAAAGCTGGCATACATCAGATCTTTCGTAGCATTCCGCAGATCCAGAGCCGAAAGATCGTAAAGGCGTAGATCCACCTGCCAGGTAGGATCTGCCTCCGGATCATAAGCAGGGAGAGAAGAAAGCGGATCCCGAAAGAAAATCAAAGGTTCGGGTTGACGGTCAATCTTGGGAAATTCTGCCGGCAAATCCGGCAAGGGTCGTTCAGGAAGCGCCTTTACCATCGTCACCGGAACCGGGGTAGATGGATCCACTCCCACAAGCATTAAAGGGCCGGTTTTATCGGCTCCACAGGCACTCAAAAGAAAAACAAGCAACAGCAGATTCAAAATCAGCTTTTTCATAGTTCCCCCTGTTCTGAAAATAAGGCTCTATGGCATGGTCCCGGCCTCATAACGTCCCGCCAATGGCCCTTTCCCCGTAAAACACGACGCGCTGGATCGGAAGAGAGAGTTTTTTTGTTGATGTTTTGGTGCGCCTCAGAAGGCGCACCAAAACATGGCCTTTTCCAGAGCCGCCCTGGCGACACGGGCTGTCTACTGTCTACTTGCCGCTGTCTACTTTCTTTGGCCTTTTCCAGAATCGCCCCGGCGAAACACTCTGAGCCCTCCCCCTCACCTCGATGCTGATAACGTTCTCCGAACCCCTCTCCCTCCCGCATCGCTCGCAGCTATCCCCCAAAACGCATCCACTCGAATCGCGTCGATACTTAACAACAAAATATGGGAGAGGGGGCAGGGGGTGAGGGCCGCTCCAAAACATGGCTTTTCCAAAGCCGTCCAGGCGACGCAGGCTGTCTACTTGCTGCTGTCTACTTTCTACAAATTGAGTTATCATTCTGCCACCTGTCACGGAGGAGGAACTTTGCCATGCGCATTGAACATGATTCTATGGGCAACGTCGAAATTCCCGACGACGCCCTTTGGGGAGCCCAAACCCAACGCGCCGTCGAAAACTTTCCCATCTCCGGGCTGCGCTTCGGACGCCGTTTCCTGCGAGCCCTCGGTCAGGTCAAACAGGCCTGCGCCCGCACCAATCAAGAACTGGGGCTGCTCGATCCGACCCGCAGCGCCGCCATCCTCACCGCCTGTGACGCCCTGATCGCCGGCGACCTGGACGAACACTTCCCCGTCGATATCTTCCAGACCGGCTCGGGCACCTCGACCAATATGAACGCCAACGAAGTCCTCGCCAACTGGGCCATCCGCCGCCTGGGAGGCGAGATCGGCAGCAAAAGCCCGATCCACCCCAACGACCACGTCAATCTCAGCCAGTCCAGCAACGATGTCATCCCCACCGCCATCCACATCGCCGCCGTCCTGGCCCTTCGTGAAGAACTGCTGCCGGCCCTGATCGCCCTCCGCGATGCCCTGATCGTCAAAGCCCGGGCCTTCGACGGCATCGTCAAAACCGGCCGCACCCACCTGCAGGACGCCACCCCCATCCGCCTGGGCCAGGAATTCAGCGGCTATGCCGCCCAGGCTGAATACAGCATTGCCCGAACCCGTCGCGCCATCGCCGCCCTCCGGGAACTCCCCCTCGGCGGCACCGCCGTCGGCACCGGGATCAACTGCCCGCTGCAATTTGCCGCCCGCGCCGTCGTCCATCTCAACCGCGCCCTCGGCACCGAGTTCACTGAGGCCGCCAATCACATGGAAGCCAACGCCGCCCGCGATGCCCTGGTCGAAACCTCCGGCGAATTGAAAACCATCGCCGTCAGCCTCACCAAAATCGCCAACGACATCCGCTGGCTGGGCTCGGGCCCTCGCAATGGCTTGGGGGAACTGCGCCTGCCGGAAGTCCAACCGGGCTCGTCGATCATGCCGGGTAAAGTAAATCCGGTCATGGCCGAAGCGTTGATCATGGCCGCCGCACAGGTCATCGGCAACGATGCCGCCGTAACGCTGGGAGGATTGGGGAGTATTCTGGAAATCAATTTGATGATGCCGCTCATGGCATACAATCTCATCCAGGGAGTAGAAATCCTGGGACGCGCCACCCGGGCTTTTACCAATCGCTGCATTCTCGGTCTGGAAGCCGATGCCGAACAGTGTCGCACAACGGCCGCCCGGAATCTGGCCCTGGCCACCGCCCTGGCACCCCGTCTGGGATATGATCGGGCAGCTGAAATCAGCAAGGAAGCCTATCACAGCGGACGCACCGTCTACGAAGTGGCTCGCGATTGGGAAGTACTACCGGTAGAGGAATTGGAAGAACTGCTCGATCCGGAACGGATGACCCACCCCGGCGACTCCGACTGACGCGAAAAAAATCGAAAAAAAGCTCCTATTTTCGGCGGCTTCAGAAAGCCGCCGAAAATAGGAATAAAAAACTACCGATTCTTCTGCTGTTGCCACCACACCCACCAGATCCCGGATGTAAAAATCCCCCCCAATCCAAACCCGAACAAGATCCAGGGCCAGACCGGCGGAGAAGCGGGCGGTTCACTGTGTTGCAATGGAATTCCCCCCACCGGCACAGTTGGCGTACTATACACCGTCGGAGGTGGAGTAAAATCCGCCGGGGGCAACGGCATCTCCGGCGTAGGAAATGGAGAAGCTTCCGTAGGTTCAGCCAGAGTCGGCGTAGGAGAAGGTTGCGGCGTCGGCGTAAAGGTCGGCGGCAAAATCGTCGGCGTAGGAGAAGGTTGAAGCGTGACGGTAACCGTCAACGTAGGCGTATTCAAAGGGGAAGTCCCGGCCCCGGTTGTCGGACGAGGCATTGCCGTGCCCGGCGTACTCGTAGGCGTTCCCGTCCCTGAAACAGACGTCCCGGAGCGGGTAGGAGTCGCCGTCAGGGTTGGACCGCCGGGAGTAGGAGTAACGGTCAACGTAGGGGTTGGCGTCGGAGTTGCAGTCAAAGCATTCGGTGTGGCCGACGGGCCGGGCGTCGGAGTTGGTGTAAAAGTCGGGGTGCTGGCCCCCAATGGAATGGTCAGAGTAATCGGTCCATAAAATTGAGTGCCGCTCCCACTGGTCACAATCTCCAATTTATAGTAGTAAGTGACCCCCCGTACCGTCTGTTGATCAGCGAACTCATAGACATATCCCTCTTCGCCGCCAAAAGCCTCAAATCGCCAGGGATTTCCAATCGGCACCCGTTGATAAGTCGGCGTTACACTGGAAGAACGCTGCACATAAAAAGAATCAATTCCAACCTCGTTGCTGGTCTCCCAATAAACCACGCCGACACTGCCCACCGCATTGGCCGTGAATCGAATAATAGGACCGGAGGCGCGGATTCCCTGAATTGAAACCAGCGTCAACAACAACGAAAGGCCCATTGCCCACCAGAACAAAAGCCGCTGTCGCCTCTTTACAGGAAAAACAGCACCGGGTCGATCGCTATAAAAATAAGTTTCTTGAGTTCGTTGATTGATCTTCATCAGGAGGAATTATAGCCTGATTTTTAAAATTCGAGGTAACCTCGTTTACATTTTGGGGCGCCCTAGCCGGCCAGGGCGCCCCAAAACAGCCTGGGATGCTTAACCCCATAAACCAGGAGAAAAAAAACTGGGGTCAGGCGCAACTTCATTGCTCCAAAACAGGTTGAAAATGCTCCATAATGGTCGGAATCAGCTCGACATTCATCTGTGATTTGGCAACAAATCCGTTCGCGCCGGCAGCCAGCGCCGCCTGTCGATACGCTTCATTGTCCAATAGCGTCAAGGCAATAATGATCATCGTCGAAGAGTTCTCCCGCAAACGGGGGATTACGGCCAGCCCGGGAAGATCCGGCATCACCATATCCAACAATACCACATCCGGATGTAATTGGGCTGCTTTCTCCAAAGCCTCCATTCCTCCGCCCGCAGTTCCCACAACGGTCAATCCGGGTTGTCCGGACAAAAAACGTACCGCAATTCGCAAAAAAGTAGGATTATCATCTACCAGCAAAACCGACGGACTTATATTCATAGCACACCTTGCCATTCAAACTATTTATACTACCAGAAATCCCCACCCCTGAATTAAGAATACAGATATCAATCATTTCTGTCTATCCGTAATTCTACGGAATTTCTCAGAAAAACCTACGTAATTTTCCGTACCCGGGTTGTAGCATAAGAACATATCTCCACCGATGCAGGTAGTCTGGAAAAAAAGCTCCTATTTTCGGCGGCTTTCTGAAGCCGCCGAAAATATTAATCCTCCATCGGAATGATGCCCCGCTTCAACGCATATCGAATCAAATCCAGCTGCGTCCGCAATCCCAATTTCCGCATCATGCTGGTTTTATGCGATTCCACAGTCCGCGGACTGATCGACAGCTTTTCCCCCATCTCCGTCGTATTGAGCCCGGTCGCCGACAGATAAAGGATCTCCCGCTCGCGTGTCGTCAACATCTCATAAGAATCCAACGTCGTATCCATCGTCTTCTGAATGTACGCTTCAATCGCCCGCTCGGAAAGCGGAGAACTGAGATAACGCCGCCCGGCCGCCACTTCACGGATCGCCTGGATCAAATCCTCATGATTGGCCCCCTTCAAAACATAACCGGCGGCCCCATTGCGCAACGCCTCCAATACATAAGCCTCATTATCATGCATGGAAAGAATAATCACCCGCGTGTGCGGCGAACGTTGCCCCATCTGACGAGTGACCTCCAATCCCCCCAGGCCCGGCATCATCAAATCCACCACCAGAATGTCCGGCTCCAATTGCTCGGCCATTTGTAAGGCCGCCAGCCCATCCGCGGCTTCTCCTACCAGGTTGAAATCATGTTCAGCCGCCAGCAAAGCATGAATCCCATGCCGCACGACATTATGATCGTCAGCCAACAAAATTGAAATCGACATAGTCCATCCATCCTTCTTTATCGCAACGGCAATTCTGCTATCAAACGAGTGCCTTCGCCAGGCGCCGATTCAATCGTGAAAAAACCACCCAACAACCGCACCCGTTCCCGAATCCCCGAAATCCCACTGGAATGATACCCGCTCAACACCGGTCCGGGTTCAAACCCACAACCCTGATCCTCAATCTGCACACTCAAAAGATCGTCCAGCGCCCACAACCGCACCGTCACCTCATCAGCCTGCGCATACCGCGCCACATTGGTCAGCGCCTCCTGCACAATTCGGTAGCCCGCCGTCTCAATCTGGGACGAGAACCGGCGTTCCAACCCACTGTGCCGGAATTGAACCTGAACATGCGTTTGCGCTGTATACCGCTCAAAGTGCCATAACAGCGCCGGCAAAAGCCCTAAATCGTCCAGCATGGGCGGCCTTAAATCCAGGGAGAGCTGCCGGACCCGATCGATCAACTCATTGACCAGCGAGCGGGCCTCTTCCAGCGACGCCCAATCTACCTCGGCGCGGGATCGCGTCCCCATCTCCAACACCAGCTTCAATCCCGTCAAAATCTGCCCGATCTCATCGTGCAATTCCCGGGCAATGGTCCGCCGTTCGATCTCCTGCACCTCAACCAACCGATGCGAAAGCGTCTGCAATCGGGAAGCCGTCCGCTGCACTTCGCCGAACAACCGGGCATTCTCCAGAGCCGTAGCGATCTGTCCGGTCAGGGTGCTGAAAACATCCAGATCCGACGATTTGAAACGGTCCGCGCGCAAATCTTGAATATCCAATACCCCCAACAGCCGGCCATGAGCGCTTAACGGCGCCACGACCTCGGACTGCATACCCGATTGAAGCCAGGGTCCCCAGCTGGCATCCAGCCCTTCACACAAAAGGATCTCCTGCAGCTGCGCCGCCTGAGCGATCGGGCAATTGCGAAGCTCCAACGACACATGGAACTCGCCTTCATCTTCCACCCGCACGCTGCCCCACACCGCCTTTCGGTTCAAGGTAAAGGCTTCTTCATCCAGCAAATAAAGCGCCACATAACAGAGATCGAACCGCACCTGCAACTGGAAGCCCACCTCCTGCAACAACAGTTCCGGATCGAGCAGGACATTAATCTGCTCGGCCAGCTCCGCCGCCGCCCGCAATTGAGCCGTAAACCGCATCCGTTCATCTTCGGCCTCCTTGCGCTCGGTGATATCGCGCGCCAGGGCCAGCACCGAGGGCTGACCATTTAGTTCAAAAAGCAGCGCATTCACCTCCACCGGGATCGCCTGTCCAAAACGGGTGACCAGCGTCGTTTCAAAAAGCGTCTGCCGTTCGACCTGCAACCGACTCAAAATCGCATCCATCCGCAACCGCATCTCCGGCACTTCGACAGCGGTCGGCGCCAAAGCCAACAACTCTTCGCGGGTATAGCCCAACCGCCGACAGGCCACATCGTTGACCTCGACAAAATGTAGATTCGCATCGTCATCCAACCCATAGACAAAGGCCGCATCATTGCTGCTGTTAAAGATCACCCGATACCGCCGCTCGCTCTCCCGTAAAGCACTTTCCGCCAGCCGCCGCTGCAACACCACCGAAGCCTGAGAAATAAAAGCTTCGATTAATTCCTGGTTAAGTGGGCCGGCCCCCCGCCGCGGCATGATCACTGCATCGCCGAACAGCTCATCTTTGCGCATAAACCCCACCACATAGATCCCTTCCAGATGCAGGATCTTTTCCCATTTCTGACACAACGGTTCGGAAAAATGATGGAAGAAAAGCTCATACAGATTATCGATCTGCTCCAGACTCCCCGTACTTAAAGCCTCCCTCAAAGGCGAGTCTTCACTAAATCTCAACCGCACATCAAACGGATCCTGGCCGATCATCTTAAAGACCTTCGGCAATTGCCGGTCCGCTCCCAATAGGGCCCGCAGACTGAACTCTTCGGAAATCGGATCAAAAGCAGAGACCATCACCACGGCATTCCCCACCAGCTTTTTCAACTGGATGGCAATGGCCTGATAGATATCGACCTCCAGCGGCAGCTCGACAAAATGCATCGCCGATTCTGAAAGGAAGACCAGATCCCGAATGTGCCGGCGTTCCCGCTCTGCATTCCACCGCTGTTCCGTAATATCAGTATGAATTCCCACCAATCCCACAACTGCGCCGGATGGATCGCGGATCGTGTCGGCCCGCAGCGAAACCGGTATCAGCCGCCCATCCTGCGCCTTGACCGTCAATTCGCCATGCCACGACTCCCCCCGCAAGAGATGCGCAAACATCTCCCGGGCCTTTTGTTGTTCTGCATACAACGCCACCGGCCCCCCCAAGGCATTCAGTTCCTCCGGAGAGTAACCCACCAGATCCTGAAAAGCCCGGTTGTGATAACGATCGACGCCGTCAGGATCGGCAATCGCGATGGCATCGCTGGTACTCTCAATAGCCGCATTGACCCGCAGCAGCGTCTGACGCGCCTGTTTACGCACGGTGATATCTCTAAAATTGAGCACCAGTCCTTTGACCGCCGAATGGCGCAGCATATTGCTGGCAATCCCTTCAATAATGCACCAGGCCCCGTTGTGATGGCGCAAACGGGCTTCGATCAAACAGGGGGCTGCGGGATTCTGCATCAAAGCCTGTAACTGACAAAAGACATTAGGAATATCATCGGCATGGACTTCATTCAGGGCATAGTGACCGATCATCACATCCGGGTCATATCCCAAAACCCGCTTGAATGAAGGACTGGCATAGAGGATCTTTAAATTGGCATCTAAAATTACCACGGCATCCCAGGCATGCTCGATCAAGGCCCGGAAATATTCCTCGCTGGTACGCAGCGTCTCTTCCGCCTGCTTCCGCTCGGTAATATCCCGGGCAATGCTGGCCAGCGCCCGGGGCCGCCCCTGCGCATCGGCCACCAGCCGTACGCTCAACTCTCCGGGGAATCTGGAGCCGTCATTCCGCAAAAAGGTGAATTCCAGCTCCCGCACCTCTTTTAGAACCAGGGCCGCCTGCGCCATATGGTCCAACCGTTCCCGCTCTTCAGGGATCACCAGATCGCGAACCGAGCGTTCCCCACTCAACATCGACGACACATCCCGATAGCCATATAACTGCCCGGCCCGCTCGTTCAACAACAACAAATTCAAATCCAGATCACACAGCGCCATGGCATCGGGAGAAGTCTCAATCAACGTCCGATAAAGTGCCTCGCGTTCCTGCAACTGCTCTTCGGCCCGACGCCGTTCGATCATGGCCGCAATCTGATTGGCCAGATTGCCCAACCATTGGGCCAGTTGTTCGTCGGCAGCAAAAGCGCTTACATACGCCAGGCTCAACATCCCGATAATCCGGCTTTCGATCTTCAACGGCACACAGATGAAGGTCTCTATGCGTTCATATTCCAACACGGGCAGGAGTTGCCGATGGTGTAATTGTAACAACGGCTCGATCAACAAACGATCGGACATCGAAACATGCCGCGCCACTGTCGATCCCAGCGCCACCTCCCCCAGCGGCGTAAAATCATCCAGCATCAAGCCGCCCAAAGCTTTGAAAACCAACCGTTCATGTTCTATATCGTACAGCCCCAATCCCACGACCGCACAGGCAGTGACTTCTCCGATCAATTTCACAATCTCGGCAAAGACGCTCTCCTGGGACTGCGGCGCCAGCGCAATCTCTGAAATCCGATGGAGAATGCTCAATTCTCCGTTACGGCGATTCACGGCTTCAAACAGTCGCGCATTCTCCAGCACGATCGAGAACTGATTGGCAAAAACACCCAATACATTCAGAATTTCTTCTTCCAGGACCTGTTGACTGAAAACCGTCACGGCCCCCTGCAACCCGCCCTCCCCCGTCAAAGGGTATCCCGCAAAGGCCCGCACGCCATTGGTTTGGGCCCAGACATGATCAAACCCCACCTCTTGCTGCACATGGTTGGTAATCACCGGCCGGCCTTCCCGCACGATCCGAATCAGCCGCCGGTTCTCCTCCCCCATCGAAATATGCACCCGCCCATATTCCGGCTGCGGAATTGTCCCCGCCGCCGCCCGCAGTTCCAGCTCCAAACCGTCCGCCGAAACCAACCAGACCCCCGACAGAGCCATATTGCATTCATAAACCAGCGTCCGCACCGCCACGGCCAGCAAATTGCCCACCTGCAAACCGGCGGAAGCCTGCATCACGGCCTGGCTCAACGTCCGCAAATAACGCCCCGTCTGTTGTTCCCGTTGGAAAAGCTGTCGATTGTAAAGGGCAATCGCCGACACTTCCGCCAAAATGATCCCTAACCGGCGCTCGTCCTCCTGGAAAGCATCCACTAGCTCATGTTCCAGACTCAGCACCCCCAACACCCGCCCCCCGGCCTTTAACGGCAAGGCCAGCACGGAAGGCAATTCCGTCTTCCGCCGCTCCGCCAGGTAAACCAATTCGCCATCCTGATAGGCCTGGAGCAATTCCGGTGAATCCTCGTGCAAAGGCGCAAGCGGACAGACAGTCATCTTCCCGGATAACTGCCGGCAGGCCAGCCGCCGCAGTGACATACTCCCCTCATCCCAAATCCACACGCTCGCCATGGCCACATGGAACAAACTCAGCGCCACATCCAGGACAGCATCCGCCACCCCCTGCACATCCGGCAGTTGAGCCAGCCGACTGCTCAATTGATGGACCGCCGTCAACCGGCTCTGCGCCTCCCATTCCGCCGTCACATCACGCGTCGTCTCAACTACCCAATCGACCTGCCCCTGCGCATTGTATAAAGGCGAAGCCACCCGACTGACCCAGGTCCCCTGTTCATCATTTAACTGCAAGGCATGGAGAGACTGCCCGCTTTCCAACACCCGCGACACCAACAGCGGATCGCTTGAACCGGCTTGAGGATACAAAACCGCCAGAAAATCCATATAGGGACGCCCGATGACCTCATCTCGAGGGCAGGCCAGCTTTTGCAAAAGGGCGGCATTCATATCCATGACCCGCAACGCTCGATCCGTCACGACAATCTCATCCTGAATGCTGTCGAGCAGGGCCCGGAGATGCGCCGCATCACGGCAGGTTTGCTCGTAAAGCCGGGCATTTTCCAGGGTCGCCGCCGCCAGCGGCGTCAGAGCCTCCAGCCAGGCCAGATCGCGGGCCGAGAAAGCCCCGTGCCGGCAATTGATCACTTCCAACACTCCGATCCCCTGCTCTCGCACCAATAAGGGCACGGCCATCAAATTGCGACTGGGCGATCCCATAAAAGCACTCACCTGGGGAAAATAACGGGGATCGGCCAGCAGATCGGAGACCACCACCGCCTGTCCGGTCTGAAAAACCCAACCGGCAATTCCCACACCGGGATCCAACGTCATTCCGACCAACCGCGCTTCTTCGGGCCGCCCCACCACTTTACACTCCAGCCGCCCATCCGCCGCAGGCATCCACAAAGAACCGCCCTCAGCATCCAGCTCCACCACCACAATCTGCAAAATCCGACTCAATACCACGTCCAGTTGCAACGTGGAGAGGATCAATTTCCCGGCTTCGACCAACCGCTCCGTCCGTCGCTGTTGAGCGCGTTCGGCCAGCCGTAAATTAAGAAAAGCCCGCACCCGACTTAAAAGCTCGACGGTGCGGACCGGAATAAACAGATAATCATTGGCTCCATAATCAAAAGCCAGCTGCGGAAGCTCTGCCTGCATCTCCCCCACCAGAACCAACACCGGCAACAGCGCAAACTGGTTGTCCCGACGGATCTGTTGCAGCAGAGACAGGCCCCCCAGCTCCGCATTCTGCACATCAATCAACACCAGATCTAAAGCCGACGCCGCTTGCACCATCCCGGCGGACAGGCGAGTCCAACCAGAATCGCTCGTCGCGCAAATTTCCACCCCATACCCTTGAGCCGTCAGACATTCGCTCAATGCGGTGCTCAGCACCGCATCGGCACTGATCAGCAAAATCTGAGCCTGCATCTGGGAAATTAATTGCTCGTCCATTGCCTCCACTTTAACCAGCTTTCCCGGGAATAAACAACGACGATGCCCCTGCCCCCCGAACTAAAATCAAAATTTTTTTATCAACAGAATTCCATTATTTTAGCATGTTTAAAAACCCCGACAAATTATGCTATACTTCCTCTCGACTTTTCAGGAAAGGAATTGCGATGCCTGACTACACCATTGCTCCGGAAATCTTTACCCGCTATCCTGGCTACACCCGCGGCATCATTCTTGCCAGCGGCGTCACCAACCGTCCCTCGCCGCCGGACCTGATTGCCCTCCTGCGGGACGCCGAAAACACCCTGCGCCAACAACTCACCATGGAGCAGCTCCCCACCCATCCGCGCCTCGTCGCCTGGAGAGAAGCCTATCGATCCTTCGGAGCCAAACCCTCCGAATTCCGCAGCTCCATCGAAGCCCTGGCCCGCCGCGTCCTCAAAGATCAGGCCATCCCCTCCATCAACGCGCTGGTCGATATCGGCAACATCCTCTCCCTGAAATACCTCATCGCCGCCGGCTGCCACGCCGTCGACCAGGTCAAAGACTCCCTCATGCTGCGCCCCGCCACCGGCACTGAAGACTTTCAGGCCTTCGGATCCGAACTGCACGAGCACCCCGAGCCCGGCGAAATCATCTTCGCGGAAGGGGAAATCGTCCTCACTCGCCGTTGGAGCTGGCGCCAGGCCCAACACACCCTCACCGAACTCAGCACGACGGCCGTCGAATACAACCTCGACGGGCTGCCCCCCGTCACCGGCGCCGAATTGAAACCCATCAGCACCGAAGCCCGCCATCTGATCACCCATTACTGCGGCGGCCGCACCCATTACACCCTGCTCACCGCCGACAACCCGACTCTGGAATTTTCAATCGAGCATTAACGCCCAAACATAAATAAAAAATTCTCTCTGCCCGGCCTGCGCGTCGACTCAAACCGGGTCAACACCCGTTACGGGACGCTGAAAAAACCGATCGGTGCAACTAGCCCGACTGACATAAAAAAGAAAACCCATTTTTCGGCGGCTTTCGGTAGGTCCCCCAGGGAACCGTGGTTGCCCAATAAAATTGCCAAAAGGCGCCTTGAAGTTCCCCCTATTCCCCCTGCCCCCTCGCGAAGCATCCCCCAAGGGAAAGGGGGGATATGAGGGGAAGAAAAAACATTTCTGGCACGCTTTTTTGCGAGAAAATTTCGTCCAGGGTTAACTGTGGGCCTACCTGGCTTTCTGAAGCCGCCGAAAAATGAACAAAAAAAAATTCTCTCTGCCCGGACTGCGCGTCGCTTCCTACAGGAAATTGGCCGGTGCGGAGCACATCAAAAAAGGATAATATATGGCTTTTCCAAACGCTGCATCCAACGAATATTTCGACGAAATCATCCGCCGCACCGACTTTTCCCACCAGGAAATCATCGGCAAACATCTCCAAAGCTGCACCTTCATCGGCTGCACCTTCAAAGAAACCACCCTCAACCACTGCAAATTCCTCGACTGCAAATTCAAAGATTGCGACTTCAACCTCACCCACTTCCGCGACAGCCACTTCAGCGACACCACCTTCGAAAACAGCAACCTCATCGGCATCAACTGGGCCGAAGTCGCCTGGCCCAAACCGATCCGCCCCAGCCCGCTCCAATTCATCAAATGCGCCCTCAACCATTCCACCTTCATCGGCCTCAGTCTGAAAGGCCTAGTCCTGCGCGACAGCGTCGCCCGCGATGTCGATTTCCGCGACGCCGATCTGAGCGGCGGCGATTTCACTCATACCGATTTTTCCGAAAGCCTCTTCTACAACACCAACCTCAGCAAAGCCGATTTCCGGGGAGCGCGCAATTACGCCATCCAACCCGCCCACAACAAACTGGACAAAGCCCGCTTCACCCTGCCCGAAGCCATGGCCCTCCTCTACGGGCTGGATATCATCCTTGACGGGGAATAAAATTTACAGTCCATGGTTTCGCGGGCTTCAGAAAGCCCGCGAAACCATGGACAAAACTATTCCACCCGCTCCACCATTTCACGCAATCGTTGTACATAGATTGCCCGATTGAATTTACGCTCCAGTTGAAAGCTCTCCTGCATATCCAACAACGCTTCCACCCCGATCTGATGCACGGCATCATGGCGCGAAAGCCCCTTCGCCATCAACCGGTCCAAGGCGGCCTGCACTTCCGGCAACGTCTCATCGCACAACTGATTTTCCACCAACACATGCATCGCAATATGGATGCCGGGCCGCACCTCTTTCCCGATTCGCTTCAATTCCGACCGGGGCCGGGTCAGATCCCAGGAGGCCCGATACTCCGGATGCTCCTGCATCGCCTGCGCCACGGCCGCCTCTTCCCCCGCCAGGGACTCTCCCGCCTGAAGCTTCTGCCAGATCATTTGATACGCCGGATTGGCAAACTTATGATCGTTCGTGCTGTTTTCACGCTGTGGCTGCGGCATTCTGCGTTGTTGTCTTTGTTGATCGCGCTTCTTCAGTCCCATACAACCTTTTTCCTTTCAAATAAACCCTGTCTTGAAAATAGGCCTTTATGGCATGGGCCAGGCCTTGTAACGTCACGCAAAGGATCTTTTCCCGGTCAGATATGTTGCACGATGCGAAGCAGGCAGAGAGTTTTTTATTTATGTTTTCGTGCGCCTCAGAAGGCGCACGAAAACATAGCCCTTTCCAGAACCATCCCGACGCCGCTCTCTTACTCCCC
>CAZCTC010000108.1:0-20419 GCA_964501335.1 uncultured Anaerolineales bacterium | reverse complement strand
GCCCTTCATAGATTGCCCCTTTGACATCGATGTCGAGCCCGATCCAGGTCTCCCCGTCGATCAACTCGATCAGCCGGCGCAGCTTGGCCGGATCTTGAATGCGGTTCTGCGCCTTGCGGAAGATCACCGGGATCAGCCCGGAGCCCTGGCCCAGCGCGGTGAGAATCGCTCGATAATGTCCTTCCAGCGCCTCGCCTTCCAGACCGTGCAGACTGGCCCAGTTGTAATCCGCAGGGATCAGGCCGGTTCGACCGAACTCCTGTTCCTGCTCGTCGGCCATTTTGAGGAAGAGCAGATAGGTAAGCTGCTCGACGTAATCTCCATACGAAACCCCGTCGTCCCGCAGGACGTTACAGTAATTCCAAAGCCGCTGTACGATGGTTGCTGATTCGTTTGCCATGCTTGATCCTGTTGAAATGAAAATAAACGGGCTAACATTCGTGATTAGCCCTCACCCATCCCCAACCCTTCCCTGCGCAGTACCCAATTAACAACACAGCCAGGCGCCTTCAAATCCGCTCGCTGCCTGCTCTGTGGGAGAGGGAAGGTGGCCGGAACGGATCTCCAACGCTGCCGACTCCTGGCCCTCACCCATCCCCAGCCCTTCCCTCTCCCAACGAACACGTTCACAAGGTTGCCTTCAAATCCGTTCGCCGCCTGCTCTGTGGGAGAGGGAAGGGGGCCAGAGCCGCCCCGGCGACCGGTCTCTTCTCTGCTCCCCCCTCCTTCCCCCACAGAAAAATCTTCGTTCGGAAACCAGGCGCTTTTCCCTGGTGTTCATTGGGGGAAGGAGGGGGCCAGGGGGAGGATGAGGGCCCCTACAGCCGTCCCGCAAACGCCTCCCGCAGAATGGACTGCCGCAGCCGCGCCGCCCGCGCCAGCCCCGCTTCGACCGCCTGCTCCATAGCCGTGACCACGGAGAGCTGCCGTTCGACCTCGGCGACGATGCGGGTCTGCTCGGCGAGGGGAGGGAGGGGAATGGATAATATCAAGAATTTCTCTCTGGGAAGATGTTGAATGGTAGTTTCAGAAAACTTTGGGATAGCAGTTCCTATATTTACATAATGCCAAAGACAATACTGAATAAAATACGGATTGACTAATTTACCAAAAGGACGAATGCGATGTAAAGCTTTTTGATACATTATTGGATTAGGAATACCAGGACTTTCCGTAAAAACTGAACATCTTCCCGGTTCTCCGCCTTCACAAACCAGTAAATCGCCCGTCATTATACTAAAACGATCCAGCTCATTTGCACTAAATCCCATTTGCTTTAAATCTGAAAAATCTATTGTTCCCCAACGAACATTTTGATTACGCAAATAAGGGATTTGTATCAATTCATCTTCATAAGCTTTAGGCGAAAGCATTTTTCCAAGTTTTACATCTGCAATTCTATCAAATGTTCCCCAGCACCACCCCTCCGGCAATTCCCCCAACTCCGCCGTACCCGGTCCTGACGGTTCCTCATATCGTTTGCCGGGGTGATCCGTCTCCCATCGCGCCCGCCGCTCAGATAGAATCCGCCGCAAAAGCCGGTCGGCCGGCTCGTAATCGCGATTTTCAGCCCGGGCCAGCTCCGCTTCGGTCGTGACCAGCTTCCCTTCACATGCCGCCTTGAGCACGGAGGCGCGATACCGTTTCAGCCCGGCCTGCGCCCGCTTCAGGGATTCCACGCCGGCATCGAGGCGGGTCAGGTGCGTTTCGATGACCTCGACGATGCGCTGTTGTTCGGAGAGGGGAGGGAGGGGAAATGGGATTTTCTGAAACTTTGATTTATTTACAATACTGACAGTTGTAGCTGATGCAACACTGTTGAGCCAATTTTTTGATTGAGAGGTTTGAAAATAATAAAATCCGTATTTGGGTAAAACTATAGATGGAAATATAACTCCGTTAATCTGTTGATTAAATGCAACTGGAACACTATTAATTCCAGTTTTCCCTAATATACCAATACAAGACACAAGAATTGAGTTAGGGGGAAGGATTCGGGCTAATTTTGCACCTTTTTCTGAAAGATTGTCTTCAGAATTTGTGATAATTCCATTTTTTAGTTCAGGAGGTTTTACGAAGGGTAAATAATTCCCATAATTTTCTAAATCAGTTTTTGAGGGAGTTGTACCTGTAATTACAGTCGCTACTTCCCCAATTGTCGTCCACCGCCACCCCTCCGGCAGGGCCGGGAGCCCGTTATCCAGTTCGTCCAAGTTGACCTCCATGAAGCGGGCGGGGTATTTACCCCTGCCCCTTTTTTGTTTTATGTTGCCGGCTGCTGGCCCTCACCCATCCCCAGCCCTTCCCTCTCCCAACGAACACGCTCACAGGGCTTCCTTCAAATCCGCTCGCTGCCTGCTCTGTGGGAGAGGGAAGGGAGCCAGAGCCGCCCCGCGACGGATCTCTTCTCTGTTCCCCCTCCTTCCCCCACAGACAAATCTTCGTTCGGAAACCAGGCGCTTTTCCATATCGTTCATTGGGGGAAGGAGGGGGCAGGGGGAGGATGAGGGCCAGCCAGATTCCACCCCGTGCTTTACCCTTTCAGATCCGGCCGGTATTTGTAGATCTCCTGCATCAACGGGCTGTCGGGACCTTCGCTGAACAAATGGAGCGGGATATCCGTCGACGTTCCGGGCATCAACCCTGTGAGCCTGGCTAAAGCCGGCGGAACGATTTTAAATCCAGGATTGAGTTTAAGAGCAAGGTAATTTCCTATAAAAGCCTTTTTCATCCCGATACTGTTCAAATTTTCCCAGGAAGAAAAAATAAGGTACCGGGCTTTATGATATTCAATACCGTCCGATGAAATAACTATGTAACAAGAGAGGGCATCGAAACTGTTTTTGGCATTAAAAATTGCAACGGACAAGATGAACAGATTTGAAAAAAGACTTATTAGCGGTACGTTGAGTGTTGAAGAATGAAAAAGGAGATTATCTATAAATAACAGAAATAACATTCCTAATAATAATACCATTACGATTCCGGAAGCTATTGAAGCGTTAAATAACTTGCGGTAAGGTTCCTCATAAGAGGGTATCAGCGAAAAATATTGGGCATCCTGGCGATACATTGAAAATCCTTTCCGTTTAGATTTCAGGGCGTGGATTGGCTCGCACCCCTGCCCCTCTCCCTTGTTTTGTCGATAAGAGCCGCGGCCATTTTATGAGATCTGTAGTTCGGCTGATCCTGCCCGCAGCCCGGGAGGGCGAGGGGGACCGAGGGGGTGAGGGCCTCCCCGTTTCACGCCAGCTCCCGGTTCAACTCCGACAGCAGGCCCGGCACATCGCCCAACGCCTTGCGCGCCGCCACCCAGCCGCCGCGATTGAACAATTCCCCGTAGGCGAAATCTTCCGCCGTCGCCGCCAGATTCTGCCCGATCACCCCGGCGATCTGATCCAACCACCAGCGCTGCTCCGGCGTGAACTGCCGCCCCGCGCCCTCCTGCGCCGCCAGCCAGGAACGATAGCGCGCCCCCACCTGCTCGGGATAAGGGATCAGCTCGTCGTCAAGCTGCACGGCGTGCCGCACCAGCGCCACCAGATCGCTCAACACCCGCTTGCTGTTCGCCCCCCGCACCCGGTCCCGCTCCAGTTGAGCGTAGGCCCGCCAGAGCGAATCCGTCGTCCAGGCGTTCGGCGGCTGCGCCAGCCGCTCGCTCAGCTCCCGAATCTCCTGGTAATTCAAGGCCCGTCGGCTCTGCGGCTGCGCAAAAATCACCTGCAGCGCCGTGATCTCATCCCGGTGCGCCTCCAGATAGGCCTGAAAATTCGCCACCATCTCGCGGGCCCGCTGCGTGTCCTCCACGCTGTACCCCGCCGTCAACAGCCGATCCCGGGTCACCGTGTCGATCACCTGCTCGGTGCGCGAACTGACCTGCAACAGCAGCTCCCGCACCTCAGGATTATCGAACGGAACGCAGGCCGTATCGATCAATGCCGCCCGCGCCGCCGCAATCTGCTGCGACGTCGGCTCGCCGCCCTCGTTCTGCGCCCGGGCCTGAGCTGCGGCTCGATCCGGATCGAAGGCCTCCCAGAGCGCCTGGGCCAACCCGGCCGGCCCCACCCCACCCGTCGCCGCCGCAATGGCCGCCCGCTCGCCGTCGGTCACCTGCTTTTCCAACCGTGAGAGACGCACCGCCAGCGACGTCAACTCATCCTCATCGGCCGTCCCCTGCGCCGCCTTGAGCAGCAATTTATCGAGGGGAATCGTCCGCTTGCGATCCAACGTTCCCACATCCACTTTGGGATGCTCCACCGCGCCCACCGCATCGACGATCACAAAATGGGTCTTGCTCAACGCATCGGGCGTGACCGATTGCAGCGTCGTATCATCCACCACCCGCGTCCCCCGCCCCAGCATCTGCTCGAAATAATTGGCCGAACTCACCCGCCGCAGAAAGAGCAGCACTTCCAGCGGTTTCACATCGGTCCCGGTGGCGATCATATCCACCGTCACCGCGATGCGGGGATAATAGGCCGTGCGGAATTCAGCGATCAACTCCTCCGGCTTCTTCCCCGAGACGCGATAGGTGATCTTCTGGCAGAACTGATCCCCCTTGCCGAACTCCTCGCGGATGATCCGTACAATGTCTTCGGCGTGGCTGTCGTCCTTGGCGAAGACCAGCGTCTTGGGCACCTCGGTGCGACCGGGATAGATCTCGCCCAACCGATCGCGGTAGGTACGGATTACCGTGCGGATCTGATCCGGCGCCACGACCTCCCGATCCAGCGCGGCAGCGTCGTAAGACATCTCCTCGTCAAGCTGCTCCCAGCGCTCCCGCCGGCTCAACCGATCGCGCCGGCAGATCTGCTCGCCCGCTTCCACCGTACTGCCGCCTTCGGTCACCTGCGTACGAATGCGATAGACCCACCCGTCCACATTGACCCCGTCCAGCACGGCCTGGGCGCGCGTGTACTCCATCACCAGATTCTGGTTGAAAAAACCGAGGGTCTGTTTGGAAGGAGTCGCCGTCAGGCCGATCAAATAAGCGTCGAAATATTCCAGCACCTGCCGCCAGAGGTTGTAGATCGAGCGATGGCACTCGTCGATCACGATGAAATCGAAATCTTCAATCGCCAGCCCGGGATTATACACCACTTCGCGAGGTTGATTGCCGAAGACCTCGGACAGCTCATCCAGCGACCGCTCCTCCAGCTCGGGGTCCAATTCCTCGCCGCGCAACATCGCATAAAGCCGCTGCACCGTGGAGATGCAGACCTTGCTCACCCGGTCGAAGGCGTTGCCCGTCATAAGCTGCACATTGTACAGCTCGGGGAATTTCCGCCCCGTGTCGGGCGTGACAAATTGCTGGAATTCGTTGAGCGCCTGCTGCCCCAGATTGCGCCGGTCCACCATAAAAAGCACCCGCCGCGCCCCGGCAAATTTGATCAGCCGATAGACAAAGTTGACTGCTGTAAAAGTCTTGCCGCTGCCCGTCGCCATCTGGATCAACGCGCGGGGCCGATCGGCCGCCAGCGACACTTCCAGGTTTTGAATCGCCTCGATCTGCGGCCGCCAGAGACTGGTCGTCATCAAGGGCGGCATCTGCTGCAATCGCCCCCGCAACGACACGGGCGGCCTCTCCCCGCCCGCATCGACCCACTCCCGCAGCGTCTCCGGTCGATGAAAAGCAAAAACGCGCCGGCTGCGCGATTCGGGATCCAGATCGTTGGCGAAATAGGTCTCCACGCCGGTAGATTCATAACGAAAGGGCAAAGGATCGCGCCAGGCCCGGGCCTTCCATTCCGGCGGCAGCGCCGCGCAATATTGGGCCGCCTGCGACTCCACCCCGCTGAGCGTCGTCCCTTCCGCCTTGGCTTCCACCACTCCGACCGGCCGCCGATCCACAAAGAGCAGATAATCGGCTTCCAGGCCGCCCTCCAGGGGATACTCACAGACAGCCACCCCCGGGGCGGCTCGCAGCGCCATCTTTTTATAGGATTGCACCTGCCAGCCGGCCTCCGCCAGCATTTTATCGATCTTCTTGCGCGCTTCCTGTTCCGGGAGTAAAGGCGTGGACATAAAGGCCTCCATCCATGCAGAGATCATAAGGCCGGACCGACAAAAATCCCGCCGGCGCGATAACGCACCGGCGGGCAATTGTGCTATACTTGCCGTACCAGGGCGACGCAACCGCCTTGGACCGAAAGCCCCGGCTCCCCAAAGCCGGGGCTTTGTTGTTTCTGTTACAAGTGTAATGCAAAGCGAGGAGAGGGCAAGTCAAACAATAATTCCCCTTTCCCCCGCCATGATCCTTAACAAAACCTTAACAATCCGACGCAACAACGTTAACAAACCCCTTCTATAATGCTCTCTGGAAAAGAAAACCTTCAAAGGGGGGGTAGCCATGTTCCTCTGGAAAATTCTTGTTCCACTGGCTCTGGCAGGAATCAGCTTATACACCCTCATCGGGCTTATCTCAGCACTTTTCAAACGCAGCAAAAACGCTTTTCAAGAGGCCGTCATCAAGTTTTGCCTGTTGTTGTGCATGGGATGTTGTCTATCCGTCGGCATCGGATTTAATTCCGCCCGCGCAGCGCCGATAGAACATCTGGCCTCCAACTTAAGAACCGGAAACACCGACCTTTCCTATCAATTTTTCTCCCCCGAACTGCAAATTGAATTCAAAAAGCTGGAAGGGTTGAACGCCTGGGCAAAAGAGGTACATCCGGAAAGCTGGCTTCTGTCAGGTAACTGCGGTTCAGGAAATCAGGGAATCATTTCTGGATATAACTGGACCGACCAGGGAGAACTACGTCATATCGCGTTCGATCTTCAGAAAGATAAAAACGAATGGATCATTGTAGGAGTTACCTGGGAAGAAGCCGATCAAACTTTCCATGCAGCGGGCCAAACCGACTATGAATGCCCGGATTAAAGAAGCCGCTCTCCGCAGGCTTCAGGAGAAACGTAAAATATGTTATCCCTCGTAAACCAGACTTCAGAAAATTTCCCCGGGCCCGGGTTAAATATCTATCGACCTCCCCGCTCCACAGCAGTTCCCCTGCGGCTGGAAGATTTGACCAGCTATACTTTTCGAGTCGCTCTTAACATTCCAACCGAACAGGTCGTCCAGAAATTCAAACGGTACCCGGAACTGCCCGGCGTCTTGCTCTTTCAAGATCAAGATTGTGTCGGCATGATTTCCCGCCAGAAATGTCTGGAATGGTTGAGCCGGCCCTATGGACGCGAGCTTTTTCTACAACGCCCGGCGGCTCACCTTTATGAACAACTCCCCGGCATGATGGTCCCCATCCCGGCCCATCTGCGCATCGAAAACGCCGTACGGTTGGCCTTGAGCCGCGGAGATGAACAACGTTATGAGCCCGTCGTCGCCAGCTTCGGCATAGATGACTTGAGATTGATCGATTTACACGAACTTTTGCTGGCCCAAAGTCAATTGCTGGCGCATGCCAATCAATTGAGCCGCAAACAGATGGAAATCGAACGCGCGCTCTCCAATTCTCTGGAATTGACCAAAGTGCTGGCTCTGATTCTGGAATCCCTGGCAGAATTGGTCACCTACGATCGTGCGGGCGTGATGTTACAAACTTCAGAACGCCTCGAATTTGTAGCCGCCCGAGGGTTCCCACCCGAAATGGATCTCCAGCAAATTCGGGTAGGCATTCAGGAAAGCAAAATCTACCGCTACCTGGATCGCGCCCGGCAACCGCTCCCGATCACCGATGTTTGCCAGTGGCCGGATTGGCAGGCCGTGGCCGAACTGCCGCACACTCACTCCTGGCTGGGCGTACCGTTGATCCATGCCAATCAAGTCATCGGCATGCTCTCGTTAGCCAGAACGGAAATTGCGCCGTACAACGAAACCGAAATCTCGCTGGCCCAAAGTTTTGCCGAACAGGCCGCCGTGGCCTTGCAGAATGCCCGCCTCTACGCCGAAATTCGCTCCCTCAATCAAGACCTGGAACAACGGGTCGACGAGCGCACCGCCGAATTGCAAATAGCCTGCGAACGCCTCGAACGCCTGGATCGCACGAAATCGGATTTTATCGGGGTAGCCTCTCACGAACTTCGCACGCCCCTGACCGTGATCAGTGGTTACACCCAGATGTTGCTGGCCGATTCCAACCTGAAAACCCACGAACTGCCCGTCCAGATGCTGACCGGCATTCAGGCCGGCATCTCCCGCATGCAGGAAATCGTCAATAATCTCCTGGATGTCGCCCGCATCGATCAACACGAACTCAATTTAAAACCCGCCGCGCTGCACCTGGCCCGCATCTTCCAAAAATTACAGACCGATTTTGCAGAACCTCTGAAAGACCGGCGCCTCACCTTAATCATCGACGGCATGGAAACGCTTCCGCCCTTTCTGGGAGATGACCGGGCGCTCTACAAAGTTTTCTATCACCTGATCGGCAATGCCGTCAAATACACCCCCGACGGCGGGATGATCACCGTCTACGGCTTCGAACTGGATGAAAAACAGGTGGAATTGATCGTCCAGGATACGGGAATCGGAATCGATCCCGCCCACCACGAACTGATTTTCGAGCGCTTTTATCAGACCGGCCCGGTCGCTCTGCATTCCAGCGGGCAAACTACATTCAAAGGCGGCGGGCCCGGCCTGGGGTTGGCCATCGTCAGGGGAATTGTCGAAGCTCATGGCGGGCGAATCTGGGTGGAAAGCCCGGGACATGACGAAACCACGCTGCCGGGCAGTGCATTTCACATCGTATTGCCGGTTCGCGCCCCTGAAATCGCCCTGTAATTTCCGCCGATCCTCGGAGGTTTCTATGTTGATCAATTTCTGGCAAGACAGTCGACAAGAAGAAAAATCCCCGCCGGCAGAATGGGAATTGTTTCCCGCCGGCAATCTGCGGCATATCTGGGGACGCGGCGTCGATACCGGAGTTTTCTCACCCCGTCAACGCAGTATCCCCTGGCGACTGCGCCTGAGTGAAGGCTGTCCGGAAGCACCTCTCTTACTCTATGTCGGTCGTCTGTCTCACGAAAAAAGACTGGAACGCCTGGCCTCCATTCTCCAGGCTTTACCCGATATCCGCCTGGCCATCATAGGAGAGGGACCGGCCCGAAAAATCCTCGAAGCCTATTTCAGCTATACGCCCACAGTCTTCTTCGACTTTATGGAACAGAAAGAGCTGGCAGCCGTTTATGCCTCGGCCGATCTTTTCGTCTTGCCCTCCCCCTGCGACACACTCGAAAACACAGTCCTGGAAGCCATGGCTTCCGGAATACCGGTGGTGACCGTACAGGGCGGCGGGCAGATTCGCCATGTCCAACATGGGAAAACCGGGTTAGTCGTACCGGAAAATGAAAAAGAATTTGTCGCCGGCATTCAACAACTGATCGAAAACCCGTCGCTGGCCCGCCAGCTGGGCGCTGTCGCCCGACAATACGCAGAAACCCAAAGCTGGGACAGTATCCTGGAGCGCCTGTTTGAATAACAAAGGGGAAAAATGGAAACCATACAAAAGCCCTTAATTCTGGTAACCAACGACGATGGAATCGGCTCTCCGGGACTGTGGGCCGCCGTAGAAGCCGTGCTGCCGTTAGGAGAAGTTCTGGTCGTAGCGCCGGATCGCCAATGGTCGGGAGCCGGTCGGGCCATGCCGCATCAAGTAACCGGAGAACTTTTCCGGGGAGATCGAATTATCGCCAACCAATGGATTGAAGCCTGGGCGGTCGATGCCAGCCCGGCCCTGGCCGTCGCCCACGGATTATTAGAACTGGTTTCCCGACCTCCAGCCCTCGTCGTTTCAGGGATCAACGCCGGCGCCAATATAAGCACCGACATCACGATCTCCGGGACCGTAGGGGCCGCGCTGGAAGCCGGCGCCTTTGGAATTCCGGCTCTGGCAGTCTCGTTGGAAATGGCTCACCCTGATTTTGCAAGCGAAGCTGCCCGGGCCGACTATCGAGCGGCCCAGGCTTTCACCTGCACCTTTGCCGGTTACTTATTAAATGAAACGTTGCCCTTTGGGATCGATGTATTGAATGTAAATATTCCTTCCAATGCCACACCTGAAACCGGCTGGCAATTCGCCACGCTCTCACGGCAACGCTATTTCATTCCACTGCCACCGGAGCGAAAAAACGGACCGACCCGCCCCGGCTATAGATTACAGGACGATCCGTGGACCGCCGAACCCGACTCCGATATCCGAATCTTGCTGGGCCATCGAATGGTTTCAGTCACGCCGCTTTCATTGGATTTAACGGCCCTGACTCTCTTTGAATCCCTGCTGGAAATGCGGGTCTAACTCTCTCTTTCCATCTCGCGCGGCGCTTTTTACTGGGAAAGCACCTGTTGCGGGGCGCAAAAACCGTTTTTAATCTATGCTAATGAGCAACCGCACAAATGAAAAATCTTTCTTTGAGGTTAAAGATGACGATACGAAAAGTGCTCTTTCTCTGTACCGGGAATTCAGCGCGAAGCCAGATGGCGGAAGGATTGGTAAACCACTTCTTAAAGGATCGCTGGCAGGCCTTTTCAGCCGGAGTACAACCCGCAGATCGCGTCCACCCCCTTGCCATCCAGGTTTTACAAGAACTGAATATCGATATCCGCAAAAACTCGCCCAAATCCCTGCAACGTTATCGCTACGAAAACTTTGACCTGGTAATCACCGTCTGCGATCAGGCCGCACAACAATGTCCCGCATGGCTGGGAAGAGGACAACTGGTACATCTGGGATTTCCCGACCCGGCCCTTTACGCCGGATCAGAAGAGGAATGTCTGAATTTCTTTAGAGGAGTTCGAGAAGCGCTGCGTCTTCGGATCTTACCGTTTCTGGAAACGTGGGAACCAACACCGAACAATCCAATTTTAGGAATCGTGCCACGCTAAAATGCCGACCGCGCAGGTTATGAGATCAACCGGTGCGGTTAGCCCGAAAAGCGCAAAAGGGAAAATATGGTTTCGGCGGCTTCAGAAAGCCGCCGAAACCATAAACAAAAAACATTCTCCCCCCATCCGGCGGGTCGATAGCAGTCAGGATTGATCGAAGCAGCAACCTGGGTTAAATTGAATCTCTTTCAAATCGATCTGTTCTTCAGGACATCTTCCAACCGATTGAGAAAGAAATCGATTTCCTCAGGTGTATTGTAAAAGTAAGGGCTGGCGCGCAGGCTGATCTCCACTCCCATCGCCGTCGCCAACGGATAGGCACAATGAGAACCCGCCCGCACGGCAATCCCGTCCCCATCCAACATTTGGGCAATCGAAAAAGCATCGCCCTTCTCTACAGTAAAAGAGACCAGCGAGTCTCGCTCCGCCAGAGCGGAGGGTCCTAAAATCCGTACCGGCAGAACCTGCAAACCCGCCATCAACTGCGCGACAAGCTGCTTTCCATAATCGTGCACGGCCGCCATGCCGATCGACTCCAGATAATCGATCGCCCCGCGCAACGTCACCCCGGTCATCGCATCCCGGGCCCCCCCCAGAGCCACAGACGCCGCCACATCCGGCGTTCCAGCCTCGAACTTCCAGGGCAACTGATTCCAGGTAGAGCGTTCACAGGTCACCGTCGCAATCATATCCCCCCCATAAAGGAAAGGCGCCATCTGATTCAACAATTCCTCACGACCGTACAAAACCCCACTGCCGAAAGGCGCCAGCATCTTATGGCCGGAGAAAGCCAGAAAATCACAATTCAACTCCGCCACATGGATCGGTCGGTGCGGCACCGACTGAGCTCCATCGACCAGAAAAAGCGCGCCGGCCTGATGGGCCAATCGCCCGATCTCCGCGACCGGATTGACTGTACCGAGCACATTGGAAATATGGGTACAGCAGACCAACCGGGTACGGGCATTGAGCAACCCGACCAACGACTCCCAATCGAGGGTTCCATCCTCCCGCACCCCGGCAATCCGCAGCGTCAACCCGGCCTCAGCGCAAATTGCCTGCCACGGCACCAGATTGGAATGATGTTCCATCACTGTAATGAGAATTTCATCCCCTGGCTGGAGCTGATAGGGACCACTTTCCCGACGCAGCAACGCAGTCGCCACCAGATTGAGCGCTTCCGTTGTATTGCGCACCATGATAATTTCACGACGGCTGCGGGCTCCGATAAAATGGGCGATCCGGTTGTGTGCATCCTCATAAAGTTCCGTAGCCATCATTCCCAAACGATGAGGAGAGCGGTGAATATTGGCATTACAGCGGGCATAGAAAGTCTGAATCGTCTCCAGAACCTGCCGGGGGCGCTGCGTCGTTGCCGCATTGTCGAGGTAAATCAGAGCCGGACCGGCGGCAGGAGGATCAAAAATCGGAAAATCGGCCCGCAAAGCAGCACTGTTCAAAATCGTGTCCATAGAATTCCTTCCTTTTTAGCCAATATAACGGCTGTAAAAACTGCGCGCCACACCCGGATCGTTCGTCCCCTTGATGATGGCCCGCCCGTCAGGAAACAACGTCATCTCATAAGGCGCCAGCGTCAGGCGCAGCATATAGGCATTGTAATCGACCTCGCCCAGCGCCGACAGACGTTCCGCCAGCGCCGAAAAATCCATCGTGGTGCGCACCGCCGGCGTGATCTGGACCGCCGTACGTCCGCAAAGCGTAAGGCCCCGGCTCTGCTGCGCCCCTTCCAGGAATTCAAAATGGCGCGCTCCACAGGTCGGACAGGACGGAGAACGCTCCAACCGGATCGGCTCGATGTGCCCGTTCCAGATGTCGATATACCGCAGCGTCCGGCACAATTGTTCAGGATGGCCGGCCAGCAGCTTCAACGCCTCGGTCACCTGGAACGCGGCTATAATCTGCGGCCCGGTCCCGAGCACTCCGGTGATATCACAGGTAGGAACAGAACCCGGCGCAGGGACCGTTCCCATCATACAACGGAAACAAGGGCCCTCTCCCGGCAGAATATTCATCGTCATCCCTTCAGTCGCCGTCACCGCCCCGTAAATCCAGGGCCGATTCAACTTGACGCAGGCATCGTTGAGCAGCATCCGGATCTCGAAATTGTCGCTGCCGTCGAGAACCAAATCGACATCCCCGACCAGGGATTCGATATTGTCGAATGTAGCATCCATAACCAACGGATCGACCATCACCTGATGATTGATCCGGCGTAATTTCTCCGCCGCCGCCACCGCTTTGGGGAAATTAGCCGCAATATCGGCCTCATCGAAAAGCGTCTGCCGTTGCAGATTGTGCTCCTCGATAAAATCGCGATCGATCAGCCGCACATACCCCACCCCGGCCCGCACCAAACCGGAAGCCAGGTTGGTCCCCAAAGCGCCGATGCCCAACACCGTCACGCGAGATTTCAGCAGACACTCCTGCCCTTCAACACCGATATAAGGGAGTTTTATCTGCCGGGAATAACGGGTCAAATGCTCAGGAATTGGATTCATTCGCTTACTCTTAGATTTAGATACTTGAAATATTAGCACAGCCTCTCACTTTGACCATTCTTCAATCCGCTATAAGCTAAAGACATTCCCCCCTTCAACGTCGAGCTGCTGTTCCTCGACGCCAAAATTGCCGGCGGGGAAACCCGGATCTCCGCACTGCGCTCCGCCATCCGCGAAATGCAGACCATGGCCCTCGCGCCCTGGCTTTTCGAGGATGTCCTGGACCAAAAAGCGGCCGCTCTCTCCCTCCGAGGTTGGCTACTTAAAGCGCTACGCCTGTATGGCCCCGGCCCTGTATCGTCCCGCAAGGGGCATTTTCTCCGCGAGAAGCGACGCGCGGTGCGAAGCAGGGAGAGGATTTTTTTGTTTATTTTTTCGCGCGCCGCAGACGGCGCGCGAAAAAATGGGCTTTTTCTTTTCCCTCTCTCAGAAAGTCGCTGTCGCAAATGGCTTAAGTTGCCGGATATGCCCCAGGGGGAGGCCCATTGTCCTCCTTCCAGAGGACATTCGGGTCTCCCGGTAATCTTACCAAGGAGCAAAAACCATGGCGACGAAAGTTGAACTGCCGCCCACCCTCAAGATCCGCTTCTGGTGGGCCGCTTGGCACCCCGACGCGTTGTTCGATCCCATCGAGTCCTTCAGCCTGCGCGATCCCGAAAGTTGGGAAGTGATGACCGCCCGGGATTCCACCTGGCGTCCACCCAAGCCCGGCGCGACGATCCAGCAGCTCCGCGATTACATGGAGGAGCACAACCTGGCCGTCATCGCCCATCAATGCGGGCCCACGACTCGCCGGCGCGGACATTGGGAAGGCCTCTATGAACTGAGCATCGGACCGTTTAAAGGAGTAGACAGGCTACAGTAGACAGCGGATTCCCTGGAAAGTTGGTTTGCCAATCCGAGGAATTCGCCTGGAGCTGTACCGGTTCATCATGCACCACGGCCGGCAGACCTATGTCACCTTGAAAATCGTCTTCGGCTCGGGCGATGATGGGAAACTCGTGGTCGCCATCATGCTCCCCGACGAGGATTGAGGTACCGTCCCTTCGCGCTGCGGCACACAATAACAGGCCCAACCATTGGTTGGGCCTGTTGTTTTGCCAGCTCGCATCCGAATCCCTGCCTTAAAAATCAAACTTATCAGAAAGTTTTCAAATTGTCGAACTTTTTTATCCAGGTAAGATCCGGCTCTTTCGGCACTCCATCCTTCTGCAAAAAGGTTCTCAGGTTATCCATATAGATTTCCAGCTCTGGATTGATGTTCCCCAAGGCCGCAACTTTCTGAAGAAAAAAAAGCAAATTTTCACGGCCCGGTTCGCTTAAACCGCCTTGATAGCGATAAGCCATCACAATCTCTTCGCCTATCAACCACAACAACTTCTCGGCTTTGTTTTCCATGTTCAATCCAGTTTCTCTTTAACCAGAGGAAAACTGACAGTAAAGGTGCTTCCTTGTTGTTCACCCTCACTCGCAGCGGCTACGGTTCCCCCCTGCATTTCAACCAGCGCCTGGACGATCGTCAACCCCAACCCCAGACTGCGGCTGCCGGGAATCCGAGTACCAACCGGCGAGTAAAACCGCTCGAAAATGTGCGGCAATTGTTCCGCCGAAATCCCCTGTCCGTTATCTTTCACCGTCAATACAGCCTGATCCCCTTCCTGGCACAGGTCGACTTCAACCCGTCCCCCTTTCGGAGTGAATTTATAAGCGTTAGTAATCAAGTTGCCCAGGATCTGCTGCAAACGTACCGCATCCATGGAAATCATCAAAGGCACATCCGACAATTCCCAGGTCAAAGTGATTCCATGCTCCGTTCCCGCTATCACCGCGCCCTGACAGACCTGATGCACAATCGGACGCAAATCCTGCACTTCCGGCGAGATCCGCAACGAACCCACCGTAAGCGCGGCCGAATCCAACAAATCGTTAATCAACCGCTGCTGCGTTTGCACGCCTCGCAAAATCAAATCCGCAGCCTTTCGCACCAGCGCCGAATCTTCCGCCTCTTCCTGCGCCATCATCGCCCATCCCTGGATCGAGGCCAACGGTGAACGTAAGTCATGGGAAACCATCGCCATGAACTGGTCTTTGATCCGATCGGCTTCCTTCAAGTGGGTCAGATCCTGCCCAATTTGAATGGCCCCCACGACATCCGCCCCGATTCGTACCGGCGCCGAATGCAGCAATAACGGCACGCGCTTACCGTCAGGCTGTTCCAGCAACACTTCGCACTCCTCCACCAACGCCCCCTGCAAAGCATGATTGAGGGGACAAGCTTCTTGAGAAATGTCGCTTCCATTTTTAGGATCGAGATAACGACACCGGCTCATCACCGCTTCCCAGGACTCTCCAATCAAAGGTCCCGGCCAGAGAAGTTCAGCCGCCGCATTAGTGACGCGGATTATTCTCTCCGCATCCACAAAAACCACCGGCAAGGGAATCGTCTTCAACGTCGTCAGCCAACGCGCCCGCTCCAGTTCGGCCTCCTGGCGTGCCCGCACGTGCCCGGTCACTTCCTTGTAAGTTGCCAGCACCCACTTCGCCTTTTCCCGACCATCCCAAAGCGGCACCATGGTAATATCGAAATATCGCAATTCGGAGCTGCCTATCGGGAAATAGTAGGGCAAAGAATCCCAATGGTGCTTGTTTCCGGTTTCCAAAACCTGGCGGCGAAAATCATTCCCGACCTCATATCCCGTGATTTCCACCATCGAACGTCCGATCAACTGCTCAGGAATGACGCCCATTTCATCCGCCAGCGCTCGATTGAGCCGTACAATCCGATGCGCTTCATCCGTCACCACAATCCCTAAATCCACCGTCTCCAAAATCGCTTCCAATTCCCGAGCCAGAGTCTCAAATTGCAGGTGCTGTTCCGCCACTTCCCATTCTGCCCGTTTACGATCCGTGATATCCTGGAAAACCGTTACCGCCCCCCAGACTTCTTCCTGAGGCCCCAGCACCGGCTGCGCCGATTCCAGAATAATCCGTTGGGTATGATCGGGAAGACAAATGACCATTTCCCGATCGTGCGTCGGTTCTCCCTTCACCAGAGCCCGCTGCATAGGAAGATCCTCGATCGGTATCGAGGGCCCTTCGATTTCACACAATTCATAATTTCCGAAAAAGCCTATGGAAGTTTCCTCGATGGGACCGGACAGGATCGCTTCGGCCGCCGGGTTACTCGCCACCACCTGTCCCCCGGCATCGACTCCAATGAAGCCCAACGGCATGGTCTTGATCAAAGTCTCCAGAATCCGATGGGCCGTTTGTGCTTCAGCCGCCTGAATTTCCGCCCTCTGACGCTCTTCCTCGACCCGGCTTAACAGTTGTTCACGTTCGGTAATATCATGCCAGACCGCCACCAACCCTTTGAACTGCCCCTCTTCATACAAAGGCGCCGCCGAAGCCAGGATGATTAACTTTTCTCCATGGACATTGGTAAACATAAAGCGTTCACCGTCGACGATCTCTCCCCGCAAGACACGCGTGGAAGGCAATTCCTCAACCGGAATAGGCGAACCGTCGGAACGAGCAATCGAAAGGGTGTGTACCAACGTCAAACGATCCCATCCGACCGGATTGACGCCATAAGAATGCACCGCGGCCGGATTAGCAGCGATGATCTTCCCTTCCTCGTTGTAGAGAAGTACCGCGTCCGTCATGGCCTTGAAAACCACATCCCAGCGCTCTGCTTGCTGCCGCGCCTGCTGACGTTCTACGGCCAGTTGCTGCAACAAGGCCTCCCGTTCCCGGGTATTCCGCACCTGTTCTGTAATATCCGTAATCGTCGAAATCACCCCTTCGACTTTGCCTTCTATTCCATAGAACGGCACGGCATTGACCGAAATGTAGACGAGGCTTTCATCGAGCCGGCGAACCACACATTGAAAATCGTAAACGGGATGATCTTCTCGAATCACTCGCTGCAGCGAGAATTGATCGTCCGCCAGGGGAGCGCCGTTCAACCGGGTAACGCGCGATTTCAGCTGATTGGAATCAATTTGAAAAATTTCATTGACGGTGGTCCCCAAAATCCGCTCGGCCGCCGCATTCATATATTGCGTTCGCCCATCCAAATCGGTGAAGATGATCCCGTCGGGGACCGTTTCCATCAACCGGTAAAGCCGGGTTTGACTGCTCCGCAAAGCCTGTTCGACCTGCCGCTGAACGAGGACCTCCTGGTAGTTCTTTTGTTCTTGTTGAGCCACTTCCCATTGCTTGCGCGCCGTGATCTCCCGCGCAAACACGGAGATTCCCTGCCCAATCGGATAGACGGCCACCTCGAAATAGTAAGTCTTACCCTCTCGGAAATATTCAAACTCCAGACATTCCGGCTCCCCCTGCCCCAAAACAGAACGAAAAGCTCTTTCCAGAGGAGTATTTTTCAATTCGGGCAACAACTCACCAAAAGCTCGTCCCAACGCCTGCTCCGCCGGGACTCCCGTTACCGCAGCCGTTCTTGTATCCCAATAGATATAGCGCAGTTCCCCATCCAACATGACAAAAAGATCGGGAATCGTGGCCGTCAACTCTTCATATCTTTTCACTACTCCGGCCAATGGGTTTGTAAAAGACACCGACTTCTCGACAGCCGTCATCGCCGCTGCGGTCGTCACCCCGGAATGCAGTTGTAACACCTTTCCCAGTTGATCCACTTCCAGCTCAACCTGAGGATGAAAACAAAGGATCGTTCCCGGAAGGGTATCCAGCACCAACTTCACCGCGGCGGCAACCTCCGGACTTTCTTTTCGAAGTTCTTCCGGAGAAGTCACCGCCAGACGTAATCCGACATACCCCTCTTGCAAAGCCTGAGTAATCATCGCTTGAAGACAACGCGCAATATCTTCCGGTTGATCGGAACACTCCGGGATTGGATTTATAACCAGCTGTCCCCCATCCAGAAAGGCAGAAACTTTCACCCCCTTAACCGCGAGCCGTTCCGTAACAGACCGACCTACCCCATCCACAGCCAGCCAGACCTTTTCACCCTGCTTCAATCCCGTGGCCGAAAAAGAGACCAACAACTCTACGATTTCATCGGGATTTTCATAGATCACCCCCAGATGCTCGCCAAACTTAATCTCCGAACCAGCCAATCCAGTATGCAACATTTTCGGCCTCCAGCGTCACCCACTGATAAAAAACTCTCCCTCACGATTGACACTGAGAGAGAGAGAAGATTTTGTCCCTATTGACGACTATTCTGATCAGAGGGAATTCTAACCCTTTTTGCATCTCAAATCAACACAACGGCCCCCCACATTTTTCCATGATCGGAATATTTCATGAGAACCTGACTAAGGTTACCCCCATTGTTTGGACCACTACGAGGTTAGATTAGGGTGGAAAGCAGGTGTTAACATAACAAGGCCTCCGGCTCAAAGTGAACCTTAACCGGAGTTAAGTACTTCAGGCTCTGGTGCGGACGCTCCTGGTGGTAGAAGATGAAATAGCGTTCCAGCAAAAAAGTTAGGGAACTGCTCCTATCCAACCGGGCCGGGGGATGACCCGGCCCGGCCATCAACAGAATCTTTCACTATCAAACTACGGCACCGGCGCAGATCCCCCCAGATAAGTCGTCCCTTTTCCCGTCGCCAGATCCCAAACCTTAATCTCCGACGCCGACTGAGTGATAATACGATCGTTCCCATAGAACAATACCGTATTCACTGCCTCCCCTGCCTCTTGCAAAGTCTTGACCACTTCACCCGTCTTGACATTCCAGACCACGATGGCGCCATTGTCCCACCCGGAGGCCAGCAAAGTATCATCGGGGCTGAAGGCTACCGATAAAGCAAAAGGACCTCTTATCGTACCATTCGGCAAAGTAAAACTTTCTACTTCTCTCCCCGAAACTGAATTCCAAATGGCAACCTTAAATTGCAAATCCCCAGCCAGAAAAGTACCATCGGAGTTAAATACTAGCGTACGGGCTCCGGTCCAAATCGAATCCCGTGGTAATTGATCCATAGAAACCATTAATTTTCCACTACCGGCATCGATTAGAACCACTGGATAATCTAAAGCAATCGAATCAAATGCTATTTGATTCCCCGCAGGCGTCCAGGCAATCCCGCTCACGAAATCTGTCTTTAAAATACCGATCGAAGCATACTGATTTAAAGTTCGCTCCCATCCAGTCGAAAGATCCCTAATCACAACACTGTCCGACCACCGACCCGAAATCAACTGAGTGCCATCAGGGCTAAATGCAATCTTGCTTAGGCCTTCTCCAAAAGACTCATGTTCTTCCCAACCCCCGACTCTATTCCCGGTTGTTGCATCCAATAAAATCACTAAATGGATTCCATCTTCCGGCACAACAGTTCGTTCCGGGCCACCCGATTTTATTGCAATCAGGTTATTAGATGGAGAAAAATCCACTGCCACCACACCACTTTCAAAAGGCCCAAACCAAAGTTCCTTAAATGGATCCATTTGATAAACCTGTACCCCAAGGTTACTGCCCACCACAAGTTTATCTTTCTGTGGCGACAACACCATACTGGAATAAAACTCCGGATCGGGAGGTTTAGTTGGCACAGGAGTTGAAATACTATTACAAGCACTCAATGTTAATAAAACCACAAAAACAGTAAAGATTCTTTTTACATTCATTTTTAATTTTGTCTTCCAAAATAATCCTATCCAACAGTCCAACCCCACTCCAATCATAATGCAAAGTCGATGTTCCGGCTTGTGCATCCAAGATCCATTCAGGGTTTCCCACCCCGGGAACTTTACTTGCAATAAAATCAAACGTCATATTATGAATAGTACCCTGGTAATTCCAGAAATCAGGAGGGAGAGTAGTAGCCGGTAACCCGTGTGCATCCTCTACCTTTTCAATGAAAGTACTTGAAATATCAACTTCGTAAAATTTCACAATCCCTTTCATTTCCCAGGTTCCATTAACATTAGGTGTTGTTACCTAAACATTATCGAATCCGTTTGGCAAAGTTGAATAAGGAGTAGGTGAAGGCGTACCAGGTCCTACTATTCTCCCCATTCTAGCAGCCTGTCGGAGAAATGAGTTCTTTTAACATCGGAAAAAGCCAAAGCG
>CAZCTC010000107.1:16472-21290 GCA_964501335.1 uncultured Anaerolineales bacterium | reverse complement strand
AGAAAATCTCCTCTCTTCTTCTCTGTGATCTCTGCGCCTCTGTGGTGAAATCTCTCTTATACCGGATTCGGCAAAACCGGTTTTTCCGTCGGCTCCAGCGCCGGCAGTTCATCGATTTTCTTCAAACCGAACTGCTGCAAAAACTGGAACGTTGTCCCGTAAAGGATCGGGCGACCTACACTGTCGGCACGCCCGGCCTCTTCCACAAAGCCCGCCGCAATCAAAGTCCGCAACACACTGTCGGAATTTACACCCCGGATTGCTTCGATCTGGGGCCGGGTGATCGGCTGGGCATAAGCCACAATGGCCAACGTCTCCAACGCCGGCTGCGACAACCGCAAATTGATTTCCAACGACAGGAATTTTTCAATCACGGGAGCTGCCTGAGGCGCCGTCACCAGTTGAATGCGCTTTCCCAACCGCTGCAATCGGATTCCGCCGCCGGCCAGATGGGCTTCCAATCGCACCAGGGCCTCTTCCGCCTCTTCGACGGAAATCCCCCCCGTCTCAGCCAGCCGTTCTACTGTCATCGGATCCGAAGCGACAAACAACAGAGCTTCAAACAACGCCTCAGTCGAAAGCGGCTCGATTGTCGGAGCCGCAGAATTTTCCACCGCCTCACTCATGCTTCAATCTCCTGCGCTGATGATGTTTCCAAAGCAGCCGGCGCCCCCGGTTCCTGCGTTGCCGGCAAACGGCTAACCGGCGGTATGACCGGAGCAACCGGCATCACCGGCACCGATCCCCCGGTAGGAAGGATCAGTTTCAGCCGGATCTGAGGATCGCCTGCGATTTTTAATCCTAAATCTTCAGAAAGGGTCCGCCGCACCACTTCAACCAGATCGCTGGAAAGCTGAGGGACATTGATCCCCGAAACAGCCGTTACATCGATCACGGCTCGCACGCCGCCGCCCTGAGCCTGGATCTGCGGCTGAACCCGCACCACGTTGGCAAGCGGCTCCATCCGATATTGCACCTGCTGCGTAATGCTCTCAATGCTCAACGTCACCATCCCGCCGCTGATCTTGGGTACACGCACATACACCCGGCGGCTCCGCCGCAATTCCAACCAGAGCAGGAACAGGGCCAGCAAAATCCACACCAGAGCCAGCGCGATTCCAATCCCCAGCCGCAGACCCGTCGATTCGACATTGCCCAGAGTGTACCCCCAACTGGCAAGCCATTCGCCCAAAGCAACCAGCACAATGTGAGGAATCACAAACGTTGTGACCAGCAACGGGATCGAAATCAGCAAAACAAAAGAGACAATCACCCGATTAAAAACATTCATGGCAACTCCTTAGTCTCAGTAAGTTACCCGCAGGTAATCTTCTAAAGGCGCGCCCCAGGGACGGGTGGCATCCAGCCCCATCTTCGCTGTACGGGTCTTTTTCCCCGGCACGTAAGTTCCCGAAGGATCGAGGCTCGATCCGGGCTGATCGGTCAGGACGAGCAACCCGCGATCGGCCTGGAAGCGGGTCGAAATGGCCCATTCCACATCGGCCGCATCGTACAGATCGACATCCGTGTCCACCACCACCACATGCTTCAAAGAGCCATGCCCCCGAAAGGCCGCTTCGATCGCCCGCCGACCGTCATCCGGCCCCTGTTTGTCGATCTGCACCACTGCATGCAACCAGGAACAGCCCCCCGGCGTGATGTAGACTCCCGTACAGCGAGTCACCCGATTGACCTCAGCAAAGATGGTCGGTTCCCGCGGCATTCCCATCAATGCCTTATGCTCCAACCCGCCCGGCAACAACGCATGGAAGATGGGATCTTTGCGATGCGTCACCGCCGTCACTTTGAAAACAGGCTGAGAACGGACAAAATCCATCGTGCCGGTAAGATCCGGAAAAGGTCCTTCATTAGTAAAGTCATGCGTCAACACCCCTTCCAGCACCAGTTCTGCGTTGGCGGGAACTTCCAGCGGAATCGAAACACAGGGAACCGTCGCCGTCGACGCCATGGCCGCCGCCAGCCGCATCTCATCCACTCCGGGCGCCGGCGCCATCGAGCCGGCCAGCAACAAATGCAACGGCAACCCGATCACCACCGCCATCGGCAATCCTTCAGGATACTTACGCCAGGCCGTATCAGTCCCGCGCCCTTCCACAATCCGCGCCGCAAAATGTTGCGCATCCAACCGCATTAACCGATGGTACGAAAGATTGCGGCCCAGATCCGGATCATGAACGATGGAAACGCCGGCCGTGATATAAGGGCCGCCGTCCAGAGGATGATAGCGCGGAATCGGCAGCCGGGTCAAATCGACCTCAGTTTCCACCACCTCCTGACAGGGACCGCTTTCCATCACCACCGGATCTTGCGGTGAAGCCATCGCCAACGCCATCCGATGGACCAATTCCCCCACCGAACAGCCCAAAGCCCGGGCGAAAAGGTCGCGCCGGGAGGCAATTCCAGAGACAATCCGCCAGCCGGGATAACCGGCCGGTTGATCGAAAAGGAGCGGCTGTCCATCCCGGGCTGCAATGATCCGGGCAACTTCCAACTGAGGCGCCGTAGGCTGGCTGATATGTACCAGATCACCGGCCGCCTCAAGCTCTGCTAAAAAAGTGCGTAACTCCATCTACGTTTACCTTCCCCTCATTGAATCTGCCCTGAAAATAACGCCCTGGCCCCCACAGGCGGCCACACATCCATACCGCCAATGTAGGGGCGGGGTAACCCCGCCCCTACAAAAACAATTTCCCTTAGGGATACCCCTTGGGGGTACCCAATCCCGACGAATCATTTATTTTCATCTTTGTAGCGTCCCGCAAAGGTTCTTTTCCCGGTCCGATACGCCGCGCGGGATGGGGGAGAGTTTTTATTCAGGTTTCGGTGCGCATTCTGATGCGCACCGAAACCCGGCTTTTTCCAGCCCGCCGCAAGGACCTCTACCCGGTTTTATGCCCGCCGGACATGTAACACCAGACCGTTCCGCCCTACCACTACAACTGTCGTGCCGGCCGGAATCGGAGGCTCCTGAGCCACGGCCCGCCACAAAGCCCCCTTTACCAGAACCATCCCCTCGGGATTCAGCTCGCTCCGGGCAATCCCCGATGACTCCAACAAAGCTTCGGCCCCGGTCACCGGTCGGCCCCGCATAATCTGCACCGCCTTCGCAATCACAAACGAGAAAATCGCCGCCGACATCAGAGCCAGTCCGATCACCAAAGGCACCGAAACCTGCCCAAAAGGCGATCCGACCGGCGTATTGAACATAATCAGCAACCCGGCAATCAACGATCCCAATCCAGCCGCCGTCAGGGGTCCCTGGGTCGGCGTTTTGATATCCAGAAAGAAAAGCACAAACGAGATCAGGACAAAAACGCCTCCCAACCAGTTAATCGGTATGGCTCCCATCCCGTAAGCCGCCAGCGCCAGACAGACCACCCCCAGGAAACCGGCTACCCAACCGCCCGGTGTAGCAACCTCGATCAATATCGCCAGGACCCCCACCACCAACAAAATGGCTAAAATATTGGGATCCGTCAGGAACTGCAAAAGTTGTTCCACCGGAGTCGGCGGTAAAGGCTCCACAAAAGCCCCCTTCAGATTCAGGGTGACCGTGCGTCCACCGACTAAAATCTCTCGCCCGTCAAACTGCGACAACACCTCCGGCAAACTTTCGGCCACCACATCGACCACATTCAATTTCAAAGCTTCCTCATCGGTCGCCACCACACTTTCCCGAACGGCATTTTCCGTCCACTGAGCCGCTTCGGCGCCCCGCCCCTCGGTAGCATTCTGCATCTTCCCCAACAGTGCATTGACCAGCTTCTCGTCGGCCACGGAATCCAGATTCTCACCGCTGCCGTCAATCGGATGCGCCGCCCCAATCGTCGTATTCGGCGCCATCGCCGCACCATGCGCCGATAGAACAATGTACATCCCGGCCGACATCGCCTGCCCGCCGCGCGGAGAAACATAGACCAGCACCGGCACTGGAGCATTCTCAAAATTCTCCATGATCTTAAAGGTCGCATTGACCTGGCCGCCGGGAGTATCCAACAATATGACCAGCGCTTCCGCTCCCATCTCCTGGGCACGTGTAATTCCCCGTTCAATGTAACCGGTTGTCGATGAAGTGATCGGACCGTCGATAGTCAAGGTCAACACAACCGGCGCCCCTTCTTGCGCGCGCACGGGACCGACTAATCCTAAAACCAGTAACAACGCTCCCAACACCAACCAACATCCGAGCGATTTCGATTTAGTCATGGCTTCACCTCCACTACTGCAATCATAGCACAATTGAAAGACAGGCCAAATGTTCCCAACTTTTGCCTACGCGCTCAAACCCATTAATTCCAATTTCCAATACAATCCGGCAGAACCCCGGCACTTTCCACAAACACAGACCCTTACAATACAAACAATCGCAGCCATCCTGGTTCCCAACCTTTATTCCCCTTAGTTTAAAAAGAGGTCATACCATGAAAAAGAAAATTTCAATCGGATTGCTATTGGGATTGACCGGCCTATTTCTTCTTCTGGCTGCCACCCCCCCCATCTATGCCGGCACGAATCAAACAGGCCTGCCTACTCCCTGTAATTGTGATACCCCCTGTCTTTCTTCCTCCGGCCTCCAGTTCGACGGTTGCGGCTGCCCAACGGCTACCCCAATCTTCACCCCGACGCCGACACCCTGCAACTGCGGACCGTGCGGTTGCCCGACGGCCACTCCGATCTTCACCCCGACGCCGACACCTTGCGGCTGTGGCCCCTGTGGCTGCCCTACCGCAACCCCGACCCTGACGCCTACTCCTACCAACACCCCCACGCCTACTCCTACCAACACCCCCACCCCAA
>CAZCTC010000107.1:0-16372 GCA_964501335.1 uncultured Anaerolineales bacterium | reverse complement strand
ACGCCTACTCCTACCAACACCCCCACGCCTACTCCTACCAACACCCCCACCCCAACGTTTACGCCCACACCGACCATCACCGGCTGCACCCGCACTCAAGGCTACTGGCGCACTCATTCCACTTACGGCCCCTCCCATTACAATCCAACCTGGGCTTCCGTAGGTGAAAACACCCCCTTCTTCTCAAGCGGCAAAACCTGGTATCAAGCTATTAAAGAGCCCACTCACGGCGATGCTTACTTCATCCTGGCCCGTCAATATATCGCCGCCGTGCTGAACAAAAACCAGGGAGCTTCCACCCCTTACGAAGTAGACACCGCGCTTACTCAAGTTGCCGCCTGGTTCACCATGAACGCTCCGCCGGTCCGCCCAGATTCTCCTGATGGAGCAATTCTGTTGCGCTGGAAAGAAATCCTGGAAAAATACAACACCGGAAAAACTGGCCCCGGCCATTGCGATAATTAAATAACTTTGGTTGATATTAAGTATTTTGGGTGCGCCCAAAATACTTAATATCCATCGGCCAAACTCTCTCTGACTGTCTTGCGCGTCGTTTTTCACCCCACAAAGACCTTTTGAGTGGGCAGAGAGTTATTTTTTCATTTTTCGGCGGCTTCCAAAAGCCGCCGAAAAATGTTTTTTCTTTCTCTTGTTTTCAGGGCTGCCCCCCCGTGGAAAAAAACCGGATCGCTTTTGTGGTAGTTACAGGATACAAAAATAACTTCATAGTTAGATAAAAAGTTAAAAAAGGCCCATGCAATTCAGACAAAATGGATATAATAAAAGCAGGTATTATTTGTTTTTCAGATGTCCTTTACCTAAAAATATCATTTATCCTCAAGGAGCAAATTTATGAATACGGCTATTATCATTGGAGCCGGCGTAGGCGGAATCGCCACCGCAGCGCGGCTGGCCAAAAGCGGCTACCAGGTAACCGTTGTAGAAAAAACCCAACATCCGGGCGGCCGGGCAGCCGTCATTCAGGATAAAGGGTTCTTTTTCGACACCGGCCCCTCGCTCTTTCTCATGCCTTCCACCTTCGCCGAAACCTACCGGGCCCTGGGCGAAAAGATGGAAAACCATCTGGACCTGATCCGCATCGATCCCACCTACCGGATCCATTTCAATGATGAAACCACGCTCGATCTGACCTCCGATCTACACAGGATGCAGGAACAACTGGAAGCTATCGAACCGGGTTCGTTCCACGCTTACCTGAATTTTCTGGCCGAAGGCTACCGCCATTACTACCTCTCCCTGGAAAAATTTGTAGGACGCAACTTCTACTCCTGGGGCGAATTCTTCAATCCCGCCAACCTGCCGTTGCTCTTTCAGCTGAAGGCACTCCAAAAACACTACGACGACACCTCTTCTTACTTCCGCGATCCCCGGCTGCGGGCCGGTTTCTCGTTCCAGAACATGTACCTGGGTCTCAGCCCTTACGATGCCCCGGCCACCTACACCTTGCTCCAGTTCACGGAACTGGTCGAAGGGGTCTGGTATCCCCGCGGCGGCATGTACACCATTATCGAAAGCCTGACCCGGATCGCCGAAAAATGGGGAGCCCGCTTCCGCTATGATGCCCCTGTCGCCAAAATCAATGTGGATGGGAACCGTACGACCGGGGTCACCCTGGAAAATGGGGAAGTGTTGAAAGCCGATGCCGTCATCGCCAATGCCGATCTGCCTTACGCTTATGCCAATCTCCTGCCCGACGACGGCTCTGCGGCCCGCCTATCCAAACTCAAATACACCTCTTCTACCTTGATGTTCTACTGGGGCCTGAGCGGAGAACGCACACCGGAACTGCTGCATCACAACATCTTCCTGGCCGACCATGAGTACCAGCGTTCCTTCCACCAGATCTTCAACGAACTCTCTCTGCCGGCCGAACCTTCCTTCTATATCCATGCCCCCGTCCGCAGTGTTCCCAACTTCGCTCCAGCCAATGCCGATGGCTGGATGGTATTGATCCCCACCGGCCATATGGAGGAAGGCCGTCAACAGGATTTCCCGGCCCTGCAAGAAAGGGCCCGGGAATGGGTCTACAAACGCCTGGGCCGGATCGGATTGAAAAACATCAAGGAACGCACCATCTTCGAAGCTACTTATACCCCTCCCGACTATCGCCGGATCTGGAATCTGGCGAAAGGCGCCGCTTTCGGCCTCAACCACAACGTCATGCAGGTGGGATATTTCCGCCCCCACAATCGCCATAGCCGTTATCAAAACCTCTACTTCGTGGGCGCCAGCACCCATCCCGGCACCGGTGTTCCCATTGTGCTGCTTTCAGCCCGCCTGGTAACGGAACGGGTTATGAAAGAACAAGGCCGGCCGGAATCTCGCAAAACTACCGGATAAATCTCAGTTCATCGTAGTCCACATCAAAGAAAAATATGTCAACCTGGGAACAAAACTTATTGGCCCTGGCACAGGAAGGATTTCAACCTCGGGCGGCCGCCGCGCCGCCCGAGGCGAAAAACCAGCTCCTCAATCGCGCCTATGCCAACACGGCCGCCCTCACCCGACAACATAGTCGAACCTTCTTCATGGCTTCTGGATTATTGCCGCGTGCCAAACGCCAGGCAATTCAGGCCCTCTACGCCTTCTGCCGCGTCTGTGACGACCTGGTCGATACCGGCCCCCCCGATGATCGTCTCGCCCGGCTTGAAGAATGGCGCCGGCGAGCCCTCACCGAAGAGCCACATTCCGAGGATCCCATCGCCCTGGCCTGGACCGACACCCGCATCCGCTACCGAATTCCACTGCACTATGCTCACCAATTGATCGACGGAGTAGCCCGCGACCTGAAAGTCCAACGGTATACCAATTTTGAAGAACTGGCCGAATATGCCTATGGCGTGGCGTCCACCGTCGGATTGATGTCCATGTACATCGTCGGTTTTGTCAGCGAACAGGCTCTCCCTTATGCCGTAAAACTGGGCGTGGCCCTCCAATTGACCAATATCCTCCGCGACGTGGGAGAAGACTGGCGCAATGGGCGGCTCTATCTCCCTCAGGAAGAACTGGCCGCCTACAATCTGAATGAAACCGATATCGCTACCGGCCAGCTGGACAAACGCTGGAAAGACTTTCTTTCCTTTCAAATCGACCGTACCCGCCGGCTTTATCAGGAAGCCCTTCCCGGCCTGCGCTTTCTCAGCACCGATGGACGGTTCGCCGTTGCCGCCGCCGCGGAACTTTATCAGGCCATTCTGGAAGATATCGAAAGTCACGACGGCGATGTTTTCAATCGTCGGGCTCACCTGGGATTCCTGGAAAAACTCCAGCGCCTGCCCGGCATCGCCCGCCGGGTCATACAGATCAAATAACTCCAGAGAACTTTAATCCATAAAATAAACGGAAATAAAATCATGCTGAATTTCATCCGGACCGTTCTTCATCCCGAACGCTATCACGGCTACGGAAAACACCCTCCATTCTTTGAAGGCTGGTACTTTAAAATCATTGATGCCTCCGAACAACAACGGTATGCCGTCATTCCTGGAGTTTTCTTAAATGCAGATTCTCAACGCCAACATGCCTTTATCCAGCTGCTGGATGGCTGCACTGGGGAAACCGCTTACGTAACCTATCCCCTCACCGCCTTTCAGACGCCCCACGACGAGTTTATGGTCACGATCGGCCCCAATCAGTTCAGCCGCCGGCATATGACCCTCGACCTGGATTTCAACGGGCGCCGGCTCCACGGTAACATCGACTTTCACGGTCTCACCCCCTGGCCGGTGACGCTTACCGCCCCCGGGATCATGGGCTGGTACGGTTGGCTGCCCTTTATGGAATGCTATCACGGCGTAATCAGCCTGGATCACACCCTGAGCGGAACGCTGACCCTCAACGAGACACCGCTCTCCTTCGATCAGGGACGCGGCTACATCGAAAAGGATTGGGGCCAGGCCTTCCCATCCGCCTGGATCTGGTTCCAATCCAACCATTTCACCATCCCGGGCAGTTCGATCACCGGTTCGGTCGCCCGCATTCCCTGGGGGAACCGTTATTTCCGCGGCCAGATCCTCGGACTCCGGCATCAAGAGCGGCTTTATCGCTTCGCTACCTACACCGGCGCCACGACGGAAGTGCTGCAGCTCACAGAAAAAACAGCGCTCTGGGTGCTCCGAGACCACCGCTACAGGATCGAAATTCAGGCCCGGCGGGAAACCGGAGGCCTGCTGAAAGGCCCCGACCGCCATGAAATGGGCATTCGGGTCCCCGAAACGCTCCAGGGCACCCTGGAAGTTCGACTCACCGCCCGGGCCGACGGGCAGGCCATCTTCCATGATACCGGCCGTAACGCGGGCCTGGAAATCGCCGGAGATCTGACCAGCCTGTTGAACCCCAATTAAAAAGCACAAAGCTGAATCAATTCTTGATTTTCAAAGAGGGCGCCATGACCTTTACCTATTTCGGAGTACTGCTCTGCTTTCTGGTTCCTTTGATCCTGCTCTTCTTCATCCTGGATCGCATCGACGCCCATCAGGGCCGCCGGCTGGACCCACAACATTACACGGGCAGCGCCGGCCTGGCCCTGCTGGCGCATGTCATTGTGGCGGTCGTCTACACGACCCCCTGGGATAATTATCTGGTCGCCAATCGCATCTGGTGGTACAAACCGGAACTCGTCACCGGAATCACCCTGGGCTGGGTCCCCATTGAGGAATACACCTTCTTCGTCCTGCAAACCCTGTTGACCGGTCTCTGGATGCTGGCCTGGGCCCGCCGCCTGCCCGGCCCCGCAACCACCGCCCCCTCTCGCATCCGCCTCTTCATGCTCATCCCGACCGGGCTGCTCTGGCTGATCTCAACCGGATTTCTGATCGCCGGCGTGCCGCAGACGCTCTACATGAGCATTCTGTTGACCTGGGCTCTGCCGCCCATCCTTCTCCAACTCGCTTTCGGCGGCGACCTGCTCTGGCGCTATCGCCGATTGGTCACAGTAGGACTCCTGCCCCCCTTCCTCTATTTAAGCCTGGTCGATGCCCTGGCCATCAGCGGCGGCACCTGGACGATCAATCCAGCCAACACCGTAGGAATCCATCTGGGCGGAGTCTTGCCGTTGGAAGAATTCGTTTTCTTTTTCATCACCAACGTGTTGATCGTCTTTGGCATGACCCTGCTCCTGGCCCGCGAGAGCCGCAATCGACTGAATTTCACAAAAGGATAAGCACGATGCCGATTTACGACATTTCATTGACGCTTTCCCCCTCATTGCCGATCTGGCCCGGCGATCCTCCCTTTCAACTGACCCGGGAACTCGATCTGGCCCGCGGCGATGTCGCCACCGTTTCCCGATTGAATTGCAGTGCCCATGTCGGAACTCACGTCGACGCCCCGGCCCATTTTCTGCTCGGCGGAAACGGCGCCGAGACCCTGGATCTCGACATCCTGATCGGTCCGGCCTGGGTCGCCGAAGTCCCCGGTACCGTTACCGCCCTGACGGCCGCGGCATTGGAAGCTCTGAAAATCCCAACCGGTATCACCCGGCTGCTTTTCCGCACCCGCAACAGCGAATACTGGCAAACCCCCGACCCCACCTTCCATCAAGAATTCGTCGCCGTGACGGCCGACGGGGCTGCCTGGCTGATCGATCGCGGCATTCTGCTGGTCGGAATCGACTATCTCTCCATAGCCCCCTTCTCGGATGGAATCGAACCGCATCAGATCCTCCTCGCCGCCGGCGTGATCCCCCTGGAAGGACTCAATCTTTCAGCTATCGAACCCGGCCCCTATCAATTGATCTGTCTGCCGCTGAAATTGCAAGGCGGCGATGGGGCGCCCGCCCGCGCCGTCCTGATCCGTTGAGATTTTTCGTGGGCCGCCCCCAAAGCAAAAAATATCGACCTGTGCCGTAAGCCCGAAAAACACGGAAGAAAAAACGGCCGGTACGGTTAGTCTGGGAAAAAAGCCTATGTTTTCGCGGGCTTCAGAAAGCCCGCGAAAACATAAACAAAAAAACTCTCTCCCCCCATCCAGCGCGGCGCTTCAAGCCAGACAAAAACCTTTTGCGGGACGCAAAAACCGTTTTTAATCCCCACTCATAAACAACCGCACAGGTCGAGAAAAAAGCCCGTATTTTTGCGCGCATAAGAATGCGCGCAAAAATACGAACAAAAAACTCTCTCTTCCCATCCAGCGCATCGTTTTTTACCGGGAAAGCACTCGTTGGGGGACGCCAAAACTGTTTTTCATCATTGCGAATAAACAACCGCACAGGACGATAAATATTCTGATAGCTGTGGTAAAATAGTCCTCGTTAGAACCATTTTCTAACATATTTCAATCAATCAAAACGCCCTTCGGCTGCCGGATTGAAGCTACACAGGAGGAAATGGTGTCACAGGGCGACATTATCGGCCTGATCCTCTCTTATATCTATGCCTTCGGGCTTCTGCTCAGCGTGGAAGCGCTGGGTCGGCGCCTGAACTGGCCCCAATCAATGACCCGAAAGTTGATCCACATCGGCGCCGGGCTCTGGATCTGGGGAATCCTGTTGCTTTTCACCCACTGGTATTACGGTATCATTCCCTTCGCTACCTTTATCGTATTGAACTACATCTTCTACCGCCGACAGCTCTTCAAAACGATGGATACCTCCAGTTCCACTCCCGGCACCGTCTACTTCGCCATCTCGATCACGATCCTCTTCGGGCTGCTCTGGCGCACCGGCGGCGCTCTCGACCGCGTTCCGCTGGCCGCCGCCGGCGTGATGGCCATGACATTGGGCGACGGCATGGCCAGTATCGTCGGGAATCGCTGGGGCAAACATACCTACACCACCTTCGGCCACACCCGCTCCTGGGAAGGCTCTGCCGCCATGGCGCTCTTCAGTTTTATCGGGATCTTCAGCTGTCTCTTCTGGCTCTCCGGTTCAGGCTTGAGCCCTTACAGCGTTCCCGTCCCACTCCTGCCGGCGCTGGGGCTCTCCCTGGTCGGGGCGGGCGTTGCCTCCATCGTCGAAGCTTTCGCTCCCGCCGGCACGGACAATCTGACCGTTCCCTTGCTGGTAGGGCTGACCCTTTTCCTGTTACAGGGCTGAATCGAGGTAACGATGGAGCTTATCTTCCGTTTTATCACCGGACTGGCTTTTAGCGGCTTGATCGCCTTCCTGGCCTACCGCCGCCGCTCCCTTTCTCGCAGTGGAATGCTGGGCGCCATGCTGATCGGAACCTCAATCTGGTGTGGCGGCGGCTGGGTCTGGGGATTGGTCCTGATCGCCTTCTTCGTCCTCTCCAGCCTGCTCTCGCACTATAAAGATGCCCGCAAAGCTTCCCTGGCCGAAAAATTTTCCAAAGGATCGCAACGCGATCTGGGACAGGCCCTGGCCAACGGCGGGATGGCCGCCTTGATCGCGCTGGCCGCCGTTCCGTTGGGCGCAACCCCGACCCTGCTGGCCGCCTTCCTCGCCGCGATGGCCTCGGCCAACGCCGACACCTGGGCTACGGAACTGGGCGTGCTCAACGCTCACCCGCCCCGGCTGATCACGACCGGCAAACCGGTCGAAGTCGGCACCTCCGGGGCAGTTTCCCCGCTGGGATTGCTGGCCGCCTTTGCCGGCAGCCTGACGATCGGCCTCTCGGTGCTGTTCTTTATGGCCGTCGACACAGCCCTCGGCGGCAATGGATTTAAACTCGCCGGCGCGCAGGAATTCATCGGCGCCTTATGGGTGCTGCTCCCCGCCATCGTGGGCGGCATGGTAGGATCGCTCTTCGACAGCTATCTCGGCGCTACAGTCCAGGCGATCTATTACTCCGAAAAACGCCGCAAGGAAACCGAAAAAGTGATCGATCCCGACGGCACCCCCAACCGGTTGCTGCGCGGCTGGCGCTGGATGGATAACGATTGGGTCAATTTCATTAGCTCCGCCGTCGGAGCGCTGGCCGGTTTCCTGGTCGGCCTCATGTTTTTATAGCAGCTTCTTTTGCGTCCCGCACCAGGTGCTTTCCAGGTAAAAACGCCGCGCTGTGCGAAGCAGGAAGAAAGAACTTTTTTGTTTGTGTTTTGGCGCACATAAGAATGCGCGCCAAAACACGATCTTTTTCTCTGTGCCCTCAGCGCCTTTGCGGTGAAATCTGAGTGAATTATGCGGTATGGGAATTTTTCCCTTGTCTTTCGGGCTAACCGCACAGGTAGCGAAAACAGCTTCCAGTCTACGTTCTGCCTCCCGTAAGGCAAATTCCAAATTACATGCAACTCTCTTGCAAAACGGGCGTATAGTTAATAGATCGGACAGGTCCGATATCTTAAAAAAAGATCCTGTTGAATAAGGAGAAAAAACATGTCAGGCCATCCTTTACGACGGCAGAACGGTATTGTGGCGGGGGTTTGCGGCGGGCTCGCAGAATTCTTTGGGATCAACGTCTTCTGGTTCCGCTTGATCTTCTTCATCCTCTTCATCCCCGGGGGTCTGCCAGGAGTGTTGCCCTATCTGCTCCTCTGGTTCATCATCCCGGCAAAGTAACGACTACGTTTAACGCAAATTCGCGCATCCTTAGGGATGCGCGAATTTGCATTAATTGACAGCCCTTAAATCCTCGCTATCATTGTAGCGGTTTAAGAGGTGTAACTTGGAAAAACCCGAATCGCTCCTTTACCTTGAAATTGCCGAATCCATCCGCCGACAAATCACGGCTGGCGAACTCAAACCAGGCGACAAATTGCTGCCGATCCGCGAACTGGCTCGCTTATGGAATTGCACGCCCGGTACAGTCATGCGGGCCTATGCCCGTTTAACGCAAGAAAAACTGGTGACCGGCCATCGCGGCGGAGGGACCCACGTCGCCCCCAACATCCTGCAACCCGACCCGCCGCTCTGGCGACGCGCCGCCCTGATCAACCGCGCCGAATCCTTCCTGCTGGAAGCGCTCGCCGGGGGCCACACTCCTTTACAGGCCGAAATTGCGCTGGAAATGGCGATTGCCCGCTGGCGCGAAATGCAAAGCCGGGAAAATCCCCCCCACCCCATTCCATCCAATCTCGAAACGCTCCGCTTCTCCGGCAGCCATGATCTGGCCCTGGAATTTCTGGTACGAATGATGGCTCAAACCGAACCAGGAATCCCTACGAAGATCACTTATGCCGGCAGCCTGGCTGGATTGATCGCTTTGGTCCACAATGAAGCCGATATCGCCGGAATTCATCTATGGGACGCCGAAACCAACAGCTACAACGTTCCCTTCGTTCAGCGAATTCTGCCGGGACGAGTCACGATCCTGTTGACCCTCGGTCAGCGCATGCTGGGATTGATCACACCAGCAGGAAATCCACTCGGGATCGCCTCGCTCGCCGACCTGACCCGCCCCCACATTCGATTCATCAATCGGCTGCCCGGTTCCGGCACGCGCGTCTGGTTGGATACTCAACTACAGGCACAGGGAATTACCCCTAAAATGATCCAGGGATATGATCAGGCCGGACGGACCCATCTGACCGTAGCGCAAGCCATCCTCGAAGGAAAAGCCGATGTCGGATTGGGGATTCGAGCAGCCGCCGCTGTCTGCGGTCTAGATTTTATTCCCCTGACTCAGGAACGCTACGATTTGGTCATCCCCGAAGAGAACTGGAATGCCCCGACAATCCAGGAGCTGATAAAAATCGTACGCTCATCCCGTTTCAAGGAAACGCTGGAAGCGTTGGGAGGTTATGATTCACAACTCACCGGCCAGGAAATACGGGTAATTTCGTAAACGAAAAAATACGTCCCGTGCGATAGCAGGTCCCCAGGGAACCCTAGTTGCCAAATAAAATTGCCAAAGGGCGCCTTTTAGTTCCCCCCTATCCCCCCTGCCCCCATATCAGACAACTTAAGGCACTGCACCTATACGGCCCCGGCCTTGTACCATCCCGCAAGGGGCATTTTCCTGGTGAGAAACGACACGCAGGATGGGGGGAGAGAGTTTTTTTGTTTATTTTTTCGCGCGCCGCAGACGGCGCGCGAAAAAATGGGCTTTTTCTTCCCCTCTTTTTCCGGGCAGTCGCTGATGGTTTGTCGGACCGGTTTCCTGGGGCTTCACCCCAGGCTACCTTAAAGTCGCCCCTTGGGGGCTGAGTATGCTCGACAAGGAGGCGCCTGCGATTGCGACGGGAACAAAAAAAGCCTATGTTTTCGGCGGCTTTCCGAAGCCGCCGAAAACATAAACAAAAAACTCTCTCTCCCGATCCAGCGCGGCGCATTTTACGGGGGAAGGGCCATTTGCGGGACGCTACAAAGTTGAGGCGGCACCCAAAGAATGAAAAGCGACGATTCGTCAAGATTGGGTCCCCCTACAGGAGATTGTTTTTGTAGGGGCGAGGTTTCCTCGCCCCATGCCGGTTTTGCAGACAATCACCGGGCGGGGTTACCCCGCCCCTGCATTAACGGTGTCCGTGTAGGAGCGACCTTTATGGTCGCCCATGGGAAGATTTTTTGCACGGCTGGGCCTGTTGTCAAGACAGCTTAAAAACAGTTCTTACGTCCCGCAACCCATAGGAAATTAACTCAAATAAGGCCGGGCATTGAGTTTGGTAAAGACCTTGTTCTTCAAAGCCTGCGTATACCACCCCAAATTGCCCATGAAAGTATACAGCCCCCTGGGAATCGACGGTGTAGCCGCCAACACACTGCTCTCAGCCGGAATCTCCTCGCCTTTGACCAGCGCCGCTGCCGCCTGCTCGAAAGCCGGGACCAGATAACGATTCCGTCCTTTCTGCTCTCCCAGCGGTGCCCCGCCATACATGCCCCCGGCGCCGATCAACAACGCCCCCCGCCACGCCATCCCCACATGCCGGGCAAAAGAACGGCAAATCTCTTCCGCCGGTTTGCAATGCTGCGCTTCCGGAAAACCGCAGTTGCAAATCAACATCAAGGCCTGAGCCTTGGGAGCCGGCTGCCGTTCCCGATATTCACCCAGCCGCTCCAGGGCACGGATGGTATTGACCGGTAGATTATCGATGTAAAGAGGAAAGGCCAACACAATCAAATCGGCACGATCGACAGCCTCAAATAAAGCCTGATCGCTCTTGTTGGTATTTAAAGCGGGATAAAGGCGAAAAGTCTCGGTTTCCAGCTGCGGCGCCAGACTCCGCATCTGATCGATCAAATAATTCCCCAAGGACTCGGAAAGACTCTCCGCTTTGCGCGGACTCCCCATCAACAACAGTACCCGTTGCGGCACGCTCATCTTACGCCCCCTGTGTCTTGTTGAAAATCGAAGGCGCAGCGACCTTCGGCAGCCAGTTCTTGATCTGACTCTGGAAATCCTGAGGCGTCACGACGCCGCCGGCATAAGCAGGAGCATGAAGATTGAGCGCATTCCGTTCCAACAAACGGGTGAAAATGGCCGCATCCTCAGCATCGGCTGTTTTCTGCACGCCGATCGAGAGCAACCGGGCCGCACGGGGATAGCGCTGTTTATGATGGATCTCACCGTGATAGGTCTCAAAAAAGGGCGAAATCACCGGGATCAGACGATCCATCATCTTCTTAAGTTCGGAAGAATAACCGCCGAAAGTCACCGGGCTGAGATAGACCAGCAAATAACACTGCGCCACATGGCGGGCAATTTCCTGACCGACATCCCGGATCACGCATTCACCAGGAGTCTCGATCCAACAGCCAAAACAACCTTTGCAGGGAGCCAGGGTCAAATCCTTCAGCACATAAGACTGCACTTCCCAGGTACGGGATTGCAATTCCGGAATCAACCATTCACGGATGGCGGTCGTTTCCCCATTCCGCCCACCGTCTAAAATTACCGCTTTCATGCCACCTCCAAAATTCCAAAGCTGCTTAACTCAATCTGGATTATAGCGAAATCACAGGAGGCGTCATGCCTCTAAAGTAGTATTTGGAGGAGTATCTTATTTCTCTGCGAAGAAGGCCCGAAAAACAAGAGAAAGAAAAGCCCATTTTTTCGGCGGCTTCAGAAAGCCGCCGAAAAAATGAATAAAAATAACTCTCTCTCCCTGGCCAGCGCGTCGTATCCGAACAAACAAAAGTCTTTTGCGGGACGCAAAAACCGGGCGCGCAGGTCGAAAGGCTTTTAATCCATATTACAACCCCAGCGCGCGGGCGCGCGCCACCGCCTGGGTACGGCTGTTGACGTCAAGCTTATCAAAAAGATGCGAAACGTGCTTCTTCACCGTGTAAACGCTGAGCACCAGCCGGCGCGCAATCTCCTCATTGGAAGCGCCCTCGATAATCAACTCCAAAATCTCCAATTCCCGCGGCGTCAAAGGATCGATCAACTTCGGCCCGACTGTACCCGGATGGACCAGGGCCGCCAGCCGCCGGGCATAACGGTTCTCCGGCCGCAGCGCCAACAGTTCCGCCAGAGGAACTCCCTGCCCCAGGAACAGAGTCAGATAGCCCTCCGGCTCAGCCAGCTCCAAAATTCGATCCAACATAGAGAGCGCCGCCGGCAGCTCTCCCAACAGATGAAAAATCTGCACCCGCAAAACCGCAAACTCCAACCACCGGCCCCAGCGGGATTCGGATATCGCTCGTTTCATCCAGAAATCCAGCAACTCCGCTCCCCGCTCAAGAAATCCGCCGGCTCGATCCCGGCGCCCCTGGGCCAGCCAGAGAGTCCCCAACATCAACACCAGATGATCGGTATACATCCGGGTCTGCAACTGATTAGAAGAAAGCAACTCAACAATCCGGGCCTCTTCAGCCCAACAGGCCGCCGCCTCCACCCGCCCCTGCAGCACCCGGATCTGCGCCTTGTGAGCATCGGAAAGCAGCGCCGCCTGAGGATGAGAGGCCATCCAGGAAAAACGATCGAACGCAGCCAGATCGGCCAGAGCCGCCTCCAGATCGCCCATCGCCTTATGGATAAAAGCCAGCGTGTGATAGGCATTCAACAAAGTCTCCACATGGCCGCCCCGCCGCCCGAACTCCAATCCTTTTTGAACATAGGCCAGAGCCGTCGGCAGATCGTTCCATTCCAATGCCAGCCGCGCCAGGCCGATAAAAACCAATCCGGCAAAAGGTCCGGAAGAGCGCGCATCCCGTTCGATCCAGACCAATGCCTGCCGATAAGATTCCTGGGCCTGATGCAGATGGCCCATAAATTCCTGCGATTGCCCCAGCTGGCTGATACTGACCACAGCCATTCCCATATTTCCCACACTCTCCGCCAGCCGCGCCGCCTCCCGCAGCACCGCCACCGACTCATTCACCTGTCCGACCATAAAATAGGTCAATCCCAGATTCAAAGCCGTCACGGAACGATAATCGTCCGGGCACTCGCCCGGCAAAGCCAGCGCCTGCTGAGAATAGTCGATGCTTTGCTGCAAATCGCCCTGCAACCGGGCCAGATGGCCGCGAATCGAAAGGGCCTCCCCCCTGATTCCCGGATCGGGATGCTCCCAGATAAGAGCCAGAACCGGCTCCACCAGCTCCAGCTGTCCCCCCAGCGTCAAAGCCCAGGCGCGATATAAAATCAATCGGGGGCTGGCCTGCCAGACTTCCACCGGCAAAATTTCCATCCACTGATGCACCGTAAGAATTTCACCCCGCATCAGAGCCTGCAACCCGTAGATTTCAATCAACCGCACCGCCGCGGGGAAATTGCCCGCGGACAGCCAGAACTCAATCGCCCGATCCACCTCGCCTTCCGCTTCATACCAGGCTGCGGCCCGGTTGTAAAGTTCGGGAAGGGAGTCGGGAGCGTTCTGCCGCAGCCGGGACTGCAACAGTTCGGCAAAAAGATGATGATAGCGATACCAGACCCGCCGCCGGTCCAACGGGATCAAAAAGAGATTGTCTCGCTCCAAACGTTCCAACATCGCCTGGCTGTCGCCGCCGCCCGTGACGGCATCACACAAAGGGGCGCTCAACCGATCCAGGACAGCCGTCTGTAAAAGGAAGGTCTGCACAGCCGCCGGTTGCCGCTCCAGCACCTCTTCGACAAGGTAATCCAGAATGTAACGATCATCGCCCATAAAATCACGGACAAAGGCGGCATGATCGTCCCGCCCTCGCAAAGAAAGCGCGGCCAGATGCAACCCGGCAATCCATCCCTCCGTGCGCCCGGCCAGCGCCGTCACCTCAGCAGGTGCAAGCGCCAACCCCATCGTCCCTTCCAGAAAGGCCCGGGCCTCATCGGCTGTAAAACGCAAATCCTCCGCCCGCAGTTCGGCCAGCCAGCCCCGCACCCGCCAACGCGGCAGGGGCAACGGCGGATCGGAACGGCTGATAAGAACCAGGTGCGCTCCTACCGGGAAATGGTCGATCCAGAAAGCCAGCGCTTGCTGAATCTCCAGCGTCTGGATCAAATGGTAATCGTCGAGGACCAGCACAAAGGGGGGCAATTCCGCCATCTGATTGAGCAAAGCTACCAGCAACGGCTCAGAGTCTGCTGGCCAGGCCGACTGCAACCGCACCAAGAGATCCTCTCCCAAACCGGGTTGCAACCGCTGTAACGCCGTGACCACATAACGCCAGAACCGCACCGGATCGTTGTCCCGTTCGTCCAGAGAAACCCAGGCCGCAGGAAACCCGGTCGCCTCGCCGCGCACCGGCCGCAGCCAGGAAGAAAGGATCGTCGTTTTGCCGAATCCCGCCGGCGCCGAGATCAAAATCACCCGCGCCGTCAGACCGGATTCCAGGCAGGAAATCAGTCGTGGCCGGGAGACGGCCGCCGCCCGCGGCGACGGAATGAAAAGCTTGGTCGCCAGCAGCGCTTCGGTTTCCAGTTGCAACTCAACAGGGTTCATCGCTTTTTACTCAACCGTAGTAATTCCCAAAATCCAATCCCGGAATTATATAGAGGAAACGGCAAAAACAAAATGGAGGGGAAGAGTTTTTGTCTATGTATTGGCGCACCTCAGAAGGCGCGCCAATACATAAATTTTCGACTTGTACAGTCAGTCTAAAAAAAAGCCCCTATTTTCGGCGGCTTTCTGAAGCCACCGAAAATAGACATAAAAAAATAACTCTTTCCCCCTATCCATCACGTCGCTTTCTACCCGGAAACCACCTGTGGCGGGACGCAAAAATCGTTTCTAATCCACACTCATGAACAACCAGACAGGTTGTAAATTTTTTCTCTGCGTCCCCGGCACCTTTGTGATACACTCTGAGCGAATTATCCGGTGCCATCTTTAGAATTTTACCCCCAAAATTCGATCCAACGTCTCCTGGTAAATCGAAGAAGAAGGTAGATTCCAATGGCTCCCGCCTTCGATCGTCAGCAATTCGCTGTGCTCGACAATTTCCCGGCGTAACCGGGCCCCGAATTGATAAGGAATGACGACATCCTTCGTCCCATGGAAAAAATAGACCGGACAGGTGGTCTTCTTAATCCATCGATCCGAACGCAACGGATAGCGCAGCACCACGCCGCAGGGCATAACGGGATAACGATAATCACACAACGAAAGACCGCTGTAATAAGCGCCCTCCAAAACCAATGCCCGGGGCTGATGAAGGGAAGCCAGATAGGTCGCCACGCCCGTCCCCAACGAATATCCATACAGGACGATCTTCTCTTCAGGATAGCGCTCCTGCACATATTGATAAACCGCTTCAGCATCGTTCAAAAAGATCGCTTCGCTGGCAATGGTGCCGGTGCTTTTGCCGTACCCTCGATAGTCCGGCATCACCAGATCATAGCCACGGCCCACGAAATCGCGCACGGCCGGCTTACAGTAATCCTGGACATCCTCACCCTGCCCGTGAAAGTACAGCACCACCCCTTTCGATTCAGCGGCATGAAAATAGAGAGCGTTCAACACCGCTCCTTCTTCTGCCGGGATAGAAATCTCTTCATAAGCTGCCCCACACTGAAACTGAAAATCGGCCGGCAGCACGGTGGGATAGAAGATCATCGATTCCTGATTGAAATACATGTACAGGCAGGCGATCAGATAGATCACTGCCGGAGTCAACGCCAGGCTCAACAACAACCGCCGCCGAAAAGATTTCCAGCTGAATTTAAAGACGGTATTCATCGCTTACACCTCTGGACTTCGTAGAATTAATACCTTGCTGGATGAGGGAAGAGAATTTTTTGTTTGTGTTTTTGCGCGCATAAGAATGCGCGCAAAAACACAGGCTTTTTTCTCCCACCCTTCCGGGCTACCCACACAGGTCGAGCTTCCTTCCTGCCCGGCGAATCTTAGGGGAAGTAGACAGCCTGTGTCGCCGGGACAGATCTTGGAAAAGGCTATGTTTTCGACAGCTTTCTGAAACCGCCGAAAACATAAACAAAAAAACTCTCCCCCCATCTCGCGCGTCGTACCTTACGGAGAAAAGATCATTTGCGGGAGGCTACAAGACCCCTCTGGAAAAGTCCATTTGCGGGACGTTACAAGACCCCCTCTGGAAAAGTCCATTTGCGGGACGTTACAAGGACCCTCTGGAAAAGTCCAT
>CAZCTC010000106.1:0-21298 GCA_964501335.1 uncultured Anaerolineales bacterium | reverse complement strand
ATCTTCGATCTGTGGTGAGTCTTTTCTGGGCCTATTTTCAGGACAGAAGGTCATGCCCGGCAATGCCCTTATAATAAATCTAATCAACAACGCATCGTTCCGTTAACATCAAGGAGCATACCCTATGGATACTATTCTCAACTACATCTTTGTAGAACCGTTCCCCATCCCCTGGCTGATCCAGGATATCATCGCCCTGCTGCTTTTTATGTTCGTCCTGGCCTTTATCGTCCGGCGTGAAAAACATCCCACCGTGGTCATGCTGGAAATGTTCGCCTTCATCTTCCTCTATGCTTCGATCTACGAAAATGCCGCCGTCGTCATGGGGCTCTATTCTTACGGACGTTCCCTGGTCATGATCGGCTTTGTCCCGGCCTCAGTCCCGATCATCGAAGTGATCGTCCTCATCACCGGCCTCTGGTTCCTGGAAAAAAGCTCCGTGCCCCAATGGGCCTGGCCGCCCATCATCGGCCTTTTCGGCATGTTACAAGACTTCTCACTCGATCCGCTGGCCATCCGACAGGTCTTCACAGTCGGCTCCCTCACCAGCGGCCGCTGGAACTGGTTGATCAATCCCGCCACCGATGTCAATATCCTGCGTATCCCGGTCTTCAACTTCCCAGGCTGGATGTTGATCATGCTTTACGGCACGATCGGTCTGCTGATCGGGCGCTGGTGGTATCGAAAATCGGGGTACAAACCGCTGGTCGGCTATCTCTATCCCTTCATAACGATGTTCGGAGCCCTGCTGCTGATGATCAGCCCGCTCTCCAGCTTCTTGCTGTGGCTGGGACCGCTCTTCTCCAAAGGCCTGTCCGTGGAATGGTTCATGCTGGCCTTCCATTTTGCACTTCCCACCGCACTGCTGGTCATCTTCTGGCGCGGCAAAATGACCGCCCGCTTCGACTTCAACGACCTGCCGATCTTTGTCGTACCGACGGTTTTACACTTCTCGGATATCCTCTTTACGATCATCGGAGGATTTACCGAAATCCTCTGGATCGTATTGCTGGCCAGCTTTGCCCAGACAGCCTTCCTGGCCTTTGCCTGGTGGAATAACAATTACAAGAAATAGCCGCTTTTAATCAACAGGTGCGGTTAGTCTGGGAAAAAAGTCCCTGTTTTCGCGGGCTTCGGAAAGCCCGCGAAAACATAAATAAAAATTCTCTAAATTCACTTGCCAACCGACCTTTTTAAGGTAAAACTACCCTTCGAATCGATTCACAAAGAGGAAATCATGGAAATCTTTACCAGCACCCGCCTGTCCTTCCACCCGATCGAAGAAAGCCATCGGGACTTTCTCCGCCTCTACCACACCGACCCGGACCGCACCCGCTACATCCCGATCGGCCGCCCTTACACCGAAGAAGAAATCGACGCCTATATGCAGCAACGCCTGAGCCATTGGCAAACCCATCACTTCGGCACCTGCGTCCTCTATCTCCGGGCCACCGGAGAACCGATCGGCTACGCCGGACTGGAATATTGCAACGGAACGCCCCATGTCGATATCCGTTACGGCCTGCTGCAACCCTGGTGGGGACAGGGATTGGCCTATGAAGCCGCCACCCGCTATCTCCAGGCCGGCTTTGAACTGTGGCACCTGCCGGTCATCTACGGAGCGGTAGTCCCGGCCAATCTCGCCTCCGCCGCCGTCTTGAAAAAACTGGGAATGACGCCCGCCCCCGACGTGGACCATTTCTATGGGGATAAAGTGGATTACTACGCCTGCTATCAACGGGATTAATCCGGAAAAGCGGGAGAAAAAAGCCCTATTTTCGCACGCATCCGAATGCCCACGAAAATATAAAAAACGCTGTACCACATAATTCACTCAGATTTCACCGCCAAGGCACCGAGGACACTGAGAAAGAAACATGTTTTCGCGGGCTTCGGAAAGCCCGCGAAAACATTGACAAAAAACTCTCTCTCCTCATCCTGCGCGTCGCCTTTTACCGTGAAAGCACCGGTTGCGGGGCGCAACAACTCCCGCCCATCCCTCAAACCAATAAAAATTCGCGCGCACTTCTTTGAAGTGCGCGCGAATTTTTAATCTATCAACCTACGAGAAGAACAACGTAATAAAAAGGTAAAGGCCGTAAATCGTGGTCAACGCAGAAATGAGTGAGAAGATCGGCCGCAACTTATTTTCGGCATCGCTCAACGAAGCCCAGGCCGCCAGAGCCAACCCGACGGCCAGCACCACCACCACTAACTGATAGCGATCGGCCTTATCGCCGGCCTTTTGGGCATCATCGAACTTGGCCATGGCCTGATCGAACTCATCCGCAGCCCCACCATACATGGCATCATAATAAGCATCGTCGAACGGATCGGTCCCCCGATCCATATTGGCCTGCAACTCTTCCGAAAAACTGCCCTTATAGTAGGATTCCGCATCCTCATCCTTGGCGAAGTAATAGCCGTCGTACATCATATAGTCGTAAACCACATTCTGCGTGGTTTCCAGATAGCTGGTGTTCGACATCGACAGCAGCTTCTGCCCCTCTACATTGGCATCCCCCTCGCCCGAATCGGCCAAAGCCCCCTGATAAGCCGCCAGAGCCGTAAAAAGCCCCAACAACGCAACGAGAATGCCCAGCATGATATCAGAACCGAGCACTTTCATAATACCGTTCGGCGATGATTTGCTGTCGTTCGACATTGATGAAACCTCCTTGAGTTAACTATAGGGATAAAAATGGGGCACACCAACCGAGCTCTTACCATTATAAAGAAACACCCTCACATGTCAATCAATTTATTTTACCGGCGACCAGGCAGGAGCGTAATCCCGCGCCGGATTCTGCGTCAGATTGATAGGAGTGCTGCCGTCCACCGCCATCACATAGATCTCCTCATTGCCGTCGCGATCCGTGACAAAAGCCAGCTGCGAATCGTCCGGCGACCAGGTCGGTTGGCTGTCTGCCCCCTGATGGTTCGTCAAATTGACCAACTCCCCCGTCGCAATCTCCAATCGATAGATATCGAAATCGCCGCCCCGATTGGAAGCAAAGGCCAGCCAGCGCCCGCTGTAAGACCAGGCCGGCTGATGATTAATCCCCGCCTTTTCGGTCAACTGCGTCAGGGTCCGCGTCTTCAGATCCCAAAGATATACGTTGTTCTCTTCTGTCTGACACAACGAGTTAAAAGCAATCCGCCGGCCGTCGGGCGACCAGGCCACCGACCGTTGATTCCCGGATAGGGCATCGAGCAATTGAATGGACTCCCGGCCTCCCTGCAAGGGCAACAACGCCACCTGATGCGCCGAGCAGCCTCCCAAATTGAACCGGTCGGTAATAATAGCCAATCGCTGTCCATCCGGAGCCCACGACGGCGCGAATTCATCGTCCCAGCTATCTTCCGGATCGTCGATCAGATTGCGCAATCGTCCTCCCGTCGCCTCCATCACATAGATATCGGAATTGCCAGTACGGCGCGACCGGAAAGCAATCTGCGTCCCGTCGGCCGACCAGGCCGGATCGGTATCCAGCGCCGGATCGTCCGTCAAACGAAGCAGACCCGTCCCATCGACCTGCATCCGATAGAGATCGCCCTCGCCGTCCCGCTCCGACACAAAAACAATCCCGGAAGCAGACATCACCGCCCCACTCCCGCACCCCGTCAACAATCCCAACAACATCAAACCGACGATCCTGAAAAATGATTTAACCATCTCATTCTCCTGGCTTGAAAATAGCCCCACTTAAGGTGCGACGCACTTTCTATCCATAAAACCTCCGATTCAAACAACTCCACATTGGAACAATTCCTCTATCCTTGCAAGATCATAGTGCGTTGCACCTCTTTGAAAAAATCCCCCCGCACCTGTCACTTTCCCCGTAAGATACGCTGCGCTTGATCGGGGGGAGGGAATTTTTTTGTTTATATTTGGGCGCGCATTCTGATGCGCACCCAAATATAGGCCTTTTCCAGAACCGTCCCGGCAACGCGCTCCACGTTTCACATTTCACGCTTCACGTTTTACGTTTCAGAAAACTCCTCCCCTCTTCTCTGTGATCTCTGCGCCTCTGCGTTGAAATCTCTCTCCCCACACCTGAAAATCCCCTCTTGTGTTATACTATCTTCACTTTAACCGGTTTCAAAAAGGCCTGATAACAATGAAAACTAAAATTCCCATTCTGCAGCCCGTCCTGACTTTACTGCAAAAAATCTCCACCGGAAAAATCGTCACCATGTTCCTCGTCCTGTTGATGGTCAGCAACTGGTTCATCAACGGCAAGCCTTACGGTCTGTCCCAACTGATCGAAATCACCGGCGGAACCAGCATCCCCGATATGGAAATGACCGGTTACTCCCCCGAACGTCTCTACGACATCCTGGACGCCCAGGGTGAAGCCGGCCGGGCCTTCTATCGCCACACCATCATGCCGCAGGATATCTTCTTCCCGTTCTTCTATGCCTGCCTCTACGCCACCGGCGTGACCTATCTGGCCCGCAAACTTTTCCCCACCCGCCCCGGGCTGCAAAACCTCGCCTTGCTCGGCCTGTTCGCCGGATTGATGGATTGGGCGGAAAACGTCTGCCTCTTCATCATTTTGCTCAACTACCCACAACGCCTGGACGGATTGGCCCTCCTGGCCACCACCTTCACGGTCATCAAAGGAGCCCTGATAATCTTCCACATGGTCGTTATGGTCGGCGGATTCAGCTGGTTGTGGATAAAATTTTTAAGAAAGACCCTCTCCCATGACCATCACAACCATTGAAAATCGGGTTCAACCCGATCAACCTTAAACCCTGGAACCCGATGATGTCCTTTTTACAACGCCTGCACCGCTATCGCCAAACCCTCGGCATGATCGTCGTTTTCTCCACCCTCATGGCAGGCGTCTTCAGCTATCTCACATCAGACCACAATCTGGAATCCTTTATTCAAGGCTGCATCGACGGTTTCACCATCAGCCTGCTGTTAAGCCTCTATCTGATCGTCATCCGCAATTACCTCACCGCCTTCCGGCAGCGGTTCAATTTCACCGTCATGACCCTGCTGGAAACCATCATCTACGCCACGCTGTTCCTGGGAGGGCGCATCATCGGTCAATACCTGGGCTATGGAGAGTTGCAGGAGTTCTTCAGTCAAAACTTCCAGGAATCGATTGGCTTTGCCGTTCTGATGTTCATGGGCTTGAGTTTCCTTTTCCAGATTACCCGCCTGGTAGGCCGACATGAACTGTGGAATTTCGTGACCGGCCGCTATCACCAGCCGGTCGAGGAAGAACGGATCTTCATGTTCCTTGACCTGGAATCTTCAACCGAACTCGCCGAGCGGCTGGGCAACCGCGCCTTTCATCAACTGCTCAATCGTTTCTACAACGATATCACCGAAGCCATCGTTGAAACCGGGGGCGATATCTATAAATATGTAGGAGATGAAATCATCGTCTCCTGGCCCCGCCAAAAAGGCCTGGAAAAAAGCAACTGCCTGCGCTGCTTCTTTTTGATCGAAGAAAAAATGGCCCGCGAACAGGAACGCTATCGAGCCGCCTTCGGCACTGTCCCGCGATTCCGGGCCGGAATTCACGGAGGACCGGTCATCGCCGGAGAATTGGGGGATGTGAAACAAGAGATCGCCTTCCTCGGAGATGTACTGAACACAACTTCACGAATTGTAAGCCATTGTCGGGAACGGGGACAGAGACTCCTGATTTCGGAAACGGTCATCCAGTCATTGAAAATTCCCCCAGGCTATCAACTCACCGATGAAGGTGAATTTCAACCCCGGGGAAAACAGGTCCAGCTAAAGGTATACAGTATCACGCCCCCCAATAAGCCTTAAAACGCTATACCGCATAATTCACTCAGATTTCACCGCCGAGACGCAGAGGCCGCAGAGAAAAAACTAACAAAGCCTCTTTTGCCTCTCTCAGCGATCTCTGCGCCTGTTTACAACATCTTCGATCCGCGGTGTATTTCTTTCGGTTTGCCTCTGAGTTACTTTTGCGGTACTGCCTTAAAACGATCTCAAACTCCACAGCACCTCCCAAAAAGGCAAAGCGATCCGCGCCGACCTTCCCACCCCGCATTCCCAAACCTCCAGAATGCCGGCATACGCCTTTCGAGTCGAAAAACAACAACGATCCACCGCCCATCCCATGATCTGCGTATCCCCATAGGATCCCCCCTCTCCCTTCAACCGGGAAGCATGCCCCTGCACATCCACCAGACTGACCCCGTATCCGGCGCTGACGATCACAGACTGACTATCGGGTGACCATGCCAGTTGATAAGGATGATAGCCCGTATTGAAAGCCTGCTCTGTCTGCCGGCTTTCCGTGTTCCAGATCCGCATACTGTAATCATCGCCCACACTCGCCAGCCAGGCGCCATCCGGCGACCAGGCCACACTTCTCACTTCCTCTCGATGCCCCTCTAAAACGAATTTCACTTCAGCGTTCTGCCCGTCCAGAATAAAAATATGGCCGCTTTGACTGGCCACGGCGATATAACGCCCATCCGGCGCCCAATCCATTCCCCACACCACAAACTCTTGCGGCTGCAACGCCAGACTTGAACTGAAAAGCAGTGTCGAAGAGATCACCTCTGTATTCAAATACTCACCCAGCAACGTCCCCGTTCCCGCATCGAGAATCCTCACCCGGCTATCGTCGCCTCCCACTGCCAACCGACCGCTGTCCGGCGCCCAATCCAGATTCATCGCATACTGCATCGGCGCCTCAAACTTAAACTTCAACTTTCCCGTCTGCGCATCCCACACCCGTAAAAACCCCAGCCGATCGAGAGAGGCCAGCGCCTGCTCGTCCGGCGACCAGACCAGCCCATCGGTAGCATTTTCCAGGTCAACCGCAGCACCTTCCGCCCAGGTCGAAGTATCCCAAGCGGCTAACTTCCCGTTGTTGAGCAACAACAGTACGCTCTTTCCATCCCGACTCCAGTGCGCCTGCACAGGGACGACGCCCTTTCCCAACTCGATCTTACGCTCCAGGCCCCCCGTCCGGGCATTCCACACATAAAAAGCGCCATAATGTGCTCCCGACAATCCATGGGCCGAAATCAGCCAGTCTCCATCCGGAGAACCGGCCGCCACAGCCATCTCCTTATAACGGGTAAAAGGAATGTGGAAAAAATATCTCCATCCCATCCAGAACAGGATTCCCAGAAAAAAAACTCCCAACCCGGCCGCGGCCAGATGGATCAACTTCACCTGCCGCCCGAAAAGGTTGATATATCGTTCAGTCCATCCTGCCGGCCTCGAACGCTTCGTTCCGGAAGCGCCGGTGTGAACAACTTGACTGTTGTTGATAGTAATTTCGATAACAGCAGGCGGAGGAAGATCCCGTCGTACCGGTTGACCACAATAGGCACAGGTCAACAGCTCCCCCTCCCCCTCCAACGGCGCCCCACAGGCAGGACAGCTTTGAATTTCCAGTTTACCGCGAGTCATGGTATCGATTCCTCCAAAATCCAGTGTCCTGAATTTTTTATTTTTGTGGCCGCCCCCAAAGGGGGCGGCCACAAAAATAAATAAGATCTCAAGGCGTCCAGATGCTCCAATAGCTATGTAGCCCCTGATTCTCATCCAGCTTAAGCACTTTGCCGCTGGCAGCTTTCAAAAACAGGCTCCCGGCCTGAAAATAGTAATCCGACCCCCATTGATAATCCGCCCGATACCCCGTCTCAGTCGCCACCGCCCAGCCCAACCGATTCCTCACCTCCGGCGTGACCCGCCAGACCTTGCCGAAGCCCCGGATCGGCTGGAAACGTCCCTCCGGCGGGACCAGCGCCGGATCGGTTTCCGGCTCGCCCTCAACCCAGGTATCCGCATAGAACTGCCAGACGCCCCAGGCATCCACGACCCCCGGATCGTAAAAGACATAGATCCGGGACGGCTCCGCACTTCCCGTACGGCTGCTTTCTGCCGGAATCGCATCGATCCAGATCATCCGCCCATGCTCGAAAACCTGTTCCGCCGCCTGGATCCGGGCCGCCGGGCGGTAAGGACAGCCGGCCGAAGCGGGCGGCGGCGCAGACGTGAAAAAGAATGCATCCGGACAAATGATCCCCAACCAGGCCGTCTTCATATCGGATCGCTGGTCATTGCCGGTCAGTTCCAGATGAAAATCCACCCACCCGCGTTGATCGGTCCCCAGCGTAACTTGAGTCGAACCGTTCAATGCCACCTCAACCGGTTCGGCAAAATTCCCGTTGACATTCTGCTGCAACGAAGCCGTGACCCCGCCGCTCGTGCTCCATTGCACCGTCACCATATCGCCGGGGCTGGCCGTGTCGGGCTCGACCGTAAAAGAAAGAATGGTCGGTGCATTAGAAAGTACAGGCACATTATCACAATAAGAAAGCCAGAAACGATAATCGTCCGCAGTGCGAATCTGGCCCAACAGGAAATCGGGACATTCCCGGGTAGAACTTTCCCCGCCCGCCGCAAGATCGATCTTCATCAGACGCCCCGGATCGGAACCGGAACTCCGGCTCAGATAAAAAACACGCTGACCGTCCGGAGCCCATTCCGCATAACCGGAAAAAGCGACATCAAACACTTTCTCGCGCGTCTCGGTCGCCATATTCCATAATTCATAACCGCTCACCGGGGTATCATGGCTGCCCCCGACCGGAACCAATAAATAAGCGCTGGTCGAAGACCACTTCAGCGGCCAGCGATAACGGGTCGACTTCTGGCCGTTGGAAAATTGGATCTCGCACTCGACATCCAATCCCAGAGAACGGCAGATCAAAGGCCAGCGCCGCTGTTGATCGGGCGAGATCAGTTCAATCGTACAGGGCTGGTCGTAACAGTTCTCCGCAAAAGAAATCGTAGTGGGCGAAGGGACCGGTTTACTCGAAACCGGGCCGACGGTCGGCGCTATCACAGAGCTGCCGGGCGGAGTCGGAGAAACCGGCCCCTCCGGCATCCGGGTCGGCGGCACTGAGCTGCCGCCGGGAACGGCTGTAAAAGTCACCGCCGGAGAGGTCGCAGAAACAGGAGGATAAGACTGGGCAGACTCCGGCTGCTGGCAGGCCGCCAGCAAAAGAAGCAAAACCAACCAGCCCCATTTACGCCCCATGGTCGCCCCCGCCAAACACCAGTTTCAAAACCACCTCATCCTCTTCCATCTCGCCGGTCCGCTGAAACCCCATGCTCCTGTAAAATTCCTCCGGGCTCGCCTCTCCCTCGACACAGCTCACATATAACTCCGTCCCTCCCGGTCGGCTTTTGACATAATCGATCAACAACTCCACCGCCCGGCGCCCATAGCCCTTTCCCTGATGCGGCCCCGCAATCATCAGCCGCCAGAGATAATACTTCGGCTCCTCAGGATTGTCGTAGAGCATCATAAAGCCGACCGGCTCCTCATCGGCATAGATCGCCCGAAACCAGGCCTCTTTGCTGAAATGCGCCTGAGCGATCGACATCGCATTGTCGGCCACCGCCTTTCGCTGCACGGCCGACAATGTATGGCTGAGTTTACAGATCGGAACGACGGTCTCCGCCGTCACTTCCCGCAACGAGACAACCACAGATTGGGCATCGGCTTGAGTTGCCATAGTTAACTCCTCCTGGATTAAATAGGGGGATTAAAACTTCCAACCGAAGTGTAATCCAGGAACCCCAAGAGACAAATGGTATAGAAGTAGACAGCAGCAAGTAGACAGTAGACAGCCCACGTCGCCGGGGCGGCTCTGAAAAAAGTCCATATTTTCGGCGGCTTTCTGAAGCCGCCGAAAATATGAATAAAAAATAACTCTCTCCCCCTGCTTCGCACCGCGCGTCGCTTTTTACTGGGAAAGCACCTGTTGCGGGACACAAAAACCGTTTTTAATCTACAATAATGAACAACCGCACAGGTCGAGAACCTTTTGAAAGCCGCTGTTTCATCTCACGGCGTCGCCCCCTTAGCCCCAATCGGCAAATAGAACTTATAGATCTGCTCCGTCACCCGCAGCGTCACCGGAATCTGCCGCGGACTGCCGAGCACCCCCTCCGTCGTCGCCGTCAAAGCAATCGTCGCGGAATAAGTCCCCACAGCCCGCCCGGTCGCATCGGCCGTCACCTGTAACCCCGTGCCCACCTTCTGCACCGTAAGCCAATCCGCATCATCGCTCACCGTCCAGCTAAACGTCCCGCAGCCGCCCTGGACTCCGATCACCGCCTGAGCCGCCGGCGTCTGTCCGGGCTGAACCATGAAAAGCAGAGAGGCCGGCGTCCCACCCAGCCAGGCCGGAGAGAGCACCGCCTCCTCCCGCGCCGAAAAACGTCCCCCCGCATCCTCATAACGCAGCCAGATCCCCCCGCCCCGATAATTGCCGTCCGGAACCTGCCAGGTCAACGGCGAACTCACCGCCATCCGCCGCGTATAGATCGTCACCCCATCCACATAGACATCCGCCGCACCCGAACGCCAGAAATTAAAAATCAGGAAAGCATCCGAGCCACTGTTAAAAACAAAATCCAGCGGAAATTCCTGATAGACATTGGCCGCGGCAAAATCCGTCCCCTTCAAACTGAGCGGACCGTAGTCCGTGCCGCCCCCCTTAACCGCAAAACGAGCCACCTCCGCCGTCGAACTGTTGTTGCTCACCTTCAACCGGACATAAGCCGTCAACGGTAAATCCTTGAAAAAGTCGGTGGTCCAGACCCACGCATTCGATTCTCCATTCCCGGGATAAAGCCGGTAAGCCGTCCCGCCCCAGGCCGCCGCATCGCCAACCCGCTCGCCGTTCCCCCAGTTCAACCCGAACGAACTATATGAATCGTCTACAAACCAGTTCTGACTGAACCGAACATAAGGCCAGCTACGATTCAAAGCATAAATCGTCACCGCCGGCGTACTCGAAGCCCCCAGATGCAACCCCAACTCCGCAAGCGGCAGGCTGCTCCCCAGATAGATCGTATCGCTGGCCGTCGTCGTCCGCCCCACCGCATCGCGGGTCCGCACATAGACCGTCCGCCAGCCCTGCCCGGCCGCCAGCGACCACGCCTTCTCTGCCTGATAAGGCTGCCAGCTCACATCGGCCAGACAGGAACTGTTGGAAAGCTGCATCTCCGTCGCCGGACCCAACTCACGAAAGCCGCCGCCCGCCTTGCGATTGTAAATGTAAAGATCCACCGCCGCATCGGCCGTAGCCGGCGCTTCATTGTCGATAATCATCGGCGGATAGATCGCCTCACTGCCGAAATCCTGGGTCAGATACCCCACGCCATCCGGAGCCCGATAATAGCCCATCCCGGTCTCGCGATAATCGGCATTGAGCAAATTGGTCCGGTGACCCGAACTGTTCATCCAGCCGTCGACAGCCGGCTGCGGCTCCATAAATCCGCAAAAACTGTTCTCTGCGCCGGCGAACCCCTTATAACCGAAAACCGCCACCCGTTCCGAAGGCCAGCGCCCCCACGTATCCTGATGGCTGCAATAGCCCGGCGCACGGTTCGCCACCGAATCCCAGGAAAACCAGCGCGAGGCCGAAGTCATCGACGCATTCCACCGCAGCGGCGGGACTCCATTGCTGCGCCGGGCCAGATTGCCGTAATAAACAGTCAACATCTCCCGATAGACCATATCCCCGGGCTGCGCCGGCGGCCCATCCGCCCCCGCCAACACAGTTCCATAGGAGACCAGTACCACCGCCAGAATAAACCCTGCCGCCATGAGCCTTTTCATCGCCCGACTCCTTATGTTTAAAAAGGGTTAGTTTCACATTAACCATTATAACCTTAAATCAAAAGGCTTTATATATGACCAGGTGAAAAGGGGAGTAGGGGGGATATCAGGCAACTTAAGCCATTTGCAATAGCAATCACCCGGAAAAGTGGGGAAGAAAAAGCCCATTTTTTCGCACTGTCAGTGCGAAAAAATGAATAAGAAAACTCTCTCCCTGCGTAGCATCCTGCGCGGCGTGCCTTGCGGGAAAAGGGCCCTTTGCGGGACGCTACAAGGCTGGGATCTATCGGCGCATCGCCTTAAGTTGCCTGATATGGGGAGTAGGAGAGATATAAGAGCCGCGCAGCCCCTCAATAAGAACATTTGACCTATAACCCGGATTGTATATACTTAGATAAACAATGTCTTTCAAAATACGAGGTAAAAAATGGTCACTCCAGGACAAAACACCCCCTCGATCTTACATACAAAAAATGGCGTCGCTTACGAATACCGCTATCGCACTCTGTCGATAACACATCTGGGCGAATTACAAGAGGACATCGAACACCTCCGTTCGGCTGGACTCATCAACGATGCCCCTACCTTTCAAATGTATATGCAAACACTGGCCTTCGCACTTCCGGAAAAATTCACCACCGCGAAATCTATCCTGATCATGGCCATCGCACTGCCTCCACTGACAATCAATTTCCACCATCAAAACGCCCGAATTCCAGCCCTCATCCCCCCCAATTACTACGAACCCGATTTAACCCGAACTCTGCTATACAACGAAATTCAACAACAAATCATCCAGGAACAGGGTTATCATATCGAAAGAATAGAAACTTATCACCTTAAACTATTGGCAGCCCGCAGCGGATTGGCCCGCTACGGCCGCAACAACATCAGTTATGTAGACGGGATGGGTAGCTTCTTCACCTTACATGCCTTTTTAACAGACTACCCCTTCGAGACCGATCACTGGCAGGAAATAAAAAAGATGGACCTGTGCGAAAAATGCCGCATCTGCCTTACCCATTGCCCGACTCAGGCCATCCGCGAAGAAGAATTCGTTATCCACGTGAATCGCTGTCTGCCTCTCTACAATGAAATCCCCGGTGAAATACCGGCCTGGATTCCGACCAATATGCACCACACCGTAATAGGATGTATGAAATGCCAGGCCCCCTGCCCCGCCAACCATCTTCCCATGCAAAAAACTCAACAACTTGAAGATATGACAGAAGCAGAAACCCAACAGCTTCTCGACGGAAATCCCGACACAGAAACCATGATTGCCATCGCCCAAAAACTAAGAATCCCCTACCTGGCAGAAGAATCCATGGTCGAAGTTGCCGTCAGAAATGTACGCGCTTTAATCGCGGCCTCCCAAATCTAAAAAACTATAGGACAAAAAATATCATCAGGAGGATTATGCCATGCAAGAACTGCCAGAAGCCATTCACATAGCCCACCAGCTCGCCGAAACCTACAGCAACAAACGCATCGAAAGAGTCATCGCCAACCAGTCTCCCCACAAATTCGCCTGGTACACCGGCGACCCGGCCGCCTACAACGACCGGCTGGCCGGAAAAACCGTCCAGGGAGCCACCGCCTGCGCCAGCGTCGTCGAAATCCAGGCCGACGAGATGCGCCTCGTCCTCAGCACCAGCCTGCGCCACTATCCCGCCGACGAAAAACTGCCTCCCAAACACCAATTGCTGGTCGAATTCGACGACCACAGCTCCCTCGTCGCCACCGTCCAGATGTGGGGCGGAATGCTCTGCTTCAAAGAAGGAGAGCCTTTCGATTTCGAAGGCTACCAGCGCTCCAAAACCTTCCCCTCTCCCCTGACCGACGGCTTCGACCGGACCTTCTTCAACAGCCTCTTCGACGAAAAAACCCCCAAACTCCCGGCCAAGGCCTTCCTTGCCACCGAACAGCGCATCCCCGGCCTGGGCAACGGCGTCCTGCAAGACATCCTGTGGACCGCCCGGATTCATCCCCGGCGCAAAATGGGCACACTTTCCGACGATGAAATCCAGGCCCTCTACAACGCCGTCAAATCCGTACTCAAACAGATGGCCGGGCAAGGCGGCCGCGATACAGAATACGACCTCTTCGGAAAACTCGGTGGCTACCACACCATCATGAGCAAAAACACCGTCGGCCTCCCCTGCCCTGAATGCGGCACCATCGTCAAAAAGGAAGCCTACCTCGGCGGCAGCATCTACTACTGTAGCGACTGCCAGAAAGTATAAATGAAAACTCCCCGGCACGATTAATCCGAAAGGCACAAGAAAAAAGCCCCTATTTTCGGCGGCTTCAGAACGCCGCCGAAAATAGGAATAAAAATAAATTCTCTCCCCCCATCCAGCGCGTCGTAACCTGCCGAAAAGGCATCATTTGCGGGACACATCTAAATCACAAAAAGAGGACACCATGGAACTACCTGTCATCCAAACCGAAAACGGCACTGCCTACCCTTACCAGTACCGCACCCTCTCGGTCGAGCACCTGCCCCAGTTGCAGACCGACATCGACCAGCTGCGCAGCTCCGGCCGCCTCAGCTCCCTGCCCTATTACCAGGAAATCCTGGATCATAGAAACTTCACCCCGCCCGACGACTTCCCCACCGCCCGCTCCATCCTGATCCTGGCCGTCTTCAACCCCCTGCTCATGATCAACATCCAATACCAGGGCGCCAAAATCCCGGCCATCCTCCCGCCCACCTACCCCGACATCGGCATGACGCCTGCCGTGCTGGAAAAAGCCATCCGCCAGCAGATCCTTACCGCCCCCGGCTACCGGCTGGAAAAAGTCGAACACTTCTATCACAAACGGCTGGCCGCCCGCAGCGGACTGGCGCAATACGGTCGCAACAACATCTGCTATGTCGAAGGGCTGGGCAGCTTCATCGAGCTACACACCTATCTGACCGACTACCCCTTCGAGACCGACTCCTGGCAGGAAGTCCAGAACATGGAACGCTGCGAAAAATGCCGTATCTGCCGCAACCACTGCCCCACCGGCGCCGTCCGCGAAAACGACTTCGCCATCGATGCCGGCCGCTGCCTGACCCTCTACAACGAAGCCCCCGGCGACTTCCCCGAGTGGATGGCGCCCGACATCCACCACGCATTGATCGGCTGCATAAAATGCCAGGCTCCCTGCCCGGCCAATCGGGAAGTCATGCAAAAGATGCATCAGGCCGAAGATATCACCGAAGAGGAAACCGCACAGATCCTGAGTGGCAATCCCGACAAAAAAGTCCGCGCCTCAGCAAGCAAAAAAACCAGAGCTCCCTATCTCTTCAGCGATGGAATGACCGAAATCGCCGTCCGCAACGTACGGGCACTCATCGCCGCCGCTGAAAAATAACAATCGCGGCGGTTAACCCTGAAAAGCAAAAGAAAAAAGCCTATGGTTTCGCACTGACAGTGCGAAACCATAAACAAAAAAGTTCTCTTCCCCAATCTCGAACGTAAAACTTAATGGGAAATTCATGCGCCGCCGGGGCGGCTCTGGAAAAGACCAATGTTTTCGGCGGCTTTCTGAAGCCGCCGAAAACATAAACAAAAAAACTCTCTCCCCCCATCCCGCGCGTCGTACTTTACGGGGAAAGGACCATTTGCGGGACACTGCAAGGCTATAGAGCCCTATTTTCAGGACAGAAGGCCATGCGGGGGGCGGCTCTGGAAAGGTCCATGTTTTGGTGCGCATCAGAATGCGCACCAAAACATAAACAAAAAAATTCCCTCAGCGATTATAACTCACCCTATGCCGCGCCGCCCATTGATGAATAATCGCCTTGACATCAGCATCCGGCGCCTTATTGAACGCCATCTGCGCCTGCACAACGGCCTTCACCCCCGGCGCATATTCCAGCGTGGCCAGCCGTTTGCCCACCACCAGCTCACGATGCGGCACACCGTTCTCATCGTAATGCTCGGTAAGAATCAACTCCCGCACGCTGAGGATCCGCGAATTACCCTGCACGCACCGCCCACTGTACGAGGCTACACAATGATGCATCTCCCTCCCCTCAGCAATCAGATCGAAAAAAGAACACAATTCCAAAACCTGATACACCCGAATCCGGTTATCTTTAAGGCGCTGTTCCATACTCCAGGGAACAAATTCACCGGACCAGGTGAAATTCTGAAGCTTCTGATTTCTCCGCCGATATCCATAATACCCGCCGTCATAATAATAAGCCCCTTGCCCCAATTGAGCATGCCAGGCCATACTGGCCTTCAACACCGAATTGACCGTCCGCCCCTTCAGCGAATACTCCGGATAAAGATCCCGCTGAGCCCGAACAAAGTCGATCATCTGCTCCACCAGCGGCTGACTGAGGAAATTGGCGTTTTGCGCAAGAAAGAGTAATAATGTATCCGAGAAGGGATTGACATCGATCTCCCGGCCGAGAAAGGTTTCGTTGATCGCCGCGATGAGCGTATCCGAGGCCCCCATCGCCTTGAGCTGACCATACCGGATGCCCTGGATCAGCGTCCATCCCACCGGCGCTTGCAAAAAACAATGGGCCTGCTTTTTGGTAAAATTAACCGGCGAATTGGGTAATTTCAATACACTGGTCCCGTTGCCGATCAACCGAAACCAATCCAGATAAGGACTGTCCGGCCCTTGATTCAGGGCCTCGTCCAGAATCGACGGTACGGGATAGCGGCAAAGCAACTGCCGCGCCAGCTGGCTCATGGCCCGCGGCACATTGTGAGAACGCAGCGTACAGCGCCGCCAATCGCCCAGCCATTCGTCGTATTGGTAGATCAACGCGGCAAATCCGCGCATCCAATCTTCATACTCGATCAGCTTGGGAATCCGATTGGCAAAATAAAGCGCGGCTTCATAGGCCGCCGGTTTCCGTTCCAGGCTCCAAAAAAGCTTTTCGCAGAGATTCCCATTGGCCGGCAACGGATCGCCGCGCTTCCAGCAGAGCAAAATCCTGGAAAGCGACGCCCCCACCCGGCGGCACGACTCGTCCCATTGCTCGCAGCGCAATTGCGCTTCCTGTTGTTTCTGTTTCAGTTTTCCGGTTGACACAAGAGAACTATAACATACAGTGAAAGAAAGAGAAATTCATTATTCGCGCGCCTGCGGCGCGCGAATAATGAATTAACCAAACCATGAATTTTACCCATCTTTGCACCCATTCTTTCTATACCTTGCTGGGCGCCACCGCTTCTCCCGAAGCCCTGACCCAACGCGCCGCCGCCGACGGCCTGACCCAGCTGGCCCTGACCGACAGCCACGCCCTCTATGGGATCGTGGCCTTCGCCCGTGCCTGCCGCGCCGCCGAAATCCAACCCATCCCCGGCATGACGGTCACCATCTCCTGGCCGGCCGGCTTGCCGCCCCTGCCCGACCTCACCACGCCCGGTGAACTGGTCCTGCTGGCCACCGGCCCCGAAGGCTACCGTTCGCTCTGCCGCCTCACCACCCTGATCCAGGGCAACCCCGACCGCGAAGAGCGCATGGCCCGCGGCCTCTCCCTCGACGAATTGACCGCCCACCGCGCCGGCCTGATCTGTCTGGAGGGCGGCCGCCACGGCTGGGTCTACCGCAGCCTCCAGGCTGAGCTTCCCGACGCCGCCCGCCGCTTCGCCGGCCGGCTTGCCGGGATCTTCGACGATCAGACCTGCCTGGGCCTGGAATTGCACGCCCCCTCAGACCACGAAATCGGCCGGCAGGTCGAATCGATCGGCGCCTTCCTGGGCCTGCCGACCGTCGCCCTCCAGCCCGTCTACTGCCTGGAATCCGAAGAAACGCCTCAACTCCGGCTGATGTCGGCCATTGCCCGCAACTGTCGGCTGGATGAATTGCCGCCGGAGGTCGAAGAATCCCACTGGCTCAGTCCTGCCGCCATGCAGGAACGCTTCGCCGAATTCCCGGCCGCCCTGGCCCGCGCCGGCGAGATCGCAGCCCAATGCCACCCGGCCCTGCCCGCCGGCCCGACCCTCTGGCCGGCCATCCAGCTCCCCCCCGATCAGACAGCCGATCAGGCGCTGGCCGAACGGGCCCGCCGCGGATTGGAACAACGCTACGGACCTGCCCCTGATCCCGCAATCCCCGCCCGGCTGGATCGCGAACTCGCAGCCATCGCCCGACTGGGCGCCGCGCCGCTCTTCTGGGTCGTCGCCGACATCGTGCGCTTCGCCCACCAGGAAGATATCCCCGTCAGCACCCGCGGCAGCGTGGCCAACTCCCTGGTCGCCTACTGCGTCGAGATCACCACCGTCGATCCTATCGCCCATCAGCTGCTCTTCGAGCGATTTCTCAGCCCCGCCCGCGCCGGCATCCCCGATATCGATCTGGATTTTTGCAGCCGCCGCCGGGATGAAGTGCTGGATTACGTGCGCCGCACCTACGGCGCCGACCATATGGCCATCATCGGCACCGTCAACACCTTCCGCATGCGCTCCGCCGCCCGGGCCGTCGCCAAAGCCTGGGGCCTAACCGACAAAGAACTGGAGACCCTGCTGGCGCAACTGCCTCACGAAGGTTACGGCCCTCGCCGTCCCGAGCCTCCCAACCGTACCGCCCTGCTCGCCGCCGTAACCGATCCGCTGTTACAAAAAGCGGCCGCCGCGGCCTGCGATCTGGTCGGCCGGCCGGATCACCTGAGCCTGCACCCCGGCGGCGTCGTCATCACCCCCGGCCCCTTGACCGACATCCTGCCGGCTCAATGGGCCCCCAAAGGCTTCCTCTGCACCCAGTTCGACCACAACGATGTGGAAGCGCTGGGCCTGCCCAAGATCGACCTGCTGGGCGTGCGTGCCCTGACCGTACTGGCCGATGCCGCCGAACTGATCCGCCGGGACTCCGATCCCGACTTCCACCTGAGCGAAATCCCGCCGGCCGATCCGCTGGCCGCAGCCCTGCTGGAACGGGGCGACACCATCGGCGTCTTCCAGTGCGAATCGGAAGGCGCCCGCCGCACCCTCTGCCAGCTCCGCGCCCGAACTGTGGCCGATCTGGCCGTGGCCAATGCCTTTTTCAAGCCCGGCCCTGCCATGGGCGGCCAGGCCGATATCTTCATTAAACGTTATCGCGGCGAGGCCCCGGTCGGTTACCTCCACCCGGCGCTCGCCCCCATCCTGGCCTCGACCCAGGGCGTGCTGCTTTTCCAGGAACAGATCCTGCGGGTAGCCGTGGAGATCGCCGGCTTGAGCTGGGCCCAGGCCGACTCGCTGCGACGCGGAATGAGCCGGATGGACGGCACGGAGATGGCGCAGATGCAGGCCGAATTCGAGGCCGGCTGCCAGCGCCCCCCACCCGCCGGTCCCGGCTTCACCCCACCGCTGGCCCGCCGGCTCTGGGAACAGATCGTCGTCTTCTCCGGCTACGGCTTCAATCAGGGCCACGCCCTGGCCTATGCCGATGTCAGCTACCGCTCGGCCTATCTCAAAGCGCACTGGCCGGCCGCCTTCTTCTGCGCCCGGCTGCGGGATTGGGGCGGCTACCACCATCCCGCCGTCTACATGGCCGAAGCGATCCGGCTGGGCGTCGCCGTCCGGCTGCCCCACATCAATCACAGCCAGAGCAACATCACATTGGAATGGGAAAATAATCGCCCCGTGCTGCGCCTGGGCCTGGGTTGGATCCGCGATCTGCGGCGCAACAGCGTCGCCGCCCTGATTGCCGAACGCCGCCGGGGTCCTTTCACCGATCTGCGCAACCTGCTCTCCCGCACCTCACTCCAGGCCCGCGAACTGGATCATCTCATCCGCGGCGGCGCACTCGACGGATTGGACGAGAACCGCACCGCCCTGTTAACCGAAGCCGAACGTATCCACCGTTCCGGCAATATACGCCAGTTGAGCTTCGACTTCGCCATGCTCTCCATCCCCCCGGAAACCGTGCGCGAACGCTGGCAGTGGGAACGGCGCATCGTCGGCTATCCACTCGACGCGCTGCCCATCTGGCTGGCCGAACTGAACGCAAAGCTGCCGGGGATCACCCCGCTTTCACAACTGGCCGAAACAGGCGGAACGCAGGTCACCGTGCTGGGCGTGCGGCTGCCCGGCTGGGCCGGACGCCGGGGCCGCTGGTACATCTGGGACGGCCGGACCTGGGAAGCCGTCTACGGAGTCAAACCGGCGCCGACCTGGGAGCCCGTTCGCCTGATAGGAAAACAGATCCGCGAACCCTGGGGGATGACCCACTTCCAGGCCACCGAAATAACGCTTATATAAAACCGGTGTTTTGCGCGCAAAAACACAAACAAAAAAACGACCTGTGCAATTCGTCTGGAAAAAAGCCCATATTTTCGGCGGATTTCTGAATCCGCCGAAAATATGAAAAAAGTTCTCTCCCCCTGCTTCGCACCGCGCGGCGTACCTTACGGGGAAAGTACTATTTGCGGGACGCTACAAAGCCAGGGTCTACCGACGCATCACCTTAAGTTACTTGATATACCCTGCCCGGGGATATCCGGCATAACAAGCCCAAACTTGACAGGCACATTGAATTGAGGAGAAAAGCATGATCCAAACCGATACCATCTACACTTCAGCTCCGCTTTCAGAAGAGCTGGCCCAACGCCTCCATGCCATGCCCAAAATCGAACTCCACGTTCACCTGGAAGGCGCCACCGACCCCGCTACCGTCTGGGAACTGGCCCGCCGCAATCAGATAACCGTCCCCGCCTCCACGCCGGAAGAATGGCAGTCCATGTACACTTTTCGGGACTTCAACCATTTTATCGATATCTATCTGACCGCCGTCGGCTGCATGAAAACCCCTGAAGATTTCGCCTTTATGACCGAACGCTTCCTGGAAAAGCAGGCCGAGCACAACATCCGCTACTGCGAGGTCTTTCTCAGCGCCACCCAACTGGTCGACAAAATGCCGCTGGATGAACTGCTCGACGCCCTGGCGGAAGGGGCCCGCCAGGGAGAAAAGTTCTACGGCACCCGCCTGAGCTTCATCCCCGATATTGGACGGCACGAACCCGATTCTCAACAAAAGGTCCTTGATTTTGCCGTCCAGGGAAAAAAACGGGGGATCTTCATCGGGCTGGGCCTCGGCGGCAAAGAGATCGGCTTCCCGCCGGAACTGTTTGCCGATGTAGCCGCAGAAGCCCGCCGCCAGGGACTTCATGTCGTGGCCCATGCCGGAGAAACCGAGGGAAAACAGAGCATCTGGGGAGCCTTGCAAAGCATGCAGGCCGAACGGATCGGCCACGGGGTACGGGCAATCGAAGATCCGCAACTCATCGAACACCTGCGCCGGACTCAAACGCCGCTGGAAGTCTCACCCCACAGCAACTACCGGCTCAAAGTCGTGCCGGAAAACCAGCCCCATCCCATCCGAACTCTGGTCGATCAAGGGGTCTATGTGACGGTCAACTCAGACGATCCCGCCATGTTCTCCACCGATCTGACGCAGGAATACCGGCTGCTCGCCCGGCAGGGCTTCAGCTGGGACGAACTCTGGCAGCTCAACCTCAACGCCATCGAAGCAAGCTTCCTGCCGGAAAATGAAAAAGCCGCCTATCGGGCGGAATGGCAGCAATTCTCCGAAAATTTGTAAAAACAGAGCCTTCTGTCCTGAAAATAGGGCTCTATGGCATGGCCCTGGCCTCATAGCGTCCCGCAAATGGCCCTTTCCCCGTAAAACACGACGCGCTGGAT
>CAZCTC010000105.1:0-21429 GCA_964501335.1 uncultured Anaerolineales bacterium | reverse complement strand
GAGGCCGGAGCCATGCCATAGAGCCCTATTTTCAGGACAGAAGGTCATGCCGGGGGCGGCACCCCGAAAGATGAAAATTCAGCGGAAGTAGAATGCATATGAAACCAATTTTCATAGAGATTATCCAGGCGATCCGTTCTGAAGACGATGAGTTGGGGCGGCAGATCGCCGCTTTGTTGGTGGATGGTGATGAAGGGCGAGCTATTGAACTGTTGATCCCGTCCATGCAGAACGGGCAAGCGCCGCCTTTGCTGCGATGCGAGGCGGGCCGCCTGTTGGGCTGTTTGGGATGGGTGCCGGAGGATTTGGAGACCTTTATCGGGATTCCCAGGGGGAATTTTCTATCCGGCGTAAATAAAACCGAGAGAGAGATCGCTGAAGATTACTGGATCGGGAAATATCCGGTGACGAACGGGCAATATGCGCGGTTTGTGGCCGATCGAGGCTATGAACGGGCGGAATTTTGGAGCCAGGAAAGCTGGGGGTGGTGGCGAAAGCGAGATCGGACCCGGCCTTACTATTGGTCCGATGAAAAATGGAGCAATCCGCTTTTCCCGGTTTTAATGAAATACCAGGATGAAGCGAGGGCTTATTGCGCCTGGTTGACGTTGCAATTTCAGCAAGGGGTTTTTCATATGGAGTTTGAAGATGTCGATCGATGCCGTATTGTGCCGGGACCGGGCATGGTCGGGGCGAAGGTGTGGCAGGCACGGTTGTCGACCGATGGGGAATGGGAACGGGCTGCGCGGGGGACGGACGGGCGCAGGTATTCCTGGGGAGATGACTTCGATCCGGGGTGGGCAAATACGAGCGAATCTCAGATCAAGGCAACCACGGCCGTGGTTACTTATCCTCAGGGCATCAGTCCGACCGGTGTCTGGGATATGATCGGCAATGTCTGGGAGTGGGTTGAGGAAGAAGGGATAAGCCGGGGTGGTTGTTGGATAAGTTCAAAGAATTCGGCAAATTGTACTTCCCGCCGGCCGAATTGTCCCGGCATCGTCCTGAACGATGTGGGAATGAGGGTAGTTTTGGTGTAGGGTAAGTTATTTTCAAGACAGGAGGATAGTGATGACGGCTGTTCAACGATTCAAGGATGCTCTGGAATTGCTGCAAATCGACGAAACGACGGTGGCTGAGATCATGAACGGCTATGAGAAGCTCACGGATAAATTGCCCAAGGAGAAACGGGCGGAATTTTTCTGTCAGGCGATAGTGCGAATGGAGGCGGCACTGCCTTTGGAGACCTGCCAGGCGATCCGGGATGCTTGCGCCTGCTCGAAGGGCGGCTGGCGGTTGAAGGCGATGCAGAAGCTGGCCCGGGAACATGCTGCCGATAGCCTGGAAGCAAAGCTGGCAGCGCTGCGGTTGGTTACCTATATGGGGAATCCGGTTTTGAATGAGGATGGGACGATCACGGCGGGGATTGGTGCTGAAGGTGGTTTTCCCTGTCCCTGCCCGGTCTTCGAGGGGCAGGTGCTCGCGGAGCCGCCGTCGATTACTTATTGTTATTGCTGCGCGGGGCATTTCCGGTATCACTATCAGATTGCGTTGGGAAAGAAGCTGACGACGCGGGCGGTGCTTTCTTCGGCGCTGGAGAGCAAGGCGACCCGGCCCTGCCGGTTTGTCTTTGAGATTGAGGGATGATTTCTAAAACGTAAAGGGAAGAAAAGGCCTATGTTTTTGTGCGCATTCTGATGCGCACCAAAACATCAACAAAAAAACTCTCTCCCTATCCTGCGCGGCGCAGCTTACGGGGAAAGGGTCCTGTGCGGGACGCTACAAGGCGAGGCGGCACCCCGAAGGATGAAAATTCAGCGGAAGTAGACAGTAGCAAGTAGACAGTAGACAGCCTGCGTCGCCTGTGCGGTTCTGGAAAAGGCCATGTTTTGGTGCGCCTTCTGAGGCGCACCAAAACATAAACAAAAAAACTCTCTCTTCCGATCCAGCGCGTCGTGTTTTACGGGGAAAGGGCCATTTGCGGGACGCTATGAGGCCGGAGCCATGCCATAGAGCCCTATTTTCAGGACAGAAGGCCATGCAGGGGGGGCGGCACCCCGAAGGATGAAAATGGTTTGTCCGGTTTGGTTTCCTGGGATTTCATCCCAGGCTTACCTAAACCACCCTTTCAGGGTTTAAGAAGGCGCCTGTCAATGCAATGCGACAAAAAGGGGCAGGGGGAATTTGCACGCCTTCTGAGGCGTGCAAATTCCCCAAAAAACCAAATTCCCCCTTTTCTCCCATCTGCGTCTTTGGGAGAAAAGGGGGGCAGGGGGGATATGAGGGCCAGCGAAGCCTGTTTTCAGGACAGAAAGTCATGCCGGGGGCGGCACCCCGAAGGATGAAAATGGTTTTCAGGCGAGAGGGCGCCCACCTGTCCCTACCTTGGCGGTGTTCGCGTAGGGGCGGCCCGATGTGGCCGCTGGAGGAGTTTTTTCGCGACGGTCTATTTTCAAGGCAGATGCCGATTGCTTTTCCGGGCCCGGTGTGAGAAAATAGGGGCCAAAAAACTCCTGTGAGGAGGCAACGATGAAATATAAGCTGGCTATTTTTGATTTTGACGGCACGCTGGCCAATACGCTGCCCTGGTTTATCAATATTTCAGATCAACTGGCGGATAAGCATCATGTCCGGCGGATCGACCGCAATGAGATCGAGTCGTTACGGAACAACGATATTCAGAAGATGATGAAGTTGTTCAATGTGCCAATGTGGAAGATGCCGCTGATTGCCAGAGATATCTGGAATTGGATGGCGGCGGATATCGAGCAGATTCCCATGTTTGACGGTGTGGGAGCGCAACTGGCCGCTCTGGCCGAGAACGGGATGATTCTCTCGCTGGTGAGTTCCAATGCTTTGGAAAATATCCGGCAGGTTCTGGGGCCTGAAGTTTCGCAGCAGATCAGCTTTTTTGAGTGTGGGGTGTCCGCTTTCGGCAAGGCCTCGAAGTTGAAGAAGGTGTTGCAGTGCAGCGGGGTGTCGGCCAGCGAGACGATTTACATCGGTGATGAGATTAGGGATATTCAGGCCGCACATGAGGTACACATTGCCTTTGGGGCGGTGGCCTGGGGGTACACGCGGTTTGAGGCTTTGCTGGCCCACGGGCCGACGGAGTTTTTCGATTCGATTGAGGAATTGACGCGGAAACTGATTTGATGCCGGGGTTTTATAAAATTCCCGCGCGCCTTCCTGGAGGGTGCGCGGGAATTTTATGGATTGAATCAGCGGCTAGGAAGGTTTAAGCACGACCTTGATACAGCCGTCTTCTTTGTGTTTGAAGATTTCGTAGGCCCAGGGAGCTTCCTCCAGCGGAAGGGTGTGGGTGATGATGAAAGAGGGGTCCAGGGTGTTCTGCATGATATGGTTCAGGAGCAGCTGCATATAGCGCGGGACATGGGTCTGCCCCATTTTAAAGGAGAGGCTTTTGTTGAAGGCGGCCCCCATAGGGATCTTATCGACAAAACCGCCGAAAACCCCGGCTACTGAGATATTGCCTCCTTTGCGGCAGGCGATGATCGCCTGGCGGAGGGCTGTGGGGCGGCCGGTCTGCAGGCGGACTTTTTGGGCGGCCCGGTCGTATAGATCGGTCAACCCGCGGCCGTGGGCTTCCATCCCCACCGCCTCAATGCAGACATCGGGGCCCTGGCCGCCGGTCAGGGTGTTCAAGACTTCGAGGACATTTTCTTTGGCATCGTTGATGGTTTCGGCATTGCAGCGAGTATGGGCGGTTTCGAGGCGTTCGGGGACCCGGTCGATGGCGATCAATCGGGCGGCGCCCAGGAGGGCGGCGCATTGCAGGGTCAACAGGCCGACCGGCCCACAGCCCCAGACTGCGACCGTATCGCCGGGCAGAATGCCGCCGTTTTCGGCCGCCATGTAGGCTGTGGCGAGCACGTCGCTGATGAAGAGGACTTTTTCATCGGGAATGCCGTCGGGGATTTTCAGGGGGCCGATGTTGGCGAAGGGGACGCGGACATATTCGGCCTGGCCGCCGGCGTAACCTCCCATCAGATGGGAATAACCGTAAATTCCAGCCGGCGAGTGGCCGTAGACCGTATTGGCCATGCCGGCATTGGGGTTGGTGTTGTCGCAGAGTGACCAGAGCTGGCGCTGGCAGAAGAAGCATTGGCCGCAGGAGATCGTGAAGGGAACGACGACGCGGTCGCCCGGTTTGATATTGGTCACATCGGTGCCGACCTGGACCACTTCGCCCATGAATTCATGACCCAGGATATCCCCCTGTTTCATGGTGGGAATGTAACCGTCGTAGAGGTGCAGGTCCGATCCGCAGATGGCGGTGGAGGTGATTTTGATGACGGCATCGTGCGGGTTGAGAATTTCGGGCTCCGGGACATGCTCGACGCGTACATCGTTTTTTCCGAACCAGCATACGGCTTTCATTTTGATTAAGGTTCCTGGGGGGATCCGGTCGGCTGGCCTGTGGTCGTGGCGATTTCTCCTGTTTCCATCAATTGTTTGAATTTACGAAGGCTTTGGGCGATTTGGAAGAGGGGATCGCGGCCGGTGAGGCGGACCGTTGCCTGGCCCACCGGGCCGGCGGGCGGAATGTAGCGGATAGCGACGGTGACTTTGGTGCCGCGGTTATTGGGCATGTTTTCAAAGAGGATGGAGCCGGCCTGATTGATATCCGAGCCGGGGAGGGAGCGCCAGGCGATGAGTGAATTTTCGATATCGTTGATCACTTCGCAGGTCCATTGCAGCGGGGTGTGGTGGGGGCCTTTGACCACCCAGTGGGAGACCTTTTCGTCAATGTTTTTGATGGATTCGATGTGGGGCATCAGGACGGCGAGGTTTTCGAAATTGCGCCAGAACTTGTAGAGCTGGTTGGGGGGGCAGTTGATGACGACGGTTTCTTCGGTTTTGACACCGTTTTCATGGGGGACGCCGGCCGTCTGACGGAGTCTTTCTTTGGCCGTGTTGACTCCCATGGCGGCATAAATTGGGTTGTGGCCGGTGATGCTGCTGTAGAGAAGTTCGCCGCCCAGCAGGGCCATCAGCAGGCCGGCGGGTTTGCCCCGTTTCAGACCATAGTAGAGCAACGCGCCGCCGGCGACGCTTGAGATCCGGCGTTCGTTCTTTCCTACATTAACATCATCATTCCATATATTGGTGAGTTCCATTTTTTCCTTCCTTAAGTTGACTAAGATTTTCGTTCGCGGGTGCCGAAGATGGCGCCCAGGATTGCGCCGAGGATAAATCCCAGCATGCCGATGATATATTCGGGCGAGGATTCAAGGTTGCCGGGGCGTTTCGGGTGAGCGGGGCCCGGGCGAAGATTGGGTGCCGGGGTTGGTTCTGCGGTTGCGGTGACCGGTTGGGGGGCGGGGGCAGGCTTGTTTTCTTCTGTGATGTAGGAACCATAGCGGCGGGCGTAGACCTGGGTGAATTCGGCGCCCAGCAAGAGGATTTGGGCTGAGTAATAGATCCACAAAAGGATCAGTACCAGCGATCCGGCGGCTCCGTAGGTGGAGATGACATTGCTGTTGCCCAGGTAGAGCCCGAGGAGGAACCGACCGACAGTAAAGAGCAACGCGGTGATCGCGGCGCCGATCCAGACATCTTTCCAGGCGATTTTGGCGTCGGGGAGGAATTTGTACATCATGGCAAAGAGGAGGGTGATCAACCCGAAGGAGAACAAGAAGTTGAAAACCTGAACGAGGGCCATGAATTGGGGAAACAGGTTTTTCAGACCTTCCCCGATCGCCGAGAGGGCGGCGCTGATGACCAGGGAGACCAACAGGAGAAAGCCGACGCCTAATACCATCGAAAAAGAAAGGAAACGATCCTGGATGAAGCCCCAGATGCCGCGATTGGGGCGGGGGGTGACTTCCCAGACGGTATTGAGGGAGCCTTGCAGTTGACCAAAGACGCCGGTTGCGCCGAAGAGCAGGGCGCCGAGGCCCAGGATCGTGGCGATGATGCCGGTACCGGGGCCCTGGATGGCGGCGCCGGCGATCATGGTCTGGATCGCCTCGGCGCCGGTCTGGCCGACGAGTCCTTGAATCTGGTTAACGATCTGGCCCTGGACGGCCTGAGCGCCGAAGGCCAGCCCGGCGATGGCGATGACGATCAGCAGCAAAGGGGGAAGGGAGAAAACGGTGTAATAAGCGAGGGCGGCGGCGAGGCGCGGGGCATTGTCTTTACTCCATTCCGAGAAGGTTTCTTTCAATAGCTCGAAAACTTTTTTAAATGACAAAACGGGCCTCCTTTAAAGGATGTCAAAGATCACGGGTGGAGTGTCAGATGCGGCGGATCAATTGTCGGATGATTTGAGGGCGGCGGAGAAAATAAAGGAGCAGCGATTGGGCGGCGTACATTCCGATCTGGCGGAGCCTCTGGTGTTTTTCTTTTTCTCTTTTTTTATGATAGAGGAGCAGGGCGGATATTTTCAGGGTGGCAAGGCTGCCGATCAAAGCTCCGAGGGCTGCATATTTGACGAGCGGGTGGAGTTCGAGCCAGGTATAAAGGCTCCAGTCGCGGGCCTCGCCGGTGAAATTGCCTTCAATCCGGTTGTGATTCTGGATGGGGTTGAAGAGGGAATTGGGGGCGGTGGGAGATTTGGGTTGATCGGTCATCTGGCCTTTGTAAGCGGCCATCAGGAAGTAGGCATCGATGAGGGGGGGCCATAGTTTTTCCAGCAGAAGGATGAATTTTCCGCCGCCTCCGACGATAATTTCACGGCGAGGGTGTTCGGCGGCGAAGAGGATCGCCTGGGTGGTCAGTCTGGGGTTGTAGACCGGGGGCATGGGGCGCGGGCCGACGCCCATATGCGTGCGGGCTTTGTCGAAGAGGGGGGTATTCATGGAGGCGGGGAGGATATTGGTGACGGAGATGGGGGTGCCTTCATGTTTGAGTTCTACGCGGAGGGCGTCGAGCATGCCGGTGACGCCATGTTTGGCGGCATCATAGGCACTTTGAAGCGGCACGGCGCGTTTGCCGAGGACCGAGGTGATATGGATCAGGGCGCCGCGGCCCTCTTTTTTCAGATAGGGCAGGGCGACCATGGCGCCATAGACCTGTCCCAGCAGATCGACTTCGATGACGCGATGGAACTCTTCGTGAGGGATCTTTTCCAGGGGGCCGTAGACGGAGACGGCGGCCATATGGACCCAGGTATCGATGCGGCCGTAGGCGGTGACGGCCTGTTCGGCGATCGTCTGGACCTGATCATATTCGGCGACATCGGCGACGACGTAGACGGCATCGCCGCCCTGCCGTTGGATTTCCTGCACCAGGCTTTGCAGGCCGCTTTCGCTGCGGGCCACGGCGACGACTTTGGCCCCGCGGGCCGCAAATTGCAGGGCGGTATCACGGCCGATACCGCTGGAGGCGCCGACGATGACAACCACCTGTTCGGCTATGGGTTTGAGTTTCAAGTGGGGATCTCCTTTCCTGTTGGCTAAAATTCCTTTTACGGTTTTGTCATCATTGAACGGAGCCGGGGGAATGTCCATAGACGGCGATACAGACGGAGGCATATTTGGGGGCAATTCTAAAACGTAAGGTTCTGTCGGCTGGGGGAATTTGCCCGTCTCAGACGGCGGGCAAATTCTCCAAAAACAAACTCTCTTCCTGCCCAGTCCGGCGTATCTGACCGGGAAAAGCGGGACATTACAAGGCCCGGCCCTTATTAGAGAGTGTTGCCGGGGCGGGTGATTTTCCACAGAGGTGCAACGCACTGCGTTTTTGCAAGGATAGGGGACTTGCTCCAACATTGAGCCGTTTGAATCGTTGGTTCCAGGGATAGAAAGTGCGTCGCACCTTGGGACGGGCCTATTTTCAAGACAGAAGGTCAGGCCGGGGAAAATTAATCGATGCGGTAACTTGAATTATAATAGTTGGGTATTGGTAAGGAATCTGAAGAGAGGGAGAGCGAGTTATGCAAATCAATGGTATCGGCACGACGTTATTGGGGGTCAGTTCTCAAGATGAAAACAATGTGGCGATCGCTACCCGCTGGTTTACATTTGTCTATCTTCCTGTCGTTCCGTTGGCGCGTTTAAGAGTGCAGTTTTTACCGCACCAGGGAGGGGGGTTTTCCTTCCGGATTATCGAGAAATTGCCCTTTAATGCCGGAGAGGTTGCGCGGGGGTATTTCAATGGGTGGATTGCGACGCCTTTGGTGACCCTGGGGCCCATGTTTTTTGCCGTTTCAGAGGTATGGGAGGCGTTGAGGCTGCCGGAGGCCTGGCATTCGTATTACATTGCGGCGGCGATTGTCTGGCTGATTTTTGCGGTCTGGCAGTTGAGCGAGCGACGTGAGGCGCGCTGCCGTCCCGCGCATCAACTGGAAGCGCCGGTGGCGGTTGAAGAGGAAGAGGTCGATGGGAGCTTTGAGCCGTCCAGTGAAGAGACGGCTGTGGAGTGAATAAAAAAGCTCAAGGAAGTTATTTTTGCGGTTTTTCTAATTTCCTTTTTTGATCAGCGGCAGGTAAAACCAGTGACTCCAGTTTTTATATTCGAAGGCCCCGATGCTGGGCGGCGCCACATAGCCGCGGTCGTCGAAATCGGTCGTGACCTGGGTCAGGGCGACGCCGGCGCCGATGGCCGGGCTCTGGTTCTGGAGATGGTAATTGGCGCCGCCGGAATTGACGAAGCGGGGATCCTGGCCCACTTTTCCGTTGGTTTCGGCTACGGGAAGTGAGGGTTGGGATTGCGCCGGGGTGTCGTGGGCATACCAGAGGTTGTTGGAGAAGGCGAATGTTTCGGGTGAGGTGTTGGTACCGATATTAACGTAGGTGGAGAGGTCGCTGCGGGAAAAATAGAAGAGGTTGTTGATCACCCGGTTGGAGGAGCAGGGCAGGAAGGTGTATTCTCCGCTGGTGGTGGTCTCTTGCAGGATACGCATCAGCCAGTTGCCGGGGTCGATGACCGTGTTGTGGGCGGCCAGACATTGGACGCAGCCGACGAAGGCGAAAGGGGTATCGGCGCCCTGGATGACGTTGGCTATCACCCGGATGTTGCGGGCTTCGGCGTTGGGCTGGCTGGTGGAGAGCGGCGGCCGAAAATAGACGAAGTCGGTGGAGCCGCCCATATTGACGGCGCGGGCGCCGCCGTTGACAATGCGGTTGGCGCGAATTTCCAGGTTTTCGCTGCCGCCTTTGCATTGGACGGCGTTGGCCGACATATCGTGGAAATAGTTGCCGGCGATCACGCCGTTGTGACAGCCGACGTGGTCAATGCCGCTGCCGGAACTGTTGCCGCCGCAGTAAGCGAATTCGCTGTTGAGGACGAAGTAGTCGTTGACACCGGAGAGTTTGAGGCAGTCTTGATTGCCGGTCCCTCCGACGTGGTGGATGTAGAGGTTGCGGAAGATGACATGTTGAGTGGCGGTGGCGTCGGCATAGTCGCCGCCGTCGTCGCAGTTGATTCCATTGTCGGTGGTGTTGGTCACTTCCAGATCGTGAACGATCAGGTAGCGGACCCGGGTGAGGTGGAGGGCTTCGCTGGGGCCGCTGATGATGGGGCGGGTTTCGCCGGAAATGCCTCCGATCCAGATGGGGGCGGCGGCGGTACCGGTCAGATCGTTGAGGTAACTGCTGCTGGTGTAAGTGCCGCTGTGGATGCGGATGGCGGTGCCGGGGGTGGCCTGCGACGCTGCGTGACTCAGTGTGCGATAGGGATGGGCGGCTGTGCCGTCTCCCGTGCTGTCGTTGCCGGTCAGTGCGACGTGAATTTCCCGGCTGGGATTCTTACCCGTTTCAAAGGTCGTGACGGTGGCAGTTTGGGGCGCGGGGGGCAGCGGTGAAGCCAGAAAGAAAAAGGTTGCCAGCAGGCTGATCCAGAGTCTATGCATGAATTCCTCCTTAAGTTGATTGAAATAAAGATGTGACCGGCTTTTTCCAGGGCAGAAGGTCCTGCGGCGGGCGGCACCCCGCAAGGTGAAAATGGGTTGTCCGGCGTGGTTTCCTGGGGCTTCACCCCAGGCTACCTTAAAAGCCCATGTTTTGGCGCGCATTCTGATGCGCGCCAAAACATAAACAAAAAACTTCTCTTCCCCCATCCAGCGCGGCGCCTCTTACGGGGAAGGCTTCATTTGTGGGTGAGGTGGATTCCCCCAGCAGGTGCAACGCACTCTGATCTTGCAATGACAGGCGGCTTGCCTTCAAGGCGGAACGTTTGAATTGACGGTTTTATGGATAGAAAGTGCGTCGCACCTTAGACGGGCCTATTTTCAGGACAGCTGTTGAATTTTAGCATGAAAGGAAAGGTGAGCAATTTGGGCAATCGGACTGCTTTGAATATTGGAACTAACCATGAGTTTGAAGCTAATAACTTGATTCCGGTCTCCTGGTGGGCCCTTTTTGCGCCTGAGGATTTCAGAGTGGAGGAGCGCAACCTGGAGGGCGAGGATTGTGCCGTGGCTGTTTATCGTACGACTCAAAAGAGTGCTTTGCAGCGGATCGATCAATGGATGGTCCGATTGAAGAAAACGGCTGAGATTTGGGAGTATCTGCGGGTGATGGAATTTTTGCGGGAGATTTTGATTTCGGAGCGGGCTGAGACAGCGGTGGAGCTGGTTGTAACGCAATTCTGGGCCATGGGAGAGCCTTATACGACGCGGGTTACCCGGGGACCGGCTGTCTTTGCGGTGATGGCGGATGGGGTTGAAACTTACAAAGGGCGGAAGTTCTTTGTGCTGGAAGGGACCGTTTTGCAGTATGCTCCGGGTTTTAGAGGGTATCTGGACCGTATGCATGGAGAAGAACTGGCCTGGATGTTGTTGGGATTATATTTTGGGGAGGCCGAAGAGGTTTTTACAGAGATAACTCAGAGTATCAGACCGGAATAGGGCCGGTTTCAAAATTTTCAAACTTAAGAAGTTGTGATATGATAGTCGCACATTCTTAAACCGATCCCCTACAGAACACACTTTCTGGTGTAGAATGTTGTTTTTTTGTTAGATCGTAGTTAAAAAGGCAGCCCGGAGGTCCGTGAGCGGATCCGAAGCGGCATTTCAAAGGAGCCGGGAGATGGTTTTAAGGTGGGAACGGCAGAGAATCGTGGCCGTTGTTGCGGCGAGCCAGGAATTTCTGGTTCTTGTTGTTTCGATGATGGAATGTGGGCTCCTTTGGTTTTTATCCCCGAGGTCGAATTTGTTGCGAACTCCTTGTTTTGCTTTTTCTTACATTACAACTCCTTATGTTCGGAACCTTAAGGGAGAGCGGATCTCTCGTTAATAGTGTTTCTAAATTTTTGTCAGGAAAGGAGTATGCAATGAGACGCCAGGTGGGTGAAAAAGTAATTGGGGTGTTTCTGGCCATGGTTCTGGTTTTGACGGCTTGTACCGGGGGGGGGCAGAAAAACGAGCCGATTAAGTTGGGGTATATCGGGGCTCTTTCCGGGTTGAACAAAGTGCTGGGTGAATGGGATACCTATGGAATCAAGCTCGTTCTGGATGAGGTGAATGCCCAGGGCGGAGTTTGCGGGGGGCGGCAGTTACAGTTGATCGAATATGACGATCAGGCTGATACGGCCAAGGCGATGGATGCCGCTCAAAAGTTGATCAATGACGATAAAGCGGTGTTGGTTTTTGCCACGACCAACAGCAATACTTCTCTGGCGGTGTTGCCGCTGTTGACGGAGGCGAAGATCCCGCAGGTGACCGGCGGGTTGAGCGTGGATTTGACCAAGCAAGGCAGTGCCTATATTTTCCGCAAGGTGGGGGCGGGGAATGTCTTTGAATCGACGCTGGTGGATTACCTGGTCCAGCAGCGCGGTTTTAAGAGTTTTGCCATTATCAGCGACTCCAGTGCTTACGGCACCGGGCAGGCGGATTATGAGCAGGCGGCTTTGCGGCGCAACAATCTGGAGAGCGTGGCGCGGGAAGCCTACGAACCCAATGCGACGGATTTCAAGGAGCAGCTTTCGCGGATTATTGCCTTGAAGCCGGAAGTGTTGTTGCTGGGCGGGTCGGAAGTGGCGTCGGGATTGATTGCCAAACAGGCCCGGGAACTGGGATTTACCGGTCAGATTGCAGGGGGCGCGGCGACCGGAACGCCTAAGTTCATTGAAATGGCCGGAAATGAAGCGGCCGAGGGGGTCATTTTCGCCAGCCCCTATGTGGACAATAATTTGAACGATGAGACCCGGGATTTTGCAGCCCGGTATCAGGCGAAGTGGGGCAGCGAACCGGAGAACCATGGGGCCAAAGCTTATGACGGCGCTATGCTGGCCGTCGAGGCGATCAAGCGTTCGTGCGACAATCTGACCGGCGAGGAGATTGCACGGCAGTTGCACGGTATTCAGAATTACCAGGGGTTGCAGGGCGTTTTCAATTTTCAGGAAAATGGGGAAGGGATCGCCGTGGCCCAATTGGGAATCATTCATGACGGGAAGCTTACGCCGTTGAAGTAACATAAATAGTTTTTACAACCCGGGTGGCTTTGTTTTAGCGCTCCGCAAACGGTTTTTGTTCGGATCGCAGCGACGGCGGGAAGGTAGAGAGAAGTGGTTTTTATTTATGTTTTCGGCGGCTTTCTGAAGCCGCCGAAAACTTGGATTTTTCTCGGCCCCTTTGTGGTGAAATCTGAGCGGCTAGTGGGGTACTACGTCTGTTTATTTTTTGTGTCAGCCGGGAGAATGGGTTCATGACCTTAGCTAATGAGAGTTCTTCTCAATCGCGTTATGCCTTACGAATTGCTTTTGCTGTGTTTGTGTTATGTGTGGGAGCTGTGCTTTTCAATGTGGTGATGGCTCTTTTAACACAGATGTGGCAATTGTGGTTTGTGTCGGGCGGCAATGCGCTGGTTCTGGCGGGGGCGGCCTACAGTTATTTTCAGTTGGGTCGGCGGGGGCGCTATGCCGAAGCGATTGAACTCATTTTGACGGTTTTGTTGTTGGGGATTGTCTGGAATGCTTTATGGCTGGCTCAGGCGGGTATGATTTTAGGTCTGGTCGCTCTGATCATTACTCTAATTTTTATGAATTTTGTGCGGAGCAAAAGTATGATGCCAGCTTTGATGGGAAGCATTATCGTGGCCAGTACGGCGGCACTCCTGGATTTTTGGGCACCCCCTTTCCAGATCGCAATTGTGGCCATGGAAGTTTTTGTCCCTTTTATTACCGGTGCGGCTTTGCTCAGCTTTGGTATCGTGGTTTTTCGGTTATTTAAAAACTACACCATTGGTATTCAATTGACGCTCGTCTTGTTGATTGTGACGATTGTGTCGATGAGCGCGGTGATGATTACTACGACCGTGGTGACTCGTCAGTCTTTAAATCAGAATGCCGATCGGGCGTTATTTGCGGCGGCGCGCCAGACCTCCAATAATGTGCAGGCTTTTCTTAAAAATCAGATGGATTCGGTGGATATCAGTGCTCAGTTGCCCGAGTTTGTGCATTATCTTCAGACGCCGGGCAGTGTGACGGATGATGAGATCAAGTCGATGCTGGTGACCTTAGGCCGGAAGGATCGGGTTTATATTTCTTCCTATGCGTTGCTTGATGTCCGTGGGCAGAATTTGTTGGACACCTATACGCCGGGAATTGGGCGGGATGAATCGGCGGCGGATTATTATCAGGTTCCGCTGCGGACCGGGCGGCCCTATGTTTCGCAGGTGGTGATGGGCGAAAACGGCCAGCGTTATATTTATTTCAGCGCTCCGGTGCGCGACTCGGTCGGGGAGGCGGGGTTCGGGGTGTTACGGGTGCGCTATGATGCCGGCGCTTTGCAGCAGTTGTTGGTGCAGAATAAAAATCTGGCCGGCACAGATTCTTTTCCGATTTTGCTGGATGATGCTCTGATCCGGCTGGCGGATGCCAATCGGGCGGATTTGATTTCTCAGCCGGTGGGGGCTTTAACGGCTCAGCAGATCAGCGTCTTACAGAATCAGAACCGGCTGCCGGTGGATTTTCAGAAAACCGATCTACCCGATTTTGCTGTGGGATTGGCGCGAGCGAATTCTCAGCCCTATTTTACAGCCGCGTTGTATCCGGATGATCTCAAATCCAATCGGGCAGCCGTGGTGAATATGTCGGCGGGCAATGCGACCTGGCAGGTTGTGTTTGCGCAGCCTTATGATGCTTTTCTGGCGCCTATGAATGCGCAGTTGCGTATCTCTTTGCTGGTGGCGGTATTGACGGGCAGTCTGGTGACGGTGGTGGCATTGCTGATTGCGCAGTATCTGGCCCGACCGATTGTCCATTTGACTGCTACGGCAGTCCGGATCGCCGACGGCGATTTGAATGTGCAGGCGGAAGTGGAGTCCGGCAATGAGATCGGTTCTCTGGCGATTGCATTTAATCGGATGACGGAGCAGGTACGCCAGATGATGCAGGGGCTCGTGCAGAAGAACTCTCAGCTGGAGCAGGAGATGCTGGAGCGGGAGCGGGCGGAGGCGGCTCGCCAGCAATCTGAGCTGGAGCGGGAGAAGTTGCTGCTGGCGCAGGCGGAGTTGCAGGAGAAGTTGATCGAGGTCCAGCGGCAGACTTTGAAGGAACTCTCGACGCCGATCATTCCGATTATGGATCGGATTATCGTTTTGCCGTTGATCGGGACGGTGGACAATACGCGGGCAAAGGATCTGACCCGGGCGGTGCTCAATGGGATTTCTCATTATCGCGCCAGAGTGATTATTCTGGACATCACCGGGGTTTCTTCGATCGACAGCGATGTGGCCGATTATCTGAACAAGACCATTCAGGCGGCGCGGTTGAAGGGTGCGCGTACGATTGTGACGGGCATTTCGGATTCGGTGGCGGAGACCATTGTGGATTTGGGCATCGATTGGTCGAAGATCGAGACGCTGCGCGATTTGCAGTCGGGGCTGGTGGCGGCGTTGCAGAGCGTGGGAATCCGGGTGCTCCGTAAGGACGGGAAGAAGTAATTTACTTATGATTTCGCGCGCTTTCTGAAGCGCGCGAAATCATAGGCCGTTTTAGGCTAACGATAACGATAGAGGGAATAAAAATGCAGCCCCGGCTTTTGCCGGGGCTGCATTTTTATTCCCTGGTTAATTGATCAGGGGTGCAGGTAGAGCGTATCCGTCCCGATCTTGCCGGGGCCGTTGAGGACGTAAACCCGGGCGTTGCCTTTGCCGGATACATTGGCCGTCAGGGAGCCGCCGGCTGCCACAGTGATCCGATCGCCGGTGATGGCATCCACGTAGGTGCCGCCGGGCAGATTGTTGAAGGTAGCGCTGCCGGAGACGGTCACCAGGACGAAGCTGTCGGTGGATCCGCTGGTGTAGCGGCGTTTGAAGGCCATGCCGCCGGCGCTGATGTCGTCGGTGGAATATTGTCCCTTTTGCAGGGCCGGGACGGCGCGGCGGATCAGGTTAAGCCGGCGGATGTGCTGGGCCAGCGGGTGGTTCAGCGTGGTGGCCATTTCGCCAGTGGCGTTGGTATAACTTCCGAAGTCCTGGACATTGATGCTGCCGGTGATGCGGTTGCCGAAGTAGGCGCGGCCGGTCTGAGAGAGCGGGGCATTGGGGCCCACATCGATCGGCATCCCTTTCTGGAATTCAACTTCGCTGCCGTAGAAGATGGTGGGGATGCCGCGGAAGGTGAACATCAGGGAGAGGTTTTCGGCCCAGGTCTCCTGGCTGCCGGCGAAGCGCTGGTTTTCCGGCGCGCCGTCGGGGGCATAGTCGTGCGAATCGACGTAGACGACGTTCCAGGTGGCATCGTTGTAGGTCTGATCGTTGTTCACGGCGACGCTGAAGGCATCGCGGGCGTTGTTGAAATTCCAGTGCATCGGGAAATCGATCACATCGAGGCCGCTGCGCTGGCTCCAGTCGGGCGTATGGTAGAGATTGCCGTTCAGGCGGTGGTTGGTGCTGCTGGGCTGGGTGGCCGGATTCTGGTTGTCGGCCCAGTGTTGAGCGGTGGAGGCTTCATTGATGAGGCGGTTGGTAGCAGACCAGGTGTAGGTCTGGCGTTCTTTCCAGGTGTAGAAGGGGGTGGAGACGGAGGGGATGTTGTTGTTCCAGACCTGGCGATAGCGGGCGGCGATTTCGCCGAAGATGAAGAAGTTTTCGCCGCCGCGGGCTTTGAAGGCCGGGTTGAAGACCTGGTTGAAGGTGAGGCGAGAGATGTGTTTTACGGTGTCGACACGGAAGGAATCGACGCCCATATCGATGTAGCGGTTGTAGGCATTGACCAGATAGTTGTAGGTGGTGGGGTTTTCGGTGTTCAGGTCCACGCAGTCGCCGGCGATCTGGCCGGTTTCCACGCTATAGCCTTCCCACTGGAGCGATTTCTCATGGTGATAGATCCCGGCCGTGTCCGTGGTATCTTCCTTCATGGCCGTGATGCGGGCCTGATATTGCTGGGCGGGCGTGAGGCTGTTGTAGTTGGCGGGCAGCAATCCGGCCGGCGCGATCTGGACCAGGTTGGCGGCGGTGTCGGGAAGATTGGGGTTCTTGGTGAAGAGCGGATAGAGGTTTTCTTCGCCGAAGTTGCTGGTGTGGTTGAAGACCACATCCTGGATCACTTTGATGTCGCGGGCGTGCGCTTCGTCGATCAGCCGCTGGTAATCATAGCCGGTGGAGAGGTAGCGGGGATCGACTTCGGTGAAGTCGACGGTGTGGTAGCCGTGGTAATCGTAGCCGGACATGTTTTTGGTCACCGGCGTGATCCAGATGGCGGAGAAGCCCAGGGCTTTGATGTAGTCGAGCTTTTCGATGAGCCCTTTGAAGTCGCCGCGCCAGGCGGGATCGTTGTTGGCGACATTGCCGGCGGCGGCATCGTCCCAGGCGTAGACGTTGTTGGAAGGATCGCCGTCATAGAAGCGGGTGGTGATGACGAAATAGATGGTCTCTTCGCGGAAGTCACCGCGGGCGATGGAGTCGGTGACGACGACGACAACCTGATCGGTGGCTTTGGCGCCTTCGCTGTCGGTGACGGTGAGGGTGACGGTGTAGACGCCGGCTTGAGAATAGGTCATCACGGGCGTGGGGCCGGTCAGGCCGTTGCTCCAGCTGTAGGAGACGAGCGAGCAGTCCTGATCTCGCGAAGCGGTGGCGTTGAAGGTGACGCCGCGGCCGGTCACGCCGTGCATGTCGAGTCCGGCGTCGGCGATGGGCGGCAGGTTGGGATTGCTGGTGGTGAGGGTGATGAGGGCTGAGTTAGCGGTGTTGCCGGCCAGATCGTAGGCCACGGCTTTGAGGCCGTCGGTGCGGTCGCAGGTGTAGGCGGTGTTCCAGCTGAAGCTGTAGGGCGCGGTGCTGCTTTCGCCCAGTTTTTGGCTGCCGAAGTAGAAGGCCACTTTGGCGATACCGACATTATCAGTGGCGGTCACATTGACGGGGACCGTGCCGGTTTTCGTCCCGCCGGCGGAGGGGCTGGTGATGGTCACGGCGGGCGGGACCAGATCTTCGGGATTGTAGGCGGTCCAGGTGCTGTCTTTGTACCACCATTCGCCGGTGGTGCGGTTCAGATCGCCGGTCTGCTGGCCGCCGGCGTTGAAGATCAGGTTGATCGAAGTGTAGCCGCTGAAGGAATCGACATACCAGCCGTTGCCCTCGGAGGCCATGGCTTTTCCTGGCCAGGCGCCGCGCAGTGTTGTGTTGGTGCCGACCCAGGCGTAGATATTCGGGCTGGTCCAGCCCTTGTAATGGACGATGATCGAGCCGGGCTGACTGGTGGGAGTCGGGGTGAAGGTCGGAGTCGGGGTGCCGGGAGTAGGTGTGGGGGTGCGAGTCGGCGTTGCGGTACGGGTCGGGGTGGCGGTAGGAGTGGGCGTGCGGCTGGGCGTCGGTGTAGGTGTGGCGGTGCCGATGGGATTGGAAGAATACCATTGGTTGTTGTAATACCACCATTCGCCGGTGGAGCGGCTGAGATTGGCGGTTTGCTGGCCGCTGGAGTTGAAGATCAGATTGACGCTGGCGTAGCCGGTGATGGTGTCGATATACCAGCCGTTGCCTTCGGAGGCCATGGCTTTTCCCGGCCAGACGCCGCGGAGTTCGGTATTGGTGCCGACCCAGACGTAGATATTGGGGTTGCTCCAGCCCTGGTAGTGGACGATGATGCTGCCGCTGGGGGTGGGGGTAGGAGTGGGAGTGATTTCGGGATTGTGGTCGTACCATGTGCCGGTGCAGTTATACCACCATTCGCCGGTAGTGCGGTTCAGGTCGGCGGTCTGCTGGCTGCCGGAGTTGAAGATCAGATTGACGCTGGAGTAGCCGGTGATGGTATCGATGTACCAGCCGTTCCCCTCGGCGGTCATCGCGGTGCCCGGCCAGGAGCCCCGCAGGGTCGTGTTGGTGCCGACCCAGGCGTAGATTTTGGGACTGGACCAACATTTGTAGTGAACAATAATCGAGTTGCCGGCCGCGGAAATGTTTTGCGCTTGAAGCGCCGGGAAAATAAGGAGGGTTGCCAGAATCAATCCTATGATCAGACAACGCCAGGGCCAGGGTCGGGATAAGTGTTTCATCTCTCCTACTCCTCTTCCTTTTTTTGTGGGGGATACAAAGGTTGACCAATCAAACAAATTGTAAGCTAATTTTGTTGACGAGTCAATAGCTGACTGGGAAACAATCTCGGGGAAGTAGACAGTAGACAGTAGACAGCGGGGAGCCGACGTGAAACGTAAAGGAAAAGGTTGATGTTTGCGCGCGCAAATATAAACAAAAAACCTCTCTCCGGAAGTGGACAGTAGACAGCTTGTGTCGCCGGGACGGCTCTGGAAAAAAACTATGTTTTCGGCGGCTTTCTGAAGCCGCCGAAAACATAAACAAAAAAACTCTCTCCCCCTTTCAGCGCGTCGCATCGTGCCGGGAAAGTGCCGGATGCGTGATTCAACCGATTGCCGAAAAAATTTTAATTCAGTTGACAAGTTACAAACCCAAATTATGCTTTTCTAAATTAGAATTTTACGTTTCAACATCAAAGCGCGCAGGAGTGGGGAGATGAAACGCTTCAATGGAGTCTGTCTGGTGACGCAAAATGTACCGATTATGCGGGAATTTTACCGGAAAGTGTTGCAGGTCGATGTGGAGGGCGATGATGTTTTCGCTTCCCTGGCGACGCCGGGGGCAGAATTTCTGTTGTTCAGTGAAGACGGTATGGAAGAGATGGCGCCGGGGGCTATGTCGGGAGCCGGGCGGGGCAGTTATACGCTCGATTTTGAGGTGGAAAATGTGGACCGGGAGTATCAGCGGTTGTTGCAGTTGAAGGTGTCTATCGTGAAACCGCCAGAGAGCTATCCCTGGGGGCGGCGTTCGGTCTGGTTTCGCGATCCCGACAACAACATTGTGAATTTTTATATGAAGGTGGAGGGCGAATGAAGGGGCGTTTTTCATGGGCATTGGGAGCGATGGCATTGGGCTGGATTCTGCTTTCCTGTCAGGCCGGGCCGGCGGTGAAGCCGACGCCTGCGGATGTGCCGGCTGCGGAGCGGGCCGGGCTGCGTGCTTCTCCTTATGGGATACTGCCTTTCCCAAAGGCGGATTGGTGGTTGAGTTCGACGCGGGACATGGCGGAGCGGGTGGGGGTGTCCCGGCCGGCGGTGATCTGGATTGTGGGGGTGATCGGGGACGACGGCTCCTGCTGGTTGAATTTCCCGGCGCCCGAAGGTGAGGAGACGCCGGAGCTGATGGTCTTCAGCCCGACGGATTTGAATGAGACTTATTTAAAAGAGTTCGACGCGCAAGGGGTGGATGTCTGGTTGCAGGTGGAGCCGGGGGTGGCGGATGTGCCGACCCTGATCGATGCGATGCTGACGCGTTACGGTTCCCATCCGAGCGTGGTGGGCGTCGGGATCGATGTGGAATGGTATCACACCGATGAGGATAATTACGGCCGGCCGATCACGGATGCCGAGGCTGAGGCCTGGGTGAAGAAGGTGCGGGAATACAATCCCAACTATCGGCTTTTCCTCAAGCATTGGGAGACTCAGCGGATGCCGCCGACCTATCGCGACGGCCTGGTTTTTATCGACGACAGCCAGGAGCTGGCGAGCCTGGATGCCATGGTGGAGGAGTTCAAAGTGTGGGGCGAGACCTTTGCGCCGGCGCCGGTGGGTTTTCAATTCGGCTATGAGGCAGATCGGAGCTGGTGGCAGGCGCTGGATAATCCGCCGCAGGCGATCAGCGGGGCGTTGAAGGCGGCGATCCCCAATGCCCACGAGTTCTATTGGGTGGATTTTACGGCCTATGAGCTGTGGCCGGCGAAGGATTAGAGAATGGATGAGCCGCTGGATTTTTCAAAGCTGGATTGGAAGCGGCTGGATCGGGAATCCAAACGCATTTTGGGGATTTTGGCGGTGGTGCCCGGCGGATCGGTCGATGCAGGAGCCATAGCCACGGGATGGTGGAAGGCCTGGACTTTGAAAAAGCTCGATGCTTTAATTCGGACCGGCTTTGTGGAAGCTGTTGAAGGGCGGTATCGCTTAGTCGAGGGGGGGCGGAATCCGATTTCAGTCTGGCTGGGGAAGGATGAAGCGGTTGTGCGGAAAGCTTTGCGGCAGCATTATCTGGATTATGTCCGTAAATGTAAGGTGAAGGGGGATGAAGTTTTCCGCCAGGGATTTGAAGCCGATGGGGATAATTTCTGGGAAGTGATGGGCTGGGCCTGGGAAGCGCAGGACTGGTATCAGGTAATCGATTTTGCTGAGGCTATTTTACCCTATTTTCAGAGTCGCAAGCCGGCGGCTTTGATTCGCGAGCGGGCTGAGTGGCGGCTGGAAGCGGCGCGCCGGGCGGAAAATTCTTATGAAGAGGCGCGGGCTCTGGTTTATCTGGGGGATTTGCAAGAGGCGGCCGGGGCTTATCCGGCGGCGATGGAGTGTTACGCCGGGGCCGAATTGCTTTATCGCGGAATCGGGCAGCATTTGTTGACGGCTAATGCGATAGGGGTTCAGGGGCGGATGGCTTTCCATCTGGGCGATGAGGAAATTGCCAAAAAGCGGTTTACTGAGGCCCTGGCGATTTATCGGGATTTGGGGAACCTGTTGGGTGAGGCCAATGTCCATGGCAGCTTTGGGGAGATCTTCTTTTCTCATAATTCCTGGGGTGAAGCGGTAAAAGAGTTTGAGACGGCTCTGGAATTTTATCGGGTGATCGGCGAGCGGCGCGGGATGCTGAATATTTTATTACGCCTTGGAGCGGTTTTTTGGGGGCTTTCTGATTATCAAAAAGTAAAAGAATATTATCAAACGGCCTTGGAGATTTGTCGGGAGCTGGGCGATTTGAATTCTGAGGCAGAAGGTTTACGGGCTTTAGGGGATGTGCAGCGATATTTAGCGGAATATGAACCGGCTCGTGACAACCTGGAAAAGGCGCGGCAGATTTTTCAAAAGCTGAAAGATCCGGAGGGCGAGGTGCGTACATTGCGGACTTGGGAAGATCTGGAGAAGTCGTGCCGGGGCGGCACCCCGAAGGATGAAAATTCAGCGGAAGTAGACAGCGGCAAGTAGACAGTAGACAGCCTGCGTCGCCTGTGCGGCTCTGGAAAAGGCCATGT
>CAZCTC010000104.1:0-22323 GCA_964501335.1 uncultured Anaerolineales bacterium | reverse complement strand
TTTTGGTGCGCCTCAGAAGGCGCACCAAAACATGGCCTTTTCCAAAGCCGCCCCGGCGGCACAGGCTGTCTACTGTCTACTCCCCCTACTTCCAGCTGTCTACGAATGCGTTATAATACACCCCATCATAATGACTTTTAAGGAGGGACCGTGGCAAACGGACGCGTCGTCTTTCCATTTACTGCAATCGTAGCTCAGGAGCGCATGAAACGCGCCCTGATCCTCAACGCTATCAACTTTCGCATCGGCGGCGTCCTGATCCGCGGGGAACGCGGCACAGCCAAATCCACCGCCGCCCGGGCCCTCGCCGCCCTGCTCCCCGAAATCGAGGTGGTCGAAGGCTGCCACTTTGCCTGCGACCCGACCCAACCCAACACGCTCTGCACCGACTGCCAGGACCGGCTGGCCCACGGCGAGACGCTCCCCCACCTCAAACGCCGCGTCCCCTTTGTCGACCTCCCCGTCGGCGCGACTGAAGACCGCGTCGTCGGCACCCTCGACATCGAACGCGCCATCCAGAAAGGTGAGCGCCGCTTCGAACCGGGCATCCTCGCCGCCGCCAACCGCGGCATCCTCTACGTCGACGAAGTCAACCTTCTCGATGACCACATCGTCGATGTCCTGCTCGACGCCGCCGCCATGGGCGTCAATATCGTCGAGCGCGAAGGGATCTCCTTCCAGCACTCGGCCCGCTTCATCCTCATCGGCACGATGAACCCCGAAGAAGGCGATCTCCGCCCGCAACTGCTGGATCGCTTCGCCCTCTCGGTCGATGTCGGCAGCGTCCTCGACGCTCAGGCTCGCATGGCCATCATGGAACGCAACCTCGCCTTTGAACAGGATGCCGAAGCCTTCTATGACGAATGGCGCCCCAACGAAGAGGCTCTGGCCCGCCGCATCTCCGAAGCCCGCCAGCGGCTCCCCGAAGTGCGCTACAGCCGTAACGATCTCGCCACTATCGCCACCACCACCGCCGGCCTCGGCGTGGACGGCCATCGCGGCGACCTCGTCATCTTGAAAACCGCCGTCGCCCATGCCGCCTGGGACGGCCGGACCAAAATCAACGACCGGGACATCATCCTGGCCGCCGAACTGGCCCTGCCGCACCGCCTCAAGCGCCGCCCCTTTGACGAAATCAAGAGCTCGATCGAAGAACTCGATCAACGGGTCTCCGAAGCGCGCCGGCAGGCCGACGAAAACGACCCCGACCGGGAGGAATATTCCTCCGAACCCGGCGATATGCCCCGAGAGGGATCTCAAAAAAAAGCGTAAGCCCTGAGGCGACTGAATCGGCCGACGGGGAGTCGCGCGCGCCTCAGGAACAGATCGTCGCTCCCAACACCCCCAAATGGCCTACCGAAGGCCAGTGGTGGGAGGGAGGACAGCAAATTTCGCCCGGTGAGGTCTTCGATCCCCGGCGTCTGGAGACGCCCCAGGATCGCCGCCAGCGCATGACCGGCGGTCGGCGCAGCCGGACCCTCACCACCCGCAAACGCGGACGCTACATCGGCGCCCGCCCTTCGCCGTACGACCCAACCGACCTGGCCTTCGACGCCACAATGCGCGCCGCCGCCCCCTTCCAACATGAACGCCGGGCCCACAATCCCCAGGGTCCGGCCCTGCACCTCAACTCCCGCGACTATCAGCGCAAAATCCGGGTCCGGCGTGCCGCCAACCTCATCATCTTCGTCGTCGACGCCTCCTGGTCGATGGCCGTCTCCGAACGGATGCAGGCCACGAAAGGCGCCGTCATCTCTCTGTTGATCGACGCCTACCAGCGGCGCGACCGCGTCGGCATGATCGTCTTCCAGAAAGACCGCGCCACCCTGGTCCTTCCCCCCACCAACAGCGTCGACCTGGCCAAAAAGATGCTCGGCAATCTGCCGGTCGGCGGCAAAACGCCGCTTTCAGCCGGCCTCTGGCTTTCCCTGCTGACTGTCCGTCAGGAAGTCAGTCGCCATCCCGATCTGGTCCCGCTGCTGGTCATCCTCACCGATGGAGCGGGCAACGTCTCGATGGGGGAAGCCCCTCCACAAGAAGAGTCCTACTGGATCGCCGAACAGATCCACGAATCCGATATCCGCGCCGTCGTCATCAACATGGAAAGCGCGGCCTTCGATCAGGGGCTGGCCGAAGCGCTGGCCCGTCATCTTGACGCTCCCTGCTACAATCTGTCCTCATTGCGGGCCGATTCTCTGGTCAAAACTGTGCAGGGAGTACTGGAGCGTTAACTTGTCCGAAACCAAACCCTCACTGAATGCCGCCCCGGTCTGGCCCCGTTGGGCCACCAGCCTTGCCCTGGCCCTGCTGGTCCTGCTGCCCTTCGCGCTCTTCTGGCCCGTCTGGTGGCCCGACCCGGCCTTGCGCCAGGATTTCGCCGCCGGCGACTTCACCGAACAACATGTCGCCATGCGCACCTTCATCTCCGACGAGATTCGCCAGGGCCGCCTCCCCCTCTGGGACCCCTACACCTTCGGCGGCGAGCCCTCCGTGGCCGAAAGCCTCTTCGAGACCTTTTATCCGTTGGGCTACTGGCAGACCCTCCTGCCCTCACCGCTTCCCACCCAGGCCCTCGAACTGGAAGCCGTCTTCCATCTCAGCCTGGCCGGCCTCTTCACCTTCCTCTTCGTCCGTAAACTCACCGGCCGGCCCGACGCCGCCCTCCTCGCCGGCCTGACCTTCAGCCTCAGCGGGCTGCTCACCTCCTACCCCATGCTCCAACTCGTCATCCTCGAAGTCGGAATCTGGCTGCCCGCCGGGCTCTGGCTCATCGAACGCGCCCTCGACCGCCGGTCACTGTTTCACATTGCCCTCGCCGGCGCCGTCCTCGGCATCGGCCTGCTCGCCGGCCACTTCCAGACCTTCCTCTACGTCGTCTACGCCAGCGGCAGCTACCTCCTCTTCCGCTGCTGGCAGCGCCGCCTGGGCTGGAAATTCACCATCCTGGCCGCCTTGGCCATGGGTGGAGCCGCCCTCGCGCTGGGCGCTCCCCAATGGATTCCCAGCCTGGAGATGGCCCGCCTCTCTCCCCGCGCCGGCCTGAGCTATGAAGCCGTCGCTCAGGGTTTCCGCCCGGCCGAACTGATCGGCCTGATCCTGCCGCGCCTTGGCGAATGGGCGCCCCTCTACGTCGGCCTGATCCCGCTCGGCCTGGCCCTGCTCGCCCTCATCCTCATCCGCCGCGGCGAAATCGCCTATTGGGGCACCCTCGTCCTCACCTGCCTCTTCCTCTCGTTGGGCTATAACGGCTTCCTCTACCCTGTCTTCTACCGCATCGCCCCCGGCTTTCAACTCTTCCGCGATCAGGAACGCGCCGCTTATCTGATTGCGTTGGGACTGGCCGTGCTCGCCGGTTACGGCTACGCCGAAATCCTCCATCGCTGGCCGCGCATCCGGCTAATCTTCCCATTGCTCTTCGCCCTCACCTTCGCCGACCTCTACCGCGTCAACCACGGCGTCATCCTGGAGCCGCTGCCGGCCGAAGGCACCACCTTCCCCGCCTCATCCAGCATCGTCCGCGACCTGCAAACGGAACCCGATCCCCTCTGGCGGGTCAGCAGCGAAGGACTCCTCCCCGGCGGCGCCAATGCCGGCATGGTCTATCACCTGCGCGACATCACCGGCAACGGCCCTCTCTACCAGGCCGACCACGATCTCTTCTTGAAAATCGTCCCTGAAGTGCGCTGGTGGCAGCTCTACAACGCCCGTTATGTACTCACCCCCCGCACCATCGACTACCCCGGCGTCATCCTGGAAAAAGATTACGGCAGCCTGCGCCTCTACCGGTTGGAGCTGGACGGTCAACCCGCCTGGATCGTCCACCAGACACAGATCGTTCCCCAACGCGACTCCTCCATCTGGCTCACCTCCGACATGGCCGCCATCGATCCCCTGAAAACCGTCTCGCTGGAAGTCAATCCCGATCCACAGCCCCAGCCGGCCGCCGGACCGGAAACGGTCGAAATCACCGGCTTCCAACCGACAGAAGTCCAGGTCAAAGCCACTCTGACTTCACCGGGCATCGTCGTCCTGAGCGAAGTCGACTACTCCGGCTGGGAAGTCCGAATCGACGGCCGGCCCGCCAAACCGCTGCGCGCCTACGGCATGTTCCGCGCCGTCGCCGTTCCCGCCGGCGAACATCAAATCACCTGGACCTTTCATCCCTGGATCGTCTACATCGGCCTCGCCATCCAAAGCCTTGCCATCTTCGCCCTGGCTGTCATCTTCATCAGAAAACCCCGGTAATTTTTGTTTATGTTTTCGCGGGCTTCAGAAAGCCCGCGAAAACATAGTTTTTTCTCCGCGTCCTCAGCGCCTTTGCGCTGAGATCCAAATAAATTATGTGATACTGCGTAAAAACATTCTCTCCATATCCAACGTATCATTACCTGAAACTGCCCACAAAACGTTAAAACAAAAGGAGAAAAAATGGGACCAGGACATATTGGAGCCGGGATGCTTCTCAAACCACTGTTGCCCCAAACCCCCGTCTGGGCGCTGATGATCTGCGGCGAAGCGCTCGACCTCTTAACCTTCGGCTTCCTCGCTGCCGGCCTTGAATCGGCCGGTACCAGCACCTCCAGCATCACCGAAGGCATCAAAATCCTCACCCCCGCCTCCATCCCCTGGTCGCATGGATTATTTATGAGCCTCGTCTGGGCCGCCCTCACCGCCGGCATCGCCTGGCTCATCACCCATGACCGCCGCACCAGCGCCCTCCTGGCCGCCGCCATCTTCAGTCATTGGATACTGGATTTCATCGTCCACATCTCCGACCTGCCCCTCTTCCTGGCCGGCTCTCCCACCGTCGGACTGGGCCTTTGGGGCAGCGGCCCCGGCCTCATCGTCAGCGGCATCCTGGATTTCGGGCTTTTCATCGGTGGAATCGTCGTCTATATCCTCTGGCGAAAAAAGATCCACATCCCGCAAAGGTCACTTTCTTCGTAAAACACGACGCGCTGGACACAAAATCTGAAAAAACCCGTATTTTCGGGGACTTTCTGAAGCCCCCGAAAATACAAATAAAAAAATTCTCTCTACCCATCCCGCGCGTCGCTGCTTACCGAAAGGAAGCCGCCCGCGGGACGCAAAACAGGAGCCCCTTATGCTGGAAATCGAAATCGGAACCCTTCTCCGCACCCGCGGCTGGCGCCTCGCCGTCGCCGAATCCTGCACCGGCGGCCTGCTCGGCTACCGCATCACCACCATCGCCGGCAGCTCCGACTACTTCGCCGGCGGCCTGATCACCTACTCCAACGAAGCCAAAATGGCCCTGCTGGGCGTCCAGGAAGAGAGCCTGCGCCTCTGGGGAGCCGTCAGCCCCCAGGTCGCCCTGGAAATGGCCGCCGGGGCCCGCCGACAGCTGAACGTCGAACTGGCCCTCAGCGTCACCGGCATCGCCGGTCCCGGCGGCGGAACCCCGCTCAAGCCGGTCGGCCTCGTCTACATCGGCCTCGCCACCCCCGGCGAACGCTGGGCCTGGCGCCATCAATGGAGCGGCGACCGCACCGCCAACCAGATCAGCTCCGCCGAAGCTGCGCTGGAACATCTGAAGACCTACTTACAACCGGAGTAATCGCATGCGCAAAGACCTTCAAAAAATAAAAGACTTCGAGGATTCCGGAGCCCATGTCTTCACCATCCTCGAAAGCTTCCACATCGCCCAAATCTTCCCCATCGACGAAGCTCCCGAAATCGAATTAACCCTGGCCTTCCGTACCGAATTTCGCCCCACGGAACGCCTGACCTTAACCCTGAAGAACGTCCATGATTTATCCTTTACCCTGCCGCCGGCCACCCTGATCCGACTGTACGCCCTCCAAATCACCTCCCTGTTCGAGCGCCAGCTGCAAAACATCGCCTACGAAGTGACCGAAACCGAACACAAAGCCTTTGCGCTCTACTGCAAAGACTTCTCCTTCTCCATCGCCGAAGTCGCACCCGAAGACACCCTGCGCTTCATCCTGCCCGACAAATCGCACCTGGGAAGCTTTGAATCGAAATAAGCACTCAATACCGAATAAATCCCTTCTCTTCCTCGTTCTACAATCAACACATCCCTTCCCAAAAGAGAAAACAAGGCATGGACAAATCTTTGGCCGATATGGATACTTTCGCTTGGAAAAAGCTCTACACCATCGGCGGATGGGCCGCCCTGCTGCAACTGGCGACCATTCTAAGCATGGCCATTGTGATGGCGGCGCTGGGCCCCCGACCCGCCACCGTCCAGGAATACTTCACGATCCAACAACAAAGCGTCCTGGCCGTCATGCTGCGAGGGGATTTCCTCCTGCTCTTCCTCATTGGCGCCTATCTGGGCACCGCCCCGGCTTTGTATATGGCCTTACGCCGCCTCAACCCAATTACAATAATGTTCGCCACCCTCTTCACCGTGATGGCAGTCACGCTCAGCTTCGCCTCCGAATCCACCTTCGCCCTGCTGCACCTGGGCAATCAATATATGGCCGCCACCAGCGAAGCAGCTCGCTCGCAATTCCTGACTGCCGGTGAAGCAATCGCCGCCGCCGGGGCATGGAACAGTTCGGCCGGATATATGGTGGGGATTTTGCTCCAGGGCAGCGGAGTCCTCATTTCCCTGGTCATGCTGCGCAGCAAGGATTTCAACAAAGTCACCGCCATCAGCGGCTTGATCGGCAACGCATTGGATCTGATCCAACACCTGCTCCACCCCTTCGCTCCTGCAATTTCGTCCCCGATCCAGATGAGCATGGGAATCTTCTATCTGGTCTGGTTCCCCATGTTGGCCTGGGATCTTTTCAAGCTCGGAAAGGCAAAATAGCCGAAAAACAGCTTTTTTGCGTCCCGCAACCGGCGCTTTTTCCGTAAGATGCGACGCGCTGGATCGGAAGAGGTTGTTTTTTGTTATGTTTTCGGGGGCTTGAGAAAGCCCCCGAAAACATAGGCTTTTTTCGGGAGGGTCCAAATATAAGGTAACACGCTTTTGTCCATTTTAATAATTCCTGATTTGCCCCATCATTTCCACGAATAGACAGTTGTGATGTTACAAAATGATAAATGATCGCTTCTTACAAAAAGATCGCCCGCCTTTTCAGGCGGGTGATCTTCCAGTCTTCCATTCTTCCAGTCTGCCGGTCTACTTCTCCAGCTCCGTCACCCAAATCTCCAAAACCAGGCGCACCCGGCGCTGAGCCTCGGACCGACCGGTCGTCCCGGAAAAAAAGCTCTCCGTCAAATCCTGCGCCGCCCGACCCAGCTCCGCCGCCCGATTTCGAGACCGGGCCAGCGACCGGGCCACCGAGCGCGACACATGGAAAAATTCCAGCATAGCTTCGACCTCTGCCGGCCGCACCGACAACAGCCCACGCCCCGGAGCCAGCCACCGCAGCCCTCGTTGATTGCTGATCGTCTTGAGCGTCTGTAGCCAGGCGCTCCAATCCGGCGTGGCATCCACCAACGGCGGCTCCCCCAAAATAACCGTATCCCCGGAGAAAAGAGCCCCTTCTTCAGGAACCGACACAAAAATACTGCCCATGGCCGCCCCGGACACTGTCCACAATTCAATCCCGCCCGGCCGACCGTGCAACCCCAACCGGCTCTCCGCCGAAATCATCGCCCGTCGGGGCTTCAACTTACCATACTCAGTTCCCGGAAATTGCCGTCCCACACCGGCCACCACCTCATTCCAGCTCCGATCGTCCAATCCGGCCAGTTTTCGGTTCAAGGGACCCAACGCTACCAAAGGCGCCTTCCACAACGCCGCCCCCACCAGCCGTTCGGGCCGGGCATCCGTCAAAATCACATAGCGAAGCGGCCCCATATGCGCCTCAATCCAGGCCTGCCACTGTTTGGCCTCGGCCGGCGTCGGCGGGACATCCACCGCCACCACCCCACCATCCACCGCAATGGCCCCCAGATTATACGGAGCATAACCGCTGACCACAAAAATTCCCGGGGCCATCTCCCTCGGTTCTTTCGGCCCCGCTGACTGCCCCCGCGAGTTCATACTTCAACCGCCTGAAGCGCCGCCAGCAACGCCTCAGGCGCAATCTCTGGAATGCCGCCCTGAGCCATCGTCGCCGAACCGCCGCCTCGACCACCCCATTTGGCCAGCAGCGCCTTCAATAAAGCCGCAGCATCCACTACCGCCCAATCGTCGCTGCGCGCAAAAAGCAGCCGGGCCGCCGGCCCCTCCAACGTCGCCAGCAAAATCAGCGTCCGCGGATGCTCTCGCAACCGGGCCGCCATCGTCTGTACTTCCGCAAAAGGTCGACCCGTCCAACAGGCCACCACCCGCCGCCCCCCTTGAACCTCCGGGGACTCTGCCCAAAACCGATCGGCTTCCGCATCGATCAGAGCAGCCTGCGCCCGGCTCAACGCCCGCCGCGTCTCCTGAGCCTCGCCCTGGAGACGGGAAACGGCCGCCGGGACCTCATCCTGCCCCACCGTCAACCCCGCACTCACCTCCCCCAGGAGCCGCAGCGTTCGGCGATAATCCCGCAAAGCCCGCGCCCCGCATAGAAAAGCGACCCGTACGCCGCCCTTATAACGCTCCAATCCCGTCACCTTGACCATCCCAATCGCCCCGGTACGCGCCACATGCGTTCCCCCGCAGGCCGTGCTGTCGTAATCCTCCACCGTGACCACCCGCAGCGGCCCCGAAATCGGCGGCACCTTGCGCAGCGCCAGCGTTGACACCTCTTCCGGCGCCACCAACCGCACCGTCACCGGGCGATCTTCCCAGACAATCCGATTGACCTCATCTTCAACGGCAAAAGCGGCCTCCCAGCTCAACTGCGCCAGCGCCAGATCGATCGTAACGGCATCCCGCCCCAGATGAAAACTCACCGTCGGCGCATCCAGCTGTCGGATAAAAGCCTCCGAAAGCAAATGCTGTCCCGTATGCTGCTGCATATGATCAAAACGCCGGGCATCGTCGATCACTCCGGTCACTTCACCGGTTTGAGATAATGCCGAACTCAGAAGATGCCAGATTTCGCCGGCGTCGTCCTCCCAGGTCTCCACCACGGCTACGCCGCCCAGCAACCCGATATCGTAAGGCTGGCCGCCCGATGTGGGGTAGAAGGCAGTGCGGTCCAGCCGTACAGCCGGACCGCGATCGGTTTCCTTGATTTCGACAACCTGCGCGGTAAACTCACGCAGTGCCGCATCGGTATAATACAAACGCTCAGTCATACGTAATCTGCTCCCTCTTACTTCGCTTTTCGGTCTTGAAAATAATCTCGTCTAAGGTGCGACGCACTTTCTATCCATAGAACCACCGATTCAAGCGATCCAACCTTGGAGCAAGTCGCCTGTCCTTGCAAAATCGGAGTGCGTTGCACCTGCTTGGAAAATCCTCTTCACCCGCACAAGGCTCCTCTCCTGTAAGTTGCGCCGCGCTGAACCGGGAGAGAGAATTTTTTGTTTATGTTTTCGGCGGCTTAAGAAAGCCGCCGAAAACATAGGATTTTTTCCAGAGCCGCCCCGGCAACACGCTCTAAGCCCTCCCCCTCATCCCCATGCCGGCGGCGCATCTTCACAAAGAATCTCCTGAAAGCGCGCCAGGCCCATACAACTGCATGGGGGAGGGATGGGGAGGGGGCCAGCGCACGAAAACATAGAATTTTTTACCTCCGCCGCATTAGCAGACGCCTTCTTAAGCCCCGAAAGGGCGTCTTAAGGTAGCCTGGGGCTTCAGCCCCGGCGGCGCAGGCTGTCTACTGTCTACTTGCCGCTGTCTACTTCTCCATTTACATTCCCCCCGCCACCGGCAGGATAAAGGTAAAAACGCTGCCGGCATCCGGCTTGCTGTCCACCCAAATCCTGCCGCCATGGGCATCCACCACCAGCTTGCAGAAAGCCAATCCCACACCCGACCCTTTCACCTTGCCCTGCTGATGCCCACGGACAAATAACTCAAAAATCTGCCCCTGTTCCTCTTCAGGAATCCCCGGCCCGGCATCCGCCACCGCAAAACGGAATTCCCGCCCGATCACCCGCACACTCAGCTTGATCACTGAATTGACCGGGCTGAATTTAATCGCATTATCCAGCAAATTGATCAGCACCCGCCGCAGTAAATCGTAATCACCCACCAGGGCCGGCAAATCCGGCTGCATCTCCACCGTCAAATGCTGGCGGCGCAACGAAAGCGAGAACTGCATGCTGGCCGTTGCCCCCTCCACCAGCTCGGAAACAAGGAACGGCGCCGGTGTAAGAATATTCTCCCCGGCCCGCAGCCTCGCCGTATCCAGAATCGTATTAATCATCTGATCCATCCGGCGGGCGCTGTTCTGCGCAATAGGCAATATCTCCTGCATCAGGCTGATCGGATCATCCTCCGTCCCCACCCGCAGGATCTCCAGACTGCTCATAATGCTGGAAAGCGGGTTCCGCAAATCATGGACGATCATCTGCGACAGCTGTTCCCGCATCTCTTCCAGCGCCACCCGATCCGTAATATCGTGGGCCAGCCACTGATAAGCCCCACCGGGCGCATAAGCATTCAACCGCGCCAGATGGATCTCCAGATTGTGCACCCGCCCCTCACGCGACGTAATCCGACTCTCCCACGAAACCACCGGCCGACTCTCCAGACTCTTCTTCAAGTCATTAAACTGATTCTGAGTCAACCCCAACACATAGAGAGCCTGAAAAGCGGGCGCCTCATCCACCGGCAACAAAGCCCTCACCGCCTGATTCAATTCATGGATCCGACCGTACTCATCCAGAATCGCCATCGGATCCTGATTCAACCGGAAAAGCTGTTGATACCGTTCCTCAGTCCGCTGCACCTGCTCGAAAAGCCGCGCATTCTGGATAGCCGGAGAAGCCGCCGACGCCAGCGCCATCAACAGCTGCCGCGATTCCTCCGTCACCTGCGTCGGCTCGACATTCAACATCTCCAGCACCGCCAGCACATGCTCCCCGATCTGAATAGGCATGGCATAAATCGTGCGGGTCTCAAAACCGGTATTGCGATCGATCCCCCCATAAAAACGGGGGTCGTTTTGCACATCGGCAATCCAGGCCGGCTGGCCGCTGCGGGCCACCCAGCCCACCACCCCGGTCCCCGGCGGCAGTCGCAATCCCCGAATGGACTCCGCCGCCCGACCGGCCGCCATCCGGAAATAGAGCGTCCCATCCGGCTCCAGCATCGCAATCGACACCGCATCGGATTTGAATTGGCTGTAAAGCAAATCCAACAGGTTTTGCAAGACCGCATCGGTCTCCAGCGTAGAGGTCAACGTACGCACGGTCTTATAAAGAAAAGCGATCTGATCCAGGGCTTTCTGGGTCCGGGTAACCAGCGCCGCATTCCGCAAAGCAATCGCCGCATAATCGGCAAACATCCCCACCCAGTTCGACTCCCGCGCCCCATAAACCCCGGGCTGCCGGCTATAAACCGTCAACATACCCACCGCCTCGCCTTCGGCGATCAACGGCGCCCCGATCCAGCTGCGGAACTGCGACGACCGCATCTCCTCCGGCCAGTCGGGATGAGCCCGGGCATCGGCCAGCGCCACCGGATGATGCGTGCTGAAAATCCCATCCAGCAGACGGTTCTCCCCGATAGGGAATTGCATCGGAATGGAAAGTTCCGCCCCGGCGGTCGGCGCCCGCCAGGCCCGAATCACCAGCTGAGAATTTTCAATCAACAGAACCGCCGCCCCATCATAAGGAACCAGCCGGCTTAATTGATCCAGCGCCATGCCCAGCGCCTGATCCAGATCCAGCGTTCCCCCCAACGTCTGCACCGATTCCATCAGCGTGGTCAGCGTCTGCCGGCTTCTTTCGTTTTCCACCAACGAGGCCGCCAGATTGGCCTTCTGTCTGACCTCCCACAGCCGCAGGCCCTCCAACCGGCAGACCGTCCGCAACCGCGCCTCATGCACGATATACGAAAGCAGGCCGGCAGAAAAAAGCGCGAAGCCGAAATGCGTCCACAAAGGGGAGGGATTGGCCCACACCGCCCCCAACCAGGAAATCACCGTCAAAACAATAAAAAAGATCAACCAGCGATGCGAAAGGAAGAGAAACCCGATTCCCACCAGAAAGAGCAGCAAATTGGTGGTTTGTTGAGGTTCCCGCGAAAGAAAAAGATGGACAATTGAATTCAACCAGACCAGCGCCGCCATCAATGCGCTGAAATTGGGATACCAATGCACGGGAATTTCCCGTTGATCCAGGAAATAGCGCAGGCCAAACATCGCCGCGGCCGAAAAAGCAGCCAGCAACGTCATAATCGGAATCAAGGCCGGCGCCAGCGTTCCGGCAAAAAGATGGCTCAGCGCCAAAACAGAATAGAGAATACCCAAACCGATCAACGTGGGACGCAGGGTATCGCCCGCCACCTGATCGAGAGCCGTCTGCACCTCCTGGGCTGGAACCTGGAACTCGGGCATATCCGCGAAATAACTATTCCAGCGGCTCCGGGTGGCTGCTTTTGCGTTTTCAAACCCGTCGTTGTCAGCCTCTTGCGCGTCCCCCATCTTTACTCCTCATATACTCGCCTACTCTACCGGCGTCAACGGAATCGTAAAAATAAAGGTGCTCCCCTCGCCGGCAATACTTTCCACCCAGATCCGCCCGCCGTGCGCCTCGACCGCCAGCTTACAGAAAGCCAGCCCCACCCCCGAACCACGCACCCGCCGGGCCGATTCTTCCTGTCCCCGCACAAAAAGGCCGAAAATCCGCCCCTGGTCTTCCGGCGGAATCCCCTGGCCGAAATCGATCACCGAAAACCACATCTCGGAAGGATGCATCTCGACTTTGACAATAATCTCTTTATGCCGGCCGCTAAACTTAATCGCATTATCGAGCAAATTGACCAGCACCCGGCGCAACAACTCCCCGTCGGCCGGCAACATCGGCAAATCGGTCATCGGCACAATCGAAAGGGTCTGATTCCGACTGCGCAAAGCCGGCATCAACATCTCCGCCACCTCCGACAGCACCTCCGGCACCGCAATCAGCCCCACCGATAAGAGCCGTTCGCCCGAGCGTAAATGCGCGGTGTCCAGAATCGTCCCGATCAACCGATCCATCCGCTGCGCGCTGCGATTCGCAATCTGCAACATCTCGTAAAGTTCCCCGGAGGCCCGATCCTGTTCGGTCAACGCCATCAGCGTGACCTCCAGACTGGTCAAAATCCCGCCCAGGGGATTGCGCAAATCATGGACGATCATATGCGAAAGCTGCGTCCGCATCTCCTCCAGCGCCACCCGATCGGTCACATCATGAGCGATCCATTGATAGGCGCCGTCCAACGGAACCGAAGGAAAGCGGCTCAAATAAACTTCCAGCACCCGCGGCCGGTTTCCCGTCCGTTCAATCCGGGTCTCCCAGGTGACCGCTTCCGTGGCATCCAGAGCCAGCTTATACTCATTAAATCGATCCACCGTCAAATCCAGCGCCGCCAGACAGGAATTCCCGACCGCCAGCCGGGAAATCCCCAACAATTGCCGCGCCGCCCGGTTCAAATCCAACAACACCCCATCCTCATCCAAAATCACAATGGGGTCCAGATTCAAATCAAAAAGCCGCTGATAACGCTCCTCCGCCTGTCGCACCTGCTCAAACAGCCGGGCATTCTGGATCGCCGACGCCGCCAACACCGCCAGCGCCTCCAACAGCTCCCCGGCATCCTCCATCGCGATATCCAGCGGCGGATTGAGCACTTCCAAAATTGCAATCGTCATCGTACCGGTCTTCACCGGCACGGCATAGATCGCCCGCGTCTCAAACCCGGTCTGCTTGTCCACAATCCCATGATAGCGAGAATCCAGCCGCACATCCGGAACCCAGAGGGCCTTACCGTGAGAAGCCACCCATCCTACAATGCCGGTATCGGGCGGCAAAGAAAGCCCCCGCACCTGATCGGCGCTGCTTCCCGAGGCCACCGAAAAGAACAAGGACCCGTCCGGCTGCACCAACGCGACCGAAATCGCATCGGGATGAAACTGCTCATGCGTCAAATTGAGCAGCGTCTGCAAAATCTCATCCAGATCCAGCGAGGTATTGAGCACCCGGGCCGCCTCGTAAAGAAAAGACCGCCGGGAAAGCGATTCACGGGTCCGGGTCGCCATCATCGCATTGCGCACCGCCACCGCCGCATAATCGGCAAACGAACTCACAAACCCCGCCTCGGGATCTCCATACACCCCGGGCTGAAACTTATCCACCGTCAACAGTCCCACAATCTCCCCGCCGGCCCGCAACGGCGCCCCGATCCAGCTGTGAACCTCCGGAAAATCCGGCCGCACGATCCACCCCGGATGCACCGCCACATCGTCCAGCACCAACGGACGCACCGATTTGAAAACATCATGCACCAGAGCATTGCCTTGCAGCGGAAAAACAAAAGCCTGCAAAGCCTCTAACGGCTGCGGTCCGCGCCAGGCGCGCAACCGCAGCCGCTCCCGATCGATCAAAAAAATTCCAGCGCTGTCGTAGGCCACCACCCGGCCCAGTTCAACCAACAACATCTCCAGCACGGAATCCAGATCCAGTGCCTCAGAGAAGTTGCGCGTCACCTGGCAAAGTGGAACGAGCGGGCAGAAAGCATTCTCCCCCGCCTTCAACATCGAAGATTCCGGCCCCGACAGCCCGGCCTCATTCAAAGATCACAACCTCCTTACCGTGTAACCGTTCCAAAATCTTCTGGCTCACCAGATCCAGATGATCGCCGTTGGCTACAAAATCCAATCGGTCGGCCGGAACCGTCAACACCGGACAAAGGGAAAAATTGCCGATCCACTCTTCATACAACTGATTCAAATGAGTCAAATACTCAATCGAAATCTTCCGTTCATAATCCCGCCCCCGGCGCTGAATCCGCTCCACCAGCGTCGGGACCGAAGCCTGTAAATAAATCACCAGATCCGGCGGCGGCAGAATCGAAATTACCGCATGATAGAGATCACAGTAGGTGCTGTAATCCCGTTCGCTGATCAATCTTTGATCGTACAAATTGCGGGCAAAGATTTCCGCATCTTCATACACCGAGCGGTCCTGAATCACCGAATTGGGCCGTTCTAACAGTTGTCGATGGTGCAGCAATCGTCGGGCCAAAAAAAAGATCTGAGAGTGGAAACTCCAACGTTCCATATCCTGGTAAAAATCAGCCAGATAAGGATTGTCATTGACCGCTTCCAAAAACGGCTCCCAGTACAGGCGCTCGCTCAACATGGCCGTCAAAGTGGACTTGCCCACTCCGATGTTGCCGGCCACTGCAACAAAATGTTTCATTGAACTGATTCCTCCGATTTAGCCAGATTACGTTCTAAAACATCACGGGGCAACGGAAACTGCAAAGTAAAGCTGCTCCCCTTTCCCGGCGTGCTCTCTACTCCCACCTGTCCCCCATGGGCCTCCACAATCTCCCACACCAGCGCCAGGCCAATCCCCATCCCCCCAAACCGCCGGGTCGTCGCCCCGTCGGCCTGATAGAAGGGATCGAAAATATAGCGCAAATGTTGAGGCTCGATACCGATCCCATGATCCGTCACCCGTACCTTGAGCCATCCGGACTCTTCCCATGTCTGAACGATCACTTCCCCCCCGTCGGGGCTGAACTTAACCGAATTTTCTATCAGATGGGTCAGCGCCAGATGTAACCGCTCTTCATCGCCGATAATCAGGGGTAAATTGGATTTGATCTGATTCAAGAAAACCACCCCCTGGCGCGAGGCCAGCTCGTGGAATTCCTTGACCGTCTCCGCCACCATCTCCGAAATAGCCACCGGAGCCAGCGCCTCGGTGCGCAAATACCCCTGCAAAGTCGTCAGGCTCTGAATCATCCGGGCCAGACTCCGGGCCCGCGTGCGCAGCGTCTGCATCACCCCCATCTGCGCCGGATTCAATTCCCCCAGCACCCCTTCCACCATCATTTCCGAATAGCCCAAAATGATGCTCAACGGCGTGCGCAGCTCATGGCTGACATTCTGCAACATCTGGGTACGAATTTCACTGAGATGGCGCGCCTCTTCATAAGCCCGCCGCAACTCCTGCTTCTGTTCTCCCAACCGCGCCAGCAATTGCGCATTGTCCAACGACAGCGCCGCCTGGTTGCTCAAAGCCTGAATCCAGGCCAACCGCTCCTGCAACGCCTCTTCTTCGACCGATTCCAACGCCAGCGCCAGCACCCCCACGATCCGCTTCGAGGTCCGCAACGGCTGGATCAAATATGGCTGATTGGGAACATTGCCCATCGCCTCCAACATTCCGGCCCCAATCGCGCTCAACGTCACCCGATCCTGTGGCATAATCAACCGGTAATTGGCCAGATGCCGTTGTAAAACCACATTGCCCATCCGATTCAAATAGTTGACGACCGAGAAGCTGGTGGAAACCGCCGGATTGATCTGTCGCACCCACTCCAGAGCGCCGTCCTCTTTCAACAACCCCACTTCCAACTCGCCGTGGTTCTCCTGAGCGATCGCCTGAGTGAAAATATCCACGATCACCAGGACATCGCGAGCCGCCGCCATCTGCTCCCCTACCTGAATCAACCGCCGCAGCAGCTCTGCCCCTCGTACACTGGCCTCATAATGGCGGGCATTCTGCAATAAAATACTTAATTGAGCCGCCAGAGCTTCCAAAAAAGGCAGATTCTTCAGTTGAATGTGATCCTGAGCCGGCCCTGCCATGGCAAAAATAGCCACCGTCCGCCCGTTCTCCTGGATCGGCGCCGCAGCCAGGGTACAAATCCCGCTCCCCGCCCACACAAAAGGATGCTGCGCCGTCCGCCATAAAGGCTGCCCGGCCAGCACATCCGCCCAGGGAGTCTCCGCCACCGGTAAGGATCCGGCCGGCCAGTTCGATCCCGGCGTTTGATACAGCACCCCTCCCTGTTCCTGGAAAAAGGCCTGATAGGGCATGGCAAGCTCTCGCCGCAACAGCCGCAACGCCCGCTGGAAAACCGATTGGTGATTCAATGCCGACGCCTGCAACATCACCTCACGCAGCAGCCGGGTCTCGCCCAACCGCCGCTCCAATTCCTCATAGAGGCCGGCATTGATCAATGCATTGGCCAGCTGATCGGCCATCAATTGCAGCGTCGTAAAATCGTCCTGCGTAAAGGCGCCCTCTTCGGTCGATTGCACATCCAGGGCCCCGATCACCTGCCCGCCATGGCGCATGGGCAGCGTGATCTCCGAGCGCGTATGCGGCAGGAACGGATTGACAAAATGGGTGGCATCGGTCCCCACATCCAAGGCAATGCGCGGTTCACCAGTGCCCGTCACATAGCCCACCATTCCCTGTGCCCCCACCTTCAACCGATGGTTGTGCGCCAGCAGCTGGCGCCCCCCTTCGCTGTTGGTGGCCCGCATCACTGCATATAAACCCTCTTCATCGACCAGAAAAAGCCCGACATGATAGAAACCAAACTGCTCGCTGATCAAATGGACTACCCGATTCAACAGATCGTCCACATTCAGCAATGCCGTGGCTTCCCGTCCTACCGTCGCCACAGCCCGCAGCCTGACCTGCCGACGCTGCGACTCCTCCAAATCGAGCCGCCGGAAAAGCGCGGCCCCGCCCAGACGGGTCACGGCCCGAATGCCCTCCCACTGTTCCGCAGTCAACACTGTACCTTCGGGCAACGCCAGCAGCACGCCGGCCTGATAGACCATATCCTTCTCGGCATCGATCACAATCGGAGCCAGCAAAAACTGGCACTTCCCTGGCCAGCCCTCTTCCAGCTCCGGCGCCCACATATGGGGTTGATGATGGGTAAGCAAATATTCCGGAAGGCCCTGCAAGAGCAACTCCTGCATATCCAATCCGGAAAAATAATCACCGCTCTGCCCCAACAATTCCATTGTCCCATTCTGGAACAGCCAGCCGATCCCTTCGATCGGCTGACCTAACAAAGCGCGGATCAACGTTAAAGCATCTTGAACTAACAGTCGTCTCTCCTCCATCCTCCCTCTCCCCAGGAAAGCTGAATCCCGACTGCACACCCCATTACAAACGCACCCCCGTCCGAGTGGCCAGCGCCTGCAAAGCCCGCGAAGCGCTCAACAGCGCTTCCTGTAAGGCTTCCGGAGCACCGTCCGGCCCAATCGGGGGATGTTGAGATAGCGCGCATCCAATCCGGCCCAAATCCTCGACCAACGCCAGAAAATCTCCCAACGCCTGCCAGTTGGCCTCGAACCGCGGCTCTGCCGCCGGGATTGTCGGCAAAGCCCATGCCGGACGCGCGCCCGGGGTTACCTGAATTTCCGGCAACATCGGCTGATGAACGCCCGACAGGGCAGCCAAAATCCGATGTTCGATCTCATCCAAATCCTCAGGATTGCGCACAAAGTCCAACGAATCCATATCGATCACCAGACAAGGGGTGTCGGAATAAACGTTGAACAGATCTTCATAAGCCTGCCGCAGCGCAGCAATGTAATTCCGATCCATCTGCCGCTCATACGGGCGGTCGCGCATTGCAATCCGTCCCATCAAAGTATCCACCTCGGCCCGTAGATAGACTACCAGGTCCGGGTGATGCACCTTCTCAGCCAGCGCCTCATACAACCGATCGTACATAACCAGTTCATCCCCCCCGATATTGAGGTGGGCAAACAGGCTGTCTTTGGCAAAAAAATAGTCGGAAAAGAGCGCCGTCTTTCCGACATAAGCCGCACTGCGCGATTGCTGACGATACCGACTGAGCAAAAAGAAAATCTGAGTTTGAAAGGCGTAACGTTCACGGTCCGAATAAAAATCGGAGAGGAAAGGGTTTTCGTCGAAAGCCTCTAATAAGAGGTTGGCTCGAAAACGAGGTTGCAGCAAACGACAAAGCGTTGTCTTACCTACGCCGATCACCCCTTCAATGGCAATATAGGGATGCTGCGAAGTACGATCCATTGGACTCCCTTGTGGTCGTAAATTAACCGGCGTCGTAGAGGATACTCTTAGAAGGGGAAAAGTCAAGACGCCTGCGCGGCGCTTTCCCCTGCCAGATATCCCGTTGTAAAAGCGGCTTGTAAATTGAAACCGCCGGTGTCGGCCGCCAGATCCAACACCTCACCTGCCAGATACAGCCCCTCGACCTTCCGGGAAGCCATCGTGCGCGGATCGACCTCGCTCAACGCTACCCCGCCGGCTGTGACCATCCCCGCCGCCAGCGACAACGATCCGGTCACCTGCCAGCGGAAATCTTTGAACAGCATCACCAACCGCTCCCGCTCCTCAGCCCGAATGGAGTGGACCAGCCGTTCCAGCCCCACGCCGCAGGCCGTCGCCAGCACCTCGCCCAACTTTCGCGGGCCCCACCCTGCCAGCAACATATGCAAATGGCGCTTGGGATATTGCTCGAATTCGCTCTGCAACCGGGCCCGGATCTCATCGGAGGTCATGCCCGGCTTGAGATCGATCGAAAGGTAAACTTTCTTATAAGCTTTCACCGCATCCACCGCAGCCAACGAGAGGGTCAAGACCAACGGCCCCGAAAGCCCGAAATGCGTAAAGAGGATCTCACCCACCGGCGGCAAGGGATAAGGTGCCGGAATCTCAAATTCCGCCTGCCCTTCCGGCGCCGCCATCAACTTACAGCTCACCCGCCGCAGAGAGACGCCCTGCAACTCCCGGGCCCGCCCCCGCTCCGCCACCGTCAACGGCACCAGCGCCGGACGCAGCGGCACCAGAGTATGCCCGATAGCCTCCGCCATCCGATATCCCTCGCCCGTCGAGCCGGTGGCCGGCCAGGAAGCTCCCCCCGTCGCCAGCACCACGGTCCGGGTAGAAATCGTCTCTCCACTGGTCAGCCGGACCTTATCGATCCGCCCGTTGCGCGTCAACAACGCCTCCACGGCCACTCTGGAACGGATAACCGCCCCCGACCGCGAGGCATAATAAAGCAAAGCATCCCGCACATCGGCCGCCTTCCCTGAAGCCGGAAAAATCCGCCCGCCGCGCTCCTCCTGCGTCTTAACGCCGTTGCGTTTCAATAGATCCAGCAGCTCATCCCGGAAAAATCGATGGAAAGCGTTTCGCAAAAAGACTCCCTGGGGGCCGAAATAGGTAATAAATTCCTCTAACGGCGCGCTGTTGGTCACATTGCAGCGTTCTTTGCCGGTGACCAAAATCTTGTTGCCCACCTGCTCCATCTTCTCCAACAACAACACCCGCGCGCCCAATTCAGCCGCGCGGCCGGCCGCCACCAATCCGGCAGCCCCGCCGCCGATCACCACCACCTGATAACTTTCCCCCATAAAAACCTCAACCTGAAACAATTTTCATATTTTCGCGCGCCCCAAGGGCGCGCGAAAATATTTTTTCAACTCTCTTCCCCATCCAGCACGTCGCCGCTTACAAAGAAGATGACCTGTGCGATTAGTCTGGAAAAAAGCCCATATTTTCGGCGGCTTTCTGAAGCCGCCGAAAATATAAACAAAAAAACTCTCTTCCCCCATCCCGCGCGTCGCCGCTTACCCAAAAAGAACCTTTTGCGGGACGCAAAAAAGCGGTCGTTGACCAACTACGCGAATAAACCTGTAAGTCGAGAATTATTCGCTGTCTACTGTCTACTTTCTACTGTCTACTTCTTCAAGCATACCTCAACCCCAAAATCACCATCTGCAACTCACTATCCGCGGTCTCATTCGCCACACTATGATACTCCCCGGCCTCAATCAGCACCGCATCGCCCGGACGCAGCACCCGCGCCACCACCGGACTGCCCGCCGTCGGCCGATGATACAGCCAGCCCATCCCGGCCACTACATAGATCAACTCCGCCGTATGGGCATGCGCCTGCATCCCCGTACAAGACCCCGCCGGCAGGCGCGTATCGTGCACAAACTCGATCTTCGCCCCCTCCAGCAGATGTTCCTCCGAGCCAACCTGCTCGCTGAACAACCAGCGAACAATCGCCGGCCCTCGCCCCTGCCAGGGCTCCGGCATCTGCGGCGCCGGGGCCGCCGGCTCATAACGTACCCGCACAATATGGGCCGCCCGTTTGAACAATACCCCGCTCACCCGATCGTACGGCGCGCGGTTGATATTGACCCATTCCCCGGGCCGGTGAAACCGATCCGCCGCAATGGGCTCAGGTTCCCACGATTGCTGCGGATCGTTCAATTCCGGATTTTTTTGATCCCCCATCTCACACTCCATTTATCGCGGCCGCCGCGACAACATCCCACCTTCGCGACGATTCCGCACCGCCATGACCTCGCTCAAAATCGAAAGAGCTATCGCCCCCGTCTCACGTCCACCCAGATCCAGCCCCACCGGGCCGTAAATCCGGGCCAGATCCGCCTCCCCAAACCCCATCGACTGCAAAGCCCCCCGGCGTTCCGCCTGAGTTCGCTTGCTGCCCAGATATCCAATGTAAAAAGCCTGACTGCGCAAAGCCAGCGACAGTGCCGGAACGTCAAACTTGGGATCGTGGAAAAGCACCACCACCGCCCACCCCGTCCCCATCTCTTCGGCACTGAACATATCTTGCGGCCAGCCCAGCCGTATCTGCGCTCCTTCAAACCGCTCCGGGCGCAAAAAAGCGCGCCGGGCATCACTGACCACCACTTCCCAGCCCAACGCCAGCGCCATCCGCGAAAGCGGCACGGCAATATCCGTCGCCCCGAAAATCAATAAGGTCGGCAACGGCGCCGCCACCTCCAGAAAGACCTCCCCTTGAGGATACCGCCGCTTTTCGGCCAACGGCCCCGGCCAGGCTGCCGTCAGATCGGCCAGCACGGCCGCATCCAGCGCCGGATCGCCCAGAGTCCCCAAAATCTGCCCCGCCGCCGTTCGCAACAAATGCCTCGGCTCGGTCAACGTCATCCGCACCGCCAGCCCCACCGGACGCCGGGCCTCAACCTCGGCCATGAAGCTTTCATAAACAGGGTCCCAACGCTCGATCAACAGATCCAGCTCGCCGCCACAGGCCAGCCCCGCACTCCAGGCCTTCTCATCGCTCACCCCAAAATTAGGGCGCCGGATCACGCCTTCACCGCGCAGCACCATCTCCATCTCAGCAATCACATCGCCGTCGATGCAGCCGCTGCTCACCGAGCCGGTCACCGCCCCGTCCAACGTAATGGCCATGCGCGTCCCGGCCGGCCGCAACGCTGACCCGCGGGTCTCCACAATCGTAGCCAACGCAATGTCATGTCGATTGTCTGCCAACCACTTTTTCAAATCGGGAATGATCTCACGCATCGTCATCTCCTGTCTTCATCCCACCATTCATGGCGCCACGGGGCAAAATCCCTGAAGAAAATAGGTTTCGGTGCGCACTGCATCATAACCCAATTCCCCCAACGTGCAAACGAAAGAATTTGGGGCATAACCTGTCCTGAAAATAGGCCCAGAAAAGACTCACCACAGATCGAAGATATT
>CAZCTC010000103.1:0-22601 GCA_964501335.1 uncultured Anaerolineales bacterium | reverse complement strand
AGCGTCCCGCAAATGATTCTTTCCCGGTAAAAAGCGACGCGCGGGAGGGGGGGGAGAGGGGGGGTGGGGGCTTTTTCTCAGTTTCTTGATGGGTAAAGTATTTGAAAAAATCTATATTTTGTGTTAGTATGAGGTCCGCGGTTTCGGGTTCCTTTTTCCGCAGTTAACATGTATTGCGAAGCAGAGGAGTTATTCATGGCAGCTACAATTCAGGGCTCCGATGCGCCGGTGCCGGCCGGCCTGACCTTTCGCCTGATCCGGGGGGCGGAAGATGCGGAAGCTTTGCGTGCTGTGCATGTGGGTCGAATGGAATGCGACGGTGTTGATCCGTTATCTCTCCTGGATGATTATCCCTCTTTGGATTATTTAACCACTTCTTTGTCTCAAGCTGTGGTTGAAAAGTGTCAGGATCACTGAATAAGAAACTATGAAAGAAAAAATTCTATATAACTTACGGCGTTGGGGATGGAGTGTGGGGATGATGGTGTTATTTACGGCATGTGCGACTCAGACGACGATGCCGGCGCCTTATCCTACGACTGCTTACTGGCCGACGCCGGCTCCCTGGTTTACGCCGACGCCGCTTTATGGTGGGGAACGTTCTGCGGTGATTCCTCCGACGGCCACGCCGATGGGATTGGGCGGGGCGGTGCCACCGGGAACGCCGTCCATGGACGGCCATGATAATGTACCGACGGTGGCGGATCCATCGGCGCCAGTGATTGCTGTGTCGACGGCGACGCCGCGGGAAGTTGTTACGCCGGAGCCGGAAAAGGCGGATCCCGGAACGGGCGTACCGGCAGGGGTATCGACGCCGACGCCGACGGGAACGCCGATGCCGGGGGTAACGCCTTCTGCTACGGCTACCAGTTCACCGATCGCCACGCCTACCAGTCCGGGGACCTCGCCGGTGGCAACGCCGACGGGCAATTCTCTTTCTTTCAAAGGATTGGGGAGCAGTTCGGTGGAGATGGCCAAATGGGATGGGCCGGCGCTGGCGCGGATCAGCTGTACCTGTGATCAGATATTTTCGGTCGCGACGTATAATGCGCAGGGCGTACCGGTCGATGTATTGGTGGATACCATGGGGAACTATGTCGGTACGGTGCCGATAGATTTTGAGAGCGGAAAACATTCGACTCGATTACAAATTACGGCTTCCGGCACCTGGGAGATTGCGATTTTGCCGATGACCGAAGTGCAAACGGTCAAGCTCCCGGGAAGTTATCAGGGAGAGGGGGATATGGTGGTGGCGTTGATGGGGGGGACTCCGGATTCGGTGACGGTGGATGCTTCGGGGGCCAAAGGGCGTTTTACGCTTTGGACTTTCAGCGTCAATATGGATCTTAAGTTCAATGAGACGGCGCCTTATCAGGGGACGAAGTTGATCGATCCGGCAAGCCGGTATTTGATTATTCGGACGGCGGGGCCGTGGAAGGTTGATTTGACGACGGGAAACCGGCCGCCCGACTCGGCGAATTAGAGGTATTGCGTCCCGCACCTGGATCTTTCTTTGTAAGATACGACGCGCGGGATGGGGGGAGAAAGTTTTTTTATTTGTGTTTTTGCGTGCATAAGAATGCGCGCAAAAACACAGGCTTTTTTTCCGACATGTGAGGTTGTTGGTGTGTCAGGCTACAGGCTGACAGCCGGTTTTTATGTCCCGCACCTGGATCTTTCTTTGTAAGATACGACGCGCGGGATGGGGGAGAGAGTTTCTTTTATTCATAGTTTCGGCGGCTTTTTGAAGCCGCCGAAACTATGGACTTTTTCCAAGACTAACCGCACAGGTTATATGTTTTTAGCCTGTGCGGTTGTTTGTCGGTGGGGATAATCTCCGGCTTATAGCGTCCCGTAACTGGTACTTTACCGATAAAAGGCGACGCGCGGGAGAGAGAAGTTGTTTTTGTTCACATTTTCAAGGAGGTCAGATATGTATTTTGTACGAGGTCGGGCAGCACGACTGTGGTTGACCGGGGTCATGCTTTGTTTTGTCTTGGGATTGATGGGGATTTTGATATATCCCTGGTCGCTACAGGCGGCGGTTTTGCCGGCCGGGACGGTTCCTGCTCAAGCTACGGCGGGGATTCCGACGGGGTTGCAGGATTATGAACGGTGGTTCGGTTCTTCGCATTCTCACATTAATATGGAAGGGGATGATGGGGCTGCGGGATCGACGGCGACGCAGGCTTTTAATTATGCCCGCAATCTGCCGCATTTACAGTTCTTTGTCGTTTCTCCTCATCTGCATGCGGAACGGAGCGGCAGCGCTACGTTGTATACAGAGGCGACGTATGATTTGATTCGGGCGCAGGCGGTGACGGCGACGACGGCTAATTTTGTGGCGGTGGCGGCTTTGGAAGTGGGAACGATCAGCAAGGGCGGGCATTGGAACCTTTTCAATGCGCAGGATCTGGTGGGGCAGGATCATCCCAACGGCGATTGGAACGACGCCGATGATTATTACGATCATGTCGTCGGATTGGGGGCGGCGGGAGAAAATGTTTCCGTGCAGTATAACCATCCCCATACTACTGATTTCGGCAATCGTTACGATGCGGCCGCAGCGCCTTATGTGGGGACGCTGGCGGTTTCCAGCGGGCCGGCTTATTCGGCGGCGAACGATTTCTCGGACGACGGCGGCAATGATGAGGTGAGCTGGGAGCATTTCTTGAATTTGGGGTGGAAACTGGCTCCGACCGCCGATCAAGATAACCATCTGGCGACATGGGGCGCTTCGTCTTCGGAATATACAGTAATTGTGCGGCCGCAAGGGACGGCTTTGACCCGCGACAATGTCGTGCGCGGCATGCGCGAGCATATGACTTATGCGACCGAAGATGCCAATATGCAGATCGCTTTTGTGGCGAACGGTTGGAGTATGGGGCAAACGATCGGCGGCGGTTCGACCGTGGCCTTTACCATCTGGTGGAACAATCCTTCGGCGACGATTTATAACAACAATAACGGGGTGGCGCGGGCCGAAGGCGCGAGCGATGCGATCAAGAATATCTGGATTTATAAGAACGGCTTTACGACGCCCGTGGCCAGTTATCAGCCCAATAGCGTGGGGGGAAGCTGGTCGACCTCGTTGCCGGCGGCGCAGGGCGATTGGTTTATTGTGAAGTTTGAGGACAGCAGTTCGCTGGCGAGTGGGGGACGGACGACCGACTTTACCTGGTCGGCGCCGGTCTGGTACGATCCGGCGCGTGCGGATGTGCCGATTACGGTGGGCGGTGGGACGGTGACACCGGTGGCGGGCGTGACGTTGAACGGGCCGGCCGGCGCGGCTACGGGCGTTGCAACTTTGTTTACGGCGACGGCGGCTCCGGTTTCGGCCACGCAACCGATTACGTATGTGTGGCAGGCGACCGGGCAGGGGACGGTGACGCACACCGGCGGTCTGAACGACAGTGCGACATTCCAGTGGGGAACGCCGGGAAGCTATGTGGTGACGGTAACCGTTTCCAATATTTCCGCAACCGTGCAATCCACGCGGACGGTCAGCGTATCGGTGGTGACAGTGGGGGTTACGGGCGTGACTCTGACGGGGCCGTCCAGTACGGCGGTGGGCGTGACGGCCGGTTTTTCGGCGACCGCGGTGCCGGTTTCGGCTACGCTGCCGATTACGTATGTGTGGGAGGCCACGGGGCAGGGGATTGTGACGCATACGGGCGGTCAGAGCGACGGGGCGGCGTTCAGTTGGGGGACGCCGGGGAGCTATGTGGTGACGGTGACGGCTTCCAATATTTCGGCGACCGTGCGCTCCACGCGGACCGTGACGGTTCAGGCGGTTCCGGTGGCACTTGCGGGGGTGACATTGACCGGACCGGCAACGGTGACGACCGGGATGGCGGCTCTTTTTACGGCGAATGTGGCACCGGTGGAGGCTACCGCACCGATCACCTATGTATGGGAGGCTCTGGGCCAGGGGACGGTGACGCATACGGGCAGTTTGAACGACAATGCGACGTTTGTCTGGGGAACGCCGGGGAGCTATGTGGTGACCGTGACGGCTTCGAATATTTCGGCCACTGTGCGGTCCACGCGGACGGTGGTCGTGCCGGCGGGGGTGGCGGTGGCGAATGTGGGATTGGCCGGGCCGGTGACGGCGACGGCTGAGACGGTGGTGGTTTTTACGGCGACCGTGGCGCCGGCTTCGGCTTCCGAGCCGATCACCTATTTCTGGGAAGCGACCGGGCAGGCGCCGGTCCTGCATACGGATGCGGGGACGATGGACACGGTTATGTTTCAGTGGTTGGTGGTGGGGAATCAGGTGATTACCGTGACCGCGGTCAATGCGGAGGGGAGTGCGCAGACGACCTATACGGTGGGAATCGCGGCGCCGCCGGCCGGTCGAATCGGCAGTGCGCAACTGAGCGGGCCGTATGTGGTAATGTTTGGGAATCCGGTGACTTTTACTGTGGTGCTGGGAGCGGAAGATGCGGCAACGCCGCTTTCGTATGGCTGGCAGGCGACGGGGCAGGCCGCGGTGACGCATACGCACAGTTCTCTGACGGATACGGTTTCATTCCGGTGGACGGATCCGGGGGAGAAGGAGGTAGTGCTGGTGGTGTGGAATGCGGTGGATCAGGTGGTGGTGCGGCGGACGGTCAATGTGGCAGCGCGGTGGTTTTATTTGCCGATAATCATGGCGCCGTAGGCTTTTTCAGGGGCATGGCAGTTTAGCGTCCCGCAAAAGGCTTTTGTTCGGCGCGCTGGATAGGGGGAGAGTTTTTTGTTTATGTTTTTGCGCGCTTCAGAAAGCGCGCAAAAACATGGGCTTTTTTCTCTTAAGTTTTCCGGGCTAACCGCACAGGTTGTTTTTTCGATCTGTGCGGTTGGTGTTTTAGTGTCCGGCAAAAGGCTTTTGTTCGGCGCGCTGGATAGGGGGAGAGCTTTTTGTGTAGGGGACTTTTTTCTCTTAAGTTTTCCGGGCTAACCGCACAGGTTGTTTTTTCGATCTGTGCGGTTGGTGTTTTAGCGTCCCGCAAAAGGCTTTTGTTCGGCGCGCTGGATAGGGGGAGAGTTTTTTGTTTATGTTTTTGCGCGCTTCAGAAAGCGCGCAAAAACATGGGCTTTTTTCTTCACTTTTTTCTGGGTGATTGCTGTTGCAAACGGCTTAAGTTGCCTGATATGCCCCCGGCCCGCCTTTTCCCTCTGCAAGCGGGGGGAAAAGGCGGGAGAGCAGGGAGATCAGCCGTTTTTGAGTTGTTTCATGGCGGCGCGGAGGCCGCTTTGGAGATCGCGGTGGGTTTCGATGGCGCTCCAGTCGATGCCGATGTCGACGATGGCTTCGGCGACGGCGTTGGAGATGCCGGTGACGATGATGCGGACGCCTTTGAGGCGGGCGGCCTGGATGGTTTTGTTGAGATAGCCGGCCACGCCGCTGTCGATGACAGGGACGCCGGTGACATCGATGATGGCGACTTTAGCACGGTACTGGTTAATGCCGGTGAGGAGGCCGCGAGTGATATCTCTTGCGCGCAGGGAGTCGAGGCTGCCGATCAAGGGCATGGCCAGGATTTGGTCGGTGATGGGGATGATGGGGACGGAGAGTTCCTTGAGCATACGTTGTTGTGCTTCGATAATTTCCTGTTGCAGGAGGGCGCGTTCGGCTTCCATTTCACGGCGGGCGGTGATATCGATATAAGCAGCCAGCACCGCGGGTTCTCCCTGGTAAGTGGACATCTGGACCGTCATGCTGGCCCAGAAGGGGGTGTCATCTACTATGCGTTTGAGCAGCAATTCGTAGTTTTCCAGGCTTCCTTTTTCTTTTAAGGCGGTCAGCAGGATGGGACGGTCTTGTTCCGGGTTATGATAGACGGCTATGGTGCTTTTACCGATGAGTTGGGAGGCTGGAACGCCGAAAATTTTCGCACTGTGTTTGTTGGCGTAGACTATTTTTCCGTCGGGGAGGCGACTGACCGTGATCATCACCGGGATCGCTTCCAACATTTCGCGTTGGCGGATTTCACTTTCCCGTAAAGTGGTAATATCCTGGCTGTCGGTCATAATGGCGTCGATGCCGGGAACGTCGAGGAAATTGTAGGCGGTCGTTTTTCTATAACGCCACTGGCCGTTTTTGTGCTGCCAGCGGTATTCCATAGTTATTTTGTCGAGGGTGTGTGCCATCATGTCGGCGAAGGCGGCTTGAAGTTTGGGCCGATCGTCAGGGTGAACGTTTTCCCGGCTATCGTTTGTGTTGAGTTCTTCGAGGGAATAGCCGATATTATCTTCGTTGGGGGCGTTGTAGTAGGTGCGCGTGCCGTCCGGTTTACTCAAAACAATCTCGCTGGTGGTATGTTTTAGTATCCACTCATATCGGGCTATTTTGCTCCGGCTTTCGGCCAGTTCGGACTCGAGTTGGGCGATCCGTTCCCTGGCGGCAGCCAGATCGGTATTGAGATCTGTGGGGCTCATGGTTTCGCTCCTGTATGAGTAAAGCGGAATCTTTTCATTTTCAATGTTATGGGCGATCGATGTTGTGGGAAATTCAGGTCCGCGTTCAGGGATTACTGTTTCCCATGAGGAAAGTGTATAAAGAATAGTATATACAGAAATAGATTTCTGTCCAAAGGCGTTTATTTGCTAAATTGTCCAATTGGAGCACAATAGCAAGGGTTAGAATCGGCGGGCTTTTTCTGAGCCGCAGACATTTTATTTTCCTGTAGCGAATTAAGGAGGGGTGGATTATGACGGTACAGGCAGATTTGCGCAATACGCCGGAGCGGTATTTTCCACGGCCCAGCTACCAGCATGTTTCGTTGGGAACTATTTTGCGGCTGGTGCTTTTTGTGGTTCCCAGCGTGCTGTTGATCGTCATTTTGCTGGGATTGATGTCGGCCCGGGTTCTTTCACCCTTTATGACGGCGGTTTTTTGTGCCGTATTTCTTTTCTGTTGGGCTATTTTTGTTCCCGGCATTCGGGTGGCGGCGCAGTGGGAACGGGGGGTGATTCTGCGGTTGGGGCGGTTCCAGTCGGTGCGCGGGCCGGGGGTGTTCTATGTGGTGCCGATGTTTGAATATGCGCGGTTTGTGGATATTCGTACTCTGGTGGTCAATATTCCCCGGCAGAAGGTGATTACGCGGGACAATGTCCCGGCGGAAATCGATGGGGCCTTGTTTTTTATGGTGGAAGATCCGGGAAAGTCGGTGATTTTGATCCAGGATTATGTGATTGCGACGGCGCAATATGCGCAGGCGGCGTTGCGGGATGTGGTGGGGTCGTTGACGCTGGATGAGTTGCTTTCCGAGCGCGAGCAGATTCAGCGGCGGATCAAGCTGCATGTGGAGGAGCAGGTTAAAAAGTGGGGCATCCATGTGGATTCCATTCAGTTGCAGGACATTGAGCTGCCTGAGGATTTGAAGCGGATGATGTCACGGCAGGCGTCGGCTGAACGGGAGAAGCGGGCGACCATTACGAAATCGGAAGGCGATAAACTGGCCGCGGAGAATCTCTCGCAGGCGGCGGTGGTGATGCAAACCAGTCCTGGGGCCATGCAGTTGCGGACGTTGCAGACGATCGATGGGTTGGGAGCCAGTCCTTCGAATACCATTGTGTTGTTCCCGGCAGAGATCAGCGATTTGTTTAAGAGTCGGGATGTGCAGGCGGTGTTGGGAGCTACGAAGAAGCTGGATCAGCAGGAAAATTAAGGAAGGAGTTCGTTGATGGAGCTGGAAAATCGCGCTGATAAGGTTCCTGCCGGTGTCAAAACGGGATGGTGGTCTTTTGATTTGCCGGGATATCGTCCGCATCCTTCTGATTTTGCGACCTATTCGCTCTTTTCTTATGAAGCGCTGCCGCCTTTCGACATCGAACTGGATGACGATTTCCTGTGGCTGTTGGCGCAACCTGAGCCGTCCGAAGGAACTTTTGAGGGTCTGGACGTGGAAATTTTCAACGATCCGGAAGCTGTCGATGATGAGGAGTTTGAGGAATGGGATGATGAAGATCGCGAGGACGATATTCCGGACAAGCTGGCGGCAATCGAAGAGCAGGTGCATATGGAGTTACCCCGGGCTTTTATGACTTATTTGAGCCTGGGGGGGCTGGAAAATAGGCTGCGGTCGTGTACGGCCTGTTATTTCCAGCTGTTCGAGAAAGTGGTGAAGGTGAAGGGGGCTTATCCGGGCTATTTGATCCATTTCCTTTCGGATCAGCAGTGGTGTTTGCATTGGTATCTTTACGTGGGACTGTCGGGGCAGCATTTTGTGGTGGTCACGCCCTATGCTTATGGGCATGTTTTTGATCCGGCGGAGCTGGGTGAAGATGAGGAGCCGTTGCCGGATGAGGTCGATCTGACGGATGAGGATGAGCCGATCTGGTTCTGTGCCCCTTCGTTTAAGGAGTTTATTTACCGTTACTGGATGGAAAACGAGATCTGGTTTAATGCGTGTAGTGATACGGCGGCGTTGACGGCGGCGCAGTTGGCTTATTTACAGCATTATGAGGATATAAGGAGCGGAGGATGAAGCGAGAACCAGGACGACGTTTGTGGTCACGCCGCGAGTTTTTAGGGGGAGCGGCGGCGGTGTGTGCCGGGGCGGCTCTGGCGCCGTTGATGCGTGCGGAGTTCGCGGCGATGAAACCGGTTCAAGCCGGGCCGATTATTGCGGATCATACGGCGGTGAATGCGTATCTGGATATTCCGTTAGCGTATCTCAATCTGGTGAAGCAGATGTGGGTGGATATTCCAGGGGAATCCCATTCGTTTGCTTATCGCAAGGGGTGCCAGTTGTTGCAGGAGCTGGACAGCCGTTTTCAGGCCAGCATCACGGAATCCGGGACGCCGGAGGCTGCCACGATGCAGCATTTGCGGGTGAGCCGGGCGACCTGGGGGGATGTGGACAGTGCCACGGGGTGGAATTACAGCTATGGGGAAGAAGACTGGTATACCAGCGCGGCGGCTATTCAACGGACGAAGGATCATTTGACCTATTGCAACACTCACGATCTGGCGATTGCGGCGATGGGATTCGGGTGGTGTTGGGATATGACCTGGCAGAACGATCCCGGGGGGACCGTCGATCCCGTGCACAAGGTGCGTTGGGCGGGTTCTTCGGCGGGGGGAGCGGAGGGGAATTTGCGCTGGGGATTGGATGCGGATGATTATGCGTTGACGCAGAACCATGTCTGTATGGATACTTATCTGGCGGCGACGCAGGCGTATATCGATCATTGTCAGACGAACAGTTATCCTACGCGGGTCTTTTTTACGACGGGTCCGGTGGACGGTGGGGGGAATACGGGCGAGAACGGTTATCAGCGGCATCTGAAGCATGAGCGAATCCGGTCGTATGTCCGTGCGGATAGCAGCCGGATCTTGTTTGATTATGCCGATATTTTGTGTTGGAGCAATGCCGGAACGGAGCGTAGGGTTTCATGGACGGACGGGGATGGGGGGAGCCATTCTTTTCAGGCCATCCATGACGACAATATGTTGGATCTGGAGGGCGGCTATAGCGAGGACGGCGATCATATCGGCGAACGGGGGGCGTTGCGGCTGGCCAAGGCCATGTGGTGGATGCTGGCGCGGCTGGCCGGGTGGGATGGGAATCCTTACCATGTTTATTTGCCGATGGTGGGACGGAATTACGGCCCCTAAGGATGAATTAGCAGGGATTAAAAACAGTTTTCGTCTCCCGCAACAGGTGCTTTTCCGGTAAAAAGCGACGCGCTGGATAGGGGGGAGAGCGTTATTTTTATTCATTTTTTCGCAGTACCGCACAATTCACTTAGATTTCACTGCCAAGGTGCCGGGAACGCAGAGAAAAAATCCATGTTTGCGCGCGCATTTTTATGCGCGCGCAAACATGGATAAAAACTCTCTCCTTATCCCGCGCGTCGTTTTTACCCAACACAGGCCTTTTGCGGGACGTTAAAGTCCCGGCCTCTTTTCAGGATAGAAGGTTGTGAATTAATATGTCATTTGAATTGCAAAATCCCTCCTCTGTGTTAGAATATTTTGGTGCATTCTAGCCCGGTAATCTGTGTTTGGGGGAAAACATGGACCACCTTTTGCTCGGCAGGTTGTTGTCTTCTCAGGTTTCGGACTTGTCCTCTTTATTTTCTTCCAGTTTGGGTTATTCATTGGACGCCGGGTCTTCATCGTTATTTCCGGGGAAAATTCCTGCCGGTAAAATGTTGAGTTTACTTGGGGATGTTAATTCTTTGTTGGTTGAGCCTGAACCGGCTGCTTTGTTGCAGCGGGGGGCCGTTTTGATGCGGGAGTGGATCGGTGCCGGGGTGGGATTGGCCGGATTGAGGGATCACGCCGGCGCGGAGGGATGGCGTGTAAGGGTGAGCAATCCTGCGGGTTGGGGTGTGGATGAAGATAATCCTCCCTGGATTGAGGGGTGCTGGGAGGCTCTGACCGAAGCGGCGGTGGCGGTGTTGTTTGATGGACATGGGTTGGCGGCGCGGTTGGACGATGTTGAGGGGCAAGCTGTGGGGATGCTGGTGGCGGCCGGGAAACCTTCCGGCCTGTTTACGGCTGAGGATGAGGGCGTGGCTTTACAGCTGGCGGGGCTGGTTTCGCATGCGTTACAGCAGTTACAGCGGGTGGATGAGCTGGAACGCCGGGCTATGCGGGCGGAAAAAGATCAGGCGGCACTGGATGCGTTGTTAAATTATCTTCCGGCGGGGGTGACGATTGCCTCGGCTGTGGATAATAAGTTGCAGCGAATGAGCCGGTATGGGCTGGAGTTGCTGGATTATCTTCCCTCTGGGGTCGAAGGGGTTAGTATAACAGACCATCTGTCCCGGTTTACTCTTTATGAATCCGACGGCAAGAGTGTTATAAAGCCGGAGCAGAATCCTTTATCTCAGATCAGGCTGAACGGAGAGCCGATCCTCAATAAGGAATTCTGGTTCCGGCGTGGAGACGGCACCATGGTGTGTGCTATTTACAATGCGGGGCCGATTTTCGATGCTGAGCGGGCTATTACCGGAATGGTTTCGGTCTGGCAGGATATTACTCCGCTCAAAGCGGCTCAACAGGAGCAGTCGCGGTTGTTGGAGGATTTGCGTCAGGATCATAAGTTGTTGGAGATGGTGATGGAGACGGTGCCGGTGGCGATTGTGGTGGTGCGGGGACCGGAGCTGCGCTATGAACTGGTCAATGCGGCGTATGAGGAGCTGGTGAAGACCCGGCGCGAGCAGTTGATCGGCCATCCCATGCGGGAAGTTTTCCCTTTTATGAAAGACAGCAATGCCTTGCGGGAGATCCTGGGGATTTATGAGACGGGCACAGGGCTCAGGTTGTCGGAGTATCCCTGGGAATTTGAAGGCAAGGCTTTCTGGGGGAATGCTCATATTTTGCCGCTTCCTGATTTGAATGGGAACGTAGAGCGGCTTTTAATGATGGTTCATGACATCACGGCTCGGAAAATGAGCGAAGTCAAACGAGAAGAACTTCTGGTGCAGGTGGAACAAGAGCGGCGATGGGCCCAGCAGCAGGCGGAGTGGCTGGAGGCGGTTTTCGATGCGCTTGAGGAGAGTGTAATTTCTTATGGCCCTGACGGTGAGGTTGTTTATTTCAATCGTGCGGCGGAACGGGTTTTCAGGGGCCGGGTGTTTAACGAGGATATAGGAAAACTTTCTGAGAAAAGCGGTTTGTGTTACCGGGATGGCCGGTCGGTGGAGCGGAACGATTTACCTTCGATCCGTAGTTTGAAAGGAGAAGTGGTTCGACGAGTACCGTTGCTTCTAAAGATCCCGGAGGAAAAGGATATTTTTATCGAGGGATCGGCTACGCCGCTTTATGATGGAGAGAAAGTTATCGGCGGGGTGGTAGTCTGGCGAGATGTGACGGCCGAGCTGGAATTGAAGACCCAATTGGAGGCGGAGCGTTCGCGTTTCAAGGCATTGGTCGAAGCAGCGCCGGAGGGAATTGTCGCGATGGATCAGGAAGGCCGGGTGATCTTTGCCAATCCGGTAATGCAACAGTTGGTGAAATGTCCGATCCCTTACAATGAACCTGTGGGAGAGCCCCTGGCCCGGTTGTTTATTGGTCCTGATGGAACGCCTTATTCGGCGCGGGAGTTGCCTTTTGTACGATCTGCTTTAGATGGAGAAGCGACCCGAAATCTGGAAATAGATATTCAATGGCCGGATGGACAGCGCCGTCCCTTATTGGTCAATACGGCGCCCATTCTGGATTCTCAGGGGCAGCGGATTGGGGCGGTAGGATTGATGCAGGACATCAGCGATTTGAAGGCGGCGCGCGAAGCTTTGCAGGATTCGCTTCGTTTGTTGCAGGCCCTGCATGAGCTGGATCAGAATATCCTTTCCGGTTTGCCGATTGAGGAGATCCTGAAACGGGCTTTGGTGGATATGCGTTCTCTCCTGCATTTTGGGGTCGGGGAACTCTCGATTTTCGAGCTGCGGGCGGGGAAAATTGTGACGATGGCGGTCCAGGGGTGGGGCGTATCGGCGAGCACGGTGGGGTGCGAATATCCGGAAAGCGCCGCCTGGTTTTTGGCTCAGTTAAAGGCCGGGGAGATTGCCGCGATCGGGATGGCGGAAGCTCCCGATTGTTCGCCGTTGGTCGGACATTTGCGGGAAGCTGGAATTTTGTTTTATATCAATGTTCCTCTGTGGGTGCAGGATCGCTTGATTGGTTCGCTCAATTTGGGCTTGTGCAATCCGCATTATCTCGATTCCGGGTTGTTTTCTTTCCTGCGGGAGTTTGCCTCGCAGCTGGCCATTGGATTGCAGCAGAGTCGGCTTTTGGATCAGGTCGACCGTTATACCCGGGTGCTGGAAGCGATGGCCGAAAAGCGGGAGGCGCAGTTCAAGGCGATTTTCGAGGCGACGCCGTTGGGCATTGTGTTGACCGATATAAGGGGTCGAATTACCACTCTCAATCCGGCGGTGGAGCGGTTGATGGGCTATTCGGCTCTGGAACTGCATGGCCAATCGTTAGCGAAGCTTTTTCATCCGGAAGATTCTGGAGTAAAAGAAGCGTTTGATGAAGTCAGCTTACAATCTCAGCGGATCAGTGAGCGGCGTTATCTTTGTCGCGATGGACAGGTGCGGTGGGCCAATGTGACGGCGACGATGATCGAGCATTTGGAGGTGGCGGGGCCTCTGTGGCTGTATGTGATCGAAGATATTACCGATCGGCGTCAGATTCAGGCCGCGTTGTTGCAGGCCGAGAAACTGACCACGGCCGGGAAGATGGCGGCTTCGCTGGCGCATGAGATCAACAATCCGTTGCAGACAGTGATCGGTTGTCTGGGGTTGTTGGAAGAGATGCTGGAGCCGGAACAGAGCGCCCGGCGTTATTTGCAGGTGGCCGGGGATGAATTGTTGCGGGCTTCCCGGATTGTCAGTCAACTGCGGGATCTCAATCACAAGGTCCAGCCGGGGGGAAAGCAGCGGGTGGAGATCAACCGGGTGTTGGAGCAGGTGTTGCTGGTCAGCCAGAAACAGTGTCATCAGCAAAATGTGGAGGTTGTCTGGAAGCCGGGGGCCAATTTGCCGGTGATTCGGGCCGTTCCCGATCAATTAAATCAGGTTTTCCTCAATCTGGTTATTAATGCGGTCGAGGCGATGCCGGAGGGCGGGCGGTTGAAAGTCGGCTCGGAATGGGATGGGGCGACCCGCCAGATCTGTTTGACCTTTCAAGACAGCGGGAAAGGGGTGCCGCCGGAATTGTTGGAGAATTTTTTCAATCCATTTTTTACCACCAAACCGGATGGAGTGGGCCTGGGACTATTTGTCTCGTATAATATCATCAAAGAACATCAGGGCCAGATCCAGGTGGACAGCCGGGTGAACGTGGGGACGACCTTCCGGATCTGGTTCCCAGGCGAAGGGGAAACATAGAAGCAGCCATGGAAATAAGACATTTCGAATCCCCATACCAATTGGTAACCCTCATTGATTTTCTACCCGATTCTGTTTTTGTGGTGGATGTCCACGGTTGTGTGGTGGCCTGGAACAAAGCTATGGAAGCTTTGACGGGGGTACCGGCCGCAGAGATCCTGGGCAAAGGCGATCGAGAATATGCCTTGATTTTTTATGGCGATCGCCGATCCATGTTGATCGATTGGGCCTTGGTGGATCAGTGTCCTCTCGATGGAAAGTTGGAAGGAATGCGGTGTGAGGGGGAGATGCTGGTGGCCGAGACTTCAATGTTGAGGGTCGGAGCAAACCAGCTCTATCTCGGGGGGAGTGCCATGGCGCTGCGCAATGAGCAGGGTGAGATCATCGGAGCCATGGAGTTGATCCGTGATATTACCGAGCATCGAGAGATGGAGGATCGCCGGGCGGTTCTTTATCGGGTCACTGAGGAAATCAGCGCCAGCATCGATCGGGATCAGATTTGTGCGGTGATGCAGTCGGCTGCGGCGCAATTGATGCCGGTCAATGCGATGGTGATTGCGTTGTTGTTGCCGGGCGGGCGGGAAATCGAGAATGTCTATCTTTTTGATGGCGGTCAGCGCTGGCCGGCCGGTCAGCGTTATCCGATCGGGCGGGGGTTGAGCAGCTATGTGATTACGACCGGTCAGCCGTTGCGGATCGCCAATATGGATGAGATGCGCGAGAAGTTGAAGCTGGCGCCGACCCATTTTGGATCGGATCATCGGGTGATTTCGGCGGTTGCTGTGCCGTTACAGTTTCATGGCCAGGTGATCGGGATGTTGTCGGTACAGAGTTACGTCATGAACTGTTATACTCTGGAAGATTTGAAATTGTTGGAAATGCTGGCGGCTTATGGCGCGGTCGCTTTTGAAAATGCCCGGCTTTTTGAGGAGACCCGGCGCCGGGCGGAATATCTGGCGCTGTTGAATCAGATCAATCTGACGATTGCGGCCGGTTTGGAGATGGAATCGGCTTTGTTGAAGATCTATGAGCAGTGTCGGTTGATGTTCGATATCGACAGCTTTTATATTGCGTTTTACGATTCCAGGACTGGAATGATCCATTTCCCATTGTTTCGGGATGGGAATCAGGTGGTTCTGATGGACGATCATCAGATCGACAGCCGGCCCGGGCTGACGGGCGAGGCGATCCGGGGGCGGAAGACGCTTTTTATCCACGACACTTTCGATCCGGTGGAGGTGGAGCTGCATCAGATCATTCGGTCGGGCGGGACGCCGACGCGGTCGTATGTCGGGGTGCCGTTGATTTTGCGCGATGAGGTGGTGGGGTTGATTTCGATGCAGAATCGGAAGCCGGATGTCTATTCGCTGGATCAGGTGCATTTGTTGGAGCTGGTGGCGACGCAGGCGGCCGTGGTGGTGGAAAATGCCCGACTCTATGCGGAGGCGCGGGAGGCTCAGGTGGCGGCGGAGGCGGCCAATCGGGCGAAGAGCGTTTTCCTGGCGAATATCAGCCATGAGTTGCGGACGCCGCTCAATGCGATTTTGGGATTTACGCAGTTAATGGGGCATGATGCCAATCTGACGGATTCGCAGCGGGCCAATTTGGGAACGGTAGGGCGGAGCGGAGAACATCTGCTGGCTTTGATCAATGATGTTTTGGAGATGTCTAAGATTGAGGCGGGGCGGATGGAGCTGCAACCGGAGGATTTCAACCTGTGCGAGTTGTTGTTGGGGTTGGAGGAGATGTTCCGGTTGCGGACTGCGATCAAGGGTGTGGCGCTGAGTTTTGAATTTGCGCCGGATGTGCCGGCCGTGATTAAGACGGATGCGGGCAAGTTGCGCCAGATTTTGATCAATTTATTGGGCAATGCGGTCAAGTTTACTTCGACGGGCGCGGTGATATTGCGGGTCCGGCGGGTCCCGGCGATGTTTGAAGATCAGCCGGATACCTTGCGATTGCAGTTTGAAGTTGCCGATACGGGGATGGGGATTGCGGCCGATGAGTTGGAGCTTATTTTCGAGGCGTTTGCTCAGAGTTTCAGTGGGCGGCATTCGAAGGATGGGACCGGGCTGGGGCTGCCGATCAGCCGGCAATTTGTGCGGATGATGGGCGGAGAGCTGACGGCGGAGAGTGAAGTGGGGCGGGGGAGCGTTTTTCGGTTTACGATTCTGGTGCAACTGGCCGATGCGAATGTGGTGGCCGATCGGGCTGCGCGGAATCGGCGTCGGGTGATCGGGGTAGTTCCGGGGCAGACGGCTCCGGACGGTGGACCTTATCGCCTGATGGTGGTGGATGATGTCCCTTTCAGCAATCATTTGATGATGGAGATCTTGCAGCCGCTGGGATTTGAAGTGCGGGCTGTCGAAGACGGTTACACCTGTGTGGAGCTGTGGGAGTCATGGCGGCCGCATTTGATCTGGATGGATATTCAGATGCCGGTGATGGATGGGTATGAGGCGACCCGGCGGATCAAAGCGGCGATGGCGGAGCGGCCGGGAGCTTTTCCGACGGTGATTGTGGCCTTGACGGCGGCGGCTTTTGAGGAAGAGCGATCGCGGATTCTGGCGGAGGGCTGCGACGATTTTGTCCGCAAGCCGTTCCGGGAGGTGGAGATTTTTGAAGTGCTGGAGCGGCATTTGGGAGTGCAATTTATCTATGCCGATGAGATGGCGGACGAGGGGACCGATGGGGCAGAGAATTCGGCGGTTTTGTCCCCGGCTTTTTTGTTATCGGCGTTGGAAGGTCTGTCTTTGGAATGGAAGCAGAGGATGCGGCAGGCGGTATTGGAAGGGGATTTATATTGGGCGCAGACGTTGATTGAGGAGATCCGGGACGATCGGCCGCAGCTGGCGGAGGGATTGGCGGCCCTGGTGGAGGGGTTTGATTTTGCGGCGTTGACGCGGCTGTTTTCCTGATCGCTTTATTTATTTTTCGCGCGCCTTTGGCGCGCGAAAAATAAATAAAGCCTTTTGTTATTTCCCGCATGGCGCGGCCGGCAGTGGGATCCGGGCGGCGGCATCGGGGAGGGCAACCCCGTTGTTAGTGGCGGGAAGGCGTGCGCCGGTTTGGGGATCATATAAACCCAACTGGAGTTGCTCAACTCCGGCGGCCGGCAGAGGTGTCAGCAGGTGTGAATCCGGTACGGTTTGACCGGCCAGCCACCAGTGTGAAGGGTAGTTCCCATTCCCCGGCGGTCCATCCCATTGACTCAACATTTGACCGGTTGCGTCTATTCCGTGGATGAATACCGTGTAATCGATGGCCGGCGGCGTGGCGGCTTTCCAATAGAGGGTCAGTTCCGGCGTGGTGTCACGGCAGGCCCAGGTGTAGCCTTCCAGCTGGATGGTGCCGAAGGCGACGGCGGTAGGGACGGCGGGAGCGGGGGGCGGGGTGGCGGGCAGCAGCCGCCAGGGCCCGAGATCGGTGACGGTGTTGGTGCCGTCCGGGGCGGTGAGGCCTACCCGCATCCAATAGAGGGCGGGAGCGGGCGCCGCGGCGGGGATGAGCCAGCGGTGTTCCTGGCGTACGAGGTCGCCGGCCTGCCATAGATCACTGGGGAAACGGGATGTCCCCAGCCAGTCGTTGTTTCCGCTGACAAATCGGGTCGCATCCAGGGGGCCGAATTGACCCCAGAATTCCAGCCGGGGCGCCGTTCCGGTGGGGGTTTGCCAGTAGACGGCCAGGTCGAGGGATTGGCCGGCCTGGAGGGTATCGTTTTCCGAGGCGGTATAGCCCAGCAGCTGCACCTGTTCGAATTCGAGTGGTTCGGCGGCCGGTTGCAGGTTTGTGGGCAGCGAATGGACCAGGGGGGCGGCAAAGGCAGGGCGCAGCACGATCCAGGGGATCAAAGCGGCGGCGGCGCAGCTCAGGATTCCCAATCCGATGAGGATGTTTTTCCTTTGGGAGATCTTTCCCCGGGTGATTCCCCAGATCAACCAGACGGCGATGGCCGGCAGGATGGGCATGAGCAGGCGGCCGTCGGCGGCGCCGGTTCTCAGCGCCCAGGGGACCAGACTGCCCATGTTTAAGAGGGCGGCGCAGGCCAGAACGATCAACCCGGCGCGGGTCAGTCGGGGCAGTTGCCAGAAGGGACCTCCCGGGCGTAGGGTATAAAGGGCGCCCAACAAACTTATCCCCAGGACGGTCGTGCTGAGGTAATAAACGGCCGGCGGCAGGCGGAGCACTCCCCAGCCGAAGCCGCCGTAAAAGGTCTGTACGATCTCCCAGATCTGTTCCAGACCGAAACTTTGCAAAGGGACCTGGGCGGCATAGTGCATGGCCATGCCCAGGGGATCGTTGTATTGCACGGCGTGGTAGCCGTACCACCAGCCCGCCACGAGCAGCGCAGATAATCCAAAGAGAGCCCCGTTTTGCAGGATGTGTCGCCGGCGGTGTTGCTGCGGCCAGGCCTGGAAGAGGATGGTCAATCCCCCCAGCGGCAGCATCAGCAGGGCGCTCTGTTTGGTGAGCAGGCTCAGGCCGACGACGAGACCGAGCAGAGACCAGTCACGCCGGCGGGGGGGGCGATGTAAGATGGTGAGGGTTCCCCAGAGAAAGCCGGCGAAGAGCGCGTTGAAGAGGGCGTTCTGTCCTGCCCCCACGCTGGAGACGATATTTTGGGGGAGGAACCCGGTCAAGGCGGCGGCGCTCAGGGCGGCCCAGGGACAGGCGGGCCATAAGAGGCGGCCGATTTTGTAGACGCAGAAGAGGCTCCAGGCACCCAGGGCCAGTCCCAGCAGGCGCAGCACGAGGGCGGTGCGGAAGGTGGCGCTGCTCGACCAGTTTTCCCGGGAGGCGTAGTGGGCGTACATGGTTTTGTTGGTGGGGGAGTCGTTGTCGGTGGGGGGCCAGCCGCGTTCCCAGTTGGGGTTGGGGACCATCAGTTCGGGCATATCGCCCATGTCGCTCCAGGCGGTCACGGCGGCGGCGAGGGTGTAGTAAAGCGGCGGGGCGTAGTAGAGCGGCGGCTCGTGGAAGGTGAGGAACCAGCCCATGTTTTGGGCGGTCGAGGCGCGCCGTTCGGGGATCACGTAGGGGGGAAGGGTCAGGTGATGGTGGATGTAGTAGACGACGGTGAGCTGGGAGGATTCATCGGGCATTTCAAAGAGGGGGGTGTTGGCGATATAGGTGGTGCCGATGATGAGATAGAGGATGAGTAAAACGGTGAAGAGCCGTCGGGTGGTGATCAATTTTTCTCCTTCAATTTGTTGCATCCCGCAAACGGTGCTTTTCCGGTAAAAAGCGACGCGCTGGATGGGGGGAGAGAATTTTTTTTGTTTGTATTTTCGTGCGATTCAGAAAGCCGCCGAAAATAAGGGCTTTTTTTCAGCCTAACCGCACAGGTCGTTTTTTCTTCTGCGTTTTTTGGGTTGATTGTGCAGGCTTGAACTGCGGCGGGTATTGTACCATAAGAGGCCAGGGGCGGGAAACGAGGTCTTGCGATTTTATACGGATGTTCTATAATGGGCGCTTTCCCCTATTAAATTGACGAAAGGAACTCGAAGTTATGAAATTCGTTGCTCCTGGCCCTCTTCCGCCAACCACTTTTGAGATTTGTCCTGAACATTATCTCTGGAAAACCTGGGGAGAAAGGACCCCTCAACCGTTACCTCCGACAGTTCCCTTTGATTTCGCGGAAGTCAGCGCGCGGTTGCTTTCCTGGAAATGTGCCGATCCTGAAGAAAAGGGGATCGATTGGTCCAAAGCGGTTTTCTCGCCGGCGCTTTCGCAAGAAGAGGCGGCTTTCTGGTTTTTGGCGATGGTGGATTCTCCTGATTATTACGAGATGTCCATGGAAGAAGCCAATGCTTATGTGGCGGCTTTGCCGGCGAAGGTCCTGGCGCAGGTGCAGGCGCAGCCGTCATTGACGCGGGAGGAAGTGCGGGCGGCTCTGTTGAAGAACCTCTGTCATGAGCCGGCGTTTGTTTTGCTTCTCTATCGGTTGATCGGGGTAGAGGGTCTGATAGCGATTTTCTGTCAGCCCAGTTTTTTGCCTCCCGTGGAGAATAATTCGTACGGTTATGGCTGGGCTGTGAAGATGCGTAACGATTTTTTTCTGAGTCTCTGTGAAGGGATGCGGAGCTATCTCTTGCCCTATCTGACGGAGACTGAGCTGGCTTCGATGCGGGAGTTGATGGGGATGTGCCCGGAGAATTGGGAGTCTCCCAGGGAGCAAGAGGGGTATTACTATCTGGCGGCCTGTATCGGCCGGTATGATGCGGTGCGTTCGTTGATTGCGCAGCCGGAGGAATTGAAGGAATTTGCCGATCCGCTGGCGGTCGTTTTTGGGTTGGAGAGCCCGGAAGAGATCGTGGCGACGCTGCGGCGGTTGAAGCTGCCTTTCTGGGAGAAGGCTATGTTTACGGACAGTTACCGTGATCAGATCGAAAAGCTCTCGATTTATGTGGCATTGACCGGTTGGGAATCGCTGGATGTGGTGGCGGAGAGCGCGATTATCTGTATCAAGGAATGTTATGCTTATCAGTGGTTGCAACGGTACGGCAATGTCGAGGGGATTGCGGATGCTTACCGGCGGCTCGATGGGATTGTGCAATCGCTGGCGCAGATCGAGCGGCCGGAGATGGTGCCGGTGATGCTGGCGATCGAGCAGAAGACCAATTTGCGGACGGGGCCGTATCGCTGGCTGGTGGACCATCCGGAATTGACGGTTGCTGGGCTGCTGCCGCTGGCCGCGGGCGACGGTGAGTTGAGTGAGGCGGCGGCGCGCCGGCTGGATCTGTTATGCCGGCGGGGCCATGGCGATTTTATCCAGGCGCAGCTGGCGGGATTTGAAGATCCGGCGGATGCGGCCCGGGTGAAGGCGCGGCTCTTTGCGCTTGAGGCGGCGCGGATGCCTGTGTTGGACAAGGCGACCACTCCCGCCTGGCTGGTGGAGAGCCTGCCCGATGCCAAGACGCAGGCGAAGAAGAAGCCGGCCTGGGCTGAGCTGGATCGGCTGCCGATGCTCCGGATTGAGGAAGGCTGTTTGAATTCGAGCCAGATCGAGGGGGTGCTGGCGGCCCTGGCGATCACGCCGTTGACGGAGCAAAACCAGCCCCTTTTTGTGGGATTGAAGGCGCATGTGCGGCCCGAGATGCTGGATGAGTTTCTGTGGGGCGTGTACGATTACTGGATGGATCTGGGTTTTCCGGTGAAGCAAAAGTGGGTGATCACGGCATTGGGGCTGTTGGGCAATGATGCTACAGCGGTTAAGCTGGCGGGGATTATCCGCAAATGGCCGGGGGCCAGTCAGACGGCGCGGGCGGTGTTGGGCCTGCAAATTCTGGCGACGATCGGGTCGGATGCGGCGCTGATGCAGATCAACAGTATCGCGCAGAAGGTGCAGTTCAAGGCGCTGAAGGCGAAGGCGCAGGAAGCGATGGAGACGATCGCTGCGGCGCGGAATCTGACCGGCGAGCAGCTGGCGGATCGGTTGGTGCCCGATTGTGGGCTGGAGGCGGGCGGCGGGCGGATTTTCGATTTCGGGCCGCGGCAGTTTCGTTTTGTGCTGGGGCCGGATCTGAAGCCGATGGTGCGCGACGGCGCGGGGAAGTTGAAGGACGATCTGCCGAAGCCGAATTCCAAAGACGATGCAGAACTGGCAAAAGAGGCGGTGGCGGAGTGGAAAGAATTGAAGAAGCAGATTCGCGAGGTGGCCGGCGTGCAGGTGCGGCGGCTGGAGCAGGCGATGGCGAATCGGCGGCGCTGGGCGGCGGAGGAGTTCAAGCAGTTGTTTGTGGCGCAGCCTTTTATGGTCAATCTGGCGCGGCTGGTGCTTTGGGGTAGCTATGACGCAGAGGGCCGGCCGGCGGCGCTGTTCCGGATCACGGAGGATGGGACGCCGGCGGATGTTAACGATGATTTGCTGACGTTGGAGCCGACATGGCGGGTGGGATTGGTCCATCCGTGGGAATTGAGCGTCGAGCAGCGGGCGGTGTGGGGCGAGCATTTCAGTGATTACGAGATTGTGGCGCCGTTTTCACAGCTGGGACGGGAAATCTATGCATTGACGCCGGATGAATTGAGGGGGCAGGAGATTGTGCGGTTTGCGGAAGTGAAGATTCTGGCGGCGGCGATGGTGGGGGCGTTGGCCCGGCAGGGGTGGCAGCGTGATGAGTCGGAGGACCAGGGGGCGTACCTCAGCCATGCGAAGTATTTCCCGACGATGGGAGTCACGGCGCTGGTGGAGCATGATTATGTGGTTTTGGGGTATATGGAAGATACGGATTCCGTGGCCTTGAAGCGGGCCTTTTTTGTGCCGGGGCGGTGCAAGGGGATGACCTATCTTCCCCGGGAAGACTGGCATAATGGATTGCCGTTGGATTCGATCGATCCGGTGGTGTTGAGTGAGGTGCTGCGGGATCTGACTATTGTGGCCGGGAAAGGGAGCTGAGACGGGGTAGGTGAAACGTGAAACGTAATGAGCTGTTGTCTGGGGGGAACGGGCGGGCGATGACTCGATAAAAGCATGAAAAAAGAAAGTAGACAGTAGAAAGTAGACAGTAGAAAGTAGACAGTAGACAGCGTGTGCTGTTCTGGTAAAGGGCCTATGTTTTTGCGCGCATTCTTATGTGGTAAACCACAAAAACATAAACAAAAAAACTCTCTTTCCCTGCATCGCACCGCGCGTCGTTTTTTTCCTGGAAAGCACCTGTTGCGGGACGTTACAAGGCCGGAGCCATGCCATAGAGCCCTATTTTCAGGACAGAAGGTCATGCCGGGGGCGGCACCCCGAAGGATGAAAATTCAGCGGAAGTAGACAGCAG
>CAZCTC010000102.1:22847-22969 GCA_964501335.1 uncultured Anaerolineales bacterium | reverse complement strand
GTCGCAAAAAATAAATAAAAAGTCTCTACCTGTACGGTTGGCCCTGAAAAGCGGGGAAAAAAACCTATGTTTTGGCACGCTTTCTGAAGTCGCAAAAAATAAATAAAAAGTCTCTACCTGTA
>CAZCTC010000102.1:0-22747 GCA_964501335.1 uncultured Anaerolineales bacterium | reverse complement strand
CGGTTGGCCCTGAAAAGCGGGAGAAAAAAAGCCTATGTTTTGGCACGCTTTCTGAAGCGTGCCAAAACATAAACAAAAAATATCTCTCCCTGCTTCGCACAGCGCGTCGCCCTTTACCAGGAAAGCACCGGGTGCGGGACGTAAGAAAGCTAAAGGCGTCAGACACAACACCTTAAATTGCCTGAAAAGGGAACAGGTCCGCCTTCAACAACGGGTAAAATAAAAGATCTAAAGGTGAGTTAATGAAACGAACTGTTCCACACGAAAGCTCCGACGAAATCACACTCTACATGCGGACCTACTACTCATTGCTGCGGTCTTCCGACGAAGTCCAGATCCGCACCCTGCGAGAAACCCACATCGGCATGAACTCCTCCCTCCATCCGGGCGCCGACGAAATCGAACCCGATATGTCGGCTTTCATCTACAGCAGCCTGCGCCTGCCCGACTGTATGGCCGGCGTCCGGCTGGTCGTCCTGGGCCAGACCCAGGAAGTCTTTCACCGCCGCGGCTACCCCGATATAGAAAACTGGCAGCCCGTCACTGCAGCGGGTCGCCGCCGCCGCATGGCCTACGACGGCAAAGAAACGCTGGCCGCCTATATCGCCAGCCTCTCCGATATCGACGATATCATCCCCATCCTGGTCGCCTTCCAGATCGAATGGAACAAAATGCACGCCCTGATCGCCCTGCAATCCGGTCTCTCCGAACGGCTGCAACACTGGGCGGCCCACGGCACCCATGATTCGGAACTCCGCGAAGAGACCCGCCAGGTCCTCAGGCTCTCCTTCGACGACTGGAACCGCCTGGAAAATCTCTACGGCGCCCGCTTCCCTAAGATCATGGGAGAGATCGCCAGCTCTCGCAAAAAGATCGCCGTCCGCCTGCTGGCCGGCACCCATGTCGATTACCGCCGGGCCACCCAACAATGGTGGGAACATATTATCGCAGCCCAGGCCGGGCTGGAACTTCACCAGCGCCCGGTCTATTTTGTCTCCAGCAACACCCACAGCCTGATCAACATGCTCACCGGCTTTGCCCGGCGGCAGGAAGGGCGGCTGCGCAACTATCTGGGCTCCACCGCCGGCGCCGATCTCCGCGAAGAGTTCAACCGGATCGAACGGGGCGAGGTGCGCAGCAATCCCGATAACTTCCGCTACTATCTGCTCAAGAAATATATGGCCACACCCGAAGGCCAGGATCTCAAGGCCGAACGCAATGCCCATGAGCAACGGTGCGGCATCGTCCGCATCCCCAGCCATCACACCTTCGACCTCGAAGCCCAGATCATCGACATCGCCCGCCTGATCCCGGCCGACCTCGATCCCCGGCTGCAGGATCTGCCGCTACAACGACTGGCGGCCAGCCGCGCCCTGATCTTTAACATCGACTATCCGCTGGGCTTTGCCGCCTATCACCTGCTCTCGCAGATTGCCTCCAGCGTGGGAGAACTCTGCGGCACCTACTTCATCGGCAAGGCCGCCACCCTCAACGGGCAGGTCGGCGATGTCTTGATCCCCAATGTGGTCTACGACGAACACTCCGAAAACACCTACATGTTCGAAAATATCTTCCGGGCCGCCGATGTCTCGCCCTATCTGGTCTACGGCGATGTACTCGACAACCAGCGGGCCATCACCGTGCGCGGCACCTTCCTGCAAAACCAGCCCTATATGACCGGATTCCACAACGCCGGTTATACCGACGTAGAAATGGAAGCCGGTCCCTATCTCTCCGCGCTCTACGAATTCATCCGCCCGCGCCGCTATCCCACCGACGAACTGGTCAACCTCTACCCGATCCCCTTTGAGGTCGGCGCGCTGCACTACGCCTCGGATACCCCGATGAGTAAGGGCAAAAACCTGGGAGCCCGCAACCTCTCCTATTACGGCATGGATCCCACCTATGCGGCCACAGTCGCCGTCCTGCGCCGCATTCTCACGCTGGAGACCGCCGAATCATGACGACCGGAAAAACTCAGGTCAGATCATCCAGAATCCCAACCTGGTGGATATGGGGGGCCCTATTGTTAGGCCTGATTATGAATGCCTGGTCCCTGGCGCCCAAAATCCCCTTCTTTTCCGACGATCTGCTTCAGGTGCCCTGGACCAAAGCCACTCCAATCTGGGCCTTCTGGAGCCAGGCCGGCCCCTACGGAGATTATCGCCCCCTGCACTATCTGATCTGGAAACTGATCTACCTGTTGACCGGCAATCTGACGCCCGAAGTGCTTCATCCGCTCACCATGTTCGGACATCTGGTCTGCGTCGTTCTGGTCGTCGTACTGGTTCTCACTGCAAACTGGAGAGGAAAAGACATATCAAAGTTGACGGCGGCCCAAATACCCATAATCCTTTTCTTTTCTGCCATCGGGTTCTTCGGTTTTTTTCCTTTTTCTTTCGATGTCATTTTCTGGCCCAGCGCATTCTCTTATCCCCTGGCATTGGGGCTGACCCTGGGCGCCCTCTTGATTTACAGAGTCGCCCATCGGCGTAATTCAACATTACTTCACATCCTGGCCCTTTTCCTGATCCTGCTGGCCGGCTTTGCCCACGAAGGCGCCGTCGTCGCCGGGCCGGCCCTCTTCCTCTATGCCGCCTTGCTGGCTGAGCCCTACTTACAGCGCAACCGGCGCGACTGGATCTGGCCCCTGGCCGCCGTCGCCGTCTCGCTGATTCCGCTCTTCTGCATCAGCCGATTTGCCGGCGAGGTGCCGCACCAGTTCTTCACCGGATTGCACCCGGGTTACAGCTTCGTCGTCCTGATCCAGACCCTCACCTTCCCCATCGCCTGGTTGATCGTCCCGCTGAGCAAGTCCACCGGCCTCGATGCAATCCTGCTGATGACCGTCATCGGCCTGTTGACCCTCATCGGATTGGGCTGGCGACTCTATCGACAAAAAAATTTCCGGATCTACCTCTTCGGCATGGGCTGGGCGATCCTGTGGAGCGCCATTCCGATCGCCACCCAGGCCTTCAACTGGTACCGCGATCCGCCCCGGGTTTTCTATCCGGTGGCAGTCAGCGCCGCCCTGCTGTGGGGATTTGCCTTCTTCCATTCCAATCCGGATGAAAACCGGCCTCGCCTCCCTCAGGTCCTCTGGCAATCAGCCCTTCTTATCGGCCTGTTACTTCCAGGAAGCTGGTTCCTTTTCAAAGAAAGTCAAATCTACGAACAGGCCGGGGATTTACTGAGCGATACGCTTGACTATGCAAACCACCCCACACTTTTTATCAATTTGCCAGGCCGGATGACCTTCAAAGAGCGCACCTATCCGCTCGGCCACGAAGGCGTCATTCCGCTGCCGCCGCCGACCACCATCGATATGTTCGTCCAGGCCCACGGCGGTGACTCGGAAATGGCTGTCGGCAAAGCCCGGGGGGATCTGCTGCCTGAAAATATCCCCTTTACCATTGAACCGTCCGGAGAAGCGCCCACGGCCGACGATCTACGCCGGGCCACAGAAATAGAAATGGCGACCTACGCTCCCAACAACCTTTTCCCGCTCAATTCTCCAGGCCGGCTGGATTCTTTGCGCACCGATCCGCCGATCCAACCCGACACCCACATCGAGGCCCGGTTTGGAAATGCCATCGAGCTTTCTTATGTCTCGTGTGCCTATCTCGATCCTATCAAAGATAGTTCGGTCCTCCGTCTCCATTGGCGTATGATCGCCCATGCCGGGAGTGTCAAACCCTTTATCCATATCCGCGAACATGGCGAAATCGTGGCCCAGGCCGATGGGGATCCCCTCTACAACCTCTTCCCCTTCGACCAGTGGCAACCGGGAGAAGAAGTCTCCGAAGATCGCAAACTGGCCCCCCTGCCGCAAGGGCCCTATTCCATCACGATCGGGATCTGGAATCCGCAGACTGGCGAGCGGCTGCCGGCCGTCGATAATCAGGGCAATCCTTTGCCCGACAATGCCTACACTCTTAACTGCCCTTAACAACCTATTAGCCTGTATGGTTAGCTTTTTTGCATCCCGCAAACGGCATTTTGCCGGTAAAAAACGTCGCGAGGGATGGACAGAGAGAGTTTTTTTGTTTATGTTTTGGTGCACTTCAGAAAGTGCGCCAAAACATGGGCTTTTCTTTTCCCTATTTTTAAGGTTAATCGCACCGGTAGAGAAAATTTCCAATCTGTGGGGAAGACATTTTAACGTCCCGCAAACGGCATTTTGCCGGTAAAAAGCGACGCGCTGGAGGGGGGGAGGATGTTTTTTTGTTTGTGTTTTTGCGCGCATAAGAATGCGCGCAAAAACACAGGCTTTTTTTCTCCCGCCTTTATGGGCTAACCGCTAAAATCAAAACTCGTCTCTTCTGGAGAAGAAGAGATTTCAACTACAAGAAGGAGCTCGATCTAAAATGAAAGGCAACTACGTGGGTCAATCCGTACCCCGCATCGACGCCCGGGCCAAAGCCCTGGGCACCGCCACCTATCCCGGCGACCTGGTGATGGAAGGCATGCTCCACATGAAAATGCTCTTCGCCCGCCGGCCCCACGCCCGCGTCGTCCGCGTCGACACCAGCACTGCCATGAAAGTCCCGGGCGTGATCGCCATCTTCACCTCCCTCGATCTGCCCGTCAACGAATACGGCCTACAGTACGCCGATCAGCCTGTACTCTGCGGCCCCGGCTCTCCCATCCCCGGCGCCGACATCGTCCGCTTCGTGGGAGATCAGATCGCCGCCGTGGTCGCCACTACCGAAGAACAGGCAGCCGCCGCTCGCGACCTCATCGTGGTTGAATATGAGGATCTCCCGGTCATCACCGATCCGCGCGACGCCTTAAAGCCCGAAGCGCCGATCCTGCATCCCCCCCATCCCCACACGCCCATCCATCCCGAACTGGTCTTTGAGAAAAACGTCGCCTCCCGCCATCGCATCAACCACGGCGATGTGGATGCCGCCCTGGCGCAGGCCGCCGTCGTCGTCGAATCCGAATACAACCTGCCGCCGCAGGAACATGCCTATTTGCAGCCCGAAGCCGGGCTGGCCTACATCGACGATCAGGAGCGGGTGACCGTCGTCTCGGCCGGCCAGTGGGCCCATGAGGACCGCCGGCAGATCGCCCATGCGTTGGGGCTCCCCGAGGATAAAGTTCGCGTCATCTATCCCGCCATCGGCGGCGCCTTCGGCGGCCGCGAGGATCTCTCCGTGCAGGTCGTGCTGGGGCTGGCCGCCCTGCGCCTGCATCAGCCGGTGCGGATCGTCTGGACGCGAGAGGAATCGATCATCGGCCATCACAAACGCCACGGTATCCATGCCAAAGCGCGCTGGGCCGCCGATGCCGAAGGCCGGCTCATCGCCGCCGACACGGAAGTCATTGCCGACGGCGGAGCCTATGTCTACACCACCAACAAAGTCATGGGCAACCTGCTGCTCACCGTCAACGGACCCTACCGCATACCCAACGTCCGCACCCTGGTGCTGGGCGTCTACACCAACAACATTCCCGGCGGGGCCTTCCGCGGCTTCGGCGCCCCCCAGGGCAACTTCATCTGCGAATCTCAGATGAACAAACTGGCCGAAGCGCTCGGCCTCGACCCGGTTGAATTCCGGCTGCGCAACATGGTCGAACCCGGCGATCCCATGCCGTGGGGCCGGCCGCTTCCCGAAGAAGCCACAGGGCTGAAAAAAACCCTCCTGGCCACCGCCGAATCTCTGGGCTGGAAAGAAACGCCGTCCGGCTGGACCGCGCCCGACATGTCACCCCGCCCCGGCGATCCACCCTACCTGAAGCGTGGCGTCGGCATCGCCCTGGGGTTCAAAAATGTCGGCTTCTCCTTCGGCTACCAGGACAACGCCTGGGCGGCCATGGAACTCTTCGGCGACAGCCAGATTGAAGAAGCCGTCGTCTTCGTGGCCACGGCTGAAGTCGGACAGGGCACCTATACCGTCATCCGGCAGATGGCCGCCGAAGCCCTGGGCATCGATCTGGAAAAGGTCCGGCTGGCCCCCGGAGATACCGCCACCAGCCAGAGTTCAGGCTCGGTCTCCGCCTCGCGGATGACCTTTATGATCGGCAACGCCATCCGCGGCGCCGCCGCCACCGCCCTGGAAGATTGGAAAGCGGAAAACCGGCCGGCACGCGGCGAATTCACCTACCTCGCCCCCAAAACCACCCCCATCGACCCGCAGACGGGACACGGCGATCCCAACTTCTCCTACGGCTACGTCACCATCGGCACCGAAATCACCGTGGACACCCGGCTGGGCACGCTGAAATGTCTGCGGCTGATCTGCGCCGACGATGTCGGACAGGCCATCAACCCCGCCCTGGCGCAGGGACAGATCGAAGGCGGCGTCATTCAGGGATTGGGATGGAGCACGACCGAACATTTCATCCAGAAAGAGGGACGGGCGCTCACCTCGACCTTCACCACCTATCTGATGCCGGGCATCGCCGATGTACCGCCCGCGGTGGAAACCATCCTCATCGAGGAAGCCGAAGCCAATGGGCCCTGGGGCGCCCGGGGTATCGCTGAAATGCCCCTTATTCCGGTCGCATCGGCGCTGCATCATGCGCTCCGTCGCGCCGCAGGCGTCTGGTACAACACGTTGCCCTTCAATGCCGAGCGCATCCTCCGCGGATTGAAAGGGAAATAACAGAATTTATATTTTTCGCGCGCCCCCTTCGGGGGCGCGCGAAAAATGCATTAACTTACCAGGCGACAGGAAAAGATTATGACCCGTTACGGAGTGTTAGGCGGATCGTTCGATCCCCCCCATTACGGCCATCTGGCCCTGGCCGAAACAGCCCGCATCCAGCTGAAACTAGAGCGGGTGCTCTTCGTCCCGGCCGGCCAGCCGCCGCACAAACAACAGAACCAGCTCTCTTTGCCGGAAGAGCGGGCCGCCATGGTCAAGGCCGCCATCGCCGACAATGGCGCCTTCCTGCTGGATCGCACGGATCTCGACCGCCCTGGGCCCCATTACACCACCGAACTGCTGGCGCTGCTGCAATCCAGCCATCCTACCGTGACCGAATGGTATTTCCTGATGGGGGAAGATTCCCTGCGGGATCTGCCCACCTGGCATCAGCCGGAAAGCCTGCTGGAACGCGCCCGGCTGGCGGTCATGCCGCGGCCGGATATGCAGGCCGATTGGCCGGCGCTGGAGTTGCGCTTTCCAGAGCTGACCGACCGCATTGTCTGGCTGGACGTGCCCCCGGTCAATTTTGCGGCGACGGATCTGCGCCGGCGGGTGCGCGAAGGGTTGCCGCTGCGCTATCTGGTGCCACCCGGCGTGGAGACCTACATCCGCCAGGAAGGGCTGTATCGATGAGATATATTTTTTCGCGCGCCGCAGACGGCGCGCGAAAAAATATAAATAAGCAAAATTGGCTTTGCTTGCGCTAAAATGAGAGCGTGGTAAGATACTTTTATACTTTTCGAGGAGGTCAGCATGGAGGAGCAGACCGCGTCTAAAGCCGAAGTCACCCCCCAACCCAAAAAGCCGTTACACTTCTGGGAAGCTTTTAAAAACTTCGCGATTATCTTTTCGTTTGCCGTGAATATCATTCTGGTCCTGGTTCTGCTCCTGGCAATCGGGCCCATCTTCATGGCCAAGACCCAAATTGCGGAACCCTTACTGGACAACCTGGATTCTGCTTTTGCCGGACTGGGTAAAACGCGGATCAAGACAACGGTTTCCATCAACCATCCCCTGCCGATCTCCTTCAATCTGCCGCTCGAACAAAACACCAACGTCGTCCTGACCCAGGATGTCCCGCTGACGGCCCCGGCCACTTTCTATCTGCCCGGCGGCGGCGGCGAGATCAACGGGACCGTAAGTCTCAATCTGCCGGCAGGGATGAGCCTGCCCGTAGCCCTCGACCTGGATGTGCCGGTGGAAACCACCATTCCGGTCGTGATGGAAGTTCCGGTGGAAATCCCCCTGGACGAAGCCGGTATGGGCCCGGCCATCGAACAGCTGCGACTGGTCTTCAGCCCCATCAACAAATTCTTGAAAAGCCTGCCCAATTCCCTCGCGGAGATTCTGACTAAAAAATGAGCGATCGTCCCATCTGTAGCTATGAAGGCTCGCAGTACAGCACCGAATTCTGGAACGAAACGCGAGCCTACGAAGACGGCGCGGAACGCATTGCGATGCGCGCCATGCTCCCGCCGCAAGGCAAACGGTTGATCGAAATCGGCGCCGGCTTTGGTCGATTGGCCGATCTCTATGCTGGTTACGAAACGGTCGTCATTCACGACTATGCCCGCACTCAGCTGGAACAGGCGGTAGCGCGGTTAGGCGAAACGGCCCCTGGCGGGAAACCGCACTATCTCTTTGTCCAGGCCGATTTCTACAAACTGCCCTTTGCTTCGGGGCTTTTCGATGCCGTGACCATCATCCGCACCCTCCATCACGCCGTCGATGCGCCGGCCGTCTTAAAAGGGCTTTCGGAGATCCTGGCTCCCAATGGGGCGCTCATCCTGGAATTTGCCAACAAGCAAAACCTCAAAGCGCTGCTACGCTATTGGGCGCACCGGCAAACCTGGTCGCCCTTCGATCCGCAGCCGGTAGAATTCGTCAAATTGAACTTCGATTTTCATCCCCGCTGGATCTGGCAACAGCTGGAACAGGTAGGATTGCATCGAGAAGCCATCCGCACCGTCTCTCATTTCCGGGCGGGACTACTGAAACGGTATCTCCCGACCGGCTTGCTGGTGGGAATGGACGGCGCGGTTCAATTCACCGGGGAATTCTGGCAATGGACACCCAGCGTCTTTACGCGGGCCCGGGCAGAAGCCCAAAAGGCGGCGGCTCCGGCCGATCTGTTCTTTGTTTGCCCGGAATGTCGGGCCCCGTTGGGCTCACCGCCCCAGGCAGTTTTCAAGTGCAGCTGCGGGCGGCGATGGGAACGGCAGGGCGCTATTTACAATTTCCGCGATCCGGTAGTGTAAACAAGACGGGCGTTTTTTCGTATCGCCGCGGGTGGCGTCGATGCGAAAAAAACGCCCGTTTTGTCTATTGAACAAAAGTTCTCCACATTTCTGAGGACTTCTCCCCCATAAATGGGCACTTATCCACACCTTTGACGTTTTCAGGCCTATACACAACTATTATTACAAACCCTGTATATTGGCTCAGAGCCCGATAATTTCCCCATATATGGGATTGCCTTGAAATGGATCCCCTATTTTTAGCGTCCCGCATAAGGCATTTTCTTCGTAAGAAACGACGCGCTGGGCGAAGCAGGGGGAGAGTTTTTTGTTATGTTTTCGCGGGCTTCAGAAAGCCCGCGAAAACATGGACTTTCCTTTTCCTGGTTTTTAGGGCTACCTCCGGAGGTTGAAGTTTCTCCCCTATTTTTAGCGTCCCGCATAAGGCATTTTCTTCGTAAGAAACGACGCGCTGTGCGAAGCAGGGGGAGAGTTTTTTTGTTATGTTTTCGCACTGTCAGTGCGAAAACATGGGCTTTTTTCCTCGCATTTTTCGGATGCCCCCAAGTCGTTTCTTTTCCCTGTTTTCCGGGTAAACCGCGCAGATCGAGAAAATAAGGTTACATAAAAGCCCGGACGAGCACTGCAATCAAAAGGACGATCAGAAAAATCCCCAGGACCAGCGCCAGCTGTCGGACCCGCGCCGCACGATTCTCCTCAGATGAAGTTACCAGGGGCGGCAAGGCCCAGGGATCATCCGTTGAGCCGACTGCCCCGGAATTCACCACAGGCGGCTGCGGATCCATATCCGAAATAATTCCCCCGGCCACCTGGTTCAATTTGCTCAAGGCCTGCTCATAACGCCGGCGGGCTTCCGGCGGAAGATCGGTAGGGCTGTTATATTCCCGCCCCTCGTAAACGATGCGGGAGGTCTGGACCGTTTGAACCTGCACGGGGGCGGAGGGAGAAACCATGCCCTCCATAATATCCGGCACCCCATTGGCATTGGAATCAGCCAGAAGGGACATGGCCCGCTCGTAATTCTGACGCAATTCCGGCGGCAGATCCTCGACGCTGTCGTATTCACGGCCGTTCACGATGATTTTGGCTTTCATAGATTGAATGTTCCTCCACCTGGATCGGTGTCTGTTGGTTCAGTTAATAATCCGCTTTTTGCATCCCGCAAATAATTCATTACAGGTCAGATACGACGCGCGGAATGGGGGAGAGAGTTTTTTATTTGTGTTTTGGCGGGCTTCAGAAAGCGCGCCAAAACACCGTTTTTTTCTACCGCTTTTCCGGGCTGACCGCACAGATCAGGAAGTTTTTTCGACCTGTACGTTTGTTTGTCAGGTGGGCCAACGGCCGTTTTTTCCGCCCCGCACCAGGTACTTTTCTGATAAAAAACGACGCGCTGGATGGAGGAAGAGAGCTTTTTGTTTATGTTTTCGCGGGCTTTCTTAAGCCCGCGAAAACATCGGCTTTTTTCTTCCGCTTTTCAGGGCTGACCGCACAGGTCGTTTTTTCTACCACTTTTCAGGAGTGACTGCGCAGGTCGTTTTTTCTACCACTTTTCAGGAGTGACTGCGCTTTCAAAAATTATCAGGGAGAGTGTAGCACAACGCGAAGAGAGGTCAAAAAACAACGCCCCGATCTTTTCCCTGAAATACAAAAACAAGCAAAGCCTCGACCCCATTGACGGCAAGGAGTATTCCTTTACAACTGATACCCTTCGTTTAAAAGTTTTAATTCTTGCAAATTTCCAGAATTGGATATAATTACGGACAGGTTCACTGCTATCAAATCTTTCCTCTCCCGAGGAAACAACGTAGAAGCCCACCTTTTGTTTCTCCTCCAGATTGCCCCGTCGCAAGACGGTTCTGTTTGTCGGATATAAACTCAAACAGTTCAAGGAGAACGATTAGATGAAGCTTCGTACCAATTTAGTGCGTGTCCTCTGCGCAGCGATTTTTGTCTTCCTTCTCGCCTCCCCCACCATGGCTGCGCCGGCCGTCCAGCCGCTGGCTGCCGGTACCTGTACGGTTAGCGTAAACACTCCCTTTACCGGATATCGCCTGGTCAATGGCGTAAGTACCTATGTGGTTATCGGCAAGGCCACGACGACCTGTACCGTCCGGCAATCGATTACCACCAATGTCACCATTCAGCGGGTCGTCGGCGGCCAGGTGGTCGATTGGAGCAACTGGTCGGCAACCTGCAACAACAGCCTGAGCTGCACGGCAGAGGCCTGGTATGTCTATTCCGCCGGCACCTGGTACACTTACGGTTCCTCCCCGCTGGCACCTACACCTAACCCTAAATCCAAAACTTTCTAATTTCTACAGGTCTTTTTAATTTTTTAAACGGCCTGTAAAAAAGTTATCCGACGGGGCAATCAATTTTTTCGGGTTCGTTTTGCGCGCGCAGCTTGTAGCTGCGCGCGCGCAAACTATTTTATGCAATACCGCAAAAGTAACTCAGCGTTTTCAAAAACGACACTCCACGGCTAATTTTCTATCAATGAGGTTTGTTTTTAGCGCCCCGCAACAGGTAGTTGCCTGGTAAAAAACGACGCGCTGGATGGGAAGAGAGAAGTTTTTTGTTTGTATTTTTGCGCGTATAAGAATACGCGCAAAAATACGGGCTTTTTTCTCCCGCTTTTCTGGGCTAACCGCACAGGTCAAGAGTTATCCAACGGGGCAATCAAATTTTTTAGGTCAGGTTTGCGCGCGTTCTCACGAGAGCGCGCGCAACACGTTTTCAGGGATCGCCCTGTTTGACAGAAATTGAAAACGAGGTACAATAAGTGAACGATGTTCAAAAATCATTCAGTGTATAATTAAATGAACAAACCCAGCACCCGTCGACATGATTTGACCAAACAAAAGATCCTGGAAACCGCCCGCAAGTTGCTCCTCACCCAGGGGATGGATGGGCTTTCCATGCGGGCCCTGGCGGATGCCGTGGATTACAGTCCCGCCGCCATCTACAAATATTTCGAAAACAAAGAGGCGATCCTGCAGGCCATCCGCGATGAAGGCTGGAATCTGGCCGCGGGATTAAATCCGGACGAAGATCTGGAAAACCTGCCCGTCATCGAACAACTTTTCCGTTCCGGACAATGGTACCTGCATTTTGCGGAAACCTACCCGGAACATTATCTTCTGATGTTCAACTCACCCGAAGCGGGCCCTGGCGGGATCGAACAACTCAACGCTGATCCTCATTTCGGCGGACTTCCTGCCCGGATTCAGAAGGGAATAGAGCGTGGAGAAATGCGCCTGCCTGAAGGAATGACCCCTTTGATGCTGGCAACCCTACTCTGGACCAGCGCCCACGGCATCGCCATGCTGAAGTTAACGGTGATGCGGGATGCAGCCCGGGAATTCGGAGGCTTCAGTGAACAAGCGATGAAAGCGTTTTTGGAGAGCCTGGCCGTCAAATAGGCTCTTTTTTTTAGTCCGGGTAAACACCGTTCAATAAGAGGACAATATTCAATTATGGATCGCCGTCAATTTCTCAAAACTCTCGGATTTGGCCTGGGCGCCACCGCCCTCGTTTGCAGCGGCGTGACCGTTGTGGGCACTGCCGAACCGAAGCATGAATTTTATGAATCTATCAGCAATGAAGGAGAAACCGCCATGACAGGAAAAATTTTGGTCGCTTATGCCAGCTTCTGTGGATCGACCGGCGAAATCGCCCAGGCCATCGCCGATGAATTGAAGGCCCAGGGACGCAGCGTCGATGTCAGCCTGGTGAAGAATGTTAAGAGCCTCGACGGGTACGATCAACTGATCGTCGGCAGCGCCGTGCGCGCCGGCCGCTGGGCTCCCGAAGCGGTCGACTTCGTCAAGAAAAATCAGGGCGTCCTGGCTCAGAAATCCACGGCCTTCTTCACGGCCTGCGCCACCCTGGAGAAAGATACCCCGGAAAACCGCCAGGCGGTCTCCGCCTACCTCGATCCCATTCGCGAACTCTACAAATCGGACCATGAGGGCTTCTTCGCCGGCAAAGTCGAATACAACAAACTGCCCTTTTTCTTCCAATTGCTGGGAAAGGTTATCAAAATGTCCGAAGGCGATTTCCGTAACTGGGAGGCCATCCGGGCCTGGGCGCGAGAGCTGATCTAAATGAAGCAGAAATCGACCATTCTTTTACTGGTTGCACTTATCGCCGTGCTGGCCCTGGGGTCTACGATAGCCGACCTCTTCTTTGTTGGAGAGAGCAGCCCCAAAGAATTCACCTCGGTCCATGGTGAAACCATCTCCCTTTATGGCAACGGCTTTTTCCGCTATGATTCGGTCTCCACGGTCGCCCAGGGGCTGGCCCAGGATGCCGTGACTCTATTCCTGGGAATTCCGTTGTTGATCTATACGGCTTACCTCTTCAATAAAGGAACGCTGCGCGGCAAATTGATGCTCGCCGGAACCCTGGGCTATTTCCTCTACACCTACCTCTCTTACACCTTCCTGGTCTTCTACAACCCATTCTTTCTGGTCTATGTAGCGCTCTACTCGCTGAGCCTCTTCGCCTTGATTCTGACCCTGCTCACGGTGGATCTCCAGGCTTTGCCGGGACAGATTTCGGACCGGCTGCCCCGGGCTCCCATCGCCGGCTTCCTCTTTTTCATCGGCCTGGTCCTGACCTTAATGTGGCTGGGACGGCTGGCGCCTTCGTTCACCCAGGGCCTCCCCCCGGTCGGATTGGAGCACTATACCACGCTGATTATTCAGGCTATGGATCTGGGACTGATCGTGCCGCTGAGCATTCTTGCCGGCGTGCTGCTCCTGAAGAAAAGTGCCTGGGGCTATCTGATCACGTCGGTGGTGGTATTCAAAGGAATGGTCCTCTTGATTGCCATTATGGCCATGATTATCAATCAGGCGCTGGCCGGGTTACCGATCAATCCGGTCGAGACGGGGATTTTTCTCTTCTTAACGATTGTGGGAATCGGAATGGCCACGCTGTTTTACAAAAACGTTCCGTCTAAGGTATAAAACCGTTCTGAAAATAGCCGGGATTTTTAACGCAGAGACGCAGAGCCAGAGAAAAATAATTTATCCCTCTCTACGTCTCTCTGCGGACTCCCCGTCTCTGCGTTAAAATCTGAATCTCTTTTTCATCTTAGAGCGTCCCGCAAATGGCACTTTCCCCGTAAAACACGACGCGCAGGATAGGCAGAGAGAGTTTTTTTGTTTATGTTTTGGCGCGCATCAGAATGCGCGCCAAAACATCGCCCTTTTCCAGAGCCGCCCCGGCGACGGGGGCTGTCTACTTGCTACTGTCTACTTTCCTTGCCCTTTTCCAGAGCCGCCCCGGCGACGGGAGCTGTCTACTTGCTACTGTCTACTTTCCTTGCCCTTTTCCAGACCCCCCAGCTACTTCCAATCTTTGTTTTAATCGAATACAATCTTCTTTAATGTCATTAAAGAGGTGGATAAAAGAAATGTCAGCCTTTCAAGCATTGAAAGATGAACATCATGAACTGTGGCCGTCCGTCGAACAATTGCGGGAAATCGCTGCCCATGCCCCTACCATTCCCGGTGAAACCCTGAAGCGAGAACTGGAAACCGCTCTAGAATTTCTCAGCCATCATCTTATCCCGCATGCCCATGCTGAGGATGCCGTCCTCTACCCCGTCGTAGCGGCGTTGCTGGGCAATTACCAGGCCACAGCCACCATGAGTCGAGATCACCAGGAAGTAAAACAGCTGATCACCCGGCTCGCAGAGCTGGCCACAGTCGGCTCCCTTCCTCAAAACCTCCCCCTGCTCCAACAAACGCTCTACGGCCTTTATGCTCTGCTCAAGGTCCATTTCGCCAAAGAAGAGGAAATCTACCTGCCGCTGCTGGAAACCAACCTCACCCGAGATGCTGCGGAGAGAACCCTGGCCGCGATGGACGCCGTAGCCCATTATCATCCCTGAAACGACCTGCTGGAAAAACAGAAGGAATTCATTATGAAAAAGGATTTACATGCGGAAGATTATCAATCCATCCTGGATACGATCCATGATGCCATTATCATCAACGATCTGGCCACGGGTCGCATTGTGGATGTCAACGCCGGGATGTGCGCCCTCTATCAATGTACCTACGAAGAAGCCACCCACGCTACCATCATTGATTACAGCGCCAATGAATTTCCCTACACGGCAGAAGAAGCCGGCAAGTGGATTGAAAAAACCCTGGCCGAAGGCCCCCAAACCTTTGAATGGCGGGCCAAAAAAGGAACGGGAGAGCCCTTCTGGACCGAAGTGACGCTGAAACGGCTCGCGCTGGGAGGAGAAGATCGCATTCTCGCCGTGATCCACGACATCAGCGACCGGAAACAGATGGAATCGCGGGTCGCAGCTCAGGTCCAACAGCACACGGCCGAAATGCTGGACTGGCGCCGGCGCTATGAACAACTGAGCGAACTCTCCGGCATGATCACCTACACCTGTTCCCCTTCCAAAGGAACGATTGTCTGGGGAAAAACGCTCCCACAAATCCTGGGATACGATCCCACTCAAATCGAAAATACCGTCGCTGAATGGAAATCCTGGCTCCATCCCGACGACCGTGAGGTTACGGTTCGCCAGATCGAAAATGCCGGCCATTCCCTGAACACCTATGATGTCACCTATCGTCTGCGGCATAAAAACGGAAATTACATCTATGTCCGCGACCGGGGCTACTTCTATATCGACGAAAATGGAGAAACTATCCCTGAAATGGTGGGGTTGATGCTCGACATCACGGATTCCAGACTCTTGGAGGAATCGCTGCTAGAAAGCGAATCGCGATTCAAAGGATTGATCCAACAGTCGCCCTTCGCCCTGGAGATCTACGAACTGGACGGCACGATGAGCGCCGTCAATCACGCCTGGGAGGAACTCTATCAAACGACGGCCGAAAACGCGGTCGGAAAATTTAATATCCTCACCGATGAACAATCCCAGAAACTGGGGTTGCCCTTCTTGATCCGCCGGGTCATCGCCGGAGAATATATCAAAACCGGGGAATTCCAGTTTGCCCCGGCCCAAAGCGGCCATGAAGGACGGGCCCGCTGGTTGGTCGGACATTTCTACCCCCTGCGCAACAATAAAGGAGAGGTGGTCAATATCGTCTCCAGTGAGATCGATATCACCGAGCGCAAAGAGGTCGAACTGAAACAGGAACGATTACAACGTCAAATTATCGAGGCGCAACAGCACGCCTTGAAAGAACTGGCCACTCCCATTATCCCCGTACTGGATCAGATCATCGTCATGCCGTTGATCGGCAGCATCGATTCCCTGCGGGCCAAAGATCTGATGCGCAATCTGCTCGAAGGGATCAACCGCTACCGGGCCAAAATTGTCATCCTGGATGTGACCGGCGTGCCGATTCTGGACAGCGGAGTAGCCAACCATTTGAACCAGACGATCCGCGCCGCCCAGTTGAAAGGCACCCGGGCCATCATCACGGGCATCTCCGATGCCGTGGCCGAAACAATTGTCGATCTGGGGATCGATTGGACGGGGGTGGAGACGCTGAGCGATCTCCAGACCGGCCTGATCGCGGCGCTGCACACCCTGGGATTAAAGATCGGCCGGTGATCCTGCGTTCAACCGGTTCGTAAGACATTTTGAGCCTCCCGCAAAAGGCTTTTGTTAGCTCGCAACGACAGGCGGGATGCTACACAAACAGCAAATTCTTACGCCTCCAGGGTCGTAATGGGGCGGCATTGCAAAAGGTAAAGCCGCCCCTTCTGAAAGGCACATTCCAGATCGACCGCCCGGCCCTGGCTCGCCTCCAGAGTGACCGCCAGTTGCGCCAGCGCCGCAATTTGTTCCGCCACCAGCACGGGCTCCTGCCGCAGGGAGCGGGGCACCTGAACTTCGCAGGTGCCGGCCGGCCGGGCAACCGTCATCCGCTGTTTATCCGCGATCTCCCGCCGGAGCAGAACAAAATCCGCTTTTTGCACCACATACAGATCCGGCGTCACGGTCCCCCCGACGAGGCTTTCGCCCAACCCCCAGGTCGCATTGATCACCACCCGATCGGAATCTCCGGTACGCGGATCGGCGCTGAAAACCACCGCGGAAATATCGGCCATGACCAGCTGTTGCACCAGCACCGCGACCCCAGCGGCCGCCTCCAATCCATGCGAACGACGATAAACTTGCGCCCGTTCTGTACGGGCCGAATCCAGACAGCGGGAAATCGCCTCGGTCACGGCCTCAGCCCCAATGACATTGAGGTAACTTTCATGCTGGCCGGCAAAAGAATTCGCGGCGCCGTCTTCATCCACCGCAGAAGATCGAACGGCAACGGCCGGATGGGGAACCCCGCACTTTTCCCCGAGCCGGGCATAGGCCTGCGCCACTTCCCGGGGGAAAGAGTCCGTCTTGAAGTTCTGGCCGACCGCCAGACAGAAACCCGGCGGAACCGGATGTCGGGACGCCAGACGCCCCAGCCCGGCGGCTTTGCCGCCCACCCGCAACGGATCACGGCAAAATGGGGTATCGAGCCAGTAGATATCCAACATGGCCGACCTCCTTTCACAAGAGCGTTACAATTCCCTGATCGCCGTCGACTTCGATCCATTGACCATCCTGAATCCGCTCCGTGGCCCGGCAAGTACCCACCACAGCCGGGAGATGATACTCGCGCGAAACGATGGCACTGTGAGAAAGCACGCCCCCCATATCCGTAACGACACCAGCCACCGTAAGAAAAAGCGGCGTCCAGGAAGGACCGGTCGTCGCGGTGACCAGAATATCGCCCTTTTCCAAACGATAGGCCTCGGCCAGCGTTTGAATGACGCGAGCCCGCCCGCGCACTTTGCCGCTCGAAGCCGCCTGCCCCTGCAAAACGTTCCCGGCTTCGGTCTCAGCGGCCGATTCGGTAATGGAAAGCCGCAAATAACGAAGGGTGCGCCGCGCCTCGGGCGAATAGGCATACAAAGGAGCCTCGGAACGGACGCCCAGTTCCCGCGGCTCCTCGTACGTTTCCCAAAAGGCAATTTCAGCCCGCCGCTGTTGGGTCAACGCCCGGCAATCCATCGTCGGATCGCCCATCATCGCCTGCAACTCCTGTAACTTCAGGTAAAAGACATCGTCGGGCTGATTGAGGCGTCCGGCCAGAGTAAAGCGCCGGCCCCATTCATAGAAAACCCGGTGAATCCAACCGAAACCGTTGAAATCGGTGTAATAAGCATGGTCCTCGGTCAGTACCTGAGCTATCTGAGCCGCCTTGAGCAACTGCTCAAACCGGGTCACCACCGGCTCGGGATAGCCCCCCAACGCCTCCCGGGCCCCGGCAATAGCAGCCTCACGCCGGGCCACGGCAGCGGCCTGCTCGGCCGGCAAATCACGGTCGGGCTGGACCACGTACGTCTTCAAACTGTTGATCACCGGGGTCGGATCGTCATGCCAGGAAGGGCGGCACCAGTCCCAAAGATTGGAACGATGGCCGTAAGTATCGAGGAAACGGTGCAACCCGGCCAGAAAAGCCCGGCCTTCGGCAAAACCCGCTAAAGAGGAGCAGACCTGTGCCGTCGGTTCCTCCGTCAAAACTCGATAGACCGGAGCGGCCGCACGCGCCAGCCGGCTCAATTGCCAGAGTTCCCGCCCGATCAGCATCGTTTTATTGTCGAAGCCTTCCAACAGCCGATAGGCATCCAGCTCCGTTTTTTCCGGGAAAAGATCCCGGTAGAAGACGACAAATTCATCGAGCGCAAACCACATCGGCGCCGCCATCCGGAAATGGATTTCATAAAGGTGGGCGCCGCGCTGAACGCTCTCTTCCGTGTGGGCCTGGAGCGCCTCATCCGCAGCATTTTCCAAATCAAATTCCCGCCAGAAGGCCCAATGGGATTCAATCGCCGGCTTCCACTCTTTTTCCCACACCTCATCCAGACGCAGAGTGATCGAGATCAGCCGTTCCCGGTTCCGCCGGATCCGGGCCGCCATCTCTTCCGGACTCCCCTGGAAGGGCAAAACCGCCGTGTAGAGATAATTGTTGATCAGCCAGTCATAGCGTTGGGCGATAGCCTCCTCATAGATCGGCGCCACCCGCTCCCGGCTGGCAACCGCCATCACTCCCGAAGCAGTGTACATCATGGGCAGAATGGGATCGGGGATATGTTCGAGGTCGCGGGTCCAATGATACGAACCCCATTCAGGCTTCAACCAACTCACCGGGAAATCGGCCGGAGGAATCAACACAGTCCCTTGTGCAGCAATGTCAGCGTCCATGATAACCTCCCAAATTTGATAAGTACCTGGATACTTATACAATACCCTGGAAGGTTACCCGAGACTATGATCTACATCACAGGGATTTTTTCTCTTTACATCATTAAAACAGGTGAACCATGCACCCTTTGCTTGCCGACAACCTTTATATCAACGACATTCTGCATCAACCCGAAGCACTGGGGGATACCCTGAGCGCTCTATCGCCCCGGCCTGACGACAGGATCGACCGGTTAGCCGACCGTCTGGGCGACGGCTCGTTGAAACGCCTTATCCTGACGGGAATGGGCTCTTCTTATCATGCCCTGCATCCCTTACGGCTTACATTGATCGAACGGGGCCTCTATCCCGAAATGTTCGAGACCTCGGAACTCATCCACTTCGCCCCCCGGGCGCTCACGCCGGAAACATTGATCATCGCAGTATCACAATCCGGCTACAGCGCCGAAATCCTCCGGCTGCTGGAGCTGACAAAAGGCAGCGTTCCGGTACTGGGCGTGACCAATACCCCCGACAGTCCGCTGGCCCACAAAGCCGAAGCGCTGATGACGACGCAGGCCGGGAATGAAGCGACCGTTTCCTGTAAAACTTATCTCGCCACCCTGGCGGCACTCACCGTCTTAGGAGATCTGTTGACGCACCAGGACCCGCAGCCGACCTTCCTGGAGCTTGAAGCCGCCGTCGAAGCCACCTCCGCCTATCTTTCCCGCTGGGAAAATTACCTGGAGTCGGCCATCGAATCATTGGAAAGCATTCGCCATCTGATCCTGACGGGCAGAGGACCTTCACTGGCGGCGGCAGGAACCGGCGGGCTGATCACCAAAGAGGCGGCCCATTTCCCGACCGAGGGGATGAGCAGCGCGGCATTCCGCCATGGCCCCTTTGAGATGGTTTCACCGACGCTGTTGACGCTGATCTTTGAAGGGAGCGGCGCGGGCCGGGCATTGAATGCCGGTCTGGCCGAAGATATCTGCAAGGCGGGAGGACGCGCGGAAACGGTCAAAAGAGGAACCGGCGAGTCGCTTTACACCCTGCCGGAAGTATCCGATACCGGCCTGCCTATCCTGGAAATTCTGCCGGTTCAGGTACTCACCGTAGCTCTGGCCGTACGCAACAACCATAAACCCGGCGTCTTCGAACGCGGGAAGAAAATCACCACGACGGAATAAATTTTATCCGTGTGGTCGGTGGTTTTAACATCCCGCAACGAGTTTTTGCCCGGTAAAAGGCGACGCGCGGTGCGAAGCAGGCAAAGAGAGTTTTTTTGTTTGTATTTTTGCGCGCATAAGAATGCGCGCAAAAATACGGACTTTTTTCTCTGCGCCCTCGGCGCCTTTGCGGTGAAATCTGAGTGAATTATGCGGTATTGCGTTTTTTGTGTTTTGGCGCGCTTCAGAAAGCGCGCCAAAACACGGGCTTTTTTTCTTCCATTTTCCGGGCTGACGGCACCGGTATTTTTTATTTCAAAAGCGCGGGCAGCTCTTCCGCCCAGACACGAACCGCCTCCCAGTCCCGGCGGTCCCCTTTAGGGAAGATCCGCAAGGCGACGGCCAGCCGCAGCAACAGAGAATCCAATCCCCTGGGCAGCTTTTTGAAATCCAGCATTCCCGCGAATATCCCCTCGCTCACCGGGCGAACCTGCTCGCGAATTGAAGAGGTCCAGCCTCTCACCGCCGTGCGGAATTTCTCATCGTTTCCCATCGCCATCGTAATACAGACCGAAAAGATGGCGAAAGGCTTCTTCATCAGCTCAGCCCGATGGGTCTGGATAAATTGTTCCGCCTCGGGCAGCCATTTGGATTTACGGACCGCGCTCCCGGCCACCACGGCACAGTAAGAGGAAAGATCCTTCACTTCCTCCATCGGCAACAAAGCCACCGACAATCCGTTCATCATCAAAGTTTTCGCGATATATTCGGCAATGCTGGCCGTCGTCCCGGTACGACTGGCATAGGTCACCAAAATTTTATCGTCCATGACAGCTTCCTTTCATGAAGAGGCTCAACCTGCACTCCATATCCCCGCGGAATAAATCCAGGTCTGAGGAAAAGTCTCCCCATCCAATCCCTGTTCATTAAAATGCCGGGGACCGCCAGTGAACTGCCATTTCGTCGCAGGCAGAGGCGGCTCCTGCTCAAAAAAGCATTCCCGGGCATCCAGGGCCTCGTAATAATAATCCCAGGAGCCCACTGTGCCTTCCGTACGCAAATGGAGATAGACCTCGTGCCAAAACAGGCGGCTCAACAGTTGCTCGAATTTGGCCAGCCAGGGGCCCCATTCCCATTCAATCGCCTTGAAAGTGCCGCCAAAATGGATGAGCTGGCTGCGATACCGGCCCTCCTGAGGAGTCCCGCCCGGCAACGCAAAAAGCTGGCGCGTCAAAAAGGGCCATTCATCCTGGGGCGGCAACGCCGCAATAACCGCTTCGTTAAGCAGTTGCAGCCGATGATAATCGGTGATCTTCCAGGCCGCCCCGCAAATCGCTCCGTAAAGAATCGATTCATGGCCCATCAAGAAATTTCCGTGATCACGTCCAGCTGATGATGAGGGGACATGCCGTACACATCCACGCAGGTTTGCAGGATTTCCCGGGCAATCGCCCACCGATCGGCATCGGTCGCCGCAATCCAATCCCGCTCATAATTAGGGCTGCTTTCAGGATCTTTCCAGCCCAATAAATGCAGCCGGCGGATTTGCTCCTGGTCCAACCGGGCTTCAGGATCTAAAAACTCATTGCTCACCGCTTCGGCATGTAATCCGTTCTGCGGATTACTCTCCACTGCCAGTTGCACGTAGTAGTTTTTAGAAGTATCGATGTTGAAAATGACGAAATTGCTGTCAGGATGAGTCCCGGTGGTCTGAACCTGTTTCAATGCCGCCGCAATTATATCCAGATTAGTCGTCATCAACTGTGTCTCCTTAAATCAGCAAGGCTTAGATTTCCATCCATCCGATAACGGTATTTTCCAAATAAGTAGAAGGTGTGCACTCCTTGTAAGCATCATAAAACTCATGCCATAACTCTTGGGGCTTTAAGGCCCCCAGATCGCATCGTCCGGCCTCGTCGTAATCGGTGTGCGTGCCGACCTTTTCTCGAAACAACTCATGCCAGTAATGTTCTTCCCTTAGTTGCACTTCCGTCAATTCAAGGACGGCGAACCGCCGATAAAAGCCGGTCGAATCAGGTTCATCGTTCTCTTCAAACATCTGAAACCAGTATTCTTTGCCCTGATACAGAAGCATGCCGCTCAAAGGGCCATCCCAATAATCGCCATGCCACAGCCATCTGACCGACTGCCGCGCAATCTTCGGTAAGTTCTCCGACACCCCGCTTTCCAACAATTCTGCTAATTTCGTCATAGGTCCATTGTATGGGATATTTCACACCCCGCAATCGGCAGAGCACCGTCCCGCAACAGGCGCTTTTTCCGTAAGAAACGACGCGCAGGATGGGGGGAGAGAGATTGTTTTTATTCATATTTTCGGCGGCTTCAGAAAGCCGCCGAAAATATGTTTTTTCTCCCGCTTTTCCGGGCTATTCGCACAGATCGTTTTTGTCTGTGTTATTGCGCGCGAATATACAGGCTTTTTTCTCCCGCTTTTCCGGGCTATTCGCACAGATCGTTTTT
>CAZCTC010000101.1:0-23617 GCA_964501335.1 uncultured Anaerolineales bacterium | reverse complement strand
TTTTTTATTTTTTCGGCGGCTTGGGAAAGCCGCCGAAAAAATGGGTTTTTCTTCCTATGGAATTTTTATTGGGCTTTGGAGATGGCGTCGCGGATCTGTTGGGCGGCGTTTTTGAAGGCGGATTCGGGGGTATCGCCGCCCTGCGCGACCAGGGTGAGGGCGTTGGCCCAGGCTTCCCAGACCGCGCTCATTTCGGGAATGGCGGGCATGGGGACGGCATTCACGCCGGCTTTGCCGAAGGCGCTGATGTCTTTATCTTCCAGCGTGTCGAGCAGAGGGAGATAGGCCGGCGGGCGAGGATCGGCGTCGTAGAACATCTTCATGGTGTCGGTGGTGGCCACGAATTCGGTCAGGAAGACCTGGGCCAGGAGCGGTTCTTTGCTGAAGGCGCTGACCATGAAGCCCTGGGCGCCCAGGAAGGGCTGACCGGGTTGTTCGGCGGCAGGGATGTCGCTGATGGCGTAGTTGATGCCCGATTTCTTGAGGCGGGGAAGATCCCAGGGGCCGCCGATGAACATGGCGGCTTTGCCCTGTTCAAACCAGGAGAGCATGATGTCGTTGGTCATGGCCTTGGGCTGAAGTCCGTCTTTCACCATCTGAGCGTACCAATCGGCTGCGGCGATGGAGCCCTTGCTGTCCATGCCGACATCTTCGGGATTCCAGCTCTTATCGGCGTTCCGGCCGAAGATGTAGCCGCCGAAGGCGGTCTGGATGGGGAAGAAGGCGTAGGGCGTGCCTTCTTCGCGGACAAAGCCGTAGCGGTTGGCGGCTTCATCGGCGCCATTGTCGGCGGCCAGTTCCCGGGAGATTTCCATCACTTCGTCCCAGGTTGTGGGCGCTTCGGGGACCATGTCGACATTGCGGATGAGGCCTACGTTTTCGACGGCGTTGGGCATGCCGTAGAGTTCGCCCTGGTAGGTGAAGGCTTCGAGGGCGGAGGGGCTGAAGTCGGCGGCTTTGTCGCCCAGGTCGATCGGGGCCAGCAGTCCGCTGTTGACCAGTTCGCCCAGCCAGTCGTGAGGTCCGACGATAATGTCGGGGCCCTGTCCGGCCGGCCCGGCGACCAGGAAGATGTCCCGGACATCGCCGAAGGCCAGTTCTTCCACGACGATATCGATGCCGTAGCCGTTTTTGAATTCGGCGGCCAGGGCTTTGAGGGTGGGGACGCGGGTTTTATCGGCCCAGATTACCAGACTGCCGGTGGCGGAGGCGGCGGGCGGGGTGTCGTCGATACCTTCGCTTTCTGCCGTCACCACGCCGGTGGCGGGGACGAAGACAAAGGTCACGGGGGCGTCTTTAGCCAGATTGAGGACGATATTGTCGCCGCCGGCCTGGCCTTCTTTGCCGAAGTTGATGTCCCAGCCGCCGTTGGCGGTGACTTTGTATTCGTAAGCGCCGGCTTTCAGGTTGAAGGTGCCGGACCAGGATTGGGTTTTTTCGTTATAGGCGAGGGAGGCCTCTTTGCAGTCGGCGGTCCAATCGGCGGTGCAGCCGAGCTGGGCTTCAAAGGTGCCGGCCAGGACGACCATGCTGTATTCCGCGGCGGCTACCGGCGCGGCTTCGGTTTCGGCCGCTGCCGGGGTTTCGGTTTCGGCGGCGGCAGTCGCAGGTGGCTCCGAGGTAGCCGGGGCTGCGGTGGGGGCGCCGCAGGCAGTCAAGAGCAGGGAACCGATCAGGGTGAGCAATAAGGCCAGACGCCAAAATTTAGGATTCATCTTTCTGACTCCTTGGGGATAAAAATGGTTCTCGTGTAAACTGTTTACATGTAAACTATATCATGGGTTAGTTTAGATGTCAACTATTTGGGGCGGATTTTACGTACCGGGTAGGGTTACAGTTATTTGTGATTTTTCGTGAAATACAATGAGACGTACTCAAAAAGGTGCGGGAAATTGTCGACCCGTGCGGTTAGCCCGGAAAGCGTGGGAAAGAACAGGCCATTTTTCGGCGGCTTCAGAAAGCCGCCGAAAAATGAATCAAAAATAACTCTTTCTACCCTCCGGCGCGTCGCTTTTTACCGGGAAAACACCGGTTGCGGGATGCAAAAGTTGTTTTTAATCGGTGCTAATGAACAGACTCGCAGGTGTTTTTTCCTTTTGGGGGGGCGGAGGTATGTGAAGGCGGTTGAAAAACTATTCGGCGGTTTCCTGGTTTTGGGGGTGGAGCATGGGTTCCAGGATGTTGTTGAGTCTGCCGAGGTTTTGTTGTAAGGCGTCTCGCTCTGTGGAAGTCAGGTGGGAGAAGCGCAGTTCGTTGAATTCGTGGTAGGCGAGGCTGGCGCGGGCGACAAGTTCCTGGCCGGCGGCGGTGAGGTGCAGTTTCAGGGCGCGGTTGTCTTCCTGGTCGACTTCGCGGGTGATGTAGCCGTCGTTTTCCAATCCCTTGACGATGCGGGTGGTGTTGCCTTTGGTGCAGAGCAGGCGCTCGCTGAGTTCATTCTGGGAGAGGCCGGGATGCTCATTCAGATGAACCAGGGCGTAGTAACGGGTGACGCTGAGGTTGTATTTTTGCAACAGCAGATTGGTGCCGTCTTCCAGCAGGATTTGGGCTTTCATCAAGGCTGTGTATAAATCGTCGGCCTGGCTCATGGTCGTACCTCATGCGTGATTAGTTTAGATGTAAACTTTATCGCATTCGAGAAAATTGTCAATGGGGCCTTTAATGTGTCTGCAAGATAAAGATTTTCAACCTGTAGGGTTAGCATTTTTAGCGTTCCGCAAAAGGCTTTTGTTTGGTAAAAAGCGCCGCGCTGGATGGGGGGAGGGAATTTTTTGTTTGTGTTTTTGCGCGCATTCTGATGCGCGCAAAAACACGGGCTTTTTTTGACCCGTGTAGTTGTTCATTAGTATGGATTAAAAACGGTTTTAGTGCTTCTCAACAGGTGCTTCCCAGGTAGGTAGCGACGCGCTGGATAGGGGGAGGGAGTTTTTTGTTCATATTTTCGGCGGCTTCAAAAAGCCGCCGAAAATATGTTTTTTCCAGACTAACCGCCCAGGCCGATAATGGATTGGATTTATCGAGGTGACAGCCCGGGTTGTTTAATCTGATTGACGATTGTGGGATCGGTGATTTTTTTATCGTCGGCCAGCAGGAAGGCTTTGCTCAGGATGATGGAGAGCATCGGATCGCCTTCAAAAGGCAGGAAGATTTTGTTTTCCCATTGAGAACTGCTGCGTCCGGGGACGATGCAGAGATATTGATCGTGAGGTTCCATCAGGATATTGCCGGAGCCCAGATGGATTTTGTAGGTGCGGAGATCGCCCTGAACGATGAGGAAGCGGCCGGAGAGCCGGCAGCGGGGCCCGATTTTCAGGCAGGGCAGGAGCGGTTCGAGTACCTGTGCCCGCATGGCGGCCGTTTCAGAAAGTTCGCCGAAAGAGTAGTGGGTCCAGTAATCCCGTTGTTGAGGCGTGCGGCCGGTGTCGGTCCAGGTGGGATCGTTGCCGACGCTGGTTACTCCGACGAAGAGATCGACATCGCGCAGGATTTCCGAAAGGACCAGGGGCGGGATCTGTTCCAGCGGCAGGGGGGGGTCGAGCGCTCCGATGGTTTTGGCGGCGTAAGCTCCGTCTCCGGAATGGGCCCAATTTTCGGGCGCGTCGGTGGCGTAGAAGCGTACCTGATCCGTAGAGAGGTATAGATAGGCTCCGGCATCGGTGGCATCGGTGGCGGGATTTTCGCCTATGCCCATGACCCAGAATTCGGCGCGCAGGCCCCATTGGGGGAGGTGGCGCATGGCGGGGGGATACATTTCATCGGCCATGATGTGGAGTTTATTTTTCCAGCCGCGGATGCCGCAGAGGGCGTTGAACTGATGCTGTTTGAGGATGTGGGCGGCGAAGCGGTTGGAATAGATTTCCGTCCGACGCTCGGCATCGGTCAGCAGGTAGATCTCTCGATGAGCCTGTTTGAAGGGCTGGCGGATCTCATGCCGGGTCAGCCAGTCGCGCCAGGCCCGGACGTTTTCGGCCGTGGATTGGATGGGATGCCAGATTTCCACCTGCGCGTCGTCGCTCAGCCAGTCGAGGGGGTGGTCGTCGAGGCCGACGATTTGCCCCTGCCACCAGATCCCGGAGGCGGCGCGGTCGCCCCGGCTGAATTTCCAGATCAACCGGCGGGCGAGGGTGCCGACCAGGGGATGATCCAGATAGCGCTGCCGCCAGACGGCCAGATCCCATTTCTTCTGAGCCAGGAAGAGCCGATCGAGCCGGTCGCGTTGGGCCGGCAAGAGGGCGCGCAGGTCTTTGAGGGATTGGGCCAGCTCTTTTTGCGTCCCGGCGTGATCCCGTTTGACGGCGGCGGGGACGGAAGCGCGGGGTTTGCCGTCGGGGCCGATCCAGGTCAATGAGAGATCGGCCCCGGCGACGGTCAATTCGGCGGTGAATTCGCCCAGCAACTCACGCCGCAATCCCACCTCTTGCAGGCCGCAGGAGGGGACCGTGAGTTCTTCAATTTCGTCGGGAGAGAGCTGCATTCGTTCGGCGGCGGCGGCCAGGGCGGATTGGATCTGTTTCTGGGCGGTGTTGCCTTTGGCCCGCGCTTTGAGGATGGAGAGCTGGACCACGCCTTCCGAGCCGGGCATATGGCCCAGGGCCCAGACGGCGGCGTTGCCGACGCTGAGGGCTCGCGGGCCGAGTCGGGCCGTCCAGCCGTAAAAGGTGGCCGCTACGACTGTGAGTGCCCGGGCCAGGGCGGGGCTTTCTTGTTCGGCTCCCAGCCAGGCCAGGATCCGCAGCATGTCCAGATTGGTCTCATTGCAATGCATGACGGTCTCGCCGGCGGGGCGTTTGGGCACCAGGTGGAACCAGCGGGAGAGCAAGGGTTCGAGGTTTTCAAATCCGATCTGATTCAGGAGAGGGGCCAGACCTTTGCGCCATTTAAGGGTGGGAGCTGAGCCGGTAGCCGTCATGCAGTAATTGAGCAGTTTAATCCAGGCGGCGTGTTGCGGCTCCGGGAGCTTTTCCAGATCGCCCAGGGCTGCCTCGGCCCAGAGATCGCCGGCCTGCAAAGGGGATTTCGTAGGCCCCGCTGCTCCGATCAATTCCCGCAATTTGAAGGCCTGTTGTTGACTTTCCCGCAGGGGGATTTTTTCAAGATGTTCGATCAGTTTTTGAACCCGGGCTTTTTCTTCGGGTTCCAGCGGATTTGTCTGGACGTGGTTTTCAAAAGATCGGACCAGCGCTTTGACGATATTGTCGTGGCGCCATTGGATCGACCAATCCAACAGCTCCAACAATGCGGCCGTGTCGAAGGGAAGTTTAGGGCGGATTAGTTCCATGATAAAGCAGCTCATCGGCCAGCAGTATCTGGTCCAGAGATCGGGTCTGTGGGGCGTAGAACCGTGTCGGATGATCCAGACGGCCATGGCCAGGATCCATTGACAGCGTTCTTCCTGTGAGGATTCGAGGATCGAGCGGCCCAGCGGCATGGCATTCAGCTTGATGCGAAAAGAAGGCTGGTGGGTTTTATCGATTTCATCCGTCAATTGATACAACTGTATCATCCGGGGATCGTCGGGGGCAAAGCGGGCTAATAATTGATCGAACATTTACCCGCCCACCAGCGGAATCAGTTTTAAGAAGGTGACCTGTGTTTCGGGGGTCAGGGTGAGGGTTTCCTCCAGGCTTTCCACCTGCCGGCGATCCACCAGCAGCACGAAGCCGTTGTGCTCGAAGGCTTCCACGGCTCGCTGGAATTGCTCTTCCCAATCGATCCGGCGAGGGAGCTTCAGGCGGTAACCGTTCAGGGTTTGTTCGGCCTCGGAGGGCTGAACCAGGCCGTGGAAGAAGTCGCTTTTTTGTTCGTGGTAGGCCTGGACTTCCTGGTAGACGCGGAGGCGGATCAGTTCCCGGACGGTGATGGGGGCATCGGGGCAGATCAGGGTGAGCGTTACGGCCGGCCGGCTGAAGGTAGCGGTCGTGGCATCCTGGATCGTTAAGGCTATGGTCATGGCAGCTCCTTGAGCGGGGACTTAAAAGAGGCTGAGTTGGGTTCCGGCCGGCGGTTCGGGGGTGTAGATAGGCATGCGGGTGGCGAGGCCGTATTCGGCGCAGAGGGCGTTGAAGCGTTTGTAGAGGAGGGGGGCGTAGGGGGATGAGCAGCTGTAGCGATCACCGAAGGTGCGTTCGTATTTGTAGCGGAGACCGGGGTAGAGGCGGTCGAGTTGGGCGTAGTAGTAGGCGCGCTGGCGGTCGCGCAGGGTCATGCCCATGCCGGGGATGATGTAGGTGGCGCCGCTTTCGGCGGCGCGGCGGACGATGGCGGCGATGTTTTCTTCATTGTCCTCGATGAAGGGGAGGATCGGCATCATGGTCACGCCGGTCTGGACGCCGTGGTCGGCGAGGGTTTTCATGGCGGCGAAGCGTTCCGAGACGCGGGAGGCGCCGGGCTCCAGCTTTTTGCCGAGCTCGTCGTCGGCGGTGGTTACCGTGAAGCTGACGCTGGCGTAGGTGCGGGCGATGCGCTCCAGCGTGGTCAGTTCGCGGACGACCAGGGCGCTCTTGGTGATCACATGGACGGGGTAGCCGAATTCGGCGATCACGGCGAGGGCCTGACCGGCGAGGTTCACGTCACGTTCGAGGGGCATGAAGGGGTCGTTCATTGAGCCCAGGCCGATCGTGCCTTTGACCCGTTTGCCGGAGAGTTCTTTGCGCAGCAGCTCGATGGCGTTGACCTTGACGAGGATCTCGCCGTCGAAGTTCTCGATCTGGTAGCATTCGCTGCGGGAGTCGCAGTAGATGCAGCGGTGAACGCAGCCTCTGTAGAGGTTCATGTTGTATTTCAGCCCGAAGTAAGTGTCGGGCTGGGCGCTGGAGGAGAGCAGGGTTTTGGCCTGGATTTCTTTGAGCATGGGAGGATTGTACTATGAGTGGGGGAGGAGGCAAGGTTTCAATACAGTATCTCCTCCCGATCGTGCTCTTCATGCTCCCTCTCGGCACATTCTTCGCAGACCAACACCTCGCGATTCTGTTCTTGAGAACAGTCGATACAGATCCATTTTGCGATGGTTTCCCGGCCTGCGGCCCGGCATGACTCGCAGTATTCGTAGCGGGGTTTGTTTTGGTCGGTGATACGGGGATATTGGATGCCGGCTTCCGGTTCTTTGACGGCTTCTAACGTTAAAATATGCTCGTACCAGTCTCCCAAATCGTATACATATTCCAATTGCTCTCCTGGTTTCAGTTCTAATCCGGCAATTTTCAGGTCCGTATTTCTGCCTTCTCCAAAGGGGGCAACCCTTCCAAGTTCGAGCCTGCGAACTTGTTTCCCGGTTCCTCTCGGTACCCGTTTCCAGAATCCGCCCAGATGGTCGAAGTAATCGTGATGGAAGGCTTCTCGTAAAATTTTGTCGAAATCTTTTAAGGTCTGGCCGCCCTGGATTTCAATCCGTCGCCAGATGCGGTTCAACCAGGAGGCTACGACCTTAAACTGGTAGACTTGTTGTTTTTGTTCGGGGGGGATGGCCGACGATGGGAAATTCGATTTTTCTTCGGCCGGATCAGCCATCAAGGATTTTATCCATGTGCGGTGTTCCGGGTAAGAAAGATGCATTCCATCCGTTTTCATCCGGGGGTCCTGTTCGATCACAGTCATCCAATGGTCGCCGGGGTAGCCGCGGGGATCGGAAAGCCTGGCGAAGGCTCGATATAAGACCCTGTACAAATTGACGTTTTCATCTTTTTCGTTTTCCAGGATTTCAAAGAGCCGATCGGCCAGTTCCTGATTTTTCCGTTCGATTTCTGCCCGGTGGGCTTTTTGTTGGGTTTCGAGTTCCAGGCTGAAGTGTCCATGTTCCCAATCTTTTACTGTTATCAGGAGCACATCGTCACGATGTACTTTATGAGATTGAAACCATTTGCTTACATTCAATGAGGGTGTTTCGAGGGTATGCGTTGTATCTAAATAGGTCCGTTTTTCCTTCAGGGTGATCAAGGGGGCGGTTAATGGGGTTCCGTGTTGATCGAACAGGCACAATTGATCGTACGGTAATCTAAGCTGATAGTAGTATTCGAATCCTGGATAGATCAATAGTATTCCGCGTTCGACTTCCCGGCGGGATAGCGGCAATCGGAACCGCAGGCCGTTCATGATCCAGCGGATCGGGGCGACGGTATCTTTATCCAACAAGGTGACCCATTTCGACGGTTCAGAGCTATTACGGAGCGAGGAGCGCAAGGCGGAGAGATAATTTTTGGCTTTGCTGGGGGCCAGTTCCTGGATTTGACGGGCCATTTCTTCAAACGGCATCGGTCCGGTCATTTTCGCTGTGACCTGTATGAGGGCTTCCATTTGGGTTATGGGTTTATCGAACATTTTTACAGGTTCCTTATTTAAAGTTTTTGAGCTCTGGGTGGTTGTTTTTTACCTTCCTATTATATCGGTTATTGGTTGAGAGGTAAGCAGAATGTATAGTGACCTGTGGGGGGATTGCCGCGAGATAAAAGCGGTTTTTTGCATTTCGCCAGAGGCGCTTTCGCGGTAAAAAGCGCCGCGCTGTGCGAAGCAGGGGGAGAGTATTTTTATTTATTTTGTCGGCGGCTTTCTGAAGCCGCCGACAAAAGGGGCTTTTCCCCCAAGTTTTTCGGGCTGAGCGCGTAAGTTGATTCTTTTACCCCTGCGAGTAGTCGCAGATTCCATCTCCGTCCAGATCGATATAGTGTCGGCAGCGGCCCGGGTAGGGATCGTTGACCAACCCTTTGGGACAGCGGCCGATGGCCCGGGTGACGGTCTGGGTTGCCGTCGGGATGGCGGTTGGGACGGCGGTGGCTGTCGATTCGACCTGGACAGCGGCGGCCGGTGTGGCGGTGGCTGCCGGTTCCGATGCGGAAACCTGGGCGGCGGCTGTGGTCGGCTCTGCGGTGGCAGTGGACAGGGCCTGCATTTGGGCTTTGTCGTTTCGATGGGCCAGGCTCAGGGCGCCGGCGCCGCAGATGACAGCGGCGGTGGCGCAGCCGCTGGTGACCAGGAACTGGCGGCGGGTGATCCCTCCGGCCGGCGCGGTAGCGGGGGCGGGTTCCCGGCTGGCGACCTGAACCCGGGCCCGCGCGGCAGCGGGGGCGGCGGCGAACTGTTTTTTCGTCATGGCGAAGATCCAGTCCCAGTGCAGGAAGAAGTGCAGTCCGACTCCGCCGATGGTGATCAGGGCGCTGTAGGTGTGCAAAATATCCCAAAGCTGGAAACTTATCCCCAACAGGCTGTTGGATGCGATCGGTACTAAAAAGACGAGTCCGCTTATCGAACAAACAAAGAAAGCCAGTCCTGTAAATGCATCGACCCAGTAATTCAGGGTTGCTTTTTTCATTTTATCACCTCAACTAAATACCGTTTGTTTAGGATGAGTATAACGGAGTTATGTGAAGGATCTGTGAAGGGAGGGGGGAGATTGTTTGGAGAGTCGATCTAAAACGTAAAACGTGATGGTTGGTGGGAGAGGGGTTTGGGAAAAGGGATGCTTGACAAGTCCAAGACCAAAATTATCCTTTTTTACGTTTTCCCTGTCAGGGTTCACGTTTTACGTCCTGGTACCTCTTCACGATGGCTTCGGCTTCTTCCTGGACGCGTTTGACAAGGTAATCCGGTGCGAGGACCCGGGCCATGCTGCCCCAGCTCAAGGCCCAGCCGATGGTCCATTCCAGGTTGCTGATTTCAAAGCGGGCGGTGGCGGAGCCGTCTTCGTGCATTTCGATCGGCAGCCAGTGTCCGAAACGTTCTTTAGCCAGCGGCGCGACGACTGGATCAAGATGGATGACGGCGGGGTCGCGGGGGCTCATTTTAGAGGCTTCTTGCAAATATTGCTTGACGGAGAAGTCGGCGGGAATGGTGTAACTTTGTTTCAGCAGGGTGGGATGCAGGATGCGGTCGACGCGGAAGAAGCGTTGGGCCTGGCGCAGGTGGCAGTAGGCGATCAAATACCAGTAGCCCATGGTGAAAACCAGGGCGTAGGGATCGATTTCCCGTTCGGTCATTTCCAGAGAGGCGTCGAGGTATTCGCATTGGACGACCTGACGGCGGGTCAGGGCGGCCCGCAGGGTATGCAGGGTGGGCTCCCAGGGCCGGGGGCTGGGCGCGGTCAGTCCGGCGACGTGGAGCGATTGCTGGGCTTCGGCGATTTCCTGCCGCAGGTCGTCGGGCAGGACTTTGTGCAGTTTGGCGAGGGCCGCGGTGGCGGTATCCTGGTAGGTCTGGCCCCAGAGCTGGCGTACCAGGTTGGCGCCCATGGTGAGGACGGTGGCTTCTTCGGCGGTGAAGACCATCGGCGGCAGCCGGTAGCCGCGCAGCAGACCGAATCCACCGCAAGGGCCGCGTTCGGTGTAGATGGGAATTCCCATCTCTTCCAGGTCGCTCATGTAGCGATGGACGGTCCGCTCGGAGACGTCCAGTTCGGCGGCGATCTCTCCGGCTTTCCAGGTGGGGCGCGATTGCAGGATCAATATTAGCGACAGCAGTCGGGTAGCGTGGTTGGGCATAGTTAATTTGAAATTGGTGGCAGGTAGATTTCCTGGTGAATTTATCGGGTTATATCGGGCAATGCTGTTTTTAAATCTAAGCTGGCCCAACAGCTTCGTGCCAGGTCCATTCCCAAAGGAGGAAAATGGGCATTGATAACTTTAAAACCTTTGTCCTGCAATCGTTCGACAGAAGGAATAAAATCGCGATCAGCAGAGAGCAAAACAGCAACTTCCCAAGAGCCTTCCCAGGCCAGACTCAAGAGATCTGTAACAATTGAGGTATCAACTCCCTTTTCTATCATGGCATCGATGGGAGTTTTACAATGAGGGCATATATCAATCGGTTTGTGACATGTGGGACAAATAGGTGAACTTTTAGGTTTTCTTTCAAGGGCGGTAACTTGAATACCGGGGAGTCTATCTAGAAAGTTGTTAGCCCAGTTACGTAAACTCTTATCCTTTTCCGATCGTGGATCATAGGATAGATATACGGTTGCTCCTTCAAAACTTAGTGGTTGAGCCAGGCAGGTTGAAGTGGCTGTTATTAACCAGGGAAAAAGTTTTTTCCAATCCGGCTTGGAATTTTGAGGGGCAAATTTATTGAAGGATAATTGGAAATTCCAGAAATCGACAAAAATGCGAAGTTTCATACTTAGTCTTTGGAAATAAAAATTCAGGGAGTGCTTGTGCACTCCCTGGGGTATTTATAGCGAATAATCGGAATTCGTTGGAATCTTCCAACGCGATCATTCGCGGGTTTTAATGGCTAGAATATACTCTAAAAGATAGGGTTTGTCAATGTTTTAATTTTTTGAACCTATGCGGTTGTTCGTTTGCTGGATTTACGGCCAGTTCTTTGTGTCCCGCAAATGTTCCTTTTTCGGTCAGATACGACGCGCTGGATGGGGGAGAGTTTTTTATTTATGTTTTCGCACTGTCAGCGCGAAAATATGGGCTTTTTTCCCGGACTGCCCGCACAGGCCGTTATTTTTGCAACTTTCCGCTGTTCCTTCTCGTAAGGTGTAAGTTGTAATTCAAAAACATAACCCTTTTAGCAGAGAAGGAGTGGTGCGGTGGAAAAATCGATTTTGATCGTGGGTGGGGGGATTGCGGGGCTGGCTGCCGGTTGTTATGGACAGATGAACGGTTACAAGACGCAGATATTCGAACTACATTCGGTTCCCGGCGGACTGTGTACGGGCTGGAAACGTAACGGCTATGTTTTCGACGGCTGTGTCCATTGGCTGGTCGGTTCCAATCCCGATTCTTCTTTCAATCAGATCTGGCGCGAGCTGGGAGTGGCGCAGGGTCGCACGATGGTCAATCACGATTACTACATGCGTTATGAGGGACGTGAGGGGAAGGTTCTTTTTCTTTATACCAATATCGATCGGTTGGAAGCTCATATGAAGGAATTGGCGCCGGTCGACAGCCATTGGATTTCGGAATTGACCGGGGCGATTCGCCAGATGACGCAGATGGAGATGCCGGTCGACGGTCCTGAGGGAATTCTGGATTCGGTGGGGATGGGGCTGAAAATGCTCACGTTGTTGCCGGCGTTGAACAAGTGGTCGAAGTTGACCATGGAAGATGTCACGGCCCGGTTCCAGGATCCTTTTATGAAGGAGGCCTTCTCCAGTGTCTATAGCGATATGGATGATTTCTCGGCAATCGGCTTTGTAATGATGATGGCCTGGATGCACCGGCAGGATGCCGGTTATCCGGTGGGCGGGTCGCTGGAATTTGCCCGGGCGATGGAGCGGCGTTATTTGAGCCTCGGCGGTGAAATCCATTATAAGGCGCGGGTGAGCAAAATCCTGGTCGAGGATGGTCAGGCGGTCGGTCTTCAGCTGACGGACGGTACCACTTATCGCGGCGATCGGATTGTTTCGGCGGCGGATGGTCACAGCACCATTTTCAATTTGCTGGAAGGTAAGTATATCAATGAAACCATCCGCGGATATTATGAGCAACTGCCTATGTTTGCTCCGACGGTACAGGTTTCCTTAGGGATCAACCGCGATCTCTCTTTGGAGCCGCATATGGTGGTGGCCCGGATTGATCCGGCGATTAAGATCGACGGCCAGGAGCGGGAGACGATTTCTCTCCGCCATTTTTGCTGCGATCCCACCATGGCGCCGGCGGGAAAATCGGTGGTGACGACGATCTTCATGGCGAATTATGAATACTGGAAGGCCCTGGGTGGTGATCCGGCGGCCTATGCGGCGGAGAAGCAGCGGGTAGCCGATCTGGTGATTGAGCAGCTGGAACGCCGTCTGCCCGGGATCAAGGCGCAGATTGAGGTGGTGGATGTGGCTACTCCCCTGACCACCGAGCGTTACACCGCCAACTGGAAGGGGTCGATGGAAGGTTGGATGGTCACGCCGGAAACGGTGAAGTTTATGTTCGGCAAGGGGATGGAGAAGACCTTGCCGGGATTGGAAAACTTCTATATGATTGGACAGTGGGTTGAACCGGGCGGCGGCCTGCCTACGGCGGCGCTTTCTGCACGCAAATTGTTCCAGCAGCTCTGTAAAGCCGACGGCCGGCATTTTCAGGCTCCTATCCTGGAATAGTTTTTGAGGGAGAGAAAAAGGACTGTCGCGCGCCCCCGAGGGCGCGCGACAGTCTAAAAAAGCGCTCTTCCTTATTCAAGGCATCGTTTCTTACCAGGAAAAAACTGGTCTCCTGACCTTAAAAACTTGAAGAGAAAATTATGCAACCACAACTTGAAACCTATTGCCGGCAATGTTTCCCTCATGAAGGTGAGGTCCGGGTGGCAAGCCTGGAATGCCTTAACAGCGGATGGGAGAGCGATGTCTATGCTTTTACGTTAGAGATGGGGGTGGCCGATGCGTGCCGGCTCCGTTCCTTAATTGCCCGTTTTTATTCGGGCGGGGATGCCGTGGTTAAAGCGCAGCAGGAATCCTCTGGAATGCGCTGGCTCTATCAGATGGGGTATCCTGTTCCGGAAGTCGTGGCGGTGGAGTTGGATACGCAGTGGTTTGGCCGTCCTTTTATGATCATGGAAAAGATCCCGGGGGAGGTCCTCTGGGGGGCTTTGTTTCATGGCCCTGAGATCCAGCGGCCGTTGTTGATGCACCGGTTTTGTGAACTGTTGGTGCAGTTGCATTCGCTGGATTGGCATTCCTTTGTGGATGATCCGGCCCTTTACGCGGACTCTTCTTTCGTCATCCCGCGGGATTTGCGATATATCGAGGGGATTGTGACCCATTTTGCCGTATCTGATTTCCGGCCAGGGATGGCGTGGTTGATTGAGCATAGCAAAGGCATTTCTCCGCGGCCGCCGGCGATGGTGCATCTGGATTATCATCCTGCCAATGTTATTTTAAGCCCCGATGGGAGCTGCCGGGTGATCGATTGGACGCAGCTGGGGGTAGGGGATCCCCGCATGGATCTGGCCTGGACTTTGTTGCTGGTAGGGTCCCATGAGGATTGGCGGTGGCGGGAGCCGATTTTACAGGAATATGAGCGATTATCTGGTTGCCGGGTTGAAGATCTGGCTTATTTCGAGGCCCTGGCCAGTTTCAAACGTCTGTTGATTGTGGCAATTTCGGTCAGAAACGGGGCGGATCAATTGGGGATGCGTTCGGGGGCTGAGACTCAGATTCGCCGGCAGGCTCCGGCCTTGAAACAGGTTTATGACAGCTGGTATTCTCTGACGGGGGTTCCTTTTTCAGAAATGGAACGTTGGTTAGCTGAGAGTTTATGTCCTGATGAAGTTGTGCGGTAAATCAAGGAGGGGGAGCTATGGGTAAAGTTTTCCGGTCTGTCTGTCTTATTACCTGCTGCCTTTTGATGCTGCTGACCCCGTTCCCGGTCCGGGCTGCCGAGGGGCCTACCGATCCGGCTGAAGTCGAGGCTTTCCTGGATGGTGCGATCAATACCCAGCTGGCCGCCAATCACATCGCCGGGGCTGTTGTGGTGGTCGTGCGCGATGGCAAGATCCTTTTTTCTAAAGGTTACGGCTATGCTGATGTCGAAAGGCGAACCCCTGTCGATCCGGCGCGGACTCTTTTCCGGCCCGGCTCGATCTCCAAGCTTTTCACCTGGACCGCGGTGATGCAGCTGGTCGAGCAGGGGAAACTGGATCTCAATGCCGATGTCAATACCTATCTGGATTTCCAGCTTCCGGCGACCTTTCCGGAGCCGATTACGCTGGCCCATTTAATGGCTCATACGGCCGGTTTTGAAGATAAGGGGCAGGGGCTTTTTTATCTCACGCCCGACCGGCTCGTTCCTTTAGGGCAGATGTTAAAGGAGAACATTCCTGCGCGCGTTTTTCCGCCGGGACAGGTTTCGGCTTACTCCAATTATGGAGCCTCTCTGGCAGGTTACATTGTCGAGCGGGTTTCCGGGGAACCTTTCGAACAATATATAGAGAACCATATTTTCAAGCCGTTGGAGATGACGCACAGCACCTTTCGCCAGCCGGTGCCGGCCGACATCGCTCCCGATATGTCGCAGGGCTACAATTATTCTCAGGGCAGTTACCTTGCCGGAGATTTTGAGATCATCAATGGAATTCCGGCCGGCGCTTTGAGTGCTTCCGCTGAGGATATCGCGCATTTTATGATCGCTCATCTACAAGATGGGCGTTATGGGGATATCCGGATTTTACAGGAAGCGACGGCTCAAGAAATGCATCGTCAACATTTTACCAACAATCCTTTGCTTCCGGGGATGGCGCATGGGTTTATCGAAGAACCGTTCAACGGGCAGCCCGAGATCGGCCATGGCGGGGCGACTTTTCTTTTTCACAGCCGACTTTTTCTTTTGCCCGAGAAAAATGTGGGGCTTTATGTAAGTTACAATACGACGATGGGAAAGGTTGCCGGCGGGACGCTTTATGAGGCCTTTATGGATCATTATTATCCCGAAGCGGCTGTCTCTATTTTGCAGCCTCCGGCGGATAAAGGGCAATCTTTGCAGCGCTATGCCGGGGAATATTATCTGTCGCGGACCAATTACTCGACTCCTGAGAAATTTCTTCGCCTTTTATCGCCGGTTAATGTCTCTGTAAATGAAGAGGGTTTTCTGGTTTTGCAGTTGGGAACCCGGACCTTTCAGATGGCTGAAACCTCGCCCGGAGTTTTTCGGGAGCGCGCGGGAGATGTTCAGGCGATTTTTGATAAAGATGCCGGCGGTCGGGGGCGCATTTTGGTGAGTACGCTTCCTTACAATGTTGCGCTGAAGACGCCGTGGTATGCCGGTTCCGTTTTTGCCGCTCTTTCAATTGGTGCCTTTATCGTTTTTTTCCTGGTCAGCCTTTTAGGATGGATCGTGGCTTTCTTTGTCGGTCGCCGCTTCGCCGCGCCTCAGCCGTTGCCGGCCCGGGCCGCTCGTTGGGTAGCCGTGGGATTTGGTCTGCTGGCCCTGATTTTCTTGATCGGGTTGGGCGCTGTTTTTGGGGCGATCGATCCTCATTTTGGCGTTCCCTATGTCTATTTTGAGATTCCTTCGGTTATGGGATCGCTCATGGCGATACCGGTTGTGATGGCGTTGTTGGGTCTGGCGATGGCAGTTTTTTCGGTTATGGCCTGGATCAAAGGGTATTGGGGCTGGTTCAGTCGTCTGCATTATACCCTTTTGACCGTGCTGGCGCTGGCTTTGCTCTTCGTCCTGCAATATTGGAATCTGCTGGGGCAGACCTTCTGATTTCAGGGCAGAAGCGCATGGGGGGTACAAAGAAAAGGCCTATGTTTTGGTGCGCATCAGAATGCGCACCAAAACATAAACAAAAAAACTCAAATGGAGAAAAATGGTTAAGAAAACTTTTGACCTGGGTGCTTTTTCTGAAATTACGATCGCCTGTCATGCCGACACCATTTTTGAGCAATCGGAAGAATTTGCCGGCCGGGGCAGCGTTGAAATCGAGGCCGATGAAGAAATCCTTTCCCGGATTAAAGTTGAAGTCCATGGCGAGCGTTTATTGATCGGCTACAGTCTGGAATGGTGGGAGTGGTTCTATTGGTGGGTCTTTTTGCTGGAAATCAGCCGAAAGGTCTCGATTCGTATTCGAGGCAGCCGGCTGAATTCCGTGGTGCTGAGCGGGTCGGGCAATTTCGTCGCGGCTTCCATCGGCAGTTCTCAGCTGCGATTACAGGTGAGCGGATCGGGGAATATCCGGGTTGATTCAGTGGCGGCTTCTCAACTTGCGCTCAAGGTGACCGGTTCCGGCAATGTGCGGGTGGTGAGCGCGCAGACCGAATCGATCTCGGCTGAGATCAGCGGTGCCGGCAATCTGACGGCTGCCGGCACGGCGCAACGGGCCGAGGTACGGATCAGCGGTTCCGGTCGGGTGGAACTGGCCGAAGTACCGATGGAACAGGCTCAGATTGTGATTTCTGGATCGGGAAAGGTCTTTATTGCCGCCCGGCAGATCTTGAATATTTCCATCGGAGGGGCCGGCGATGTTTTCTATGTGGGAACGCCTCAAATAACTCAACAGATTGCCGGTTCCGGCCGGATTTCTCCATTAAAAGGGTGATTTGAAATGTTGATGTTGGGGGAAGGAAAAGAAAAAACGCAATAGCGACTGATTCACTCAGCACTCACCACCGAGGGCGTAGAGAAAAAAGTCCGTGTTTTTGCGCGCATTTTTATGCGCGCAAAAACACGGACAAAAAACTCTCTGCCTGCTTCGCACAGCGCGTCGCTTTTACCGGGAAAGTGCCAGTCGCGGGGTGCATTCAAACGGCTACCCCGGTTAATTCCAGGTGAGCTGAGCCTTTTCCATCAACTTCAACAAATTGGGCAACGATTTTTCCTGCCAGGGAAGCCTGGTCGATCCGATGACATCCAGACTGCAATCTCCCAAATCGCGCAACTGAATTACAAAACGGAACAGGAAGTTAATCCCGGAACTGTTGAGAAATTGTAAATCACATAGATCCAGCGTGACTGCTTTGGGTGATTTTGCCACGATCAGATCTAACAAATCGGTAATGGGAGTATATTCCGTTGCTCCACGCAGGCGCATCATTCCAGTGAATACGACCTTGTTGTTGTCCGGATCGTAGTTGACCAGGTAGCTTTCGCCTTTGACTTCCATCGTTGTTGCTCCCTTTTATATTTCCCACTGCACCATCGTTGTTACAACGATGATTTCAGGATTTTTGAGATCGGATTCGAATTTCCAGGCCAGGCTGGCGCCATAATCGTTAAGCATCGTTAACAACCCGAGTTGTGAGATGTGGTCGGCTTCGTTGGCTACATTGCGTTCAATCTGGCTCAAGTATAGCATGCCGGGGTCCTCTGTCAATAAACGGCGAATCCAGGCCTGGAAGTCGGGAATTGAAGCCGGATCGATGGCGTTGCTGGCATAGAATCGAAAATACTGTTGATACAGATGGAGCCCCAATTTAACCGGCAGGTTCGCCGGTTGATAACTGAACTTCATCACGTTTTCCAACAGTTCATTGGCGATATAGTTGATGGTCCCTTTGATTTCCTGAACCCGGTTGACGGAAGGTGCGTCGTCGGTAGGAAAGAAGGTCGCCCAATACTCGGCCAGAAAATCCGCGGAGAGGCCGTTGTTGCGCCAGCGTTGCTGCAAGGGGATGGAGCTGGGCGAAAAATGGATGACCAGATATTCTTGCAGTTCGGCTTGTTCTATAAAATTACCGAAGATTTCTTTCATAGTTCAGACCTCCATTTTCCGTTTCCGGTAGGTTAGAGGGTAATTTCTACCATCGTGGTGATGATAATTCGTTCGGGATGGTCGGCCTGGTGGGTGAATTTCCAGGCCAGGTTGGCATTGTAGTCGCTGACCATCGTCAACAATCCCAGGCGGGAGTGCGTGTTTTCCGGATCGCGGGCATTGGTCTCGATCTGTTCCATATAGAGATCGCCGGGGTCTTCGGTCAGCAAGCGTTGAATGCGGGTCTGGAATTCCGGCACCGTTTCGGGATCGGTGGCATTGTGGGCATAAAATCGGAACGTTTTTTCATAGAGATGAAGTCCCAAATGGACGGGATAGTTGGCCGGCGGATAGCTGAATTTCATGATGTTTTCCAGCAATTCATTGGCCACGTAATTGATAATCCCTTTGACTTCAGCACGGCGGTCCTGGGCGGCATCATCCTGCGTGGGAAAGAAGGTGGCCCAATATTCGGCCAGGAAATCCGCGGAGAGGCCGTTATTGCGCCAGCGGTTTTGTAGGGTGGTTGAGGCCGGCGAGAAGTGAATAACCAGATATTCCTGCCCGTCGTCTTCTTCTATATAGTTGCCGAAGATTTGTTCCATAACCGTGCTCCTTTAGGATTCTTTCGTTCCGATCGGCAGTTGCACATAGAATCGGCTGCCGGGGCAAGTGGTTTCATCGTGACCCGGGCTCTCCACCCAGATCTTGCCGCCGTGGATCAAAACGATTCCGCGAACGATTGCCAATCCCAATCCTGGACCGCCGCCTTTGAATTTGGTGCGGCCGGAAGAATGCAAAGCTACTTCTCCCTGAGCGGAGAATTTATCGAAAATTCGTTCATGCTGTAATGGGTCGATCCCGATTCCGGTATCGCTGATGACAATTTCTACATAGGGTTCGGGATGCAGTTCCACTTGTCCCTGGATGCCGATCCGACCTCCGTTGGGGGTGTATTTAATGGCATTGACCAACAGATTGTAGAAAACTTTGTAAATCAGCTCTTTGTCGGCGTAGATGGAGGGCAATTCGGCCAGTCCGGTTACTTCCAGGGTCAATTCCCGACTTTTGATGTCGTCACTCAGGCTCTTATACAGCCCTTCGATCAGATCGGACAGCCGGGTTTCCGCTTTGAAAACCTGGACCAGCTGATTGTCCAGTTTGGATACATCCAGCATTTCGTTGACAATGCCGTGCAAGCGTTGGGCCCCCGTGATAATGCCGTTGACGGTTTGTTGGATATAGGGGTCCTGGCTGGCATTGAAATAGTCTTTCAACAGTTGTGCGTAGCCCAACATCAGGGTTAAGGGGGTGCGTAATTCATGGGCGGCGACATCGATAAATTTGCTCTTGGTCTTGTCCAGCTGTTTTAAGATATGATTGGTGCGGTCCAGTTCGGCGGTTCGTTCGGCCAACAGTTTCTGGGCCCGTTTTTGCGCCGTCAGATCGTGGTAGGCTTCCAGCAGACAGGGTTCCCCGTTGAATTTCAAGGGCCGGATTGAGAGCGCTGACCAGAATTCGCTGCCGTTTTCCTGCCGACCCTGGAGTTCCCAGCCGTTCACATAACCCTGATTTTCCACTTCGGCTAAAATAGCGGTTCGGCTGGAGGGATCGTTGTAGAAGTTTTTGATCTGTCGCCCGTTCAGTTTGCCCTGCGTGACCCCGCTTAATTCCCCGGCGGCTCGATTGACATAGACGATGAGATCATCCGACAACCGGCTGACGACAATGGGAACCGGCACCGTATTGGTCATAATTTCAAACCGTTCCACACTTTCGCGTCGGGTAGTTTCGACCTCTTCCAGTAGATTTTCTGCCACTCCATCCGAGTAACTGTTGAGCATTTCGACCAGGGTTTCCAGGTCTGATTTTTCGCGCGTCAACTTTGCCACCTCATCTTGTAAGATGGCAATTCTGCTTTGTAGTTCTTCCAGCGCAGAAAGGGTATCGATATCTTCTTTCACGTTCACTTTCAATCCTTTGCCGGGGGCAACCTGTACGGCAGATAGATCTTGAAGCAGCTGCCCTTTCCTTGTATGCTTTTCAGTTCCAACCTGCCGCCCAGCAAAATGACGAGGCGGCGAGTAATGGCTAATCCTAATCCCAGGCCTTGCGCCTGGCGTTTTTGTGATCCATCGACCTGTCGGAATTGCTCAAAGATAATTTCTTGATTTTCGACGTCGATCCCGACCCCGGTATCTTCGACTGCGATACAAATCCACTGCTTGATGAGGGTTGCCTGTAGTGTTACCTGCCCTTTGTCGGTAAATTTCAGGGCGTTGGAGAGGAGGTTATCTACGATTTGCTGAAATCGTCGGGAATCCACCTCTGCCCACAAGCCTTTGTCCGGCAGATAAGCTTTAAATTCGATCCGGGATTTTTGTTGAAAGAAAATTTCGGCGTAGCGATCCCGTAAATTGTGCAGGAGGGGGGCCAGATCGAGCTCTTCCAGAGAGAGGGTCAGCCGTCCGGCTTCCAGGCTGGTCAGATCTAAAATGGCACTGATCATTTCCTGCAGCCGTTCCCCGCCGGTTTGAATTCCTCGAATGTCTTCCTGGATTTCTTCGGAGAGTTCGCCCTCAATTCCCGTCATCAGGATTTCAGAATAGCCCAGGATGGCGTTCAAAGGAGTCTGGAGTTCGTGGCTTACGGTGGCCAGAAATTCTCCTTTGATTCGATCCAGTTCTCGCAACTGTTCGGCGGTTTCCTGGATTTCTTCAAAGAGCCGGGCATTTTGCAGGGCAGTGGTGATCTGTCCGCATAATATCCGGAAGACATCGATGTCGATGGCGTTAAAGCCTTCCTCCGCCCCGGAATGGATGTCGAGCACTCCCAGCACGGTCTCTCCCAGGAGCAGTGGGACGGCAATCTCTGTGCAGATGCCGGTTAAAAGGATGGGGGGATTGCAGTAGCGGAAAGGCTCTTCATTGCTGGCCTGGATGACTTTTTTGCTGCGGGCGGCACAGACGATCATATTCTCTCCGGGTTCCAGGTTCATCGGTAATTTAAGCGGAATTTCTGGAGCGGCATCAGTTTCAGCTCTAAAATCCAGTTCCAGGGAGAGCCCGCTGGAATTCAGGAGATAGGCCCGAACATAGGAGAGCGAGAACCGCTCTTTGACGAGCGGGAGGATGATTCGTAGTAAACGGTGGGGATCGAGAATGGTATTGGCCTGATTGGAAATCTCGGCGGCAGTGTGTAATTGCCGGGCAAAACGTTCGCGAGTCTGTTCCGCCTGTTTGCGTTGAGTTAAATCGTAATAGACTTCCAGGAGTCCGGGTTCGTTGTTAAAGATCAATGGGCGGATGTAAAGTACAGCCCAGAAGGGTTTCTTCTCTTTATTGCGACCGCAGAGTTCGTATTGATCGAGCGTTCCCTGCGCGGATACTTTTTCCAGGATTGCCGCGCGTTCCTTGTTTTCCCAGTAAAAGTCCGCGATGGTGTGATTGAGAAGATCGGCGGCGCCGGTTCCGGTTAATTCTCCGGCAAACTGATTCGCATAGACGATTTTGTCGTCTTGCATGCGGCTGACCAGAATGGCGACCGGCACACTGCCGGTGATGAGTTTAAACTGTTCGGCATTCCGGCGTTCGGCCGTTTCGATTTCGCCCTGGAGATCTTCCACCATGCCGTCGGAATGCTCGGTCAGCATTTCGATCAACAGTTCCAGCTCGGCTTTCTGGCGTTCCAGCAAGGCGATTTGATCGTGCAATTGCGCGAGCTGGATGGGTAGCGAATTCGATGCATCCGGCGGTAACTGTACCATGGTTTTCCTGTTATCCAGCATTCGAGGAACGTACCGAACATCTACGAAAATTATATAAGAATTCGGTAAGAATGCAATGGAACGTTTGTAGGATGCTACGCAAAGGGGGGAGGAGGATGTTTTTTTATTTATGTTTTCGCGGGCATTCTTATGCGCGCGAAAACATAAATAAAAATTCTTTCCCCTTATCCTGCGCGTCGTATCTGAGGGGAAAGGCAACAGTTGCGGGATGCAACAAAGCTAAGGTCTCTGGACTACCGGCAGGTAGAAGAACTTATTGATCGTCGTGAATTTCGTCCAATCCACATAGGCCGAAACGGTTGCCGTCGGCGCCAGCGTCGCGGTGGGGCGATCATCCGGCGTCCAGCTGACGGTGTGCCAGGCATTCGTCATGTAATACGATGAGAGCTTCGGAATCCGCGCCGGCGGTCCCTGATAATCCCACAAAACGATCGGTTGATTCGTCGTCGGATTGACAATCCACCAGGTGACCCGGGTGGCGCTCCAGGTGAATCCATACTCGTAGTAGGCCGTGCTGGAATCGTACCCCGGCAGGGCCGGCACTGTCGTCGGCTGGTTTTCATTGCCGTTCAACGCCTGACAGGCGCTGTATTGCTCGAAATAGCAGCTGTATTCGATCTGCCCGGTACGCAGGTTGATCTTTCGACCGACGCGCCGATGCGCTTCATCCGAATCCCGATAGTCCGTCCACATGGTCAGATAGATCACCTCCGGTTCGGCACAGAGCCATTCAAAATCGATCTCGCTGTTGTCGGGGAGCCCGTTTTCGTTGTAATCTTCTCCGTCGTTGAAATAGGTGAAGTAGCCCGTCACCACTCCGGCCGCCGGCTGTCCCGCGCAATTGACCGTCTTCAGCCGTGAGGTATAAGTCCCATAGGTGATCGGCTGCGTCGTCTCGATCTCCGAGCCGCCGCCCGGTCCCGGGGTGGCCTGCGGCCCGACCTGGAGTTGCAACACTTTCCCATCAATAGCCGCGCTGTCCGCTACATTGCTGACGGCCTGGCTGGCTCCTCGGGAGAGCAATAGAAAATCGGTCGGAGTCGTCGTGGCCCAGTTTTCCAGCAGCGTCGGCGGGATGGCCTTCAGCATTCCCGCCGAGACGCGGGTCAATCCCAGCACAACGATCAGCCCGGCGAAAAAACGAAAGGGAATTGTGTGGCTCATAAGATTCTCCTTGCCAGAAATTCGACGATTATCATACACCCAATTGTCAACCTTGTTTTTTTCTCATTTTCCAGGTTCGCTGTCCTGAAAATAGGCCCCTATGGTAAGGGCCGAGCCTTGTAACGTCCCGCAAATGATTTTTTCCCGGTCAGATACGACGCGCGGTGTGAAGCAGGGAAAGAGAGTTTTTTGTTGATGTTTTGGTGCGCCTTCTGAGGCGCACCAAAACATGTCCTTTTTCCAGAGCCACCCCGGCGGCGCAGGCTGTCTACTGTCTACTTGCCGCTGTCTACTTCCGCTGAATTTTCATTTTTCGGGGTGCTCCCCTGCATGGCCTTCTGTCCTGAAAATAGGCCCCGCCGTGCAAAAATCTCCCCGAGGGCGGCCACATCGGGCCGCCCCTACCCGGAAAACGTCTCCCGTAGGGGTACCCCTTGTGGGTACCCAATCCTGACGAATCGTCCATTTTCATCCTTCAGGGTGCCGCCCCCGGCATGGCGTTCTGTCCTGAAAATAGGGCTCTATGGCATGGCTCCGGCCTCATAGCGTCCCGCA
>CAZCTC010000100.1:0-24101 GCA_964501335.1 uncultured Anaerolineales bacterium | reverse complement strand
ATCCTCGCAGCTGATAGGTCACATACCCCAACAACCGCAAAGCATTCACAATTCCCCACGAGTAATCCAGCGCCCGGTAAATGGTCAGGCTCTCTGTCAGATAAACCCGCGCCTGCGAATAAGCCCCTTGATCCCGGGCCAGCGCCCCCAAACTCATCAGAGAATGCGCACTGAGATTTTTCAACCCGGCATCCGCGGCGATTTGATGGCTGAACTCCAGCATCTGCGCCGCCCGTTGATAATCCCCTCGCCGAGAAGCCACCAACCCCAGCTTCTCATAGGCCAGCGCCAGCTCCTCCGGCTCTTCAATCCAATGCTGAATAGCCTGCCCCCGCTGCAAAAGGGCCTCGGCCTGCTCCAGCTGACTTAAACTGTAATAAAATTCCGCCAATCGAATCAACAATCCGGAATAGATCAAGGCCCGCCGCGACCCCTGGATCTCTTCATAGGTCATCTTTTCCGGACCCAGGGCCGCCGCCGGCGCAAACATCTCCCGCCCCTCATCCCACCAGGCCCGCAATGCATAAAATCCGTACAACGGGTGCATATACTGGCCCAACAACTCGATTTCTCGCTGCTCCACACTCCAATGCCAGCCGTCCCGGACATTTTCCAGCTCCACCTGGATCTCCGCCAGAGCCGTCTGCGCCTCCCCGCTATCCACCGCCTCCCGCCGCTGCGCCAGAAAATGGCCGTAATGTTGAGCATGCGCTGAATTGTAATGCGGCGCCTGCTCCGGCACCAGCTTCTCCGCCGCAAACTGCCGCAGCAACGGATGCAATCGGTAACGAGTCTGCTCCACCCCCTCTTTTTGCAGCAACGATTTATCGCGCAACCAGGCCAGCACCAACCGGGTCGCCCCGGCCACCTGTTCAGCCGCCTCGATGGTAAAGCTCGACGAAAAGACCGACAGAGCCGCCAAGACCCGCTGTTCCTCCTCCGCCAACATCTGCCAGGAAGATTCAAAGACAGCCCGAATACAGCGATGGCGCTCCGGAATTTCAGGCATATCCGAAGCCAGAAAATCCAGATTGGAGCGGATCTCCCCGGCAATCTCAGAACAGGAAAGCACCCGGACCCAGGCCGCCGCCAGTTCCAACGCCAGCGGCATCCCTTCGGTCAATTGCATGATCTCAATCAGCGAGCCCCATTCCTGTTTGCCGCATCGCTCCAGAGCAAAGCCGGACTCGACCTGCTGCGCTCGCTGAACGAAGAGCTGCACCGCCGCATAGGGCTCCAGATTCGGAATCGCCGGCTCCTGCTGAGGATAGGAAAGCCCCTCAATCTCCAGGGCCCATTCCTGCGAGAGATTGAGCCGCTGCCGTGAAGTAAGGAGAAATTGCACGCCCCGGGTACGCTGCAAAAGATTGGAAATCAGCAGCCGACCGTTGTTGTCCAATACCTCACAATTGTCCAGAATCAGCAGACACTCTTTACGATGCAAAAATTCTATCAGCTGAGTTTCCGGCAAAGCCCCGCCCGAAAGCGGAATCTCCAAAGCCTCGATGATAGCCATGGCCAGAGAAACCGGAGTCAAAAGGGCTTCCGGCGCCAGCGAAACAAAATAAACCCCATCCATAAAAGGGCCGAAATAATCCTGAGCTACCGCCCATCCGGTCTCTAACGCCAGCCGCGTCTTGCCGATCCCCCCCGGCCCCAACAGGGTCAGCAACCGCCGCTCCGGATCGGCCAATACCTGACGCAAATCGCCCAACTCCCGCTGACGGCCCACAAACGAACGCTCGCCCACATTCGGCAAATTATGCCGACGTACCGAAGTCAGACCACGAATGCGCGAGGCTAACGACTCCGTCTCTTCATCCGGCGCTACCCCCAGTTCCGACATCAATACCTGGCGACAGCGCTTGTACTGTTGCAACGCCGCATTGCGCTGCCCCTGCCGGGCCAGCACCCGCATAATCAACCGATGCGCCTCCTCATTACAACTATCCATCTCCAGCCAGCGGCGCGCCACCGACAACGCATCCCGATATTCCCCCCGCCGTTCCTCATAATCAACCAGGACCCGATACCCCTCCAGGGCGGCGCTTTGCAATCGATCGCGCATCCGTTGCATCCAGGCCTCAAAAGGCTCACACTCCCGCACGACAAACCCTTCCAAAAAAGGCCCGCGATACAGCGCCAGTCCTGAAGCCAGAGCTGCAATACACTCCGGGCACCGCGGAGACCGCTTCCCCCGATGCTGTTCACAACCATCCAACCGATCCAGAAACAAGCGCACATCCAGTTCCCAATCGGCCAGCCGATTAAACTGCACCACCTCGCCGTCCAGTTGCAGCAAAGGCACTTCAGACTGTTCATCCTGCAACATCCGACGCAGGCGCGCCAGCGTCTGTCGTAAATTGACCCGCGCGCCGTCTTCAGGCATCTCGGGAAATAATAACCCATCCAGAAAATCACGGGAATGCGGTTGATCGGATTCTACGGCCAGATAGATCAACAAAGCTTCAATTTTCTGGGCACGAGATACCATAAAGAGCTCATTGCCGAGCCGGGCTTGAAATGAACCTAAAAAAGCGAGGGAAAGATGCATGGTTCTTCCTTGAACCTGAGAACATGTTATCAAAAGCCTCTGCTATTTTAGCACGAAAACCAAAGAGGGGTTTTTGTTGCCGTAAAAAACAACAGCGCGACTGTTCATTAGTACGGATTAAAAACGGTCTCAGTGCCCCGCAACCGGTACTTTCCCGGTAAAAAGCGCCGCGCGGAACGGGCAGAGGGAGTTGTTTTTTATTCATTTTTCGGCGGCTTCAGAAAGCCGCCGAAAAATGGGTTTTTCTTCAGAAAAATGGCAGCCTTCAGAAAAATGGCAGCCTTCAGAAAAATGGCAGCCCTCAAAAAAATGGCAGCCTTCAGAAAAATGGCGGCCTTCAGGAATCAATTCGCGCGCCCCCGGAAGGACGCGCGAATTGATTTTGAAACTTCTCCACCGTGCGATGAACTACGAAAAAGCGGGAAGAAAAAAGCCGGTATTTTCGCGCGCATTCTGATGCGCGCGAAAATACCAACAAAAAACTCTCTCTCCCCATCCAGCGCGGCGCATCTTACCGAGAAGATGTCCTTTGCGGGATACAAGCAATCGGTTTTCAGGACTTGCCCTGAAGATAAGCCACCAGCGGATCGGTCACCAACGGCACCAGATCGTCGATCATATGCGGCATCAGATTATCCATCACCCGCGGCATCATGGCCGGCATCTGCTCCGCCATATAATCCGGCATCGGCACCTGCGCCTTGACCCGTTCAAGCATCACCGGCATCACTTTCGGCATCATCATCGGCAACAGCCGGGGGAAGAGCACCGGGAAGAGCGGCTTCATGGCATTCAGAGCCCCCGGCACCTTGCCCATGGCCCGCATCATTCCGCCCATCCCAAAAGGCATCGAATCCACCAGCTCCGGCCACATCGTCCCCATCAACGCCGCAAACCCGGCCGGGGTCATCAACGCAATCATCGCCTCAAAGACCGCCCATTGCGCCTGGACCTCAGGATGCGGGTCTGGGAAGTTGTACCCCAGCGCATCGGCACAGAAACGCGCCAGATCCACCACTTCGATCGGCACCTGCTTCTTCTCCTGAGAAACGCGCAGCTGGAATTCGCAGCAGGGACAGGCGGCCAACACCTTCTGCGCCCCGGCCTCGATGGCTTCATCCAACCGCACCTTCCCCACTTCCGCCGCCACCGGCGGTTCCTTGATCAACGTCAACACGCTGCCGCAGCAGTGCGCCCCGGCCCGGTTGTGCTCCATCTCCACATACTTCACGCCCGGAATCGATTGGATGACCGCCCGCGGCTCCTCATAGATTCCCGAAACGCGACCCATATGGCAGGAATCATGCCAGGTCACCGAGACCGGTGCCTGCCCCCGATCCGGGAACCTAAAGGCGCCCGATTGCAGCTGCTCGGAAATCACCTCGCTGTAATGGCGCGCCTTGATATCGTACTGAATCCCCAGCTTCTTCGCCCACTCCGGATAGACATGCCGCCACATCATATTGCAGGCCGGGCAGGAAGTGATCACGGTATCGGCTCCCGCCGTTTTGACCGCGGCGATGTTCTTCTTCATCGTTTCGGCAAAGAGTTCCCACTTCCCGGCAACCAGCATCGGTGTGCCGCAGCAGTTTTCCTTCTTGCCCAAATGGGTGAAATCCACCCCGGCCGCGTCCAGCAGCCGCACCGAGGCCATCCCGATATCGTGCTCCACATAGCTGGCCGTACAACCGGCAAAATAGACCGCCTTGCCCTTCTTATCCGCCCCGTGCTTCTCCTTCAGATCCTCCGGGAACCAATCATCCCGCGTCTTCCGATAGCCGGCCCAGATATTGCCCTGATCCTCCAATGCCGCCGCCATCATCTCGAACGGCGGGAAAGTCATCCGCTTCTCCTCGTGGATCAATTTGCCGCGCAGCTTCATCCACGACGGCTCGATCGGCAGGGCCGCCGAACAGCGCAGATTGCACAGCTCGCAGGTCGTGCAGGCCAGGAAACTGTCGACCATAAACTGATCGATCTTCTCCCGCCCTTCCAGATACTCCCGCATCCAGAACCACTTGCCGCGCGGACTCTGGCTCTCCCAGCCCCGTCCATAAAATTGATCGCATTCCGAAACACAATAGCCGCACTGAGAACAGGCATAGGCATACCAGGCCACATCCGGCGGCACCCCTTTGACCGGCTGCGTCCCCGGCCGTTCCCCGACACTTGAAGGGGCCATGTTGGCAAAAGGACGCAGCAGCGGCTCGAACTTGCTCGCCGCGACCAGCGCCAGACTGATCACTTCACTGCCCAGCACTTTACCCGGGTTGAAAATCCCCAGGGGATCAACCTGCGACTTAAAAGCCTTCAGCCGCTTGACCTTCTCCTCGCCCAAAATCTGCGGCGCCATCCGCGTATAATAAAGCCCCGTTGCATAAGGCCGCCCCTCATACTGCTCCGCAATCCCGGCCACCGTCAGCGAAAGCGGAAAAATGAAGTTGTAACTCAGCTTACGCTGATCCGCCGGAATGAAACCCAAAATCGTCACTTCGGGCCGCCCACCCCGCCCGTTACGGATCAAAATGCCTTCTTTGACCACCGGTTGAGTCACGCGTCGCTCCACTTCGCTCATCACGGAAGCCAGATGATCGAGCGGCACCACCACTTCAGCCGGAACCAGGCTGGGCCCCAATCGCTTCACCGTCATAATTTCAAAACGATGTTCCCACTCATGCTGCGCAATCATCTCCCCCAACATCGTCATTTGAGGACATTCAGCCGACATTTTGGCCAACCCCTCGCGGACGATCCGGCCATCCGGCTCCCGGAAAGCCAGGGTGATTACATAGGCCTCCGGTAAATGCACCCGGGCTTCCAGGGCATGCCCCATGTGCTCCTTGACCGGCGCCAGATTCTTCAAAGCCGCCATCCGCGGATTGATAAAATGCACCGACCAGAGCGGCAATCGCAGCTCGATCAAATGCTCCAGGAACTTCTGTGTCCCGATCGTATCCGCACAACTTACCGAAATGACCTCCATTGGAATATCGGGCTGCACCCGCAGCGTCAGCTCGCTGATCAACCCGGTAATCCCTTCGGCTTCATAGATCAAATCGAGATCCGGCCCATGAAATTCCCGCACCGTACCGTCGGCCATCACCACCCGCGCCGCCGCCACCTGATCCCGGAACCAGCCCGCCTCATACGATCCAAACCCCGATCCGCCCTGCGCCATCCAGCCGCCCGCCGTGGAGGAAGGATAGCTGCTGGGATAAGAACAGAGGGTAAAGCCCCGCTTCTTCAGCCAGCGGTCAGCCTGTTCCCATACAATCCCCGGCTGCAAAGTTACCAGTTGGGAAGTCGGCTCAAAATTCAACACCCGGCTCATCCGGAAAAAATCCACCACCACCCCGCCCCGGATCGGCAACACCCCCCCATAACCGGAGGTTGCCTTACCCCGCGGAGTCAGGGCTATCCCCTCTTGCGCCGCCCACCGCACCAACGCGACCAGTTCCGCCTCATCCTGGGGCTGAACGATAGCCCCCGGCATCGGTGAACCGATCAGCGGCTTGATCAACAACGGCATCTCGGCAATATCATGTCCATAGAGCTTACGTTCCACCCGGCGGGCATTGAACCGCTCGCCGAAGGTCTTCGACAACCATTCCAGTTGGGTTTTTGAAAGCTTTGCCATAAAATGCTCCTTATAATCCCTCGCCTCCGCGTGCCACACTGGCTCCCACACTCAACATCTCAACTAAAAAGCTGCGCATGGTTTCCAGAGCCTGTAAAATCCGGGGGTCGCTCAATGTGTAATAAACGGTCGTACCTTCTTTTCGAGTTGTGACCATGCCTCGATCCCGCAAAATGCGCAAATGGTGAGAAACCGTCGGCTGGCTGATTTCCAGCAGATTGACCAGTTCCGATACGCTGTAAGGCCGTTCACTCACCAGATAAAGCAACCGCAATCGATTGGGATCGCCAACGCCTTCGCAGATGTAACGGTGAAAGAGTCGTGCTTCTTCTTCACTAATGGACATAGGCCTCCAAAGGGGAATACATTGATGGATCTATATATTTAAGTATATTCAAAAATGGAAAGGGTTTCAAGCGTGACAAATGTCACCATAATTCACTGGCACGGATTAAAAACAGTTTTCGCGTCCCGCAAGCGGTACTTTCCCGGTGAAAACGACGCGCGAGGCGGGCAGAGAGAGTTATTTTTTTGTTCATTATTCGGCGGCTTCAGAAAGCCGCCGAATAACGGGTTTTCCTTTCCTTTGTTTTTTGGGCTAACCGCACAGGTCGGAATTTTTCTCTGCTTGCAAGATGCTAAAATACCGATCGCACAGGCAAATATGAAAGAGCGGCGCCGGCCTGTTGGCCGGCACCGCTCTTTCGATCTTCCAATCTACCGCTCTTCCGATCCGGAAGGCAATTATCCCAATAGCCTACTCTCCCCCATCCAGGGTAATCTCTCCTACCCCGACCGTCACTTTGATCGTCAACGTCACCGGCGATTTACCGTACTGATCGTTGACATAGGTATCGCCGTCGCGATTCAACCCCGAAACCGAGATTTTCCCCAGCCCCTCCGTAACCTCGACGCGCACCCCGATATCCTGAGGCAGGGTCAAGGTCGCCTCGCCCACCCCACCCTGAAAATTCACTTCAACATCTTTTTCCCATTGGCCCCGAAGATCCATCTCCGTATTCCCCACGCCAGCAACGATATTCAGTTCATCCAGCGACTTGCTGTCGGCCAGATCCACACTCAAGTTACCCGCACCGCCCACAATTCTCACATCGCGCAACGTCAACCCACCCAACTTCAGCTTCGGTTCGCCCACCCCCAAATTGAGGGTCAAATCCATAGGAATCTCATCGTTCAGCTTCAGGTTCCAGTCATATCGGAAACCATCCGCCGGCATATCATGATTCTCCGGCGCCCGTACGACCAGATTTCCCACACCGCCGGAAACTTTATACTCGACCTCCGGATTCTTCCAGGACGGCACATTGCTGATAAATTCAGCATCCATCAGTGCAGAAGCACCGGAGTCGATAGTCAATCCCCCCACGCCCATATCGACTTCAACCGTGGCCGATTCGGCTCCCTGTAATTCCACGATCTGAGTTTCAGTCTTCAGTTCGCCAATCTCAGCCTGCTTGATCTGAACTGTGCCGGTCGAACAGGCCACCGAACTGAGCAACAAGACTCCGACCATCCCGCCGGCCAGCCATTTTGAAATCCGCTGATTCATCACGCACTCTCCTTCTTTGAATTATATTTTCACCCTATGCAAGGGATGAAAAATATATATCGAGTTTAGCTCTGCGTTAAATTTACGCGCCGCATCGCTAAAAGTTGCAACTTGAATCAATCTCTCTGATCCAGGGTAATTATACCGCTTCCCAAAACCAGATTGATCGTCAAAGTTACCGGAGATTTACCGTAAGCTGCATTCACCAGCGTATTTTCATCGAGCTTGGTCAATCCGGCAATATGAACTCCACGAAACCCCTCAGCAGAATCCACCCGCACGCCGATCTGCGACGGAAGATGAACGGTCGTATCCCCCCTTCCACCCTGCAAATAGACCTGGACATCGTGATTCCACTGCCCCTGCAAACTGATCTCCGTGTTCCGGTCCCGCCCCTGGAGATTGACATTCAACATCTCCAACGTCTGGTTGCCGGTAAAATCCGCCAGCACAAATCCATTTTCCTCGTAACCGCTATAAGGATCCGAAAGGTTCACATTGACCACGTTGGAGTCGTTCAGCTTCAAAATAGCCTGCCCTGTCCCCAGCACGACGGTCAGATCGGTGGGAATGTCCCGCCGCAGCTTTAAATTCCAATTGTAACGGGCCTCTTGCGGCGGCATCTGAGAACCGGGGATATTCAACATCAGTTGCCCTACATCGCCCGAAACCTTGTAATCCACCGCCGGCTTTAAATCCGGCAAATTGTAGATGAATTCAGCATCCATCAGCCCGAAAAGGCCCGATTCCATATATAACTCCCCAAATCGCATATCGACGGTCACCTGCGCCTGGCGGGCCCCCAGCAAGTCTACCGACTGAAGTTCAGTTTGAAGATCGCCGAGGTTAGCCTTAGGAATTGGAAACTGCCCAATCCCACAGGCCAGAGAACCGAAAAGCAAAAGCCCTGACATTACTCCCAACACCCATTTTGAAAACCGCTGATTCATGGCAGACTCCTTTTTGAAATTTATCGACCGGTGCGGTTAACCTGGAAAATATGAGAGAAAAAAGCCTGGGTTTTCGCGGGCTTCAGAAAGCCCGCGAAAACCCAACAAAAAAAATATCCTCCCCCCCTGCTTCGCACAGCGCGTCGCTTTTTTACCGAAAAAACCATTTGCGGGACGCAAGAAATTGGTTGTAATCCTGACCGATGAACAACCGCACAAGTCAAAACGCACGCATTTTAAAATGACTAAAAATAAAGATCGCAAAATCAAGTATAACACAGACTCGGCACTTTAAAAATCTCACCCATGCGGTCAGCTTTCAGCGTCCCGCAAAGGATTTTCGACCTGTAGGGTTGTTTATGAGGGAGGATTAAAAACGTTTTTTTGTCCTCGCAACCGGTGCTTTCCTGGTAAAAAGCGACGCGCTGTGCGAAGCAAGGGGAGAGAGTTGTTTATATTCATATTTTCGGCGGCTTCCGAAAGCCGCCGAAAATATGAATATAAAAATAAAAAACGTCCGCCTGAGAAGGCGGACGTTTTTTATTCCAAAACCTTCTACCCCAAGCGCGCTCGCTGCTCGCGCACCTGCGCGGCCTCGGTCTCCATCTCCGCCAGCTTTGACCGCTCACGCTCCACGACATTCGCCGGCGCCTTCTGCGCAAAATCGCCTTCCAGCAAGCCCCGACTGCGCGCCATCCGGTTCTCCAGATCCGCCAGCGACTTGTCCAGCCGGGCCTTCTCGGCATCCAGATCGACCAGCCCCGCCAGCGGCAGGAAGCCCACCACCTCACCGACCACCACACTGGCCGATTGCGGCAGCGGTTCCCCGCTCGTGACAATGCTCAGCGCGGCCGGATCCAACCGGGCCAGGAAAAGCAGCTCGGCCCGCGCCGCCTCAATCGCCGGCATGAACGCGCCCGCCGCAACGCTCGCCGGAATCCGCTTGCCCGGCTCGACGCCGTACTCCGAACGGACATTGCGAATCCCGCGGATCAGTTCGATCAACAGCCCCATCGACTGCTCCGCCGCCTCATCCTTGAAGGCCGGCTCTTCCGGCGGCCAGGAGGCCACGATCAACGCCGGCCCCTTCCGCACCGTCTCCGGCAGCGCCTGCCACAGCGCCTCGGTAACAAACGGCATGAACGGATGCAGCAGCCGCAGCGACTGCTCCAGCACCGCCAACAGCACGGCCCGCGGCGTCTCCCGGTCGGCATACTCATCGTAAAGCCGCACTTTCGTCGCTTCGATGTACCAGTCGCAGAATTCATCCCACAGGAAATCGCGCACCCGCCGCCCGGCCTCGCCGTATTGCAAAGCCTCCATCAGGCTGGTCACTTCGGCCGTGAGCGTCTGCATCCGGCTCAGAATCCAGCGATCGACCAGCGTCAGCCGTTCTTTCCCGATGGTCTCCAGCCGCGGCGCCGCCCCCTCGCCCAGATTCATCAAAATGAAGCGGGAGGCCTGCCAGATCTTGTTGGCGAAATTGCGCGCCCCTTCCAACCGCCGCGGGTCCAGGTTCATATCGTTGCCCGGCGTGGACGAGGTCACCAGCACGTAGCGCAGCGCATCCGCCCCGAACTCGTCGATAATGTAGAGCGGATCGTATTTCCACGCATCCGGCATCGACTTGCTGATCTTTTCCCCATGCTCGTTGCGGATCAGACCATGCAGATAGACCGTTGAATAAGGCGCGCGGCCGGTCAGCTCCAGCGAGAGCATCGTCTCCCGCGCCACCCAGAAGAACAAAATATCGTAACCCGTCTCGCGCATATCCGTCGGCGCGAACCGCTTCAGATCGAGCGCCTCCTGATCTGGCCAGCCGAGCGTCGAGAAAGGCCAGAGCCCCGACGAGAACCAGGTATCCAGCACATCTTCGTCCTGTCGGATCGCCGTGCTGCCGCACTTGGGACAGCTCGTCGGATCGACCACTGCACTCCACTCATGGCCGCAGTCGCAATACCAGACCGGAATCCGGTGCCCCCACCAGAGCTGCCGGCTGATGCACCACGGCCGAATGGCCTCCATCCAGTTGAAGAAAATCCGCTCAAAGCGCTCCGGCACGATGCGCATCTCGCCGTTCTGCACCGCCGCGATGGCTTTCTCCGCCATCGGCGCCACATTGACGAACCACTGCGTGCTGATCCGCGGCTCGATGATGGTATTGCAGCGCTGGCAGTGGCCTACCGTATGATGGTAGTTCTCCACCTTGACCAGCAGCCCTTCCTTTTCAAAGTCGGCCACAATGGCCTTCCGGCATTCATAGCGGTCCATTCCTTCGTAAGGGCCGGCCTCAGCGTTCATCTTCGCCCGGTCGTCCATCACGGTGATCTGCGCCAGCTTGTGGCGCATCCCCGTCTCATAGTCGGTCGGATCGTGCGCCGGCGTGACCTTCACTGCGCCCGTGCCGAACTCCGGCTGGACCGATTCATCGGCCACAACAGGAATCCGCCGCTCGCGCACCGGCAGCACCGCCATCTTGCCCACCAGCGCCCCCCAGCGCTCATCGCCAGGATGCACGGCCACGCCCGAATCGCCCACGATCGTCTCCGGCCGGGTCGTCGCCATCTGAATGAAGGTCGTCGCGCCTTCAGCCCATCGCCCGCTGCCCCAGGGATGCTGCGGCCCGGCCCAATCCCCGGTGATGACCGGATAACGGACGAACCAGAGATGGCTGTCGTGTTCCTGCGGCTCGACTTCCAGATCGGAAATGGCCGATTCACAGCGTGGGCACCAGTTGACCATGTAGGGACCCCGGTGGATCAATCCCCGCTCGTAAAGCGTATTGAAAGCCGTGCGCACGGCCTTGCTCAACCCCGGATCGAGGGTGAAACGCTCCCGCTCCCAGTCGCAAGAGATCCCCAACTGCCGGTGCTGATCGGTAATCCGCGCCTGCGTCTTGGCCTTCCATTCCCAGACCCGCTCGATAAACTTATCCCGCCCCAGATCGTGTCGGGTCAGCTTTTCCTTGCCCAACTCGCGCTCCACCACATTCTGCGTGGCGATGCCGGCATGATCCGTTCCCGGCAGATAGAGCGTCTCAGCGCCCAACATCCGGTTGTAACGGGTCATCAGATCTTCGATCGCCGCCGTCATGGCATGGCCCAGATGCAGAATGCCGGTCACATTGGGCGGAGGCATGGTAATGCAGAAACGCCGCCCCGTCGCCGAAGCAACGCCCAGTTTGACCAGGGTCTCGGGCTTGAAATAGCCCTGCGACTCCCACCAGGCATACAGCGTCGGCTCGTGTTCTTTTGGATTATAGGTCTTGGATAGTTCAGCCATCAATTTCCCCTTTTGGTTGTGAGCGTCTACTTTTAAAATAATGCCCGATTGTGCTCGGAATTATAAACATGCGAATGCAAATTGGCGATCCAGAGCTTGCCTTCGTGCGTCACCCGCAAATAACAAAGCGCATCCTGAATCAATGGATCAACCACCTGAAAATAGAAATCGGCATACCCCTTCCGCATATCCCCCGGCTCTTTATAACCGGTCTGCTTGTTGTAACCGATCTCCTCGAATTCATAGAAAAGAGCCGGCGTTTTCAACACATAACGAGGGTCGCCCATCTGCCCGATAAAATCAGCCGCCCGCACCAGTCCTCCGTAACCGCCGGTATCCTTGTAAAAATCACCGGAAGGCGAAGGGAAACGGGTCATCTCAATAAAGGAAATAATCCGTTCCACATCCAGCCGAATCGAAAGGTGCCCGCCGAAGCGCTCGCGCACAAACTGCTTGCCGCGGTCCACATGGTAATCCTTCAACTGGGCATCGCTGCCCATCCGGGATATTTTCACCTGCTGGTTACCCACCCCGGTAGAGAGCAGATCGCCGTCATCGTTCCGGCAAATTCCCCGCACATAGCCGATATCATGGCAGAGCAAAGCCAGCATAAATTCCAGCCAATCCTGCGGCGTCACCCCGCCGTCCAGCAACTGCTTACCGGTCAGAATCGCCTGTCCCACCAGAGAAACCATGATGGTATGTTCGACATTGTGATAGAGCGCATCTGAATTGGCAATGTTCTCCAGAGCCAGCCGTCCGGCCCATGCCAACACATTGCCATACCCCGGCTCGAGGAGCGCATAAGTCTCACCGTAAGCCGCCCGCAATTCTTCCACAAAATGTTCAATGATAAGGCTTTGTAAGTCAAACACGGCTCACTCCTTGGGATGAACTATGGCTCATTTTACCACAACCTGCCATTAGATAGATATTTAGATATATTTTCTGGTTTCGTCCCTACTCCCCCACCCCTCATATCAAACAACTTAAAGCGCTACGCCGGTAAGCCCCGGCCTTGTATCATCCCGCAAAAGATATTTTCTTCGTAAGAAGCGACGCGCTGGATAGGAGGAGAAAGTTTTTTGTTCATGTTTTCGCGGGCTTCAGAAAGCCCGCGAAAACATAGATTTTTTCTCTGCGTCCTCGGCGCCTTTGCGGTGAAATCTGATTAAAGAGCGATCTGCACCGGGCCCTCGGCCTCCAGCAAAGTCCCACCTTCCGGTAACTGCGCCGCGAAACTCACCGCCTCCGCCCGGGTGATGCTCCGCAGATCGGCCTCCGCTTCGCGCAGCCCCGCCAGCAGCTCCGGATCGGCGGCCGCCAGCATCAACTGCGGCAGCGCCGCTCCCAACGAAAGAGCATGTTCGCTCTTGTACCGCCGCACCGCCGTCGCAATCGCCACCAGCGTCTCTCCCAAAGCCTCGGCCGTATCGTTTTCATCTTCGGCCACCGCCTCCGGCCAGGAAGTCCGATGAATGGAGCCGGCCCCCTCGCTCGCGGCGAAAAGTTCCAGATAGATCGCCTCGGTCACATAGGGCAGAAAGAGCGCCAGCAACTTCAACAAGGTCCCCAGCACCCGCCGCAATGTCAGACAGGCGCCGGCGTGACCGGGAGCCGCGGCATCGTAAAGCCGCTGCTTCGCCAGTTCCAGATAGTTATCCGCCAGCTCCCGCCAGAAGAAAGCCTCGATCTCGATTTTGGCCGTCGAATAATCGTAATCCTTCAACAAAGCCGTCGCCTTGCGGACCAACCGCTGCAACCGGGAGAGAATCCACCGATCCGTCGGCAGGAACTCCGCCGCCGCCGGCACTTCGCCCTCCAGGAAACGCTCCGCAAAACGGGCCACATTCCACAGCTTGGTCACCAGTTTGGCACCCGCCTGGATCTTCTCTTCACTGATGATCGAATCGCGCCCGAAGCCGGTCGAAGCGGCCCAGTAACGCACCGCATCCGCCGAGTAGAGTTCGATCATCGCCTGCGGCGCCATCGGCCCGCCGCCCCGGCTCTTGCTGATCTTGCCGGCCCCTTCCGGCGCCAGCGCCCAGCCCGAGATCGCCGCATTGCTCCAGGGCGTCTTGCCGAAGTGATGGTGCGACTTGGCGATCGTGTAGAAAGCCCAGGTACGGATGATCTCATGGGCCTGCGGCCGCAGCGAGAAAGGATAGACCTTCGCATAGAGTTCCGGCTCGGAAAGCATCCGCCCGACGATCTGCGGCGTCAGCGACGAAGTCGCCCAGGTATCCATCACATCCAGCTCCGGCGTGAACTCCGTCCCCCCGCAGGGACAGGGCCGCCCCGGCCCCTGCTCCGTCGGATCGATCGGCAGATCGGCTTCATCCGCCGGCAGCGGCTGGCCGCACTGCTTGCAGAACCAGACCGGAAAGGGCACGCCAAAGGTCCGCTGCCGCGAAATACACCAGTCCCAATGCAAATTCTCCACCCACTCCCGATAGCGGGTCTGCATCGACTCGGGATGCCAGGCCACCCGCTCACCGGAGGCCAGCAGATCTGCCTTGAAATCCAGCACCCGGATAAACCACTGCGAAGCCACCACATACTCCACCGGCGTATCGCAGCGCTCATGCACCCGCACCGACTGGACGATCGGTTGCTCGCCCAGCAACTCGCCGCGCCCGGCCAGCACCGCCACCAGCTGCCGCCGCGCCTCCCTGACCGTCAGCCCGGCAAACTCTCCGGCCAGCGCCGTCATCCGGCCGTTGCGATCGATCGCCTCACGCAGCGGCAGATTGTGCAGCCGCCACCACTCAATGTCGGCCGTATCGCCGAAGGTACAGCACATCACCACCCCCGTCCCCTTCTCCGGATCGGCGCCGGGATCGGGCAATAGCGGCACCTCCTGACCGAAACAGGGCACCCGCACCCGTCGCCCCGCCCAGACCTTGCCCCGCGGATCGTCGGGATGATAGAAGACCGCCACACAGGCCGGCAAAAGCTCCGGCCGGGTCGTCGCCACCTGCAAGGTCGTCCCGTCATCCAGGGTAAAAGCCAGCGTATAAAAAGTGCTGCTGCGTTCCATATCGTTCAGGTCGGCCTGAGCAATCGCAGTATGGCATTCAGGGCACCAGATCGTCGGCGCCTGCTGGCGATAGATCAACCCCTTGCGGTAGAGATCCAGAAAAGACCACTGCGCCGTCCGGCGGGACAGCGCATCGATCGACCGATAGGAATAACGCCAATCGACCGAAAGTCCCAACCGCTGCCAGAGCGCCCGGTAATCTACCTCGGCCTTCTCGCTCACCTCCAGACATTTGGCAATGAAGGCCTGCCGGCCCACATCCTGCGCCCGGATGCCTTCCCACTTCTCGACCAGCCGCTCGGTCGGCAGGCCGTTGTCGTCGTATCCCATCGGATAGAAAACGTTGTAGCCGTTCATCCGCCAGAACCGCGCCATGAAATCGGTCTGGCTGTAGGAATAAACATGCCCCAGATGCAGATGGCCGGAAACGGTCGGCGGAGGTGTGTCGATCGAATAAACCGGCCGGTCGGACTGAAGATCGAAATGATAAGTCCCCTGTTCCAGCCAGGCATCGCGGAGCCGCGGCTCCATCGTCTTCGGATCGTACTGTTTGGCTAACGACATGGCACACCTCCCTTTGTTTATATTTCGCACGCCTCAGAATACGTGCGAAACATGTTTTTATCTACCCGTGCGGTCGGTTTTAGCGTCCCGCAAAAGACTTTAGTTATGCCCGAAGCGACGCGCTGTGCGAAGCAGGCAGAGAGAAATTGTTTTTATTCATGTTTTCGACGGCTTCAGAAAGCCGCCGAAAACATGCCCTTTTCTTTCTCTCGTTTTTCGTGCCAACCGCACAGATTGTTTTTTATTTTCACGCTTTCGCCCGCTGCATAGAACGACAAAAAGCCCCTTCCGTCCAGGGACGGAAGGGGCTCCGCGGTACCACCCTGATTCGCCGGTCGGACCGGCGCTGCTTGTCACCCTCGACTGCAACAAGGGTGCTCGCGATAACGGGCGAACCCGTAGCCGTTTAGCAGCGCAAAGCGCCTTCGACGGCTCAATTCCGGGGCGACCTTCGGCGGGAGATTCTGCAAAGGGCTCGCAGCCGATGACCCTTCTCTCTGTCCGGCCTGCGCCGGCTCACCAGAACCACAACCGCTTACTCCTCCCCTTCGTCATCTTTAACGATTTAGAGTGCCCAAATTATAAAACCTTCGGTAAGAAAGTCAATCATTCAAGCAACCCTCCATTAGCGCACCAGGGTTGTACAATAAAGATAATCCAACCCGAAACAGCTCAAGGAGGAATCATGTCTAAAACCAGCGCTTTTTCCCACATGGAACAGCTCGCCGGACTCGGACCACGCCCGTTGGGCTCGGCCGCCAATCTCACCGCCGCGGAGGCCATTCGCGCCGCCTTCACCGCCGCCGGCCTGACCGTAGAAACGCAACCCTTCGCCTGCCCGCTCTGGACCGAAGAATCGACCCGGCTTACGCTCGCCGGCGCATCCCTGCCCGCCGCCGCCAATCCCTTCTCGCCGGCCTGCGATGTCACCGCGCCGGCTCTGGCGCTGGGCACCCTGACCGAACTGGAACGGGCCGATCTGCGGGGCCGCATCGCCCTCCTGCACGGCGAACTGACCGCCAACGAAGGGCACGGCTCCCGTCACGCCGTCTACTTCCCGGAAACCAGTCAGCGCCTCTTTCAGCTGCTGGAAGAAAAGCAGCCCGCCGCTTTCATCACCATCAACATGAAACGCAGCTGCCACGAACGACTGATGCGCGATTGGGAATTGCAGCTCCCTTCCGCCACCGTCACCATGGAAACCGGCCGCCGGCTGCTCCAGGCTGCCGGGCAACCGCTGCACCTGGAGATCAAAACTCAACAGCAGCCGGCCGAATTTGCCAACGTCATCGCCCGTCTGCCCGGCTCGCTCCCCCTCGAACTGATCCTGATGGCGCACTTCGACACACAAACCGACACCCCGGGCGCCTACGACAACGCCACCGGCATCGGCGTCCTGCTGGAACTGGCCGCGCACTTCGCCGCTCACCCCGTCGCGCCGGCGCTGACCTTTGCAGCTTTCAACGGCGAGGAATCCGGCGGCGTGGGCAGCGGACTTTACACCCGGGAACACACCGCCGAAATGGGCCGGTTCATCGCCGCGATCAACATCGACGGCGTCGCCCCGGCCGTCGGCGTGACCTGCATCACCACCATGAACGGATCGGAAGCGCTGGAACAACAAACCCGCGCCGTCCTGGCCCGCTATCCTGCCGTTGCCTGGAGCGCCCCCTGGTATGCCGGCGATCACTCCGCCTTCCTCTGGCAGGGCGTGCCCGCCGTCGCCCTCACCTCCATCGGTCAACTCGACATAAACCACTATCCGGATGACACGCCCGACTGGGTCAGCCGGGAAAAACTGGCCGAAACCGTCGCCCTCGTCGCCGAAGTCGTCCAGGCGCTTCAAGATCAAACCCCGGCCTGGAGCCGGGCGCCCCAGTCCTGAGAACAGCCAATCTAAAGGTGCAACGCACTTTTTGTTTATGTTCTCACACTGACAGTGCGAAAACATCGATCGTTTCCAGAACCCCTCCCGGTCACACAGGCTGTCTACTTCCCCAAAATATTTATTCCAACATTCGCAAGTGAATATGCGGATATATTTCTCCGAAGATAGAATCCAGGTAATCATAGCGGGGTGCATACCAGGAAAGTCCACCGGTAAGCCGGGCGACATAATCCAGCAACTCTCCATCAGCGCCCACCCCCAGAGCGATGGTATAGATAGCCACATCGTTATCGCGTGCCTGCCGGGCATAATAGACCACACAATCCCGGGCCCGATCCACATTGAGATCTCCCGTGTTGGTAGGCCAGTAATCCTGAGCGTAGCAGACCGGATCCACAGAGGTCAGATTATTAGGAATCCCATCCGTCATCAAAACAATCGAATGCGTCGCGCTGGTCCGCCCATAATGCCCCGTCCCCGTCGACAATGTATCCAGGCTCAACTTCAACGCCTGCGCCATATTGGTTGACCCCGCGGCATGGAAACTATCCAAAGCCTGAATCACAGTCGTCGTAATCACCGTAGGGGTGCAAGAAGAACCCAGCCGTTTCAGACAATTCAATTCAGAGCTGACCACGGCCTCGGAACTATAAGAAACCACCCCAATCTGATCCTTTTGGACCTCAATCCGCCGGGCAAAACTCTTGAAAGCCTCGACCGCACTGCGATTGGGTTCCTCATCGGAATAGATCACATCCAATCGACGGTCACGATAAGCTGCGGGAAGCGAAGGATCGTTGCAAATCGGACTGGTCGTACCATTCGCAGTCGGATAACCACCAAACCGGGCATCGCAGGGATTGCAGGCCGATGCCGACCGATAATTGTCGATAGCCGTCGTATTGTGCAACACGGCATCCCTAAACGTGGCATCCTGCGCCAGAACTTCCGGATTGCCCCCATCGTTCGTGATGATAATCCGATCGACGGCAATATCGGCCGCGCCCGCCCATAAAATAAGCTTATAGATCGTATTGGGAGTAAGCGAAGTCAAGGTTCCCAAATCCTTCCATCGCCAGGTCCCTGTAGCCCCGTTCATAGTATAAACAAGGCCGGGATTGAACCCCGTCACATTGCCAAGCAAAGTCACCGTGCCGGCGGGAGTTTGCAGGCCCCACATCAAATTATCCGCGCCGTCGCCGCCCTGTCCCCGCACCCAGACATGCCAGGTACCACTGACCGGGACAGAAAAAGTATAATCCACCTCAGGAGCGGAAAACGGACCGTTATAATTGTCGATCCAGCTGTCCCGCAGACACATCAAGCCGTTCTGCAGATCCGACCAGGTACAATTCGATCCCATCCCCTCAGCAGCCGCTGTATGATTACGATAAGGATGGTGCTCGATATAAGCGCCGTAAGTATCCCGGCCCAACGCCCCGGCATTGCCCATATAAGAAGGAGCCTGCGATCCGTTACGCTGTAACACCCAATAAGTCAACCCCGCCGTATACATATTGGGATCATATGAATTGTTGGTATACGAATACTCTTCAGCTTCAATAATCTTGTAAGTATAAGTAACCCCATGGGTGTAATAAGAAACCGGGTTTCCCACTCCGGAACAATGATAAGGCGCCGTACCAACCCCCGTACCATTCCAGGGAAGGGGATAACGGGTGCCGCTGGGATAGCCATTGGCATCCGGAACAAAACAACCATAACAATAGGTTCCCAACTCCATCGAACCGGAGTGGTCATAAGCCAGGACAATATCAGCGCCCCGGTCGCTCCGCTCGGATTTGAGAACTTTCATTCCCGGCCCTCCCCCGCTCAAAGCAACGATCAAAGCCAGCGCGGCCATGCCGATCGCCAGCAATCCTAAAACCTGCCCCTGCTCTTTCTGTAAAAACAAGTGATTGCCCATTCTTCCTGTCTCCTTTCTGCCTGCTGGCGCTATGGCTGCGCGGCCCGCAAGACCAATGGTAAATAAAGCCGTTGCTCGACCCATTGCACCCAGCTCATCTGAGCCGCCGAGAAATTCTCATCGCCGTTATACCGGGCCGTTACCGTCACCGGGCCGGCATGCATAAACGTTACAGTGATCGTCGCCACGCCATTGGCCAGCTCCCCGGTCTGAGTGAGCGGGCCAGGAAGCTCCCAGGTAATCCACCCCGTCGGCGTGACGCCGCCGGTGGGTGTCAAAACCCGGGTTTGCCAGACCACGGGTTGACCGACCAGAATCGAATTCCCCGACACCGTCGTAGAAAGCGCCGCCGTGTACGCCGCATCCTCGAGTTTCATCACAGCCAGATTCACATCCCCCGCACCGGCATGCAGAGGGGCCGCATTGTTCGCGCCGTTCCAATACTCCAGCCAGCTCATTCCCGCGGCATAGAGAGAACGCCCGGGCCCGAGGGCCAGCGCCCGCCCTTCATCCTGATCCGCGCCGCCGTAGAATGCATGCCAGACATAATGTCCGTCCGTATCCAGAGCAAAGATCACCCAATCCCCCTTATCGGTATAAGGATTGGCCGGCAGCTGACCACTGTCCCCCACCCAACTCGTCTCACTCACCCCGGTCACATAAAGGCGCGAGCCCCGCACGGCAATCCCATAGGCATAATCCTCCAGATAACCGCCGTAGTAAGTATGCCATTGATAGCCCCCCTGCGGATTCAGCTTCAAGACCACCAGATCGCTTCCCCCCTGCGGCGGATGCAGCGGCGCCACCTCCCCGGTCCCGTTCCAAAGGGTCAGGCTGGAGCTGGCCACATAGAGATTGCCGGCACTGTCGGTCGTCAAAGCCACGCCATGGCCAGGATATTCATTGTCCGAAGGATAAAAACGATACCATTGCTGATTGCCCTGACTATCCAACTTAACAATAGTCAAATCTGCCCCGGCGGTATGCTGGTCAGGTATGTAGCCGGTAGTCCACCCCGCTACGTAAATCGAGTCGTCGCCCGCCACCGCAATGGCCGAACCTTCGGCCTCTCCATCCCATAGGAAACTCTTTTCCCACTGCAAGACCCCGTTGGAATTAAGTTTCACCATTTTCATAACCGTTTCGTGACTCCAAATACCATCCGGCGCGCCAGAGCCCGCAATATACAGGTTACCCGCCTGATCCAACGCCACGGCATTGCCATAAGTCACCGTCGGAACAAAGGTGTGCCATTGATAGGCCCCCTGAGCATTCAACTTCAAAACGGTCAAATTTTCCGAGCCGCTGAAAGCCTGAATCGGCACTCCCTCGCCGGGCGCCCAGGAGCCGTTGCCCCAGCCCACCACATAGACATTGCCGTTGCCGTCCACTTTGACCGCCTGGGCCTGCTCGACAAACTCCGAACCGTAAAACGTATGCCACTGATAAGCCCCGGCAGCATCCAGTTTCATCACCAGCATATCGTCGCCCCCGGAATTAACATGCAGAGGCGTCAGCGCGGCATCACTGGCCCAGGCCGCCGCCTTCCCCTTCCCGACAAAATAGGTATTGCCGGCGCCGTCGACATCCATCCCCCACATCGTACGGAACCCCAGTCCCCTCGCCGGATAGAACGTGTGCCACTGATAAAGCGGCGCGGCCCGCTTCTCCCCGGTGCCGGCCCACACCTGAGCCCCCACCCCCAACAGGGAACCGACCAACACCAAAATCATCAAAACCAATCCCAATCCCGACCCCCGTATCGTTTTCATACGCTCCTCGTTTCAGTTAAGATAACCCCGGTTGTCCCCTTTTATAAACCGCCCCCCTATTTTTAACTATAAAATCATAAACAGCTCCTTTCCTGATTCTAAAAACCAGCTCTCACAGCGGCTCTTTGAGAGCGCTCTCACAGCCTCGTCAAAAAACTTTCCACCTGTTTGATGAACCGGAAAATCACAAAAAATCTCGGGGTTAAAAGTAGTACATTGGTACCAATAGGACTAAAGTACCAACAGCGAAATTATAACATTAATCACTCAATATTTCCTTCCAATTTTGGAAGGCGAAAACATTAAATCTGCCCCCTAATAAACAAAACATCTGTTTGCGTTATGGTATAATCCGCCCATCAACGTCGATAAAAAAGAGGAAAAAATGCTGAATTCCCGGCCCTCCAACCCGCGCGCGGTCCATTTTCTGCTGGAAGGCGTGGCGGTCTTGATCCTGACCATCCTGACCGTTGTGGTGGTCATCCTCTTCATCACCCGCCCCTCGATCCGCTACGACCAGCAGCAAATACCGATGGAACAGACCGTCCAGGCGCGTATCGTAAAAATCTTAAGCGAAAACACCCAAACCACCGAAGAAGGTATGACGCAACTTTTCCAAACCATGGAGATTGAAATCCTCAGTGCCGGGGAGTATCAGGGGCAAACGCTGGAGATCAATTACAACGCCTACGCCGCCACCCAACGCGATGTCCGTTACAAAGCCGGAGAACTGGCCATGGTGATGATCTCGACCCGCCCCGACGGAAAAGTGATCTTCTCGCTGGCCGACCATGTACGCCAATGGCCGCTGCTGGCCCTGACGATCTTGTTGATCCTCGTCACTGTGATTGTCGGCCGGGGGCAGGGATTGCGGGCCTTGATCGGGTTGCTCCTGAGCGGCCTGCTCATCGGAGCCTTCATCATTCCCCAGATCCTGGCCCATCGAGATCCGGTACTGATCTCCTTGACCGGCACGGCATTGTTGATCAGCGTAACGCTCTATCTGATCCAGGGCTGGAACAGCACCGCCCATGCCGCCATGTTCAGCATGGTCGCCAGTCTGGCATTGACGGGGTTGTTGGCTTTAGTGTGGGTTCAATTCACCTATCTCTCCGGCTTCGGCAGCGAAGAAACGCTCTACTTGCAGGCCATGGGGGTCGGCCTGGAAATGCGAGGCTTGCTGCTCGCCGGCATCGTCATCGGGGTGGCCGGCGTCCTTGATGATGTGGTGCTGGCCCAGGCCGTCACGACCTTTACCCTGGCCGAAACCGATCCGACGTTGACTATCCGCCAGCTCTACCAGCAGGCCATGAAAATCGGCAGGGCCCACCTGGCCTCCATGATCAACACCTTGATCCTGGCCTATGCCAGCTCGGCCCTGCCGCTGATGCTGCTCTTCTACCTTTTCCCGGAACCCTGGTACCTGACGATCAACCGGGAACTGATCGCCGAAGAAATCGTGCGCGCCATCGTCGGCAGCCTGGGATTGCTCGGAGCCGTCCCGCTGACCAGTCTGATTTCCGCCTGGGCCGCCGCCGCCACCCGCCCGCAATAGATTGCATTACAAATTCGCGCGCCCTTGCGGGGCGCGCGAATTTGTAATTTTTTTCTTCCAGCTTTTACACGCCGGCCACGGCCGCTTCCGCCGCCGCAAGCGCCTGATCGATCCCCTCGTCATCCACATCGACATGGGTGACCGCCCTGAAAGCCCGTCCGCCCCGCCCCATCACCCAGACGCCACGGTTTTCCAGCGCATTGAGGAAGGCTTCCGGCGAGAGAGGACAATCGTCCGCCAGTTGGAAATAAAGGATATTCGTCGCCGGCGGCTGCACCACCAATCCCGGCAGCAACGCCAACCCGGCAGCCAGCCGCTTCGCCCGGGCATGATCTTCGTCCAACCGCTCCGCCATCTGCTCCAACGCCACGATCCCGGCCGCCGCCAGAATCCCCGCCTGCCGCATGCCGCCGCCCAACACCTTCCGGGCCCGCCGCGCCGTATCGATAAAAGCCCGCGACCCGCAAATCACCGATCCTACCGGCGCGCCCAACCCCTTGGAAAGGCAGAAAGTGACGGAATCCGCCCCCCGCACCAGTAAATCCACCGGAGCATTCAGCGCCACCGCCGCATTGAAAATCCGCGCCCCGTCGATATGGACCCGCAGCCCATACCGCCGCGCCAGCGAACAGACGGCCGCAGTATATTCCACGGTCAAAGGAGTCCCGTTGCAATTGTTGTGGGTATTTTCCAAAACAATCAACCGGGTTCGCGGAAAGTGCACATTATCGCTGCGAATAGCCCGCTCAATATCGCTCAACCGTAACGTCCCGTCGGGCTGATTAGGAATGGTATGCGGCACAATACCACCTAACGCAGCCATCCCCCCCTGCTCATAGACAAAGGTATGGCTCAGATCCCCCATGATCACTTCATCGCCCCGGCCGCAATGCGCCAGCAGAGACGTCAGATTGCCCATCGTCCCGCTGGCCACAAAGAGCGCGGCTTCCTTACCCAACCGCTCCGCAGCCATCGCCTGCAACCGATTGATGGTGGGATCATCTCCGAAAACATCATCGCCCACCTCGGCGCCGGCCATCGCAGCGCGCATCGCCGGCGTCGGGCGCGTCACCGTATCGCTTCGCAGATCTACAGTTTTCATCGTCAACCTCCCCCTCGATCTGGACGTGATTATAATCCCGGCTCCCAGCTTTGCCACTTCAAGAAACACAAGAAAAAACTGTATTTTTGCGGGCTTCAGAAAGCCGGCGGAAATACAAATAAAAAATTCTCTCCCCCTCCAGCGCGTCGCTTCTTACAGAAAAAAATACCCGGTGCGAGACGTTAAAAACCTGCCAAAACCTTCAACCTGTGCGGTTAGTCTGGAAAAAAAGCCCATATTTTCGGCGGCTTTCTGAAGCC
>CAZCTC010000099.1:0-24374 GCA_964501335.1 uncultured Anaerolineales bacterium | reverse complement strand
GCTGTCTACTGTCTACTTGCCGCTGTCTACTTCCACTGAATTTTCATCCTTCGGGATGCCGCCCCCGGCATGACCTTCTGTCCTGAAAATAGCCTGATCTTGTAACGTCCCGCAAATGATCTTTTCCCGGTCGGATGCGACGCGCGGGGCAGGAAGAAAAAAGTTTGTTTTTTGGAAATTTGCACGCCTTCTGAGGCGTGCAAATTCCCCCATCCCTTTTCTGCATCGCATTAGCAGACGTCTTCTTAAGCTCTGAAAGGGCGCGCTAAAGCAGCCTGGGGTTCGCAGACCCCAGAAAACCGTATAGGATGGGCAGAGAGTTTTTATTTATGTTTTCGCGCTGACCGTGCGAAAACATGGGCTTTTCCAGAACCACCCCCGGACAACCGATCCTTACGTTTCACGTTTTAGATCAAACTGCCGTGCCCGGCTGATCACCCAGGCGCTCAAGGCCAGCAGCACCGCCACATGCAAATGGATATTGTTGACCAGCAAATTGTCCACCAGATCGTGAACCACCAGCTGAGTCCACGCCCCGATCAATCCTAAAGCCAACCCGCGCTCCCATCCCGCCAACCGGCGCACCGCCTTCTCCAGGCCCTTGAAAATCGCGCCCAGCCAGAACAGGTAGGCCGCCAACCCAATCAAACCGGTCTCCGCCAGCAGATTTAAATAATAATTGTGGGCATGCCCCAATGCAATCGGCCAGTTGATCAAGGCATAACGAGGATAGGCCGGCTCATAACAGCCAAACCCCACCCCGGTCCAGAAATTGTCCTGCCACATCCCCAGAGCCGCCTGCCAGTGCGCCATCCGTTCCAATACCGCATAATTGGCATCGTTGATCCCCACCCCGCGCACATCCTCAAACCGTGTATAGTCCAGGAATCCGGTCAGGCGCGAAGTAATCGATGCAGGTAGCGCCCCGCTTTGATAAAGCAGCAGCCCTCCAACGATCGCCACAACAACCAGCAACAATCCCCAACCGCGCCGCCTGGGCAGAGCCAATGCCATCACCAACAAAGCCGCCCCAAACCCCAACCATCCACCGCGCGACCAGGAAGCCAGTAAAGCCCCCACCAACGGCAACGCCACCAACCCGACCACCCAGGCCCAGCGCGGAAAAACAGGGCGTCGCCCCTGAATCCGGCTCCACACCCAGTCGCCGCCGCCGGCCAACACCAGCCCCACCGCCACCGCCCCCAACATGCTCAAAAAGCCACCGTAAGGATTGGGCTGCTCAAATGTTCCGTAAGCCCGATAAAAACGTTCGTTGATAGCAAAGTGGGCCGGTCCCGTCCCCCGCAAACCGAACTGCCACAAACCCATCCCCGCCTGAAACAATCCGGCCACCAGCAAAGCTGCCAGCACCGCCCGGACCCGCTGATCTGAACGTCCACGCGAACATTCATCATAAACGAGCCAGAACATCAACAGCACCTGCCCCCACTTGGCCCATTCCGTGAAACCGGTCCAGACATCGACGGGATTCCACAACGAAAGCAGGGCCGCGCTGAGAAAAACGGCCAGCGCCCCCAGCAACGGAGGAGCCGCCAGCGACCATTCCCGCCGCCATACTTTGCGCAAAAGCCAGCTTCCCAATGTAATCGCAAACAACAACTGGCCGATCTGCGCCGGAACCTCCGGCACCTCCGCCCGCAACCAGGCCCAGAAAGGCGCAAAAAAGAGCACCAGCGCCACACCGGCCAACGGCTCCCACAAACTCGCCAGAAGGGCCAGTCCGACCAGAGTTCCAGCCGCCGCCATCAACAACGGCAGCCGGGCTAATAAAAGCCCGGCTGCAATTCCACCGGCGGCCAGAATCAAAATCTCGGGCTGCTCACGCAGTGAGCTCACCCCCCGAAGCACTGAATTTTTCAGAAAACGGGCACTCATTCCGCCGAAGCCGTCGTCAACTTCTGCCGGAAATAATCCGCAGTCCGCCGCAGACCCTCTTCCAAAGAAACCTGCGGTTCCCAGCCCAACAACGTCCGCGCCCGTGTAATATCGGGGCAACGCACTTTGGGATCGTCACGCGTCCGATCGTCGTTCGGCGTGATGTAAGTGATCTGCGCCTTGCTCTCCGTCACCGCCAGCACTGCCCGGGCAAACTCGGCAATGCTCAACTCCTGCGGATTGCCCATATTCACCGGGTCCGAATCCCCATCCGCCATCAACATCGTAATGCCCCGCACCAGATCGTCCACATAGCAGAAAGAACGGGTCCGTGCGCCGTCGTCAAAAACGGTGAGCGGCTGATCCTGCAAAGCCTGATTGATGAAATTCGGAACCACACGGCCGTCATTGGCCCGCATCCGGGGACCGTACGTATTGAAAATGCGCACGATCCGGGTTTCCAGACAGTGATTGCGATGATAAGCCATGGTCAAAGCTTCGGCAAAACGTTTGCTTTCATCGTAAACCCCGCGCGGTCCGATGGGGTTGACATTGCCCCAATAGCTCTCCGACTGAGGATGGACCAAAGGATCGCCATAAACTTCGGAAGTAGAGGCCAGCAGGAACCGGGCCTTCTTCGCCAGGGCCATCCCCAACATATTGTGCGTCCCCAGCGCCCCAACTTTCAACGTCTGGATCGGAAAATTCAAATAATCCACCGGGCTCGGCAGTGAAGCGAGATGCAACACCATATCGACCGGTCCCGAAACATAGGTATACTGGGTTACATTGTGCTTTAAAAACGAAAATCCCGGCCGGCCCAACAAATGGGCAATGTTTTCCATCGATCCCGTGCTCAAATTATCAATAGCAATCACTTCATGCCCCTGCGCCAGATAAAAGTCGCAAAGGTGAGAGCCTATAAAGCCGGCTCCGCCAGTAATCACGATCCGCATATTTCCTCCTTCTTGCGGGACTGAAGTGTCTCGATTATACTTCAGATAGGGATGACGACAATCCCAGGAATCGAGCAGGAGCACAAAATGGGAAAAACTTTGTTATTGACCGGCGATCCGGGGTGTGGCAAAACCACCATCATCCGTAAAGTAATCGCCAAATTGGGGAAACGCGCCGGTGGGTTCTATACGGAAGAAATAGTCGGCCCCGGGGGCCGCAAAGGCTTCAATTTAATCACCCTGGAAGGTCGCCAGGTCATCCTCTCCCACAAAGATTATGATGGGCCTCAATATCCCCAGATCGGTCGTTATGGAGTCGATATCAAAGCCCTGGATCAGGTCGGCGTCGCCGCCCTCAAAAAAGCTCAAACCCAGGGCCAGATCGTTATCGTCGACGAAATCGGCAAAATGGAACTCCTCTCCCCGCTTTTTCAGGAGATCCTCTTAGGGATCATCCTGGGCCCCAATCTCGTCCTGGGCACCATCTTCGCCAAACCGCATCCCCATGGCGATATCTTCAAAAGCCTGGCCCAGGTCACCCTCTGGGAAGTCGAAGACCGCAACCGCAACGAGCTGCCGGAAAAAGTCTTGCATTGGTTGGAAAAGGCGTGAGATAAAAACCAAATGAACATCCCGCGCCGATCAAAAAAAATCGATCTGTGCGGTTAGTCTGGGAAAAAGCCCCTATTTTCGGCGGCTTCAGAATGCCGCCGAAAATAGGAATAAAGTAACGCTCTCCCCCCATCCTGCGCGTCGCTTTTTACCATGAAAACACCTCTTGCAAGGCACAAAAACTGTTTTTAATCCACATTCATGAACGTCCACGTAGATCAAAAACTTAAAAACCTTAAAACTTCGGAATCACCCGCCCCGTTTTCTTCATATACTCCCGATATTGATCCCCAAACGTATCCACCAGCATCTTCTCTTCAGCACTCACCCGCATAAAGTAAAACAGCACGAAAAACACCAGATCCATCGGCCCCGCCAGCCAGTTCTGCAACAACAAAGTCTGCGCGATGACCCACAACCACTGACTGGCATACATGGGATGACGAATATAACGGTAGATTCCCTCCGTCATCAATTTATGCCCCTCAAAGATCTCCAGAGAAGGCGACCAGTAAGCCTTCAAATCCCGATGGGCGAGGGCAAAAACAACCAGAGCCCCCACCATAATCAAAGCTCCCAACCACCCCATCCATACCGGCAGGCTGTAATCGGCAAAGCTCAACCAATCGGTCACAGAATAAATCAGAGGGATCAACGCCATAAACACAAACAACAATCCCAACATAATCCGTTCAGACATCGAGACCCGCTGATCCGTTTTGGCGCTGCCCTTCCAGGTCTTCTGAAAAGGAGCACGAATCGCAATCTCAACCACCATAGCGACAAAATAAATAATCTTAAACCAAATCATACGGCCTCCTGATTAAATAGATTTCATTCACCAATAAAAGAGTTTTTTGTTTATGTTTTCGGCGGCTTCAGAATGCCGCCGAAAACATAGGCCTTTTCCAGAGCCTCAAGCCGCATCCCGCATAAATCCCAAAATCCCCTCATAATCACTGGCGGCCGACCACATGGAAAAGAGATCGCCCACCAGGGGATCGACATCCTTAATACGTTGAATATTCACCTTGATCGTCTCAACATCCCGGGCAATCAAGGCAACTTCCAGCTCTCGCCGCCAGCTCTCCGGCAAAGCCCGAAACCGCACCAAAATCCGGGGCTCTTCATCTTCCACATCATCGAAAGACGCTGAACTTATCTCTAATCCAACCGGTATAACACTCTCCATTGAAGGCAATGTAAAGAAAAACGTACTCCCCTGCCCCAACTCGCTTTCTACTCCCGCCTTACCTCCCAGCTTATCCATAATCCGCTGTACAATCGAAAGCCCCAATCCCTGACCTTCGACTTTCACCTGATTCAATCGGGTAAACGGCGTGAAGAGTTGAGCCTGCGCCTCCGAAGTCAATCCGCTGCCATTGTCCCGTACCCAAAAACGAACCATCCCCTCGGACTGATAATCCGCGCCCACTTCCACAAAAGGAGGAGCTCCTCCATATTTGATCGCATTGCTGAGATAATTCGCCCAGACTTCTTCTACCCACGGCCCATAGCCCATAGCTCGGGGCCATTTCTCAACATCCCGCAAGACAATTTTCGCCTTCCGCTGTTCAATTTGATCGAAAAATCGCGACTTGGCTTCCTCGATAATCGCGCTCATATCCAACACGGTCGGCACGATCGTCTTCTTACGCACACCGCTCAAAAGCATCAATTCTTCAATGATCGTATTCAACTTCCGACCACTTTGAGCGATAACTTTCAAAGCATGGTTCACATCGGCAGAAAAATCTCCCACTTCATCATCCAGCAACAGCTCAGAAAAACCCAGAATCACCCCGATCGGACTCTTTAAATCGTGGGCTACGGTATGGGCAAACGCATCCAGCTCCTGATTGCGCGATTCCATCTCCACCGCAAAACGACGCAGCTCCTCCTCGGCTCGCTTGCGCCGCACTTCGATCGCCTTGCGCAGGGTGATATCACGCACAATACCGCAGGCATACGCCTTCTCGTTAAAAGAAACGTAATTCGCCTGAATTTCTACTGGAAATAAATCTCCCGACTTTCTTTTATGATAACCTTCAAAGGTCAACGACTTCTTCTGCTGCAACTCCCCCCAATGTTTTTGCCATTCATCCCCGATCAAACTCGCGTTGATATCTCCCACCCGCAAAGTCAGTAATTCCTCTTTGGTATAGCCCAACCCTTCACAGGACGCCTTATTGACATAGACAAACTGCCCCTCCCCATTGACCCAAAAAGCCGCATCGGCCATATGATCCACTACAAACTGCGTAAAACGCAGCGATTCAGCCCGATTTTGAAAGGTGATATGGCGCAAAATCACCAACAGGGCCAACAAGAATACAATTCCCCCGCCGATCAGCCCGATATAAGGAGTATCCATCATCAAGCCCCCCCCTTTCTCCTCTAACGGCCCCCCCAAATTAAAACAACCGCCCTCACCTTAAACAGGAGGGCGGTTGCAAAAACGTTAAGAGAAAAAAAAACTCCGTCAGGCCGCGGGATGTTTCTCGTGAGCATTGGGATCAGGCATGGAGGCGATCTTATCGGCCGCCATCGCCACCACCGGTTCAAATTCCGCCGGCGTGACATATTCCTCAATCCGCCCCTCATCAGCCAGCCGCGTCATCACCGGATCGATCGGCAAACGTGCCAGCAACGGCGCCCCGAAAACCACACCCATCGTCTCCGTACGGCCCGGCCCGAAAATCTCCATCGGCTGCCCACAGTGCGAACAGATGGCATAGCTCATATTCTCCACCACGCCCAGCACCGGCATCTTCATATGATAAGCCATCTTCGCAGCCTTCCGCACGACCATCTCCGCCAGTTCCTGCGGCGAAGTGACCAGAATGATCCCCGCCAGCGGCAGGTTCTGCATCACGGCCAGCGCCGGATCGGAGGTTCCCGGCGGCATATCCACCAGCAATACATCCAGATCGCCCCAGAAGACATCCGCCCAAAACTGCTGAATCGCGCTGTTGATCATCGGGCCCCGCCAGATCACCGCCTCATCCTCGCTCGGCAGCATCAAATTGATCGACATCAACTTGATCCCCCCCTCACTGGAAGGCGGCATGATCCCCAACGGGCTCATCTCCGGGGCATCATGGACGCCCAACAGCCGCGGGATGCTCGGCCCCGTAATATCGGCATCCAGAATCCCCACCCGCAGCCCCTTATGACGCAAGGCCACGGCCAGCAGCACCGACACGGTCGACTTCCCTACCCCGCCCTTGCCGCTCATCACGGCAATCACGGTGCGTACCCGGTTCAATTGAGCCGCCGGACTTACCGGCTCCTGCGACCGCGCTCCCTGCATTCGCTGCTGTAACTGCCGGCGCTCCTCATCGGTCATCGCCCGCAGCAATACTTCTACATGCAAATCCGGTTCCAGGGCCTCTACCGTCTTGGCGGCATCCGTCGCAATCGAATCCTGCAAAGGACAGTTCGCCACTGTGAGCGCAATCGTTACCCGAACCGACTTCCCCTTAACCGCTACTTCCCGCACCATCCCCAGATCGACGATGTTGCGATGCAATTCCGGATCCATCACCTTCTTCAGAGCATCCATCACCTGCTCATTTGTAACCACTGAAACTGCCTCCTTATCCCGGCTTCCAATCTTTCCGCAGTTAATTTACTCCGCAGGTTGCCCTGTAGCAGCCTGCCGTTCAGCTTCCTCTTCTTCACCCTCTTTGACCTGCCAGAAACGATCCGGCGCCACCAACCGATCGATATACATCACACCGTTGCAATGATCGATCTCATGTTGGAAGACCCGCGCCACATATCCCGTAGCATGGATTCGGATCATCTTGCCGTGTCGATTCATCCCCCGGACCAGGATATCGGTAAACCGTTCGACATCCCCCACCCAGCCCGGAATCGAAAGGCAACCTTCCAATCCCACTTCCCGCTCCGATCCGGTTTTCACAATCTCCGGATTGAGCACCACATACAGCTGGCCGCTCCCCGGAACTTCTTCATCTTCCGGAACTTCCACCAATACCAGCCGTTGCAACTCTCCCACCTGCACGGCCGCCAATCCGACGCCGTGACTATCGTGCAACGTGTCAATCATATCGCTGATCAGAGTACGGGTCTCCGCCGTGATCTTGTCGATCGGCCGCGAACGCTGCTTGAGACGCGCATCCCCTATCGTTATAATCGGTCGTACCGCCATGGCTATCACCTCTGTAAAAATCAACTACCCGGCTTTTTCTCTTCCGGTTTGACAGCCGCTGGACTCTGCGGTGCCCGCAGGGCTTCATACGAAGCAAACCAGCTCAACAATTCATCCTGCCGGCGCTGCGTATCAATCTGCTGCAACCGCAACTTATACTCCCGCTGTCGGCGCGAAATCTCAGCCTGCACCTTCTGAGGATGCCGTAACCATCGCATGGAAAACTTACCCAACGTACCGGCCGTCTCCAGCGTGACATGGCCGTAATCGAAAATCCGGGCAAAAATCCCGGGCTCGTCGTAACTGATATTCTGAATACGATCCAGCGTGGCCTCTCGCCGGCTCACCCCCAACATCAACGGCTTCCGGTTGACTTCGATAATCCGGCTCGGCGTGATCTGGAAATAATCATTACGCCAGTCCTCGATATACCACAGCACCAATCCCATCAAAATCGCCACCACAAACAACCAGACACCCACTTCCACAGCCCAGGTCGAGGTCATGGGTTGGTTTGAGAGAAAAACCGCCCCCCCGATCGTCACGGCCAGCAGCGGGATGCTGAACTTGAGATAACTGAAAAAGCCCGGCAGCCAGTAACGCCGCCAGACGATGGTCGACTTATCCGGACTGACCGACCAGGATTCCGGAAACCAGTAATCCCGAATCGCATGAAAGACGACCTGAAACAGGGGCAGATGCGGAGCCGGGGCGGCCACCGGGGGCTTGATCGTTTCCGGCCCCTTAGCCTCCAATCGGCTTTTCAACATCTTCCGCACCGATTCCCGCCGTTGATGGGCCTGCCGGGCCCGGCCCCGTTCGATCTCCCGGAACACCATCTCCCGCAAATAATCGGGATTGGGCACCCCCACCATATCGATCTGCACCGTCTCCCCGGCACTCTGCAAAATCAGATCGCCGTAATTCAATACATTGGACATCAGATCTGGCCGCACTTCATGGACATCCTGAACGTTGTCCAGAATGGCCTCTTCAAAATCCTTGCGGAAGATCCAGACCTGTTCCGAATGGATGACCCGTTGAGTGGTCAACGCAAAATAGTCATCCTGCCAGTCTCCCCACATCCAGATCACCAATCCGACAAACGGCAGGGAAACCAGCACAAAAAATATAGGAACTGCCGGCCCCGTCACACTGAACAGCGCCGCCAATATCCATAAAGCAATCGCCGCAAATGCCGGCATCACAATGCGCCGCACCAGATGGAACCAATGGCGCCGAACCAGGAAAATGATGGACTCGTCATCACGCATCCAGGCGAAACGCTCGGGATAATGACGCTCCAAAACATCTTCCCGTATCTCCAACGCCCGTCGCAGCTTGGGCCGCTCTTTCAACAGGGCCTGAAAGTCAGCCTGTTCCATATAGAGCAGCCGGGTCGACGGCTCGATAACTTCAGCCGTCACGTCGTGGAAATCTCCCACCATCACCCCGGTCTCCCCCATAGAGAAACCGACCTCCCGCTCCCCCAGCTCGCGCACCACCCCCTGCTGATCGATCCGGCTCATCCGCAATGCGCCGTTCAAAATCAAATAAAGTCGGGTGGAAGATTCTCCCTGGGTGAAAAGAAAATCGCCGGGATTGAGCTCTATTTCCTGGACCAAAGGCACCACAAAATAAAGTTCCCGCTCTTCTTCCGGGGTATCGATTTTTCGAAAAAGAGGAATGCTTTTTAAGTGTTTTACGACGACATCTGGTTCCATGGCATTTATTATAACACAGGCTAAAAATTACCGCAGGTTAAGCCCGGTCTCCCGGGTCAATGCCCGATGACAGCCTGATAAACAGCCCACGTCGCCCGCGCCGTCGCCTTCCAGGAAAAGCGGCTCGCCTGAGCCAATCCCTCCCGGCGCAACTCCGTGTAAAACGCATCGTCAACCAGCAAGTGCAACACCGCCCCCGCCATCCCCGCCGCATCGTCGGGATCGGTCAACACCCCTCCGGCCCCCACCACCTCCGGAATACTGGAGGCCTGACTGCCGACCACCGGCGTTCCACAGGCCAGCGCCTCCAGGGCCGGCAAACCAAACCCCTCGTACCGGCTGGGATAGAGAAAAACCCGGGCCCCCCGATACAAAGCCGGCTTATCGGCCTCTGGAACCATTCCCAAAAAACTCACCGTATCCGGATGCATGCCGGCCGCTCGCAACAACCGGCGTGGATCGGGAGCAAACGAACTATCCTGAGCCGGCAGCCGCCCGGCAATCACAAAGCGCGCATCCTCCGCCAGACCTTGCTGCACCCGGGCCATCACCGCCGCCCCAGTCTCCAGATTCTTGCGGCGATCGAACCCGCCCAAATAAAGCACATACCCCGGCGTTAATTGATATCGCGCCAGCACCGCCTGATCAGCGGGGGTCGGTTCAGGATGATAAGCCGGATCAGCAGCCAGCAAAATAGCCCGTACCCGTTCCGGAGGCAACCCCAGCACCCGCAAAATATCCCCCCGTGCAGCCTCCGAATCGGTAAGGACCTGAGCCGCCCCCCGGCTCGTCGCACTGACCAATGCCGTGTAAAAACGCACCGCGGCCCCGCCCCGGTAAGCCGGCAACAACGCCGGAATAATATCGTGAATCGTCACCACTTGAGGGCAGGAAGAAAGCGCCGCCGGCGCCCAATAAGGAATGTGGAGCAGATCCGCCCGCAATCGGCTCACCGCCCGCGGCAACAACACCTGCTCCCAGATCAACTTACCCACATTGCCCCGGGGCGCCGCCACCGGGACCATCTTCACCGTTGAGATTTCACCTGCCGACAATCGCTCCGGGGGTAAACAGAGTAAAAACTCAACCTCCGGAGCGATCTCTGGCAAAACCTCGACCAGCCGCCGTAAGTACTGCCCGCTGCCGGTCTCCGGTCGATCCCAAAACCAACCGCTTAGCGCAATTCGCAACAGCGCCTTACCTTAAGCCCGATAGTGAACGTTGACGGCCTGAGGCCCCCGGTCGGTCGCCTTGACCTCATACCAGACCGGCGCATTTTCCACCAACACCTGGACCGGATCGCCTTCCACGCCGCTGCGATGGAAGAAAATTTCGCTCCCGTCGCGCTGAGTAATAAAGCCGAAGGCCTTATCCTCCTGATACCACTTCACAAATCCCGGCTGCAATCCCGGACGGGGCGGCACGGCCTGCCGGCATTGCGGGCAAAGGTCAGGCTTCTCGATTTCAAACCCCAACCCGGCCTGTCGTCGTTGATCTTCAATCGGGAAGACAAACTGACGACCACACTGATCACACGTTACCCATTCATCACGATACGACATACTTCAACTCCGCTGCAATGACTCAAACTAGCTTCTACCTCTGTCCGACAGCCGCCGCACAAAGGCACGAAACTGCATCGACAAATCAAAAACATAAACTGTTATTAACTATACCCAAGAGCCCACTTTTCGCAAGTCGGCCGCTTTTTTTGCGGAAGAAAAAACCTGTGTTTTCGCGGGATTGGGAAAGCCTGCGAAAACACAAACAAAAAAAGTTCTCTCCCCCTCCAGCTCGTCGACTTTTAACCATGAAGGCACTTGTTGCGGGGCGCAACACCGTTTTTACTACACGCCCATGAACAACCGCACAGATCGTTTTTCACGTCCCGCACCTGACACCTTCTCCGTAAAATGCTCCGCGCAAGAAGGGGAGAGGGTCTTTTGTTGATGTTTTCTCACGCATCAGAATGCGCGAGAAAACATGGTTTTTTCCAGAACTACCCCAACGACACAGGCTGTCTACTGTCTACTTGCTACTGTCTACTTCCTGATAGCATGCAGCTGACCTCGAATAACAGGCTGGATTTATCGAGATGGCACCTCAAATTATTTCAGCACCAAAACCATAAACTGCTGCTCCCCCAACTCCGGCAACGCCCAATCCGTCACACTCCCATCGGCCCCCACCGTCAACTCCGGCAGCGTCTTCCCGCTCACCAGATCCTGGACCGTATACGTTCCGGCAGCCAGCGCCGATTTCTTCCAGCTCAACGCCACCGGCTGCGCCTTCAACCCGTAATTCAACGCCACCACCACCGACTCCGACTCCCCGGCCCGCAGATAGCCCATCACACTTTCCACACCGCTCTCCGCCAGCGTCAAAGAACCGCTGCGCAGCGAGGCATACTCCAACCGCCACTGCACCAGCTGGCGGTAAAGCGTCCACAAAGAATCCGCCGCTTTCTCCGCCGCCGCCACATTGACCGTCTCATAGTCCCCATTGACCGCTTCCCAGGGCTTCCCCTCGGTAAATCCCGCCCCCTCGCCCCCATCCCACTGCATCGGCGTGCGGATCAACTCATCAGGCTTGCTCCCCGTCATCCCGATCTCTTCGCCATAATAGATGAAAGGCACGCCCGGCAACGTCAAATAGGTCACCGCCGCCAGCCGCGCCCGCTCGGGATCGTTCATCACCTGATCCATCACCCGATTCTGATCGTGATTGGTAAGGAAGGTAGCATAACCTCCCTGCGGATAAAGTTGCTGGATCTGCCCCAGCACAATCCGCAAGGTCGCCGCCGACCCGCCGTTGACCGCCTCCAGAATACTGTCGGCCAGGGTGAATTCAAAGGCCAGATCCAGGGAGCCGTTCTTGATATAATGCGCCACCTCATCCGAATCGGCCCAGGCCTCCCCCACCGTCAGTGCATCCGGCTTGATCTCATGGCAAGACTGCCGAAACTGCACCAGCCAGGCAAAATTCGACGCCGTGCTCTGGATCTTGGGTCGGGGCTGGTCCAGATCCTCTTCGACCAGATAACGCACGGCATCCATCCGGAAACCGTCCACCCCCATCTCTTCCAACCAGTAACGGGCAATCTTGTCCGCCTCAGCCGTCACTTCGGGATTGGTGTAATTCAGATCCGGCATCTCCGACCAGAAATAGGCATAATACCAGCCCGAATCAGTGGAATACCATAAACGCTGAGCGTTCGGCCCCACCATCCCCGGATCCTGATCCTTCCAAACATACCAATCGCGCTTCTCAGCCGTCAACCCGTCGCGACTTTCGATAAACCAGGGGTTCTGGCTGGAGGTGTGATTCAGCACCAGATCGACAATCACCCGAATACCCCGCTTGTGCGCCTCATCCATCAAGATATGGAAATCTTCCGCCGTCCCATACTCCTGATCCACCTGATAGTAATCCACCACATCGTAACCGTGATAGCTGGGAGACTCGGCAATCGGCATCAGCCAGAGCGCCGTCACCCCCAAATCCTGTGTCGTGACCGGATCACCATCATTGAGATAGTCCAGCTTCGCCGTCAACCCTTTCAGATCACCCACCCCATCGCCGTTGCTGTCGTAAAACGAACGCACAAAGATCTCATAGAAAACCGCGTCGTTCCACCACACCGTCGATGCCGCCTTCTCTGGCGTGACCGCCGCCGTCGGCGTAGAGACAGCCTCCGGCATCGCCGTTATTGCCGGTGCCGCTGTCGGAGCGACAGTCGGCACTACCAAAGGAGCCCCAGCCCTCCGCCCGGTACATCCAATCAAAGAGAGAGCCACCAATACCAAAAGCCCCAACCGCATCTTTCTCATCTGCGTCATCCTCCTGCTCGTCGATTCTCCGTCTCTTCCGGGCCTTATTTTAATTCAACTTATCCCCTTGAGAAACCTGTCTTGAAAATAACCGGGCCTTGTAACGTCCCGCATCTGGCACTTATCCCGTAAGATACGCCGCGCTGGATAGGGAGAGAGAGTTTTTTAGTTTATGTTTTCGGCGACTTCAGAAAGCCGCCGAAAACATAGCCTTTTTCCAGAGCCGCCCCGGCAACGCAGGCTGTCTACTGTCTACTTGCTACGGTCTACTTTCTTTGGCCTTTTCCAGATCCCTCCCGGCGACACTCTCTGAGCCCCTCCCCCTCATCCCCATGCCGGCGGCGCATCTTCGCCACGAATCTCCTGGAAGCGCGTTGCGCCTTCACAACCGCATGGGGGAGGGATTAGGGAGGGGGCCAGCGCCAAAACATAGCCTTTTTCCAGAGCCGTCCCGACAACACGGGCTGTCTACTGTCTACTTGCTGCTGTCTACTTCCGCTGAATTTTCATCCTTCAGGGTGCCGCCCCCCGCATGGCCTTCTGTCCTGAAATTCCGGCCCGCCCCATCTGTGATACAATACCCCTGTCCTTAACAATACCAATCTTCCATTTTCCATTTTCCCTACAAAAACAGGAGGTCTCCGCCATGCCCTTTGCCGATCTGACCTTCCGCCATCCCTTCCGCAAATACCAGCAAATGGTCCTGGACCTGGTCGAACGCCAGCTCTCCGATCCCAACCAGAATCACCAATACCACATCGTCGCCCCCCCCGGCTCCGGGAAAACCATCGTCGGCCTGGAACTGATCCGCCGCCTGGGCCGGCCCGCCGTCGTCTTCGCCCCGACCACCACCATCCAGCGCCAGTGGCAGGAAAAACTGACCCTCTTCACCCCCGATCCTGCCTGGATCGACACCCACAGCAGTCTCAATCCCCAAAAACTCGCCGATATCACCATCCTCACCTACCAGGGACTCTCCACCCCCGGCGAAAACCTCGCCTTCGTCGAACAGATCGCCCTGGAACGCTGGGAAGAAGAACTCCTCAAAAACGGTAAAGTCGAAACGCCTGCCGAAGCCCGGGAACGCATCACCGCCCTGCGCGAAGCCAATCCCACCGCCTTCCGCAAAGAGGTCTCCCGCCGCTATCGCCGCATCAAACGCGAACTGCTCTGGAGCGGCAAATTCGACGGCCGCCCCTTCCTCCATCCCAATGCCCGCGACCTCATCGACCGGCTGGTCGCTCAAAATACCGGCACGATCATCCTCGACGAATGCCATCACCTCCTCGATTACTGGGCCTTCATCCTCAAAACGCTCATTCAAGCGCTGCCCAACGTCAACATCGTCGGCCTGACCGCCACCCTGCCCTCTACCGAAAACGAACAGGAATACGAAAACTACCACCAGCTCCTCGGCGATGTCGATTTTGAAATCCCCACCCCCGCCGTCGTCAAAGAAGGCGATCTGGCCCCCTACCGTGATCTGGTCTATTTCTGCGAACCCACCCCCCGCGAACAGGATTACCTGAAAAATATCCAGACCCACTTTGAAACGGCCGTCCAGAAGATCACCGAAACGCCCATCTTCCAGACCTGGCTTCAGCAACGCCTGGGCCTGCTCCCGTTGCCCCAATCCACCGCCCCTCACGATCCCATCGCCGCCTTTGAAACGGCGCTCAACCAATCCCCGGTCTTCTGTGTCGCCGGCACCCGCTATATGCTCGCCCATAACCGCCTGCTCCCCCCCGGCCTGCCCCTGATCGAAGAGATGTACGAGCCCCTGGCCGTGGACGACTGGCTGACCCTCCTCGAAACCTTCGGCCTGGAAGTCCTCAAAATCAGCGCCGATCCCAACCTGCATGCCCTCTACCATGAACTGCACGATGTCCTGCTCACCTTCGGCATCACCCTCAGCGAAAGCGGCATCCGCCATGGCCGCTCGCCCGGCGATCTCGTGCTGGCGCTCTCCGAAGCCAAAGATGCCGCCGTCATCGACATCCTCCAGGCCGAAATCGACGTCCTCGGCCCCGCCCTCCGTGCCGCCGTCATCACCGACTACGAACAGCTCAGCGCGGCCAACCGCCGGCTCAACGATGTCCTCAACCCCGACGCCGGCAGCGCCGCCCGCGTCTTCCGCCAGCTCATCGCCGCCCCCGTCGGAGAAAAGCTCGGCCCGATCCTCGTCACCGGCAACGTCGTCTTGATCGATGCCCGCCGCCGGGTCGACCTCGAGCCCGCCATCGCCGACTGGCTGGCGCAGCGCCAGGCCGATTGCAGCTGGCGCTGGGAACCCACCGACACCCCCGCCATCCTCCGCCTCAACGGCAGCGGCCCCGATTGGAACTCCCGCACTTACGTGGCCATGGTCACCGACTTCCTGGGAAAAGGGCTGACCCGCTGCCTGATCGGCACCCGGGCCATCTTCGGCGAAGGCTGGGATGCCGTGACTCTCAACACGCTGATCGACCTCACCGCCATCACCACCAGCACCGGAGTCCAACAGCTGCGCGGCCGCACCCTCCGCCTTGATTCGGCCTGGCCCCGCAAAGTCGCCCACAACTGGGATGTCGTCTGCATCAGCCGCCAGTTCGACAAAGGCAACGGCGATCTCAAACGCTTTACCGCCCGCCACAACCGCACCTGGGGCATCATCATCCCCACCACGCCGACGATCGAACTGCCCAAAACACTCACCCAGGCCATGGCCAATCTGCCCTCGGTCCCCACCCTCGACGGTCAGGTCGTCCGCGGCATCGCCCACATCGATCTCAATCTAAACGACGAGCTGGCCTTCAAAAATTTCAAGAAAATCGATTTCCATCGCTATACCCAACGCATGCTCAACGCCGTCGGCAGCCGCGACAAAGTCTACGACCTCTGGGCCGTCGGCGCTCCCTACTCCAACTTCCGCTACAGCGCCACCCTCCTCGTCCCCGAAGATCTTAAATTCCGCACCGCCTACACCATCACCGAATCGCTCAGAATGATGGCCTGGCGGATCTTCTTCTCCCTCATCGTCGGCACCCTGGCCCTCTTCATGCAAATCATGGCCTTTACCCCCTTCGGCTGCACCGGCCTGCCGATCCTCTTCGCCGTCGCCGCCCTGGCAACGCTGATCTACAACGCGCGCGACATCTATCACCTCTACAAACGCACCTTCCTCGAACTGCCTGCCGACGCCGTCCTGCTCGATGTCGGCCGCGCCCTGCTGGCCGCCTTACGCGACGCCGGCGTCGTCAGCCGCAACCTCAACGACAACTACGTCCGCGTAGTCGAAACCCCCGACGGCAGCCTCGAAGTCTTTGTCGATTACGCCTCCCCCGAAGACGCCGCCACCTTTGCCGAGGCCTACCGCCAGGTCATGGGCCCCCTGGGCGATGTCCGCTACATCATCGAACGCGACACCACTACCTTCCGCAACCCCCTCTACCAGCAGATCTGGCGAATGGTCCGCCACTTCGCCGGACTGAACGAGGACTTGCGCGCCTACCATCGCGTTCCCGATATCCTGGCCGGCCGCAAAGAACGCGCCGAAGCCCTCGGTCGCCACTGGGAACACTACGTCGGCGGCAGCCGCCTCATCTACACCCGCACCGAAGAGGGCCGCCGCATCCTCCTCCAGGCCCGCACCCAACAGCGCAAACGCATCCGCCAGATCGCCTTCGAGCATTGGCGATAAAACAGGACAATCGACTTCCTAACCGATGACCGATGGAACATGGCTTTTCCCCCCCTCCGTGCTAAATTAATATAGCTGATTATTTCGGCGGCTTTCTGGGTAAGACCACAGTTAACCATAGACAAATTTTTCTCGCCAAAAAGCGTGCCAAAAATGTTTTTTCTCCCCCTCATATCCCCCCTGCCCCCCTTCTCCCCCCGCAAGCGGGGGAAGAAGGGGGGTATAAACTGCATTTTGTGGCCCGCCGCGGCCGCGGCGGGCCACAAAATGCTTAATGATCCCCCCTTTCCCTCGGGGGAAAGGGGGGCAGGGGGGATAGGGGGAATTAAAAGGCACTTTTTGGCAACCACAATTTCCTGGAGTCCTACCGCGCGTCGCATCAGACCAGAAAAACCCCTTGCGGGACGCAAAAAAATCAAAAGACGGAGGCTTGCTTGAACACAACCATGGTTACCGGAAACGAAGCCCTGGCCCTGGGCGCCCTCCATGCCGGCGTCAAAGTCGTCACCGGCTACCCGGGCACCCCCTCCACCCGGGCCCTGGCCAGCCTGCTGGCCATGAACCTCGCAGATCGCCACGTCGAATGGAGCACCAACGAAAAGGTCGCCCTCGAAATCGCCTCGGCTGCCGCCTGGGCCAACCAACGCGCCCTCTGCACCATGAAAATGTCCGGTCTCAACGTCGCCTATGACTCCCTCATCTCCATCGCCTACTCCGGCTGCTCCGGCGGCCTCGTCATCTACGTCGCCGACGACCCCGGCGTCAGCGCCGGCATGGCCGAACAGGACTCCCGCACCTTCGCCCTGATGGCCGACCTGCCCATGCTCGAACCGGCCACCGTCGCCGAAACCTACCGCCTGACGCGCCTCGCCTTCGAGCTCTCCGAACAGACCGGCACCCCCGTCTTCATCCGCCTGGTCACCGCCCTCGCCAACACCCGCACCGCCATCGAACTGGCCGAACCGCTCCCCCTGCCCGAACGCCCGCCGCTCATGGTCCGCGACATCAACCGCTACACCAAAGCCGGCGCCGCCATCTGCATGGCCCAACACCGCGACCTCATCGCCCGCCTCGACCGCGCCGGCGAATGGATCGCCGCGCAGGGCCTCAACACCCTGACCCTCGCCCCGGAGCCCGGCGGGATCGGCCTCCTGGCGGCCGGCATCACCGCCGCCTACCTGCCCGAAGCGCTCGCCCGGGCCGCCGACCTCGGACTGCCGACCGCAGGCCTCTCCATCCTGAGCCTCTCCGCCGTCCACCCCTTCCCCGAAGCCCAGGTCAAAGCGCTGCTCGATCACTGCCGCACCGTCATCATCCTGGAAGAGCTCGAACCCGTGCTGGAAAAAAGCCTCTACGTCACCGCCCGCCGCGCCGGCTTCACCGGCCGCATCATCGGCAAACTCGACGGCACCTTTGAACGGATCGGCGAATACGGCCTGCCCCACATCCTCCGCGGACTCTCCGTCGCCCTCGACCGCGAATTCCCGGCGGCTGAACTTCAGGGCCACGCCGCCGACACCTTCGCCGCCCCTCGCCCCATCACCGTCTGCGCCGGCTGTCCGCACCGCGGCACCTTTATGGCGATCAATCAGGCTCTCAAAAAACTCAAGTACAAAAAAGACGAAGTCATGGTCACCGGCGATATCGGCTGCACCATTCTGGGCATGAACCCGCCCTTCCACACCGTCTGGAACGAAGTCTCGATGGGCGCCAGCATCGGCATGGCCCAGGGCTATGTCCGCGCCGGCGTCCAGACCCCGGTCATCGCCACGATGGGCGATTCCACCTTCTTCCACGCCGGCATCCCTGGCCTCATCAACGCCGTCCAGCACCAGACCCCGCTCACCCTGATCATCATGGACAACGGCTGGACCTGTATGACCGGAATGCAGGTCAATCCCGGCACCGTCCCCGACTTCCAGAAAGCCGGACATCACCGCGTCGACATCGCCGCCATCGTGCCGGCCCTCGGCGTGGACCATTTTGTCGTCGTCGATCCCTACCACCAATCGGAGATGGTCGCCGCGCTCCAGCAGGCCATCCCCCTCCCCGGCGTCAAAGTCATCCTGGCCCGCCAGGAATGCGCCATCCAGGCCCAACGCCGCGGCCTCCGCGCCGGCAAGACCGCAGTCGTCGCCGAAAAATGCGTCCGCTGTAAACTCTGCATCACCATCACCGGCTGTCCCGCGCTCATCCTGGGCGAAAAAACCGTCAGCATCGACCCCACCCTCTGTTACGGCTGCGGCCTCTGCGCCGGCGTCTGCAATCTGGACGCCATGGTCCATACTCCCCTGGAAGAAGATAAAGAAGAGGTGTCGGCATGAACTACGACATTTATCTGGTAGGCGTAGGCGGTCAGGGCGTCCTGACCATCGGTGAAATCATCGCCGACGCCATGCACCACCGCAACATCCCGGCCCAGTTCTATCCCACCGAAGGGATGGCCCAGCGCGGCGGCTTCGTCAAAGCCCAGCTTCGCCTCGGCCGGGCCGCCGGCCCGAACATCCCCGAACGCAGCGCCGATCTGGTCATCTCCATGGAGCTCTCCGAAGCGCTCAAAGCCGTCCGCTATGTACGGCCCGACGGAGACTTCCTTCTCTGGACCCACATCTGGGCCCCCACCGCCGTCACGCTGGGCAAAGCGAACTATCCCACCCGCGAGCAGATCCAGGCCGAAATCGCCGCCGCCGGCGCCCGGCTCCACCTCGTCGAAGCCGACGCCCTTCCTTCATATAAGGATCGCCCCCTCCCGGCCAACCTCTACGTCCTGGGCGCCGCCCTCCGTCAGACCCGGCTCAGCGACCTGTTTACCCTCGACGACCTGCTCGCCGCCGTCCAGGCCCGCTGGCCCCGCCACACCGAAGTCAACGCCGCCGCCATCAACGCAGGATACGCCGTCACACCCTAAAAGAAATAGAAAAAGGGGGCTTTGCGGGCCTTCAGCGGCCCGCAAAGCCCCCTTAAAAACAAAATCCCAATTGGCAAAATGCTTAAATAAAGGATACTTACATCGTTGCCGGCCATCCACTTTCGGTTAAAGATGAGGGGAAAATGTATCTCACGTCATTTGAAGTTTCAGACTTAAAGTGCTTTAAACAGTTAACCTTAAACTTCACCAAACGCCAACCCGATGACCCGGATTCCCAATCCAACTGGAACGTCATCCTGGGAGATAACGGCTACGGAAAAAGTACCCTTTTGCAGGCGCTGGCCGTCTGTTTAATGAACGCCACGACAGCCGATCGCGCAGCCAAACCCAACACCTGGATTCGCCGGGAACAGGAAAACAAACCGCCTGTCGACTTTGCAAAGTTGAGATTATCAATCAATTCGGAACCCCCAATAGACATAGCACCAGGACGGAAAGGAAATCCCCTTAAAAGGGTATCGTATCGCGTAGAAAGAATCAACAATGACATTTCAAGAATAGTTGAAATTGAAAAAGAACCCTCTGATTCTTTACCCGACAATGCCTTTACCGGCACCCCCAAAAAAGGCTGGATCAGCTGCGGTTACGGTCCTTTCCGCCGGGTCTATGGATTCTCCAATGAAACTATTACCCAAACCGATCCCGTCCAAAAAAGGTTTATCACCCTCTTCAACGAAGGCGCCTCACTTTTCGACTGCGAAAGCTGGCTGAAAGATCTGGAACGCAAAGCTTTAAAAAGCGATTTGGGCTCATCTCAACGGCGTGATTTTGAAGAAGCCAAAGAAATCATTTGTCGCCTGCTCCCAGACATAGGAAAAGTAACCATTGAAAAACGAACGGGTTCCAATGATGACGAAAGAGTCGTGTTCTGGTACGGTGAAACCCCGGAAGATGCAGACAACCGAAAAGAAAAATTCAACCTGAATGAGTTAAGCGACGGTTACCGCAGCATGTTCGCCCTGGCCGTGGATATGAGCAGCTGGTTTTTGGCCTTGAAACCTCCAAAAGTTCAGCTGACAGAAGTCAGCGGCGTGGTCCTGATCGATGAAATCGACGCCCATCTGCATCCCGAATGGCAAATCAAAGTCGGCTACCTGCTAACCCAAACCTTTCCCAACATCCAGTTTATTGTCGCCACCCACAGCCCCTATGTCGCCATGGCCGCGGGCCGCAATTCTCTCATCAAACTGGAAAAAGAAGGTAAGGCCGTCGTGGCCCGCCCCCAGGAATACATCCGCGGCTGGACCGTCGATCAGGTGCTGGAGCAAATCTTCAACGTCGGCATCCGCGACCAGGATACCACCAGCAAACTCCATCGTTACGATCAATTGACGGGGATCTCCAAAGCCCGAACCTTAACACCGGAAGAAAAAAGGGAATGGGAACAGTTAAAAACAGAACTCGATATCCGGCTTGCCGAAGCCGAAGATTATCGAGAACGCAGCATAATTTATGACGATATCTATTCGCTAATCCAAACTGCACGGGCTCAAAAAAAGGGATAAAACCATGTTGAAGGTTCGAAAACTTCCTCTGGATCCTACCTGTACGCTTTCCAAATATCTGGACAGTTGCCAGTCTAACGTCGATCAAGGTACATGGAATGTCGATCAGGCCTGGAATAATTTTACGCGAACTCAAAACAACTGGGACCACCAACAAAACAAAGCAAGCACAGCGAAATGGAAATTATCCCAAAAAGTTTTCCATGAGAAATGCGCCTACTGCGAACGCCGCGCCCCCTTAGCCGGAGGCGACATCGACCACTATGAACCCAAACATGCTCACAAAGACAAGATGTTTAAGTGGGATAACTTCTTATGGTCCTGCACCGCTTGCAACCGGGGAAACAAAAAGACCAAAGATGACTATAACGCTCAGGGCATTCCATTGTTCCTGAATCCAACATCAGATGCAGATGATCCTCTCTGTTTTATAGAAATCGATCTCGGCTTCAACGGAGAAAAAGCAAACCTGGGAAAACTCTATCCCCTCAAAACCTTGCCGGACCCCTCCGATCCACGAATTCGAGCCGACTATACCATCACTGAACTGGGCTTAAACGATGGGAAACTTCCGAAAGACAGAGCCCGAACTTTGCGCGACTTCCTGACCACCATCCGGGATCTCTTCGCCCCGGAAAAAGGCCCTGATTATCAGGCACCCGAAATGCTATCGATACGCGAATCTCTGTTATGTCTGCTGGACCCTTCCACCCCCCATCAGGCTGCCATCCGTCAAATCCTGTATTGCGAACCTGATTTTCTCCAATATTTCTACGATCATGAAACTTATCCTAATTTAAAAGAAGCCCTTCTGGCAACCCTCCCCGAACTGCAACCGCTTCTAAGCCAATGGGCATTACCTCCCACCTGCCAGGAGCATTAAATTGAACAAAGATACCGCTTCTCTCCAGGCCCTCTTTTACCCGCGCGGCGTTGCCGTCGTCGGCTCGATGGCCCAGGGCAAACTGGGCTACGAACTGATCCACCAGCTTCGGGCCGGCGGCTACAACCAGCTCTACGCCGTCAACCCCAAAGCCCAGGGCGCTCTCAACGCCCCCGGCTTTGCCGACATTGCCACCATCCCCGACCCCGTCGACCTCGCCGTCATCGCCGCGCCCGCCGTTACCGTCCCGGCCACGCTCGAAGCCTGCGGGCCGGCCGGCATCCGCGCCGCCGTCATCATCTCCTCCGGCTTCTCCGAAGCCGGCAATGCCGCCGGCGAGGCCGAAATCAAACGCATCGCCCGGAAATACGGCATCCGCATCGTCGGACCCAACTGCGCCGGCATCCTCAACACCGGCCACCACCTCTTCGCCACCCTCGAAAGCCGCCCCCCCGCAGGATCTGCCGCCTTCGTCTCTCAAAGCGGCGCCCTGGGCGGCGCCGTCCTCTCCTGGGCTGAAGAACAGGGCCTCGGCATCTCCAAATTCGTCAGCTACGGCAACCGCGCCGACCTCGACGAGATCGACCTCCTACCCTATCTCGCTGACGATCCCGACACCAAAGTCGCCGCCCTCTACATCGAAAGCGTCGCCGACGGCCGGGCCTTCATGCAGGCCGTCCAGGAATTCACCCGCCGCAAACCCCTGGTCGTCATCAAATCCGGCCGCAGCCGCTCCGGCCAGCGTGCCGCCCTCTCCCACACCGGCTCGATGGCCGGCGCCGATGCTGTCTACGACAGTGTCCTGCGCCAGTGCGGCGCCATCCGCGTGGAAACAGTCGAGGAAATGTTCGACCTCTGCAAAGGCTTCGTCCAGCTGCCGCCCGTGCGCGGCCGCCGCGTTGCCATCGTAACCAATTCCGGCGGCCCGGGCGTCCTCGCCGCCGACCGCGCCGAAGCCCGCGGCCTGGAGATCGCCGAACCCGATCCCGCCCTGCGCGAACGGCTCGCCGCCTTCCTGCCTGGCCACGCCGCCCTGCGCAACCCGGTCGACCTCACCGTCGAAGGGACCGAGACCGGCTACCGCGAAACCCTGCGCGCCATGCTCGAATCCTACGACGCCGCCCTGGCGCTCAACGTCGCCACCCCCTATCTGGATTCCGAAGCCCTGGCCCGGGGCATCATCGACGCCGCCGCCCAAAGCGGCAAACCGGTCGTAGCCAACTTCATGGCCGGCCCCATCGTCGCCCCGGCCATCGCCCTGCTGCAAGAGGCCGGCCTTCCCAACTATGCCATCGGCGAGCGCGCCATGAACGTACTGGCCGGCATGGCCGATTACGAAGAACGCCGGGCCACCTCCCGCCCCCTGCCCGGGCTCTCCGCAACCTCCATCATCAGCAAACTGCCGCAAGCCCCGATCCTCGAACCCGATGCCATGGCCTGGCTGGAAGCCAACGGATTGCCCATCCCGCCCTATCGCTTCGTCACCCACGCCGACACCGCCGTCACCGCCGCTCGCGAACTGGGCTATCCCGTCGTCATGAAAGTAGTCTCGCCTAAAATCCTTCACAAATCCGAGCACGGCGGCGTCATTCTAAACCTGACCGACGACACGGCCGTCGCCGACGCCTTCGCCCGCCTGGCATCCATCGCCGCCGGCCTCGATTTTCGCGGCGCGGTAATCTACCCGCAGTTCAAAGGCGGCCAGGAAGTCCTGCTCGGTCTCTCGCGCGATCCCCAGTTCGGCCCCGTCGTCGTCTTCGGCCTGGGCGGCATCTACACCGAACTCTGGCGCGACATCGCCCTGCGCGTCGCCCCCGTCGATCGCCCCGAAGCCGACGCCATGATCCGTCAGATCCGCGCCTACCCGCTGCTGACCGGCGCCCGCGGCAAGGCTCCCTGCGATCTCGAAGCCCTGGCCGAGACCATCGTCCGCTTTTCCGAACTGCCGTTCCGCTATCCCACCCTGCAAGAAATCGACCTCAACCCGCTTTTCGTCTTCCCGCAAGGGCTGGCCGTCGGCGATGTACGCATCATTACCCAATCCTGATAGTTCAAACGGAAATTACCCGTACGCTTAGTCCAGAAAAACTGTACGGTTAGTCCGGGAAAAAAGCCCATATTTTCGGCAGCTTTCTGAACTCGGATCTAGACAAACTAACCAATCCCGACCATGAGTCGGGAGT